>JBGSLR010000057.1:0-80852 GCA_041740615.1 Desulfobacterales bacterium
ATCTGCTTTTGCAATGAAAGAGAAAATGTATTATTGGAATTCATGGCGGTTCCTTTTTTCAGTATTATTAATGATTTGCGCAAATCAAATATACTAAAATTGGAACCGCCTTTCAATCATTTTATAAACATTTTCAATGTATTATCAATATTTTTTACCAAAATATTAAGTGCGAAACTTCAGGAAATAATATGGTTTGGATAGATCCCCGTGAATAAGACTTTTCCGACATGTATTGTCATTCTTTTTTCTGTTTCCTCAGCGATCGCCGCATTTCAACTTTCGCCCTACCCATAAAAAATATTATATAATCAATATTTTATACTGACTTTCCAGAAACAGGGCACCAGTCCTTTACACTCTAACATATGGGTTGACGCTATGATGCGCTCCAATATATTGATCGGCATTGCCGTGGCCATTTTAACTTTTTCCGTTTGGGCCTACATGAACCGGCCGGAGCAGGAACCTGCCTGGCCGACGATTATTCCCGGTTTTTCATTTTCCCCCATACAGGCATCACAAAGCCCGTTGACAAAAAATTTTCCCACCGAGGCGCAGATCAACGCAGACTTGGCCCTGCTCAAAGGCAAGACCCATGCAGTGCGCACGTACACAACGGAGGATGTGCTCGCCAAGATCCCCTATTTGGCTCACCCGAAAGGGATCAACGTCACCATGGGGGCCTGGATCGACACCCGGTTGGCCAACAACGAACGGGAAATCGAGAGACTCCTGCAGGTCGCCCCCGGGTGTCCAAACGTAGTTCGGGTCATCGTCGGTAACGAAGTGGTGCTGCGGGGGGACATCCCCGTCGAAGATTTGATCGAATACATTGAACGCGTGCGTCGAAATGTCCAGGTGCCCGTGAGCACGGCCGAACCTTGGCATGTCTGGATGAAACATCCGGAGTTGGCGGAGCACGTAGACTTCATCGCGATTCATATGCTGCCCTACTGGGAAGGCGTTCATGTGGACCTGGCCGTTGATTACATCGTCGATCGGATGAATATGCTGAAGCGGCTTTTCCCCGACAAGCCCCTGGTAATCGCCGAAGTCGGCTGGCCCAGCAACGGGCGTACACGCCGTTCGGCGGTTGCTTCCGAAGCCAACCAGGCAATTTTTCTCCGGCGGTTTTTACATCGTGCGGCGCAGGAGAACTACGTGTATTACATCATGGAAGCGTTTGATCAGCCCTGGAAAAAAGATACCGAAGGGGCGGTGGGGGCCTATTGGGGAGTCTACGACGCCTATCGCAAGCCCAAATTTCCGTTTAAAAAGCCGATCGTCCCCATACCGCACTGGTATCTGCTGGCCGCCATTTCGGTTGTCATCGCAGCCGTCACGCTGGCTTTGCTGCTCATCGACAGCCAGACACTGCGTGGGCGCGGCAGGAGCTTTTTGGCGGTGATCGCCTTCGGCGCCGCCACCGGCGCCGTTTGGATCGTGTACGAATACATCCATCAGTACCTGACCTTGGCGACCGTGATGGTGGGAAGTCTGATGTTCGTCGGAATGATCGGCGTCATTATGGTGCTGCTGACCGAAGCCCATGAATGGGCCGAAGCGCTTTGGGTCACCCGGCGGCGGCGGGCGTTTCATGCCGTGCAGTTACCGGAAGAATCATTGCCCATGGTTTCCATCCATGTGCCGGCTTATAACGAACCGTCGGAAATGCTGGTGGAGACGTTGAACGCCCTTGCCGATTTGGATTATCCGCGTTTCGAGGTCCTCGTGATCGACAACAACACCCAGGATCCGGACGTATGGCGTCCGGTTGAGGCGCATTGCACCAAGCTGGGATCGCGGTTTCGATTTTTTCATGTGGCGCCCCTTGCCGGATTCAAGGCCGGTGCCTTGAATTACGCCTTGGAACGAACCGATGAAAAAGCCGAGATCATCGCAGTCATCGACAGCGACTATGTGGTTCGTGCAAATTGGTTGCGACATCTGGTGCCACAGTTCACCAACCCGGAAATCGGTCTGGTGCAGGCGCCTCAAGACTACCGGGATGCCGATCAGAACGCCTTCAAGGCCATGTGTTATGCGGAATATCGGGCTTTTTTCTCCATCGGTATGGTTACCCGCAACGAACGCAACGCCATCATTCAACACGGGACCATGACCCTTGTCCGGCGGTCGGCCCTTGAGGAGTCCGGCAGGTGGGGCGAGTGGTGCATTACCGAGGACGCGGACTTGGGACTGCGCATATTCGAGCATGGGTATGATTCGGTGTATATCCCCAAAAGCTATGGACGCGGTTTGATGCCGGATACCTATCTGGACTACAAGAAGCAGCGTTTCCGATGGGCCTATGGCGCGATACAGATTTTACGCCGGCATACCCGAGAATTTTTCGGGAACAAGACAAGCCACTTGAGCAATGGACAGCGCTATCATTTCATCGCCGGTTGGTTGCCCTGGATCGCCGACGGCTTCAATCTGATCTTTACGTTGGCGGCTTTGGTTTGGTCCCTGGCCATGATCATCGATCCCAAGCGTGTGGATCCGCCGTTGCTGGAACTCTCGTTGCTGCCCATCGCGCTTTTTTCGTTCAAGGCCGTCAAGATGGTATATCTGTACCGAAAACGAATGCAGGCCAGTTTTGTCCAGACCGCAGCGGCGGGATTGGCCGGCTTGGCACTGGCCCATACCATCGCCAAGGCCGTTCTCCTCGGATTTTTCACCAGCAAGCTCCCGTTTTTCCGGACACCCAAGCTGACCGGCAGACCGGCCCTGATGCAGGCATTGTTCTCCGCGGGACAGGAGTTGTCCATATTACTGCTGCTGCTGGCGGCGTCGGTAGGCGTCGGCTTGCGTTCAAGCTCGATGACGCTGGATCTGCATCTTTGGATCGTCGTGCTGTTGATGCTTGCCGTGCCGTATATGGCGTCGGTGGCCATTGCACTGGTGAGCTGCTTTGTCCGGCTGCCGGCAGGGCAATTGGGACATCTTCCGGAAGAACTTGATTTCGGCGGCCAAGTCATCGAACAGCCGGGATTCACCAATCTATAATCGATGGAATCGGGATCGAACAAATCCGATCCCGATTCCTCAGTAGAAAATGACTTCACGGTCGAACATCGAATCCCCTCCGCGGCGATTATGCCCAATCGGCCCCACATATCACGCACCTCAGTAAAGCTTCTGGGCGTACCGTCATCATCCAGATATTCCCGATCCGGATTGTCCGCATTATAAGCATATCCGACTGCTGTCCAGGCATCGTATCCTCCTTTGAGTAGACGTACATCTTCTTCGAAACTTCCCCACTGGGTTTCAAATCGGATGAAGCAATAGACGCGTTAGATGTTTTATGATATTCCCGGAACCATTGCCGGTAGAATGATTACAATCGATGGAGAGGGAAGCGACAACAATGAAAAAGCCTATTTATCTCGATTACAATGGCACCACGCCCCATGCACCAGAAGTGATTGACGCCATGCAGCCGTATCTGGACAGGGAGTTCGGCAATCCGTCCAGTTCCCACTGGTATGGAATCCGTCCCAAGCAGGCTGTGGAGGTGGCCCGGCGACAGGTCGCGGGCCTGATCGGCTGCGACGCGGGAGAAGTGATTTTCACCAGTGGCGGTACCGAATCCAATAACCAGGTACTCAAGAGTATTGCCGGCGGCCGTTTTGTCCGTGGGAGGCACTTGATTACCAGTCGGATCGAACACCCGGCGGTTCTTGCGGCCTGCCGATATATGGAAGGCCTTGGGTTTTTGGTCACTTATCTGCCGGTGGACGATACCGGGCTGGTGAACCCGGCCGATGTGGCGGGGGCGATCATTCCGGAAACTATCCTGATTTCCATCATGCATGCCAACAATGAAGTCGGCACCATCCAACCGATAGCGGAGATTGCCGCCCTTGCCCGACAAGCCGGAATCATGATGCATACGGACGCGGCGCAATCCCTTGGGAAAATTCGTGCCGAAGTGGGTGTTCTAGGCGTGGATCTTATGTCCATGGCGGGCCACAAACTCTATGCCCCCAAGGGCATCGGCGCCCTGTATATCCGTAAGGGGGTGGAAGCGAATGCATTCTGCCACGGCGCGGGGCAGGAAAGGGGGCTGCGGGCCGGGACGGAAAACGTGCTGGGGATCGTCGGCCTTGGAAAGGCCTGCGAGCTTGCTGCCACGCTGGACAACGGCGCGGCACATCTGAAAAACATGCGAAACCGCCTGGAAGCCATCCTGCGGTCGGAACTATCGGATATCCGGTTCAATGGGCATCCGGAATTGCGCCTGCCCAATACCACCAGCGTCTCCTTCTTTAAGTTGGAGGCCAATCTTATCCTGGAACGGATCGGCCTTGAAGTGGCCGCTTCGGCCGGGGCCGCCTGCCATTCGGACCATGTGGAGATTTCGCATGTGCTGACGGCCATGAACATATCCAAGGAATGGGCCAAAGGAACCCTGCGGTTCACCACCGGGAGAATGACCACGGCCGAGGAGATTGATCAGGCCGCTGGATTGATCGTAAAGGCCGTGAAGGAACTGCGATCCGAATACTCCCCCTAAGGGGGGGGAGTGCCCGGATCAAAATATCGGGAGTTCTCCGCCTCAAAATTATTTGAGCATCTCCAGGAAAGCCTCCACCCGCGTCTTGAGCTGGCCGGCATCTTCGGTGCTGTAGTCGGTTTCCACCCGAAGGACCGAAATCCCCTTTTCCTTCAGGTTTTTTTCAATGGGCATGGATTCCATTAAATAGGGCTGGCAGAATTGCAGGCCATAAAGCATGATCCCGTCGGCCTTGTAGGTTTCGGCCATTTCGAAGATATGATCCAGCCGGCTTTGATTTGGGGTGAACACAGCGCAGTCGATGGTGAAATACCTGTCGATGACGGCATCCATCAGATCATCCAGGCTGGCGCCGCTGTCGTCCACTATGTTGCGGCTGCCGCGTTCGCCCACACAGGATTCCTCGCCGACGATGACCCCGCCGGAGGTTTCCACAATCCAGGGCAGCTTCCAGTTGGGCACCGCCATGGGGCAGCCGGAAATCAGGATTCTGGGGTGGGATTCGGCGGCTATCCCTGATTTGTCACGGATCCGCTGTTCCAACTCATCGCAAATCTTGTTGACCGACGCGGTAAAGCGTGCCGGGTTGTCATAGAAGAAGACCTGATTGACCAGCAGGGCATCCAGGCCAGATATGGGCGCGGGGTCGGCAGCCCGAAGCCGATTCAGGCGGTGAAGGGCCTTGCGTTTTTCATTGACGGTCCTGATTCCTGCCAAAAGACGTTGCCTGTCGACAGTCACACCGGTCAGGTTTTCAAGGGTTTCCTTGAACCGGTAGTATTCCGTCTTGAGGAGTTCGCGTCCGGCGGACGACTTGACCTGGGGCAGATCCATGACATACAGATTGGATATCAGTGTGCCGAGGGTTTCATAGGCTTTCTTTTTACCGTCACAGGTGTTTTCTCCCACCACCATGTCCGCCGATTCCAGATACGGGCATACCTTGCCCAATTTGAAACCGAAGGTGGATTTTATCAGGGAACAGGTATTTCGCGGTAGCAGCTTTTCCGATTCTTCCAGGGCGAAATCGGCGCCGGCGCACAGGCCCACCAGGGTCGCGTTGGCCGCCAGCACGATTTCCTCCGGGACAAAGACACAATAGCTGCCGACAATTTTTCGGCCGGCAGCCTTTTCATCCAACAGCTCCTTGATGCGCAGGCCATGGACCTCGCTCATCACGAAGTCGAAGTAGCCCATACCGGCGGGGCGGTTTTTCTGGGTCAGATATATGTCTTGGTAAGCCTGGCCCAGAACGTTCAACAAGGCGTCATGCGCCGTAAGATCGAGCCCCAATTCTCGCCACATGTTTCTGTATGCTTCGCTCATTTTGGTCTCCTGTTTTTTCGTTTACTGCCGAATCACCCGCTCGTCGCCGATGCGGATGGTGAAACCGATTTTATCCAGATAATCCAAGACGGGCGCTCCGCCCCAGCGACCATACCCCAGGATCTCCTGGCTGTCCTTCAGCGTGATGCGGCCCTTGGTTTGAATCGCTGCGCTGACCCGTTCTTTGATGATCTCGAGGGAATCCGCTTGTAGAAAACGATTGTCGCGCAAACGGATCAGCTGTTTTCTGTCGGCCAGCAATTCGAGCGTATGCTGAATTTCCAGTTTATCCATTTTTTTCTGGTGGAGTTTCCAGATGCTGTCTGCGCTGAAGGGCGATAATCCGGACTTTTGCGCATATTCCAGCAGCAATCGGGCCATTGTTTCATTTCCGGCCGGAAGGCACTCCTCGAAGAATGGATTTTTAAGACCGCCGCCGCCCTTTTTCAGTCGCCGGCTTTGACAAAGATCCTCGATGAGCGCATGCAGGAGCGGCTCTTCAAGACCAATCGCCGCACGGTCCGCGACTTCTTTCTCATTGATGCTTTTTTTTACGGCGTCTCCGCGGAAAATGGTTTCCACCGAACGCAGAACATCTTCTTTGAGCCTATGATGGGCGGATTTTTCAATTGCGCCCAGTCCCTTGATGTAATGCAGTGAGCCGTTTTTGACTCGGGCGTTGATTTCCGCCTCGAATCGCAGGTGAGGCCATCCGGTCCTGCGGGCCAGTTCCTGAGCGGAAAGCGGACTTATCTGTCGAGGACTGAATATCAAATTTAGGTATTCGACAAGATCGCTGTCTCGAAGCGTAGACAGGACCGGAAGGGTTCCGGCGGATTTTGCCGGGCGGTACTTTTCCCGGGTCGTTTCCAGAATGACGCCGCCGCCGACGACGACATTGCGGTTCAGCAGGGTGACCACAAACGGATCACGCGGTAAGGCAGCGACCGGTTTCATCAGGCGGAACTGGGCCAGTCCATGACCACCAGGCGGCAGGGTTGTCGAGTCCATGGTGACCAGCATGGCGTTGCTGATGGAAGTGCCGATATGCAGTTTCAGGCGTTGCCGGTTTTTAAGGCCGCCTGAAACCCCCTTAAGGACGTGCAGTTCCACATTCAGCAGATAATTTTCCTCCAGGGTTCCAGGGGTAACCAGGGTCATTCCCCTGGTAACGGCGGTCGCCGGTATTTTATGCAGATTGATACCGATGCGTTGACCCGGACAGGTCCGTTCGATGAGGCGACCGTGAGATTCGAGAGAGCGCACCCGCGCCACGTTGCCTGCCGGAAGCAACTGGACCGGATCATCCCGGCGCAGTTTCCCGGAAACCACTGTGCCGCTGACCACCGTGCCGAACCCGGCACACACCTTGACCTGGTCGATCCATAACCGGAACGATTCACGGGAGGATGTCCGGTTTATTCCATCCGCCATATCGACCATCCGCCGCCGGATGGCTTCTCCACCCTTCTGATCCATGGCGGAGAAAGGAACAATGGGGCAACCTTCCAGAAACGTTCCCATCAGTGCTTCTTCGATTTCCAGCAGGGCGATTTCAAGGGTTTCCGGATCCACCAGATCGGTTTTGCTCAGCACCACGAACCCCCTGGCGACTTGAAAGAATTTCAGGACTTCAAGATGTTCGATGGTTTGCGGCATGATGCCGTCATCGGCGGCCACCACCAGGATGGCACCGTCGACGGCATGGAGTCCGCGGATGGTGTTTTTCAGATAGTCGGTATGCCCGGGAACATCTACCAGAGCGATAGGATTTCTTGCTGGAATTTCAAGGGGCGCAATTCCCGCATCGATGGAGAGTCCGCGCAGTTTCTCTTCCGGGCTCCGATCGGTGTCGATACCCGTCAGGCAGCGAATCAGGGTTGTTTTGCCGTGGTCCACGTGGCCCGCAATGCCGATGGTCAGATATCTACTCATGGCGTTCAAATCAATCCTTGCATGGAAGGGGCAAGGGGAATCGAACCTCCTCCTCGATTTTCAGGCGAGGCCGACGGTTTTGAAGACCGTGGGGTGCCCAGCACCATTGCCCCTGTCATCAATGACTGCCCGATAGCATTGGCGCTGGAAGAAGAAACCATACGAAGGGTGGTATTCAGCCTTTACCCGGCGCCGCACCTCGGCGAACTTTTCATCAAAACCTCAGGTAAAGCCGAAAAACGGAAGCATGAACATCTCCTGATTCATCAAATGATGATAATCTTTAATATATCATTCAACGAATGGTCAAATTGATAATCATAATCCTGGAAGGCAAATCAATAGATGGATTGTATAGCCTGACGAGGTGTCCATGCTATCGACAGGATGAATCCCAAATCGAATGATCATTCAAAATATCGATTTGATTCATTACAACATTTCATGCTACTACAACCCGGTATTTGTAAAATAACCCAGCCGTTCCGTTGAAACCATCGCTTTCAGAGGCCAACGGAACCGGCCTCGACTCTCAGGAGTTTCCATGCATCGGTTTGTCGGCTTTACTTGAGTGCGTAGCAGCATGCCTGCCCGGGTTTGGCAGGTGGTAAAGTAGCGGCCTGAAAACCGATTCCGTTTCCCTGTTTTTCGTAATCCACGCGCGTCGCCTCAGACCTATTTTACCTTTCGCCATCCGGCGCTTCTGATAGCGCATCCATATCTATTCCGGATAGCAGCGCAGTATGCGGAAATACGCCCGGTCATAGGCGCTCCGGGGATACTGCGGAAGATATTTTCGATCGATATAGGGAAAGGAAATGACGATGAATGATCCGATCATGATTCAAAAGGACTGGAAGCCGCAGTTCAAAAACAAATTGGTGAGCGTGTTACCCAAGGGCGCCAATTTGAATTTGTGCCTGACCTGCGGCGCCTGCGCGTCCGGATGCCCGGCGTCGGGGTTGGAGGATATGGACCCCCGCAAGTTTGTTCGCATGGTGGCGTTGGGGATGGACCAGGAGCTGATCAAACATCCTTGGGTCTGGTTGTGCAGCATGTGCAAGCGCTGCAGCTACGTCTGCCCGATGAACATCGACATCGCCGCCATGGTGTACGAGGGCCGCAAATTATGGCCCCGGGAAGAGCGGCCCAAGGGAATATTGGGTTCCTGCGATATGGCCCTGAAAAACGACAGCTGCAGCGCCATGGGGACCCCGGAAGAGGATTTTCGGTTCGTGGTGGAGGACATGCTGGAGGAAGTACGGGCAAACCAGCCGGGTTGGGAAAACCTGGAGGCACCCATCGACAAGCAGGGCGCGAATTTCTTTTTGAGTCAGAACTCCCGGGAACCGGTCACCGAACCCGAGGAAATGGCGCCCCTGTGGAAGATCCTACACCTCGCCGGCGCGGATTGGACATACAGCTGCACCGGTTGGGGAGGAGAAAACTACTGCATGTTCCTGGCCGATGAAAACGGTTGGAAAACCATCACGGAAAAAACCTTGAAACAAGCCATGGAGTTGGGCTGCAAGGTGTATTTAAACACCGAATGCGGTCATTCCACTTTTTCGGTCTGGATGGGACAGAAGCGGCACAAGATCGAAACCGATCTGGAAATCGCCCCCATGGTTTCCTATTACGCCAAATGGATCCGGGAGGGCAAATTAAAGGTCAATTCCGAATGGAACAAGGATTTGAAGGTGAAATTCACCGTGCAGGATCCGTGTAACCAGGTGCGCAAAGGATTCGGCGACACACTGGCCGATGAACTGCGATTCGTCAGCGCCGCATGCGTCGGAGCGGAAAATGTGATCGAGATGTTTCCCAATAAGTCCAATAACTACTGTTGCGGCGGAGGCGGCGGATATCTTCAAACCGGCAACAAGGAAGCCCGATTATATTACGGCCGATTAAAGCACGAGCAGATTGCATGCACCGCAGCTACCTACGTCATTACACCCTGCCATAATTGTCATGCCCAAATAGAAGAACTGGGGCATCAGTACGGCAAGGGCGCTTATCGGACGGTACACTTGTGGACGATCATCGCGCTGTCACTCGGTATCCTGGCTGAAAGCGAGCGTACCTATCTCGGATCGGACCTGGTTGAAGTGAATTTGCCCGGTTACTAGATGTTTTTGTTCGATCGCGTATGGATGAGAGAGAAATGCTTATCATGGTAAGGAGAAAATAACGATGTCGAAGCAAATCACAGGAGCCGTTCTGATTGCCGGCGGGGGTATCGGCGGTATCCAGGCCGCCCTCGATCTGGCCAATTCTGGTTATTATGTCTACATGATTGAAAAGAGTGCCTCCATCGGCGGCGTGATGTCCCAGCTGGACAAAACTTTTCCCACCAACGACTGTTCTATGTGCATTATGTCCCCAAAGCTGGTGGAAGTGGGGCGGCATATGAACATCGAATTGATCACTATGGCCGAAATCCGGGATGTTCGCGGTGTGCAGGGAGATTTTCAGGTGGATGTGTTGCGGAAAGCCCGCTATGTGAATATGGAGAAATGCATTGCCTGCGGCGCCTGTGCCGAAAAATGTCCCAAAAAAGTTGCGGATGAATACAATAAAGGACTGAACAAGCGCAAAGCCATTTATGCTCAGTATCCCCAGGCCGTGCCGTTGAAATACGCCATCGACGCCGAACACTGCCTCAAGCTGGCCAAGGGAAAATGCGGCAACTGTGAAAAAAGCTGCCCGGCGGGCGCGATCAACTATGAAGACGCGGATCAAAATATCACCCTGAATGTCGGGGCCATTATACTTTCCCCCGGATTCAAGACCTATGATCCTGCCGGAAAGCTGATCTACTCCTATGATAACAATCCGGATGTGGTCACCTCCATCGAGTTCGAACGCTTATTGTCTGCTTCGGGGCCCAATCAGGGACATGTGGTGCGCCTGTCCGACCAGATCGAACCAAAGCGCATCGCTTGGCTCCAATGCGTGGGCTCCCGGGACATGAATACCTGCAATAACAGCCATTGTTCTTCTGTCTGCTGTATGTATGCCATCAAACAGGCCATCATCACTAAAGAGCACGAGCCGGATGTGGACTGCACCATCTTCTATATGGACATGCGCACCCACGGGAAAGGTTTCGAAAGCTGCTACAACGAAGCCCGGGAGAAATACGGCATTCGTTTCGTGCGCTGCAAGGTGCATTCGGTTTTTCCCGAAACCGGGGGGGCGAAGCGTCAGGTAATCGACTATATAGATGAGCAAACCGGCAACTGGACCCGGGAGAACTTCGACATCGTGGTGCTGTCCGTGGGAATGGAAATAGCGGAGGATGTCCGAATCCTGGCTAACAAGCTGGGAGTTCAACTCACGGACTCCGGTTTTTGCAAGACCGCCTCCTTTGATCCGGTGACGACATCGAGGTCGGGCGTTTATGTATGCGGGGCATTTCAAGGACCTAAAGACATCCCCCAGACGGTGGTCGAGGCGGGCGCGGCGGCCATGCGAGCCGGCATCGCTCTGTCCGATAGCCGTCATACCTTGACCCGCTCCAGCAGTCCGCCGCCCGAGCGGAATATTTTCGGCGAGCGTCCCCGCATCGGGGTGTTTGTCTGTCATTGCGGTATCAATATCAGCGGAGTCATCGATGTGCCCGCGGTGCGCGATGACGCGTCCGGTATGCCCTTTGTGGAATATGTGGGCGATAACATGTACTCCTGCTCCCAGGACACCCAGGATACCATCACTCGGTTGATCCGTGAAAAAAATCTGAACCGCATCGTGGTGGCCGCCTGCACGCCGAGAACCCATGATCCTCTGTTTCAGGAGACCCTCCTGAACGCCGGGTTGAACAAATATCTGTTTGAAATGGTCAATATCCGCAACCACGGCTCTTGGGTTCATAAGGAATATCCCCGCGCCGCCACGGAAAAAGCCAAGGATCTGGTGCGCATGGCCGTGGCCAAGGTCACCCAGTTCCAGGCCCTGGAAGAAGCCAGGCTGGAGATCGATCAGAATGCGCTGGTGATCGGCGGCGGTTTATCCGGTATGACCGCGGCCATCGCCTTGGCGGATCAGGGATATCCGGTCCACCTGGTCGAGCGGGAAGCGCGTCTGGGCGGGCAGGCCAATCGGTTGTTCCAAACCGCGCAAGGGGAATCGATCCAGGGCGGCCTGGATGCGTTGCGTATCGCCGTATACAACCATCCCGGTATCCGCACGCTGTTGAATACCGAATTGACCAATGTGGATGGGTTTGTAGGGTCTTTCGACACAACGGTGGATCAGGACGGAAGGACGGAAACCATCCACCACGGAGTGGCTGTTATCGCCACCGGCGCCACGGAAAACCGGCCCACGGAATACGGCTACGGAGAAGATCCACGGGTGGTCACCGCTCTGGAACTGGACGACAAACTTCGCCGAAAGGACCCCGCTCTGCGAGCTTTGAAGACGGCGGTTTTCATTCAATGCGTCGGTTCCCGGGAGCCGGAGCGACCCTACTGTTCGCGGATTTGTTGCACCCATAGC
Source organism: Desulfobacterales bacterium (assembly GCA_041740615.1). Classification (GTDB taxonomy): domain Bacteria; phylum Desulfobacterota; class Desulfobacteria; order Desulfobacterales; family SURF-7; genus DYJD01. The sequence continues at coordinate 12,293 of JBGSLR010000057.1, forward strand.
ATAGTCGCCGCCGTTCATCTCAAGGAACTGAATCCGGAAATGAACGTGTTCGTCTTGTATCGGGATATCCGCACCTACGGTGAACGGGAAAATCTCTATCGAACAGCCCGGGAAAGAGGGGTCATCTTCATTCGCTTCGGACTGGAGGATAAACCCAAGGTGACGGTCGGCATGGGCGGTTTGGAAATCGAAGTCCTGGATCACATCTTGAAAAGACCATTCGTGATCGAAGCGGATCTGTTGACCCTCGCAGCGTCGGTGGTGCCGCACAAGGATGAAAAACTGGCCCGTTTTTTCAAGGTGCCGATGAGCGCCGACGGTTTTTTTGTGGAGGCGCACGTAAAACTGGCGCCTTCCAATTTCGCCACCGATGGCGTTTTCCTCTGTGGTCTGGCCCATTATCCCAAACCCATTGACGAATCCATCGCCCAGGCCCAGGCGGCAGCCTCCGGCGCCACGCGTTTGTTGGCTCAAAAAACCATTTGCACGAGCGGGACGGTGGCCTATGCCGTTCCCATGGACTGCAGCAGTTGCGGCGTATGTGTCGCCGTCTGCCCGTATAACGCTCCGTTTATGAGAACGAGCGGTCCTTTTAACGGCAAGGCGGATATCAATCCGGTGTTGTGCAAGGGCTGCGGGGCCTGCGTGGCTTCCTGTCGCTCCGGTGCGCTGCGCTTGAAAGGCTTCGAGGAATCCCAGATTATGGCGATGATTGAATGCGCCTGAATCGTCATCATAATAACGATTTACTTTGAATGGAAGTAGGAGGAAACGGTATGAGTGGTTTTAAACCGAAAATTATTACCTTTTTATGCAACTGGTGCAGTTACGGCGCTGCCGACCTGGCGGGGGTGAGTCGCTTTCAGTATCCGCCCAATATGCGGGTGATCCGGGTTCCCTGTTCCGGACGGATCAGCCCGAAATTGATCCTCTCTGCCCTGCGAAAGGGTGCCGACGGCGTCTGGGTCTCCGGGTGTCACCCAGGCGATTGTCATTATCTGACGGGTAATTACTATGCCCGCCGGAAATTTACGTTGATGAAAAACCTGCTTGAGCATACCGGCGTCGAGCCCGGACGGCTGTATTTTTCCTGGATTTCTTCCGCCGAGGGCGTCAAATTCGCCGAGGTCGCCAATCAGGTGATTGAAACGGTGAAGTCGTTCGGAGCGGTTGAACGGTTTGTGAAGACACCGATGGAAGAACCATTGATCGGCTTGTAATTACTATGTTTATGCCTGCACCATTCATTTGTATGCGTCCTATGAACAGTAACGTATTGTGAATGAAACGAAATCTACTGTTGCACCAATACCGTGGTGTATCTAGTCGGTTCCATGCGTATGAGTTGCCCCGGAAACATCAAGATTGTTCAGAGTCCCCCTGGGTCGGGTGGATGTCCGCATCTTCTGAAAGCGCTGAAGGGGAGGCGTCGTCGATTTTTACGCGGTCGGATGACATCCTGTCAAAAAAAGGAGAAGGGAGAGCAAGATGAAATCGAAAGTGATTGTCGGATTATGCTGCTGGCTTTCTATTATCACCGTCAGAACCCTGTGGGCTGGACCAGCCATGGAAAAATCTTCGGTCGATGCTCCTCGGGTGTCGATCAAAGAGTCGCGCTTTCAGTTCGATCCGGTCCTCGAGGGAACCATCGTCGAACATGCATTCAAGATCGCCAATACTGGTAAAGCTCCCCTGACCATTGATAACGTCCGGACAAATTGCGGCTGCACCATCGCCGATTTCACCCGCACCATTCCGCCGGGCGGGGTGGGGCATGTGGTCATCAAAGGCAACACCGAAGGATACGGCGGTGAGGCCTTTTCTAAGACCATCATCATTTTCTGCAATGATCTGCAGGGACCCAGGCCGAAACTGTCGATCAACGGCCGGGTGCGGCGGTTCGCCGGCATCGAACCGGCAAAGGCGGTACTGCGCGGGACAGTCGGCAAACCCACCGAGGTGAAGGTCCGCATTACCCTGGAACCGGATTTTCCATTTCGAGTGGTGGCCTCCTATGCCGATGAGCGTTTGGAGAACAATATCGCTTTCACCCTGCAGGAGCAGGGGAATCACTATGTATTGACCGTCAAAAACAAAATGAAAACGCAGGGACGCTATTGGGGCGTGATTCACCTGAAAACGGACAATCCTGAGAAACGCGAACTCCTGATCCGGGTCATGGGCGATATTTCGGAGTCCGTATCATGATACAGCGCATTCATCTGGATCCAAAATTCCAAAAACGACTCGCCGCGCTTCGCAAAAACGGGAAGAAAGCCGATATCGCCGCCCAGAAGGTGGACGACATTATCGAGCGGCTGACCCGGCAAGGTTTCGTCCTGCCAGAGGAAGTCGGCACCGTCACCAAATATGGTGAGGCGCGGTTGAAGAACTGCATCAAATATGATCTGGGCAATGGCTACCGGTTGATTACACTGAAGCAGGCAAGTGACTTGTTCGTTCTGTGGGTCGGCACCCATGATGAGTGTCATCGCTGGGTGGAAAACAACCGCGAAATCAAGCTGGAATCGGTGTGTGCGCGCTGCGAAATCGTAATGGTCGGGGAGTCCGCCTCCTGCATGGCAGATACTACGTTTGAGATCGAAGCCGATGCGGACGATGACCTGACAATTCGCGTCGAAAAACTAAGTGATCGAGAGCTGCGAATGGTCTTTTGCGGGCTTGTCGGCGGAGACAATCTGGCGCAATGATACGATTCGCGACGGTGGCGGTTTCTCACAGCAATTTCGTGCCCAGCGGCACATCCTTTTCCGGAACACAGAGCACGACTTCACCATTTGTATCGTGAAAACCCGTCACCAGACATTCGGACATGATTGGACCGATTTGTTTCGGGGGGAAATTGACCACGCCTACCACGAGTTTGCCGATCAGTTCGTCGATGGTATAGCGGTGAGTAACTTGTGCGCTGGATTTTTTTACGCCGATTTCAGTGCCGAAATCCACCTTTAGTAGATAAGCCTTCTTACGGGCCGTCGGAAATTCGCCTGCTTCGATGATCCGTCCGACTCTCAATTCGACTTTCGAAAAATCTTCCCATGATATACTGTTCATGCGTTGCTTTTTTCTCCTCCTGCATTCCGGTTTGCATCATTTCAGGATGATTGGGCCGGCTTTGTTGTCAGCGTTTTTACGAAAATACACTACAAGCTATCTCAAAAAAGTCTTTTGCCCCAATCTCTTTGTTGGATTCGGGTTTCAAATCCTCGACATACAAGCGTATGCCTCCGGTTTGAAACTCGAATCCGCCTCGATCTTGAGCCAAAATCCTTTTTTTGAGATGGCTTGTAATGGTTTTACCGTTCGGATGTCAACAGCGGCCTGCGAGATTCGGATTCGTAAGTCCTCCCGGGTCTGTGCTTCGCCGGATTTTGCCCGGTAATGCCTTCGCGTCGGTTGTCATACCGGTAGGTGCGGTTGAGCTTCCAGGTCAGAAAGGCGGGCGTCGGGCCGGAAATGAAGGCGGTTCGCAGGACGCGCAGAAGGACTCTGTCCAGACGGTAGAACTGTCGGTAAAGCCAGTCGGCTCCTTCCTGCAACTGCCGGGAAGTCATTTGCATGGGACGGAACACGCAATGTCTGAAATCGTAGTGCTCGAAGTCGTGGTCGGTGATTCGACCGACTTTTCGAAGGTCTTTGTACAGGGGCGTTCCGGGAAGAGGTGTCATGATATTGAGCTGGATCGCGTTGATTCCGGCGTGTTGCAAAAAGCGCAAGGTCTTTTCGAAGACGGACACATCGTCATGATCCATGCCGACGATGATGCCGGCGATTATCCCGATGCCGATGCTCTGAATGGCGTCGGTTCGTTTGAAACAGCTTCGATGGAGGTTCACGTTTTTATGGACATCCTGCAGATTATCGGAACGGATGGTTTCAATGCCGATGAATAAACCGCGACAACCCGCCCTATGGGCCAGTTCCAACAGCTCCGGGTCATCCGCTATGGCAAGGGAGGACTGGGACACCCATCTTTTTTTCAGGGGCGCCATGGCCCGAAATAGCTCTTTGGAGTAGTCGGGGTCGGCCACGATGTTGTCGTCCACGAAAATGACCTCCCGCGGCAGGGTGCGAAGCTCTTCGATGACCTCCCGGACAGGTCTGCATCGATAGGTCTGTCGATGAAAAGCGGTTATGGAGCAATACCGGCAGCCGTGTTTGCAGCCGCGGCCGATCTGCAGGGCATTGGTGGTCGCGTAATGACGGGCGTTGTGTCCGATCAGGTCTCGCCGGGGAAGCGGCATTTTGCGCATGTCCAGCGGTCCTTCGGTGCGGTATGTCTTTTGCAGCCGGCCTATTCCCGCATCCGCCAGCAGTCTGGGCCATGCTTCTTCGGCGTCGCCCAGCAAAACGGCGTCGAAGTGGTCAAGCACATCCTCGGGAAACAGGGTCGCATGATAGCCGCCGGCAACGACGAGTTTACCGCGTTTGTGGAATTCGCGGGCGATTTGTTTGCCGCGATTGGCGGTTGCCGTCATAATGGAAATCCCTACCAGATCGACGTTTCGATCAAAATCGAGCATTTCCACATTTTCATCACAGATTTCCACATGATGCCCGGGAGGTGTCGCACCGGCAACGGCGGTAACCGGCAGGATGCTGAAACGCAACATGGATCGTTGGGGGACTTCCTGTTTTTCAGAAGTGATGCGATAGGCGTCTCCTGCTGGTACGATGAGTAAAATGTTCATGTCTTTCCTCCGTTTCTCTGCTGTTGATTGTCTGAAAAGAATTGAAATTGGAACATTACAATCCTTATGCCACGGTTGGTAAAAATATATAACATCATGTTACTGAAGGATAATTTTGTGAATTGTGATGGCGTTGAGACAAGTCGAGGAATCGTCAATATGCATGAAATGGATACATGCAATGGCGCTAAATGAATGGGGTGGAGGACACAATAGCAAACCGCGACTTTCGGGCGGCTGGCTCCCGTATCCGTATCGGGGTCAAATTCGAATCTTGTCTTTTCATACTTTTATGGTATGATATGGGTGTTTGTGAGCCTTTCTTCAGGATTCCGTTTTTCGAAGCATACAATTGGCAAATGCAGTAACGTTGGCGCCGCGACCCGGGCACCTCGATTCTCCGGGGATCGGCAGGCTGTCGCCGGCGGTAATGGGAAGGATACCATAACCCGATGTCGCGCTCTCTCCGGAACATTCTTTTCTGCAGCGATTTTTCAGATGACGCCGATTTTGCCTTTTCCCATGCCGTCTACCAGTGCAAATCCCACGGCGCCCATCTTCATGTCATGCATGTCGTGCTTTCCCCCGATGCCGATACGGACCCGTTAATGGATCAGCGCTTGGAACATCTCGATGAAAAATCCAAACGGCTGAAAATCGAGGAGAAAGGATTGCTGGCGTTGCGACTTCAATATGAGCGGGGCCTGCAAGACGTCGCCGGATCTCAATATGCGATTCGTTTCGGTTCTCCGGATGTGGAAATTATCAAGTATGCCCGGGAAAACGAGATCGATATGATCGTTCTGGGTGTTGTCGGCCGGGTTGGATCCCATCGCGGACGGTTGCTGCATACGGCGGCAAATGTATCCAAGTATTCGGATTGTCAGGTCGTTACAATCGGGCGATCGAGACGGAAAAGCGAAGAAATCATTCCAGATTGAAAGGTGAGCATCCAATGAGCAGCCCCCTTGCCCAAGCGGCGCATCCGATCTCGCAGAATTTAGATGTCCTGTTGGAACTCAGTTTCAAAAGCGTGCTGGATTCACTTCCCTGTTATGTGTCCATCCTGGATACGGGTTATCAATTTATTTTCTCAAATCAGACCATTCGAAATGATTTTGGTGAACCGGCCGGAAGGACATGCCATGGGTTGCTGAAGGGTTATGCAAAACCCTGTACGAAATGCCTGGTGGCCGATACCTACCAGGACAAACAGATCCACATCGGTGAAGGAAGTTTGAAACTGGCGACCGGGGAGATCAATCAAATCATTATCTGCACGGCGCCGCTCATCGGCATCATGGGAAATGTCATGGCCGTGATTAAAATCGCCATCAATATCACAAAAATAAAGGAAGCCCATAAGGAACTGATCATCCTTGGGGAATCCATGGCGCTCCTTTCGCACGATATCAAGAACATTCTGGAAGGACTGCAGGGAGGCGCCTATGTGGTCGAAGAAGGAATTAAAGACAATGATATGACGCTGGCAGGGAAAGGCTGGCGGATCGTAAAAAAGAATATTTTTGAAATAACCCGGGTGGCCCAGAATATTCTGTATTCCTCCAAAAAAAGGGAGCCGGAAATGAGAATGGTGAATCCCGCGCTGGTTGTCCGGGACGTCATCGGTCTCTTTCAGGAAAAAGCCGGCTCCATGGGAATACAGCTTGTTTTTGAAATCAATCCGAAACTGCCGGTGGTGAAGATGGACCAGAGCGGTATTGTCAGAATGCTGGGCAACCTCGTTTGGAATGCCATCGAAGCCTGCAGAAAAAGCGATGATAACAACACCGGTATGGTCTATATCCGGGCGGATTATTTCAATAAGCAGCAATACATGTTCGAAGTAGAGGACAACGGCAAGGGGATGGATGACAAAACCAAACAAAACTTATTTCGGGAATTTTTTACAACAAAGGGAAACTCCGGAACAGGGCTTGGATTGATTGTGGTGGATCGGATCGTACGACAGCATAAAGGCAGAATCGATGTGCTTTCGAAGATCGGAGTGGGGAGCCTGTTCCGCGTGGTGCTGAGTCTGCAATAAAGCGGCGATATCGTCGACCGTGATGATCAACAGAGTGTATGGAGGAAATATGGGAAAAAAAACAATTATGGTAGTGGATGATAACCCTGATTTTCGATTCACAATGGGATTGTTCCTGGAGAGAAGCGGTTTTGAAGTCATCACCGCAGAAGATGGAAAAACAGGATGGGAGAAAATACAACAACGAACGCCGGATCTGGTTTTATTGGATGTGATGATGGAAAACCTGTTTTCCGGTTTCGAGTTATGCAGACAGATTCGCAACAACCATTTGTTTAAAAACCTGCCCATCATCGGGATCTCCGCCATGGCCGAAGAGGTCGGTGTTTCGTTCAATCAAGAGACCGATCAGGAATATTTTTCGCCCAACATGTTCATCGATAAGCCCGTCGACAAGGAACTGTTGCTGAAATCCATCTCCGATTTGCTGAAATCGAACTGATGATGGGGACGCATCCCATGGGAATGAAGACGATTCGTTGGTTCCATTCTCCTCCCGATTATTCAAGGGACTCGACAGGATAGCGATATTGTTTTATGATCGATATGGATCATACATCTCAAATATGTCGGGTCGAAACAACAACACGATGAAAACCGGAACCGGTCGGAGTGGATCGCGCTATCTGCGGATATACGACATCGTTCGTCGGATACCCGAAGGCCGTGTGGCGTCGTATGGTCAGGTTGCAACACTTTCCGGCGTCGCCACGGCTCGGATGGTCGGTTATGCCATGGCAGCCCTTCCCTATGGTGCCCATGTCCCCTGGCATCGGGTGATCAACCGCAAGGGGATGATCAGTCCCCGGGCGGGCGGAGACGGTGACCTGATCCAACGCGCTCTTCTGGAAGCGGAGGGCGTGAAGTTCGATGGGGAAGGCCGGGTGGATATGAACCGCTTCGGTTGGCTCCCGATGCAGCCATAGCAGGGTCCCCGTATTTCGACGTCGGGATGGCCGATATCCAGCCGTGACATAGCCGTTGACACACCGCGCCCCCTCGGATATTCTCTGATGAGAATACAGCACGTTCCATGCATTTGTCCGGAAATGAACCGATCCAGTCGGAAGGGGTCCTGCCCATGGGAGCCAACATGCCGAATGCCTCCGAAGACCTTGCCATATACAAGGAAATGCTGGAACATCTGGAAGATATCGTTTTCAGCCACGATCCTGAAGGCCGGATTACCTACCTCAGCCCCTCCTGGCGGCAGTTGGTGCATTATTCCCCGGAAGAAATCCGGAAGCTCGATTTTCAGACCTTGCTACCCCCTGAATACATCGCGGAGGCGGTATGGCGAACCGAAAAGCAGAAACGCGGCGAACCGGTGGAACAGCCGTGGGATCTTCAAGTGCTGGATCGCGACGGAAGAAGGATATGGATCCAGATCCGGACCCGCGCCGTATATGACGAGACGGGAAATCTCCTGCAGGTATACGGCGTCGCTCGAAACAACCAGGAAAAAAAAGCCCTCGAAGAAAAACTGCTGCAATACACCGCGCATTTGGAAGAGCTGGTGGATGAACGCACCCGGACCTTGCGCGAGTCGGAGGGAATGTATCGATTGCTGGTCGAGAACGCCCATGATGCCATTTTTATCGCCCGTGAAGGCCATATCATTTTTGCCAACCCCAGCACCTTGAAGATGCTCGGATACACCATGGAAGAACTGGCCCGGACGCCTTTTGAACAAATCGTCCATCCCCAGGATCGCGGCGTTGTATTTCGGCATTACATGGACAAGCTGGAAAAAAATGAAACCCTTGGTTATTTTTCTTTCCGGGCGATGAATAAAGCCGGTGATATCCTCTTTCTGCAGATCAATGCCGTTCGTACCCGCTGGCAGGACAAGTCCGCGATTCTGAATTTCGTCCGCGATATCACCCAGGTGAAAATACTGGAGCAGCAATTGATCCAATCCCAAAAGATGGAGGCCATCGGGACATTGGCCGGCGGTATCGCACATGATTTTAACAACATTCTTTCCGCTATCATGGGATATACGGAGATGTCGCTGACGGATGCATCGGCGGACAGCCGGCTTCAGCGGCGTCTTTCCCAGGTGCTGCAGGCCGGACAGCGCGCGCGGGATCTGGTGAAACAGATCCTGGCCTTCAGCCGGCAGTCCGATCCCGTGTTGAAGCCGACCGCCGTGGCTCCCGTCGTCATGGAAGCGCTGACCTTGTTGCGCGCTTCGATTCCGTCCACCATAGCGTTTGAAACGGATATCGATCCGGATACTGGAGACGTATACGCCGATCCGACCCAACTACATCAAGTTGTCATGAATTTATGCACGAATGCATTCCACGCCATGAAACAAAACGGTGGGAGGCTGTTTGTCCGTCTGAACCGTTTTGAAATCGATGAACCATCCGCCGGCAATTTCCTGGAACTGCGACCGGGGTTTTTCGTTCGCCTTACCATAGCCGATACGGGGCACGGCATGGACCGGAAGACGATGGAAAAAATATTCAACCCTTATTTTACGACCAAAGCAAAAGGCGAAGGCTCCGGTTTGGGACTTTCGGTAGTACATGGGATCGTGAAGAACCTGCAGGGTGCCGTCAGGGTTTACAGTGAGCCGGAAAGGGGGACCACCATTCAGGTCTATCTTCCCTGTATGGATGCGAAGCGCAGGGAAGAGCTGCCGGAAACGGTTTCGCTGCCGACCGGGCGTGAAACCCTTCTGGCGGTGGACGATGAGGAAATGATCCGCGAATTGATTGCCGAAATGCTGTCCGGTCTCGGATATAGCGTGGAGTCGATGGCCAGCAGCGTTGAGGCGTTGCAGGCGTTTCTATCCTACCCGGATCGATATGATCTGGTCATCAGTGATCATTCCATGCCCCATCTGACCGGCATCGATCTGGCGGCTCGGATTCATGCCGTCCGGCCGGATCTCCCCGTGATCATTTGCACCGGCTTCAGCACCAAGATGGAGGAAGGGGAAGCGTTTCCTCCCGGGGTGTGTGCATTCGTCAATAAACCGATCTTGAAGAGTGAACTGGCCTGGTCCGTCCGCCGGGCGTTGGATGATAAGACATGACCACATATGGAAGATAACGCGCGTCGATTGGTCGTCAAACCGGAATGGCTGACGGCGGCGGAACAGCGCATTGCCGACAAGATTCCTCTTCACCCCAACGTGATATCGTCGATCAAGCTGGTTCTGGTCACACCGGCCATGTTCTTTTCTTTCCGGCAGACCGGGATACTGCCGAATTCCGCCGCCTGGATCTTCCTGCTGTTTGTCGTTTTCTGTCTGCTCGATTATCTGGACGGTATTGTCGCCCGCCATCGAGATCTCGAGTCGTCATTCGGCCGGATCTATGACCGGTTCACCGATTATCCCTTGTTGTTCATCATCTCCTACCACTGCACGCATGTGATCCAGGTTTCGTTGATCCTATCCAAACTGGCCCTGGATTGTCTGTTGCTGATCCAGTTCGCCATAAAAGCCGGTACCCTGGAAAACCGGATCCGGACGACGATAGCCTATACCACATTGGTATCCCTGCTGTTTTTGAGTCAGGGATGGAGCCCTCGGCATATTACGTCTGAAGTCGTGACCGCCCTGCTTTTGGCGAATATTGCGTTTAACGCCACGGTCGGGCTTTACAACGCCAGGATTTTCCAGTTGCGTTTTGTCGCCGATGCCCTGTCGGCGGCAAACCTGTTGTGCGGTTTGATCGGTATGTACTTTGCCTATCGCGATAGACTTGAAATCAGCTTGTTGTTTTTGCTGTTAGGGGGGGTGTTTGATGGGTTTGACGGCGCTGCGGCCCGAAAATGGGGCGGAACCCGTTGGGGCGTTTACTCGGACGATGTGGCGGATGGTGTGAATTACGGCATCACGCCTGGCGTCGCACTATTCTTTATGATCGGCGGATGGGAAGGGGCTGTTTCGGGATTTCTCTACACTTTTTTTACGATTTCCCGCTTGGTGTTTTTTACATTGAATAAAGAAGCGGGCGACCCCAATTTTTTCTGCGGTGTTCCCAGCACCATCGGTGGACTGATGGTATTGTGCGCCTTGATACTGCTGCGGGACACACCGGTGTTGATGGGGTTGCTGGTGGGGATGGCCTGCGTTCAGATGGTGTCGTTTGACGTTCACTACAAACACCTGGGTAGGGCCGTGGCCAGCCGGAAGAAACGCTATGTGATCGGACTTCCCATGTATGCTTTGTTGTTGATCCTGGGCGCATTCATCTGGGGCAGTCATGTCTCCATCGCCCTACTGCTGATAGTGGTCTTGGGTTACGGTTTTGCGCCATCCCTGATTCATATGAAAAAAGTGATCACCCGAGGGTTGCAGACCGGGTAGTTTGTCGATGCTGGTCGGCGATGGTCATGTGATGATGACAGAGGATAGCTCTTTTGCATACGGGACCCTGATGTGCGAAGATATCATGCGGGAAGTGTCGGGTATCCGGCCTTCCCATGTACCGGGAACCCTGAAGGGCTACCGCCGCCGATCCGTGTTTTTTTAGGGCATACCCCAAATGGAACGAAAGGCAACGGATGAACGCACCTACTCAAGAATACGAGGCGAAGAATCTGGAAAAAACGAAACAGGAGGATTCAGCCGAAAGGGACAAGGGCCGCCTGGTACAACTGTCGTTGGCTGCTCTGGGCGTGGTCTTCGGGGATATCAGCACAAGCCCGATATACGCCATCCGGGAGTGCTTTCACGGTGAATACGGCATTGCCGCGAGCCATGCCAACGTGATGGGGATTCTCTCATTGATGTTCTGGGCGTTGGTCATGATCGTCGGCTTCAAATATTTGCTGTTTGTTTTTCGGGCCGATAACCGCGGAGAAGGGGGGATCATCGCTCTGACTGCGCTGATCCGCGGTCAAGGCGCGCCTTCCAAAAGCCGACGGGGGTTGGGTATTGTCGCCTTGGGACTCTTCGGGGCGTGTCTGTTGTACGGGGACGGCATGATCACCCCGGCCATTTCCGTTTTAAGCGCCGTGGAAGGCATCCGGATGCTCACCCCCCTGTTTGATCCCTATGTGATTCCACTGACCATTGTGATTCTCTGCGGCCTTTTTATGATCCAGCGCCATGGAACAGATCGTGTGGGCCGTCTTTTCGGACCCGTGATCCTGCTTTGGCTTTGCCTTCTGAGTGTCACTGGCGTTATTCAGATTGCGCAAACGCCTCACGTGCTGGCAGCGGTTTCCCCATGGTATGCCGTTCAGTTTATCGTTCTCAACAAGCTGCATGGATTGGTGGTGCTGGGAGCGGTTTTTTTGGTCGTCACCGGCACGGAGGCATTATACGCGGATATGGGGCATTTCGGTACGCGGCCCATTCGCATCACCTGGTTTGCGATCGTCTTTCCTGCCCTGGTATTGAATTATTTCGGGCAGGGAGCGCTGTTGCTGCTTCACCCGGAAGCGACGCATCATCCGTTTTATGCCATGGTGCCATCCTGGGCCATGATTCCGACCATATTGCTGGCCACCTGTGCCACCATCATCGCTTCCCAGGCGGTTATCAGCGGCGCTTTCTCCCTGACGCACCAGGCGATTCGGCTGGGATATTTGCCGCGCATGGACATTCGGCACACTTCCGCCGCTCAAATCGGCCAGATCTATGTAGCCCCGATCAATTGGATGCTGATGGTCTGCACTATCTTGTTGGTGGTGGGTTTCCAATCCTCCAGTAAACTTGCCGCCGCATACGGCGTGGCCGTCACTTCCACCATGCTGATTACGACAACGTTGTTTTTTATCGTGGCCCGGAAACGATGGGAATGGCCGCTGATGTGGACTGCGCTGCTGGCAGGTCTTTTTTTTCTGGTGGATGTGCCGTTTTTTGCGGCCAATATCAGCAAAATTTTCCATGGCGCCTGGTTTCCAATCGTCATCGGCGCCCTGTTTTTCACGATGATGCTCACTTGGGCCAAGGGGCGCAGCGTCCTGGCGGATCAGTTCCGCAAGAAAACGTTGCCCATTCATCAATTTATTGTGGATCTGTCCAGCCATCCACCGCATAAAATTGATGGGGACGCCATCTTTCTGGCGGGGAATCCGAATACGGTTCCCGTTGCCTTGGCAAAAAATGTCAAGCACAACGGGGTAGTGCACAGTCGAACGGTGCTGCTGCATTTCCAAGTGGAGGATGTACCGCGGGTTCCCAATATGGAAAAAATCAAAACCGAAAAACTGGGTGGCGGCGTTTATCGAATCATGGCCCGCTATGGATTCATGGAAGACCCTCGATTGGAGAGTGTGCTGGCGTTGGCACGTGGTCAGGGTTTGGATCTGGATCTGAAAACAACTATCTTTTACATCGGTCGTGAAAAGCTGGTTTTCGCTGAAAAACCATCCATGGCTCGCTGGCGTTTAAGTTTGTTTATTTTCATGTCTCGCAACGCGGCCGACGCCGCCTTGTTTTTCGACCTTCCGGCCGAGCAGGTGGTTGAGATCGGAGTCCGGATGGAGATGTAACAGGTATGTGAATATGCTGATCACGAATAGAGGAAATACAAAATTCGGAAAATATGATGGGTTTTCAACAAATCTGCTGGTCGGAGAAGTAAACTCCGGCTCAAACGAAATCTCAATTCAAATCACGGATGTTGATCCAGACAAAATGCAGTTTCTGCACTCCCACGAACAGGAGCAGTGCTATTACATTATTTCAGGAATCGGATTGATGATCATGGATGATCAAACAACGGAAGTGAAGGAAAATGAAGTATGGCCTGCATAAAGGCGTTTTACTCGGAAGGGAACATTGGGGTTTACAAATGGCTCCTTAATTCTATTCCTACTGGCTCAATTCTAAACGACCATTTCAGGGCTCTCTGACTGAAACGGTAGTAATTTTAAAAGCTGATTTTATGGAATTCTTATCAAATGTTACAAATGCTTCTGAGCCCTTTGATTGTGCTAAATGAATGGCGTCGGCAAAATCCATTCCATTCTGATGCCATTCAATCGCGTCGGCAATTACAACCGGATCTTGTAATTGAACGTTTGATAAACCGAATAAGGATTGAAAAGCGTTCGTGATTTCAGCTTGGTTGAAGCTATATGCAAACCGTAGGACCCACTCGCATTCGAGGATTACAGATGTTGTGATAATTATGTTTTCTTTTTCAAATAGTGCTTTCGCTTTTTTAAATTGAGATTTATCATCACCCGTTAGTAAGCGAACAATAACGTTGGTGTCGACTGAAATCATTATTTATGCTCCAGTGCCCCTTTTTTTATCGCCTCTTCCATCTCATCGATTGAAACGGGTTTCCCTGAATAATTTAAGATCCCAGCGACTTGTTCGAGTTCGGTTTTATGAAAAGAGTGAGATGGCTTTAATAGAATGCCGTCACCCGTATCAATTACCGATAACTTTTGGCCAGCATTCCAATTATATCGAGATCTTATTATTTTCGGTATGATAACTTGCCCTTTGCTCGATAATTTGGTTGTTTGCATAGCAACCTCCAAAACGTAAGTAAGATTTATGTAAGAATATAAGTGCTCGCTTGAAAAAGGTCAATAAAATATTTCCTAACAACACCATCCGCAAGGATTCACAGGGGGCTATCGATATTTAATACTGAGAACCGTACCTCTGACAGCCTCGTCAAGATGCCAGTTCAAATGCTCTTGCTCGATCCGGATAATCTGTCCTGTTTTTGCCTCTTTGTTTTCCCGAGTCGTTTTGGTATTGTTCAATTGTAGCCCTCCTGATGGTAAATGTTTATATTTTCGTCGATACGAACCATGCCAGCTTGAGGGCTACGCTTACACTTTCAAAATGTGCGAAATATTTTATACGTTATCGGCAGGTTCCGGCACTGATCATTTCGGTGGTGGCTGCTGCCGGTGGGTTTTTTCTACTGTCCGAATAGTTGAGATTCTACACCCCCCTGGAGATAAAAAAAGATGCGGAGAGCGAAAATGTAAAGACAGTGGATATGCTCACTGCCTTTCTGCGGAACGAGGCCGATATTGATACGGACTACACTTTTGTCGGATGTGCTTGTTCCATTCTACGCCGCACGGGCGGCAGGATGGACGGTAAATATCGTTTGACAGGGGAAGCGTGCTGTCTTTCAGAGCCTTTCCGGACGCCGCCACCCATAGTTGCTGCCTTGCAACGGGGGAGGCGGCGGGTAAGTCGGCCATAGCGGCCATATGAAATAACTATCAAAAAATTGCTATTTGTTCAATTTACTGTGAGGGAACAAATTTGAAAATGAATTGTATGCCTCTCTTGTGTTTTCCTTTCTGACCAATTCAAAGATAACTTCCTCTTCTTCCGTGAAAATATTATTGCGAGGATACAATTTGGCCAGTTTCTCATAGCCGATTATGGTGTTCGGGCCGGCTGCCGCCAATTTACGATTGATATCTTCTGAATTTTCGACAATTTTGTTATTCAGTTTATCAAATGCTGCCATAAATGATTCGGTTAACGAAACATCTGTGCATGTTATTCCAAATGTAGGAGCCGATACGGCACCGACCCCATCATACCCCCAGTAAAGAGCGGCATAGGCGGTTTCTTCCCCTTCTGCCTCATATGAGTCAATCTTGTTCAAATTTGCATCCAGAATATCCATGTTTATTTTCGTTTTAGCTGTCTGGCTTCCGACAGGAATGCCTAGCAAACCACTGATTCCTATCGTTCCTGCAAGCGGGAAAAGCCATCCCCAGCCAACGGAGTGATCTACCCATTCAAGATTGTAAACTGCAAAACCATAACGGTTTTTGTGGGCTTGGATATTTGAAAGGTCATTAAAAGCAAAATTATGCGATGTAACGATAACTTTTTTTATGTCTCTGCTTAAATTATTTACTTCATATTTTTTCCACAATGCGACTGGTGTTATCGGATATGAGAATTTGATCACCTCTTTTTTCCTCAGAAATTTTTCTGGGTTGTAGCTGGCACAGCTGGAAAAAATAAAAGTGCAAACCAACATGATCGAAACTGATTTTTTCATAGCTTCTCCTTTCACTTTGAAGTCATCTTTAATTTATTATATTGACATGGGATACTTTTTTGAATATTGAATTTCGATATCAAAAAGGGGGAGAATATGCCAAACTTTTTTTTGCTTCGAAAACAGAAAAGTTTCAAATCGCGCGCTGTTGTTCTTGTTACTCTCATCTCTTTTTTTACTGTCGGGTGTGGAGCAGCTCCGATGCGTCAACTCGCTTTCTCTCCAATTGAGAGCAACTTTCAAAAAAGCGAAAATACCGTTTCCCTGAAAGATTTGCGCTTCGAGCTACAGGCATCAGAAAACACCGGAGAGTTCCCCTCAGATGCACATCAAATTTTTGAAGGCCGCCTAAAAGAGAGGTTGATGGAAAAGAACTTGGCGATTGTCTACCACGATGATGCCGCCTATAAGCTGTCGGGAAATATTGTGGTGAAAGAAGATTCCGGAATGAATGCATTGATTGTTCCTGGCTTCATTGTTGGGGTCGGTTTGTTTCCTGTCGGTTTGTTTATAATGTCGGCAATGCCTACACAAGACTTACACGATACCGTGAACGCGGACATCGTTTTGACGGAGAACGGAAGCAACGAGGTGCTCCTGCAGGAAAGCTATTCAAAGGAGTTTGATGGCAGTATCAATGGCTATCAAGCGCGCCTGACGCCGGATTCAAAACTCAATTACACGCTGACATCACTTTCGGATGATGTCTTTCAGGAATTGTCGTCAGCCGTAGCGGACAAAATCAACGCCCATTGAATTAAAAGGGGCGGTCCGCCAAGCGGAGGACATGTTTTCAACAGCATGGTATCAATTTTCAGTCGAACCGCCTTCCCGGTCGATCAACAGGCACACATTCCCATCTTCGGGTCACCGGTTGTCGGCTTTCTCGTTGTAAGCGACAACAATGTCGCTCAGCGCATCATGATTGAGATGATGGGGGACAATTTCATGCCGTTTTCCGGTAACTGGACAGGAAGCTCGACGTCTATCGCCTCCTTCAATTTGCCGTCGCCTTCGTAAAAAACGAGGCCGATCTCATCGCCAATCGCGCCCATGTATTCCGCTATGCAATCCCCGTTGGAGCCGCCGTCAAAGTTGGAAACGGGAATTCTCCTGCCTTTTCTGTCGATGTCCACCGTAATGTTGAATTTTGATCTGGATCCGTATCGTACGCGCCGTCTGCACTGCATTTTTAGATATATACACCAATGTCGGTATGACCAGACAGAATAATCCGCAGAAATTTGAAAAAGCCGAGTTCGACAAAGGGGAGCACCAGTTCCTTGGTTTTGTCGTCGCCCAAATCAATTTGCCCGGGTGAAATGTAAAGGCTGCGGTCATGAATATCTGTTGGCGTTTTCATGCAAACACCGGCATTTTTGCCCCTCCTGTCATCAGAAACGGGTCATTGAATTCGGCGAAGGCTATAACGGACTTCCTTAAATCCGTGCCGCACTGTCAATGGGTTCGATAAATCTGCATATGAGAATGTTCCAAAGTAACAACAGCTAACAATCACATCAACTCAGATTGGGGCAATTCCGCACGCTGGGAGATCTCTCCTGTGCCCTGGAGCGTCGTGTGCGAGGCGAATTGGCTGAGGGGGAGAGCAGTTTGACCCTGACCGCATGAGAGAAGTCAGCAGAGGTCATAGTAGGCGTGGAAACGAGCTGTGCTGGAATAATGCATGGAGGACTCACCCGCTGAAGATTTTCGGCCATGTCTTTATAACCGGATTCCTTGTGTGCCAGTCCACCAATGACCGAATCGTTTCAATACGGTGCCGGTAATATTGTTCGAACGGGATGCATGGAAGGTCCGTCAGGTTTTTCCTCAGCTCCTTATATCGTTTTGCCTCTTTTCGTAAGTCGAAACTGCTATTGTGAATAAGTTTTTTGTATTTAACTTTCCATAACTTAATGCTACATTTTGTTTAAAATGATTTAAAAATTGAGCAGTTTAAATCAGATGAAATCTGATAAGAATAGATCGTTTTCGATTTCACTCGCATGCATTTTAGCAATTTTATATTTTTCTTTTTGTTTAATAGCAGTCTTTCACAGTTATTATGGTGTTCCTGCTAAGTTATCCATTATTTCGTCAATACTAAATAATTTTACACTATTTTCTATTATATGGATATGGAATGGCATGCTTTTTGAGCTAATAATGCCAACATTTTTTTATTGTCTTTCTATGCAACTGGAAAAGATTTGAATAATAAAGCTGTATGTCCGGTTTTATGTCAAATCGGTTTATGTCCTATTCCATTCTTGCCGTTACCGGTTGTCGGTGGTGCTGAAAGATGTCTTGTTCGAGAGTCGGGTTTCCGTTGTCGTGAAGCTTTCATGTCGGCGAGCGAAAGATGGGAAGAGATACCCTGCATGGTAATATGCATGTTATTGCGCTGGAAAACCTGAGACTCACGCGGAAAAGTCGGTTTCGTTCGAAAAGTGGATTAACTATCCGAAAATTTGTGGCCATTTCTAAAAATAGATTCATTTATAATCTCAGGTTTCCGGAGCTGTTGGGACTTTTGATGGGACTCGGCAGGTGAAAAGGGTGATTTCGCGTACTTCCTGTACTATCCGTGATAGAACTCCAAGAAATCAAAAAGGCTTGCAAGGTTCTGATTTCCTTGCAAGCCTTGATATCCCCTGGAGGCGGCATCCGGATTTGAACCGGAGAGTGTCGGTTTTGCAGACCGATGCCTTACCACTTGGCTATGCCGCCCGCACAAAAAAAAATGGAGCGGGAAACGGGATTTGAACCCGCGACTTCAACCTTGGCAAGGTTGCACTCTACCACTGAGTTATTCCCGCTCAACAAGCAACTCTTCTAACCTCTTGAGGCGTTCTTGTCAATACCAAATCGATCATTTTTCCAAAAGTCTTCGGAAGCGGTAAAAATAATCCGCCCCGGACCAGAGCGTGAAAATCAGCGCCCCCCACAGCAGCCACATTCCGATCAGTTGAAAACGCAGCCCGATGTATGGATAGTGTAATAAAAGTGGTATGATAGCCGCAATTTGGAATCCGGTTTTATATTTTCCCAGACGGGAGGCGGCAATGTCTTCTCCGCGTTCGGCGATCACATTTCGCAACCCGGTCACGGCAATTTCCCGGCCGATGATGATACAGGCCATCCAGGCCGGAATCCACCCATGGGAAGCCATCATGATCAGGGATGTGGACACGAGCAATTTATCCGCCAGCGGATCCATGGCCTTGCCGAAATTGGAAACCGTGCCGTACCGTCTGGCGAAAAAACCGTCCAGATAGTCGGTAATGGCCGCCAGACTGAACAGCAAGGCCGCCGAGAAAGCGGTCAGGCGGTTGGGGCACAGCAGCAGCAACAGGATGAACAGACTGCTGACCATCCGGAAGAGCGTCAGGAAATTCGGGTTGCGGAAAATGTTTTTGATGCGTTCCCGTTGAGGCATTTTCGTGGTCCTATGAGGCCTTCACGGCCACCTTATTTTTTCGCTTTTTTCCAGTCGGACAAAAACGCCTCCAGACCTTTTTCGGTCATGGGGTGGGCAGCCAGGCGGCTCAGCACATTGAACGGGATGGTGGCGATATCCGCGCCCATCATGGCTGATTCGAGGATATGC
Source organism: Desulfobacterales bacterium (assembly GCA_041740615.1). GTDB lineage: Bacteria > Desulfobacterota > Desulfobacteria > Desulfobacterales > SURF-7 > DYJD01. The sequence continues at coordinate 31,637 of JBGSLR010000057.1, forward strand.
AGCGGGTTGCGGACGCTGGCCACGATCACTTCGGTATCAAAAGCGTAATTGTCGTAAATCTGGACGATCTGTTCCACCAGCACCAGTCCATCCTGTGACAAGTCGTCCAGGCGGCCGACGAAGGGGCTGACATATGTGGCGCCGGCCTTGGCTGCCATCAACGCCTGCAGCGGCGAAAAGACCAGGGTGACATTGGTCTTGATTTTTTCACCGCACAAGATGTGGGTCGCCTTGATGCCATCCACCGTCATGGGGATTTTGACCACGATATTCTCGTGAATGGCAGCCAGCTTATGGGCTTCCTTTACCATGCCGTCCGTTTCCAGACTGATCACTTCGGCGCTGATCGGACCGTCGACGATGGTGCAAATTTCCTTGATAATAGTTTCAAAGTCACCGCCTTCCTTGGCGATCAGGGACGGGTTGGTCGTAACGCCGTCCACCATCCCCATGCGGTGCGCTTCCTTGATTTCGTCGATATTGGCCGTGTCGATAAAAAATTTCATTGAATACAACCTCCTGAGAATACGTTTTTATTTATTTTTTAAGTGGGTCTCCGCATATTTGTTCCGGCATTCATGGCTGCAAAAAAACAGCTCTTCTCCATTCTCGATGATGCGGATGCCCTTCCGTTTGGGAAAGTATACTTGACAATAAGGGTCTTTCACCATGACATCGTCGATCCGGCCTGTTTCCTGGTCGCCCACCGGCCGGCGGGCACTGGCACTCATTTGGAACAGCTTCCAGGCTTTAATGACCTTCAGCGCCAGGTAAATGATGGCAATGATCAGGATGAGTCTGAACATGGAAACGGTCGAACCTTTTGAGTGTCGTCATGTAAATGATCCAGCAGGTATCGTAGGCTCTTCCCCGATACCGGATGAATAATATCCGGATCTATATCACAAAGCGGCTGCAATACAAAACCTCTTTTATGCATGCGCGGATGGGGAATGATCAGTTCGGGAGAGTGAACAATCTGCGATCCGTAGAGTACAATATCCATATCCAGTATGCGGGGGCCGAATCTGACAGGCGCTTTTTCCCTTCCGGCTTTCCGTTCAATCCCCTTGAGCGCCTGTAACAGTTCAAGAGGCGTTAGTGTCGTTTCCAGCTTCAGGGCACCGTTGACGAACCAATCCTGATCTTCGAAATCCACCGGGGATGTCTGATACAGAGGGGAGCGGGCCTTGATATCGACGTCTTTCGTCCGGGACAATGCATCGATGCCGTGAAGGCAGTTTTGTTCGCGGTCGCCCATGTTGGACCCGAAGGAAATATAGGCGGCGTGACGATCGGTCATGCACCCCTTTCCGATGCAGGGCGTCCTCATCACTGTCCTTCCGGGCTTTCCATTTCGATGCGGACGACATTGGAATCCGCACTCCGGACATCCCCGCCGGTAAACCCGACGACCTTGTAAAAGTATCGGCTGCCGCATTCGGTGGTTGCCCGGTAGACTGCCTGCCCTTGCGCGTCTGCCGATGGGGCCGGTTTTGTCAGATCGACTCTGTCGACCCGCTGAAAGGTCAGCGGACAATCCGGACAAAGCCGGCCGGACAATTTTTGCTCGCTGCGGTAAATGGTAAAGCCGGTCAACAGGTCATTGTCGCCGCCTTTGGGAATGGTCCAGCGCAGGATGACGCTGCAGCCTTCCCGATCCGCGGAGAGATCTTCCACTGCCTGGAGCTTCAACCGGGACGGCGCTACCGGCAGTTCCTTCCGGCCGCAACCCATTGGCGCCAGCAGGGCTGTCAATAACAAGGCGGACCACAGCGATCGCCATAGAAGCGGTGTCGTACCGGCCCTTCCTTTTTCAGGCGGTTTGATCATCACGATCCGGATCCTTCGGGGTTTCCGCAGCAGGCCATTCACGCACCACCGGCATTCCGGCTGTTCGCCTGTAACAGATTCTCGGCGGCTTGAATGGCCGCGGCCACGTTTACCCTGGCCGTTCCGCCGTAGGATTTTCTGCGGTCGATCATTTTTTCAATTGTCAGAAAGGGAAAAATATCTTCCGTGATCAAACTGGAAAAACTGCGCATTTCCTCCAATGAGAGCTCGTGGAGCTCTTTTCGTTGTCCAAGGGCGTAGCCAACGGCTCGACCGGCGCATCCGTGGGCTTCCCGAAAGGGCATGCCTTTGGTGACCAGATAGTCCGCCATGTCGGTGGCGTTCAAAAAACCGCTGTGCGCCGCTTTTGCCATGCGTTCCTGGTGGAAGGTGATTTTCGGCAGCATCTTGATGTAGATTTCAAGGCAGGACTTCAGGGTGTCAACGGTATCGAACAGCGGTTCCTTGTCTTCCTGCATATCCCGGTTATACGCCAACGGCAGTGATTTCATAATGGTCAGCAGCGCCATGAGATTGCCGAAAACGCGCCCGGTTTTGCCCCGCACCAGTTCCGGCACATCCGGGTTTTTTTTCTGGGGCATGATGCTGCTGCCGGTTGTAAACGCATCCGGCAACTCGATGAAACCGAATTCGGACGAGGACCATAAGATAAGTTCTTCCGACAGACGCGATAAATGGACCATGCAGATGCTGGCGGCCGCCAGAAATTCGATGATAAAATCCCGGTCCGAAACCGCATCGATACTGTTGGCCGACATCTGCGCGAATTGCATCTGCTCGGTAGTATATTCCCGATCGATGGGATAGGTCGTGCCGGCCAGTGCGGCGCTGCCCAATGGATTGACATCCAGGCGTTTCAGGCAGTCCGTCAAGCGTCCCCCATCACGGGTGAACATTTCAAAGTAGGCCATGAAATGATGCGCAAGCAGTACGGGTTGCGCGCGCTGCAAATGAGTATACCCCGGCATGATGAGATCCATATGCTTTTTGGCAAGCGCAACGATCGCCCCCCGGAAACTGTTCAAATGACCGACGATCAACTTGGTTTGCTCCCGCAGATACAGCCGGGCGTCCAAGGCCACTTGATCGTTACGGCTGCGAGCGGTGTGGAGTTTGGGAGCGATCTTGGCGACTTTCTGTGTCAAAGCGCTTTCCACGTGCATGTGGATATCTTCCAGCTTGTCGTCAAACACGAATTTGCCGCGCTCGATTTCCCGTTTGATTTCGCCAAGACCCTGAATCAGCGCGGCAGCCTCATCATCGGAAATGATGCCGACCTTGGCCAGCATTCGTGAATGGGCGATGCTGCCCTCGATATCGTGGGCGTACAAACGTTTGTCGATCTGGATCGAAGAGGTAAACGTTTCAACGCTCGTATCTGTTTTCTCCGTAAATCTTCCATCCCACGGTTTTTCTGTCATGGATTCCTCATTTGCTCATCAGTTTTTGGATTCTCAGGCGCAAGGCATTGAGCCGTATGAATCCCTCGGCGTCCTTCTGCCGGTAAACGCGATCGCTTTCAAACGTCGCATGATCCGCGCTGTAGAGGGAATGATCCGATTTGCGCCCCAGCACCCGTACGTTGCCTTTATAGAGTTCCAGGCGAACCACCCCGGAAACATTCTGCTGGGCCTGGTCCATCATGCCTTGGAGCAATCTCATTTCCGGAGAGAACCAGAAACCGTAATAAACAATTTCCGCATATTTGGGAATCAGTGAATCCCGAAGATGCATGACCTCACGATCCATTGTGATGGATTCCATGGCGATATGAGCGGCCCGTAAAATGGTGCCGCCGGGGGTTTCGTACACGCCTCGCGATTTCATTCCGACAAATCTGTTTTCAACGATATCGGCCCGGCCGATTCCGTTTCTTCCGCCCAGACGGTTCAATTCTTTCAGCAGCACAGCCGGGGAAAGCGTCTTGCCGTTTACAGCCACGGGATCACCTTGGGCAAAGGTCACCTCGATGATCTCGGGTTTGTCCGGCGCTGCCTGGGGGGATACCGACAGGGTGAACATGTCGTCGGGCGGCGCACTCCACGGATCTTCCAGAATACCGCCTTCATAGCTGATATGCAGGAGGTTGCGGTCGCTGCTGTATGGTTTCTTGGGCGTGGTCGGCACCGGGATACCGTGTTTGGCGGCAAAGGCCATCAAGTCCGTCCGGGAATTCAGGTCCCATTCCCGCCAGGGGGCAATGATGCGGACATGGGGGTCATGGGCCAGGTAGGTCAGTTCAAAACGGACCTGGTCGTTGCCTTTTCCAGTGGCGCCGTGGCTGACGGAGTCGGCTCCTTCGGCCGCGGCGATTTCCATCTGCCGTTTGGCGATCAGCGGTCTGGCGATGGATGTGCCGAGGAGATATTGTCCTTCGTAAATGGCGTTGGCCCGGAAAACCGGAAAAACGTAATCCCGCACGAAGGTTTCCTTCAGGTCATCCACATACACCTTTGAGGCCCCGGTCGCGAGAGCCTTTTTTTCGATGGTTTCCAGTTCTTCTTCCTGGCCGATATCGGCCGAAAATGCGATGACCTGGCAATCATAGGTTTCCACCAGCCACTTGAGAATGACCGATGTATCCAATCCACCGGAATAGGCCAGCACTACCTTTTTGACATCAGACACGGTTCTTTCTCCTTATTTTTTTCTGTTTATTCCGTCTATCTGCCGGAAACGCTCGCGTTTCTCGTCAACAACACCTTCAGGATCGCCTTATGCATATGCAATTTGTTTTCCGCCTGATCCCAGACAACCGACTGCGGTCCTTCCAGTATTTTATCGCTGATTTCCTCTCCGCGATGGGCCGGCAGGCAATGCATGACGATGGCGTCCTTCGGCGCTCCGCCCACAAGCGCGGCGTTTATCTGATACGGATGAAACACTTTCTTCCGAATGTTCTGTTCGCGCTCCTGTCCCATGCTGGCCCATACATCCGTATAGATCACGTCCGCATCCTGCACCGCTTCCATGGGATCGTGGATCAGCGTGATCTTCTTCCCACCGGCGGCCCGGGCCTTTTCCAGGACGGTCTTGTTCGGCTCATACCCTTCCGGACAGGCAAGGGTCAGGTCCAAGTCCAAAACGGCCGCCGCGTTGATCCAGGAGTGGGCGACATTGTTGCCATCACCCACCCAGACGATCTTGACCCCATCGTAACCGCCTTTGTGTTCGATCACCGTCATGAGATCGCTCAAGATCTGGCAGGGATGATGCATATCCGTCAGGGCGTTGATGACCGGGATGGTGGAGAATTCGGCAAATCCCTCCAAAAGATCCTGGGAAAACGTGCGGATGGCCATGGCGTCGATGAACCGGGACAGAACACGCGCGGTGTCCCGAACCGGTTCGTTTCGGACAATCTGGGTATCTTTGGCGCTGATGAAAATCGGAGTGCCCCCCAGTTGAATCATGGCCGCCTCGAAGGAAATTCGCGTGCGCGTGGATGGCTTTTCAAAGATCAGCCCCAGGGATTTACCGGCCAACACATGTTCGACGATCCCCATCTTCCGTCTGGCTTTCAGTTCCACCGCTTCCTGGAACAGCAGTTCAAAATCGTCTTTTTCAAGGTCAAGAAGAGTCAGTATGTCTTTTCTCAAAACAGCCTCGCTTTCCGTTTCACAGCACTTCATCCAAACAAGCAATCAGTGCGTCGATGTCTTCCCGGGTGATAATCAGGGGTGGAATGAACCGCAGAATATTCTCCTGGACGCAGTTGATCAGAAATCCTTTTTGTATGCATGTTTTCACCACATCCGCTCCCGGTCGCTTCAGTTTAATTCCCAGCAGCAACCCTACGCCGCGCACGTCTTCGATGACATCGTGTCGGCTTTTGAGCCATTCCAATCGTTCCTGAAAATACCGTCCGATCTGCAGGGCATGACCCACGAGATCCTCATCCACAATGGTATTCAAGGTTGCCAGAGCAGCGGCCGTGATGATGGGCGTGCCTCCGAACGTGGATGCGTGGGAGCCCGGTGTAAAGGCCGCCGCCACCGATTCTCTGGCCAGCATGGCGCCGATGGGCAACCCGTTTCCCAGCGCCTTGGCCAGGGTCATGATGTCCGGCTCGACCCCCTCGTGCTGGTAGGCGAAGAGTTTCCCGGTTCTCCCGATACCCGTCTGGATCTCATCGAAAATCAGAAGCAGTCCTTTTTCATCGCAGAGTTCGCGCACATTTTGCAGATAGCCGGGCGTCGGACAGCGCACGCCGCCTTCTCCCTGCACCGGCTCCAGCAACACTGCGCAGGTGAGGGGCGTGATGGACTGACGCAACGCCTCTATATCGTTGAAGGGAACAAAATCAAAACCCGGCAATACCGGCTCATAACCGGCCTGGATTTTTTTTTGGCCGGTGGCCGACAGGGTCGCCATGGTGCGGCCGTGGAATGATTTTTCCATGGCAATGATTCGAAACCGATCTTCGTTCTTGCTGCTGAAAAATTTACGGGCCAGCTTGATGGCCGCTTCATTGGCTTCGGCCCCGCTGTTGCAGAAAAAGACGCGATCGGCGAAACTGTTGGCCGTCAGAAACGTCGCCAGCTCCACCTGGGGAAGGGTATAGTACAGGTTGGAGACATGAAACAATTCCCGAGCCTGCTCCCCCAGAGCGCGAATTACGGCCGGATGGGAATGTCCCAGATTGCAGACCGCAATGCCGGCCACGAAATCAAGGTAGACGTTGCCGTTGATGTCTTCCACCCGGCAGCCCTGTCCTTTTTTCAGAACAAGGGGGAAGCGGCCATATGTGCCGGCCAGCACTTTATCCGCCTGTTTGATGATATTCGTATTCATCCGGTTACCTCCGTTCCGATACCTTTGTCCGTAAACAGTTCCAACAATAAGGAGTGGCGTCGGGTACCGTTGATGATGTGCACTTTTTCAACTCCCCCCTGGATGGCCGATAAGGCGGTTTCGATTTTCGGGATCATCCCGCCGGAAATGGTTCCATCCGCAATCAGGCGCCGGATGCTTTCCGCCTCGATGGAGGTGAGCAGCTTCCCCTTGGCATCCATGACGCCGTCTACGTCGGTCAGGAAAATCAGACGGGCGGCCGAGATGGCGCCGGCGATATGCGTGGCCACAAGATCGGCATTGATGTTGTAAGTTTCGCCGTTTTCTCCTGTTCCGACCGGTGCGATAATCGGTATGAACCCTTTTGCGGTCAGGGTGTGAATAATCTCCGGATTGATGTGGGTCACCTCACCCACCAGGCCCGGGTCGATGATTTCCGGCGGTTTGTCGCCATCCGGCTGATGCAGTATATGCATTTTTTTGGCTTGAATCAGGCAACCGTCCTTGCCGCTCAGACCCACCGCCTTGCCGCCGGATTGGTTGATCTGGGCCACGATGGCCTTGTTCACCTTGCCTCCCAGCACCATCTCGACCACATCCATGGTCGGTTCATCGGTCAGGCGCATGCCGCGGACAAAGGTGGAGCAGATTCCCATCTGGTCAAGCACCTTGTTGATCTGGGGGCCGCCGCCGTGCACTACCACGGGATTGACGCCGATATATTTCAGCAGGGTCACATCGCGGGTGAAATCCTTTTTGAGTTGCTCATCCACCATGGCGTGTCCGCCGTATTTCACCACGATGGTTTTACCGTAAAACCGCTGTATATATGGCAATGACTCGACCAGTATGTCCGCCACACTGGATTGGGGTTTGCTTTTTTCGTTGGTCATCCGCTCTTCCCTCGTTCTTAGAGAATAAACCGGCTCAGGTCATCGTCCGATTTGAGGTCCTTCAATTTGTTTTCCACATACGTTCTGTTGATGACAACCCGCTTTTCTTCCAGATCCGGGGCATCGAACAGGGCGTCTTCCAACAGCCTTTCCATGAGGGTGTGGAGGCGCCGTGCGCCGATGTTTTCCGTGCGACTGTTCACTTCTTCCGCCGCCTCTGCAATGGCGGTCACGGCGTCGTCCTCGAAAATGACTTCCACGCCTTCTGTGCGCAGCAGCGCCATATACTGCAGGAGGAGAGCGTTGCGCGGTTCCGTCAGAATCCGGATGAATTCAGCGGCACCCAAGGGTTCCAGCTCCACCCGGATGGGGAACCTTCCCTGGAGTTCCGGAATCAGGTCCGAAGGTCGGCAGACATGAAAAGCGCCGGAGGCGATGAACAGAACATGATCGGTTTTCACCGTACCGTATTTGGTGGTTACCGTGCTCCCTTCGACAATGGGGAGCAGATCTCTCTGAACACCTTCCCGGGAGACATCCGGACCCTGACCGCTGCCGTTTTTGGCCACGATCTTATCGATTTCATCCAGGAAGATAATTCCCGACTGCTCCACTTTTTCAATGGCCGTCTTGACCACCTGGTCCATGTCGACCAGCCCCTTGGCCTCCTCCTGTTCCAGGATTTCCATGGCCTCCGGAACTTTGAATTTCCGCCGTTTGGTGTTTCGGGGAAGCATGCCGCCGAAGATGTCTTTCAGGTTGACGCCCAGTTCTTCCATTCCGGCGTTTGAAAAAATTTCCACCACCGGCATGGCCCGGTCGGACACCTCCAGATCCACGAAGCGACTGTCGAGTTTCCCGTCCCGCAGCATTTGGCGAAGCTTTTCACGGGTCGATCGGTTTTCACCACCGCTTTCGGTCACCAGGCCCAGGGGAGATTCCCGTCCATCCTCGACCTTGGCTGACTTCTGCCCTTGGGTTTTAGGAAGTAGGAGATCCAGCATACGCTCTTCGGCGATTTGGCGGGCTTTGTCCTTGACCGCTTCCTGGGCCTGGGATTTGGTCTGGTTGACCGTCAGTTCCACCAGGTCGCGGACCATGGACTCCACGTCACGGCCGACATATCCCACTTCCGTGAATTTGGACGCTTCCACTTTATAAAAGGGCGAATCCGTCAGCTTTGCCAACCGTCGGGCGATCTCGGTCTTACCCACACCGGTCGGGCCGATCAGGATGATATTTTTCGGTGCGATTTCCTCCCGCAAATCTTCGTCCACTTGACGCCGTCGCCATCGATTCCGGAGAGCGATGGCGACGGATCGTTTCGCGCGGTGCTGGCCGATAATATATTTATCGAGTTCTTTCACGATCTCAGTAGGTTTTAAGTCGGTCATCGTACTTCCTTCACCTTGCTTTCAAGGCATGCGCCCATAGGCGTCAGGGTGCTAAATCGTTTCGATCGAAACGACATCATTGGTATAGATGCAGAGGGAGGCGGCTATTTTCATGGCTGTTTCAACAATCTCACGAGCGGATAGCTCGGTATGTTGCAACAGCGCCGCAGCGGCTGCCTGGGCCGCGGTACTTCCGGAACCGATGGCGATATAGCCCTCGTCCGGTTCAATGACGTCCCCATTACCCGAGATTAGAAACATCTGGGAAGCGTCGGCTGCGATCAGGATCGCCTCCAGGCGTCGGAGGTACTTGTCGGTCCGCCAGTCGCCGGCCAATTCCACTGCTGCGCGGGTCAGATTTCCATTGAAACGCTCCAGTTTCTTCTCCAGGCGGTCGAACAGGTTCAGTGCATCCGCAGTGGCGCCGGCGAATCCGACGACGATCTTGTCGTTGAATATCCGTCTGACTTTGCGGGCCTTCTGTTTGATGATCGTCTTGTCGAGGGTGATCTGGCCGTCTCCGGCAACGACCGTTTTTCCCTGCCTTCTTACGGCCAGAACCGTTGTGCCGTGATACATCGTCATGTCCGTCTCCGCTGCTCAGATTTATTTTCTGGGATGCGCCCGGTCATAGGTTTCCATCAGTTTCGCGATGGTTACATGGGTGTATTTCTGGGTAGTGGACAGGCTTTGATGTCCCAGCAGTTCCTGTACCACCCGTAAGTCGGCGCCGGCATCCAGCATATGGGTGGCGAATGTATGCCGCAATCCATGCGGTGAAATGGGCACCGAAAGCCCGCATACGGATATCATTTTTTCCAGAATCCGCTGAACCGATCGCGTGGAAAGCCGACCTCCCCGGAGGTTGACGAACACCGGATCCTCACTCCCCGGAAGAAAGCCGGTTTCAATCCGAAGTTGCTGGATATACCGCTGAATCGATTCAGCCGCCTTTTTCCCGATGGGAACGATCCGTTGTTTGTTTCCTTTGCCCGTCACCCGTAAGGACAATCGATAGAAATCGATGTCTCCCGAATTCAAACCGGTGAGTTCCGAGACCCGCATTCCACTTGAGTAAAGCGTTTCAAAAATGGCGCGGTTTCTTTTACCTGCCGTTGTCTCCGTTTCGATGGAATCCAGCAGGCGGAACATGTCATCCACCGAGAGAAACGACGGGATCGTTTTCTCCTGTTTGGGCGTCATGATGTCTTCCGCCGGATTTTCATCCAACACCTGTAACTTGACCAGAAACCTGAAAAAAGAGCGCAAGGCGGAAAGTTTTCTTGCAATGGAAGATTTCCGGTTGCCCTTTTTGTAGAGATAGCCGAGATAAGCGCGGATTTGAAGCGCATCCATTCCCGTCGGCGGAAGCCGATCCATCCGCCGGGAGTCCTCCCCGTCGCTCTCACCGGCAATAAATTGTAGAAATTCCGTTAAATCTTTTTCATAGGCCCGGCCGGTGTTGGACGCATACCCTTTCTCGGACAACAGGGAGTCGACAAACACGGCAATCAATTCTTTGATGGTTTGAGAACTCATTCAAATTCAATCATGTTTTCCAGCTCGGGCCATGAACCGACTTCGATAAAACCATGATGCTTTCGGTTCCAGGGCTGTCTGAAGAGAATGGGGGTGATCCCCGCAGCCTGGAGGCCGTAGCAGGTCTCAAGTCTGTCTTCAACAAAATGCGTGATGCCGCGTTCGAGCAACACTTGGGTTTTGGCGTCAAATGAACCGGTGGCGACAATTTCCATGGCGTCCGTATCCAGAGACACTGTTTCGGAAAGCCAGGCCGCGATGGGACCCGGATATGGCCGGGCCGTTACAAACAGAATCGGAGTCCGCACGCTTCCGAGTCGCGCAAGTACTTGCGGAGCACCTTGAATCGGAAGAAGAGGCCCGGTGTAATCTCCATCCAACAATTTCTGAATGATGGCCGCCAGTACGGACTTGTCGATGCCGTCGACATCTTCCAACGAATAACTGGTGATCGCCTCGTATCGTATCCAGTCGATCTGGTACTCCAATCGGGCGATTTCGATAAACAGCGACATGGTGTCGGCGATGACCCCGTCGATATCAAAGGCGATCAATCCCGGTCGAATCCGCTTACGGTGCTTCGCTGACGGCTTGTCGATTCCGTGGAACCCTGGTAAATATGCTACGCTCATAGAGACATGGCAGCGGCTAAGCCGCCCGCCGGACTTTTTTCTTCAAGCGGCTGATACGACGTCTCAGGTTGGTCGCCTGTTTTGCTTCTTTTGCCGCCAAGGCATCGGCTCTTTTGACTTTCAGAGTCTTGATCTGTTGCTTCATATCCCGAACGGAAGCATCTTTCTTTTTGCCTTCGTCTTCCTTGATGCCTCTGGATTTTCTAATCTCGCTGATCAGTTCATCTTTGTTCATTCCATGAACGCCCGAAATTCCGGGCAATCCCAATGCCAGCTCACGGAGTTCCTTTGAGGTCATCTTCTCGATCGGTTTTTCTTTGGCTTTCTTGTCTTCCGCCATGTCTTGCGTCTCCTTTCCTAAAAGTACAAAACGATCTGAAAATAATTGCCGGGAAAAAAAGCAGATCAAAAATTTTCAGCGGAAGCACCTAAGCCGCCGCTGTTTTGTTATTATACGGTTTAAAATTGAATTTTGTAAACTGCCGGGGCTGAAAAAGTCAACACATAATTCGCACACTCAATCGAGTTGTATTCCCATGGTTTTGGCCAGTTTTTTCATATCTTCCCAAACTTCCCGCTTATTATCCGGATTCCTTAGCAAAAAAGCCGGGTGAAACGTGGGCATCACCAGGGCGTTCTCATACGGAATACATTGTCCCCGCAGCATGGAAATGGACTTGGTGGTGTCCAGGATGGCGCGGGCTGCAACGGAGCCGAGGGCGCAAATGAATTCAGGGCGAATGGCGTTCAGCTGCCGTTTCAGGAACGGCAGGCAGACCTTGATTTCCTCCATGGACGGTTTGCGGTTTTCCGGAGGGCGACATTTGACGATATTGCAGATATAGACCGTTTCCCGGGTCAGTTTGATGGCTTTGATGATGTTGGTTAACAGATCTCCGGCCGCTCCCACAAAGGGCTCGCCACGTTGGTCCTCCTCGAATCCGGGAGCTTCACCGACAAACACCAATCTGGCGTGGGGATCTCCGGTACCGAAAACAATCCGATTGCGCCCACTGCACAGTCGGCACCTCCGGCAGTTGCCAAGTTCATTCCGGATATCGTCGAGGGTCTCCGTCACCGCCGCCACCGGAGGACGGCCCCATCTTTTCAGTTTTTCAAGACAGGCGGGGCCGCAATCCGTTCCGGCATGGCCCATGATGGATATGTGCCTTAGATAATGGCCGACCTCGTCCAGCAGCAGCGCCGCTTTCTCCTTATTGTTTTCCATGGCTCGCTTTCGTGTTCAGGTAACGCATATAAATGCGGTCCAGAATGGCGTCGGCGACCGACTCTTTTGACATGACCGGAAGCGATTCGCGGGAATCGTCCGCGTGATAGAGGGTGACCTGGTTGGTGTCGGTCCCGAAACCGGACCCGGGCGAACCGATCAGGTTGCCGACGATCATGTCCAGTTGTTTCGCTTTCAGTTTCCGGACGGCGTATTCATCCAGATTTCCGGTTTCTGCAGCGAATCCAACCAGAATTCGGCCTTCCTTCCGTTGCCCTATCTCTTGTAAGATATCGATGTTTTTAACAAGGGAAAGCGTCATTTCCCCTTCGGTTTTTTTGATTTTGTGGTCGGCAATCCGTGCGGGCCGGTAATCCGCCACGGCCGCAACTTTGATGATCAGATCCACGCCGACGCCATGCTCGAAAACAGCCGCCGCCATATCGGCCGCCGAATCCACCGGAACTGTTTTGACACCAACCGGCGGGGGCAGGTTTGTGGGGCCGGAAATCAGGGTCACTTGGGCCCCTCGGTATTCCGCCGATCTGGCAATGGCGTATCCCATTTTCCCGGATGAATGGTTGCTGATATATCGGACCGGGTCGATGGCTTCCCGCGTGGGGCCGGCTGTCACCAGAACGCGTTTGCCGCTGAAATCTTTCCGGCTCAGATGGTGTCGCAGGCGATCGACGATATGGGGCGGCTCCGACAGGCGTCCGGGGCCGGTTGTTCCGCAGGCCAATTCGCCTGCATCCGGCTCGATTATTCGATATCCATCCGCCTCCAGGCGATCGATGTTCCGCTGGACGGCCATATTCTCATACATATGGGTGTTCATGGAAGGACAGATCAACTTGGGAGCGGTTACCGCCAGCATAAAGGTACTGAGGGCGTCATCGGCAATTCCGTTGGCCAGTTTTCCGATCATATCGGCCGTAGCCGGGGCGATGATAACGGCATGGGCGTCGCGGGCCCACTCGATATGGCGGATGGCGCCTTCCTCCCGATCATTGAACAGATCACAGCAAACCGGCTGCGCGGACAAGGTTTCGAAGGTGAGTGGACCGACAAAAGCAGTGGCGTTGCGGGTCATGATCACGCGCACGGAAGCGCCCTGTTTTACCAGCAGCCGCAGGATTTCCACGCTTTTATAGGCTGCAATGCCGCCGCAGACCCCCAGAACGATTTGTTTGTTTTTCAAGTGGTCCTGCATCATGTCTTCCCCATGTATTCGTTCGATTTTTCCACGTACCATGCGGGCAGCGGATATCCGCATCATTATACCGTTCAGGCCCTAAAGTCAATTTTACAGCTTGCTTTTCGTTTGGACGGTATTACTTTCCGACCGTACTGGCGAAAATACGCCGCGTTTCCGAAACAGTCGGTCGAAAGGGTTCAGGCGGTGTCGCGTGAGCCCTTCGTCGGGCTGTTCGGATAAGGAGGTATATTATGAGACAACATTGCGAATTTATACTCGATTTTGAAGACATTCGGGAAGAGTTGGAAGCGGTTTTGGGACGGATGTTCCTGATGCGGCTCCTTGGGGATGAACTTCTCCCCGTATAGCAGGGGGCGACCCTGAATCCTTTCCGGATAGGAATAACAAAAAGAGTGATTTGTCGATAGGAAGGTGGAAGGCTGAAGGCGATTGGTACGGGATGATTTGAAATCATGTGAAAAATCGGCGATTGCAGTGACGGGTTCAGCGACATGGAGGAATCGACGCTACCCGTCGGGAAGACCGCAAGGGTTTTTCCTTCTGTCTGCCGTGAATGTCCCTGCGGATTCACCTTCAGTCTTTCGCCTGATCCCCCTGGAAACGAAGATATTCAAGCGCGTGATTCCTTTTAACGTTCGTACAATTCCCGATCAAGGAGATTCCCATGACCGTTAGGCTTCTGATCGTCGGCGGTGTCGCCGGCGGCGCCACTGCTGCTGCGCGAGCCCGCAGAATCGATGAATTTGCCGATATCATCCTGTTTGAACGGGGTGAACATATCTCTTTTGCCAACTGCGGGTTACCGTATTATATCGGAGAGAAGATCAAGGAAAGAGACGAACTGCTGCTGACCACGCCGGAAGCGTTTCGTCTGCGCTACAACATCGAAATCCGAACCCGTTCCCAGGTCATGGCCATTGAGGCGGATGCCAAAAGAATTCAAGTGAAAGATCTGGTTACCGGAAACATCTATTTCGAATCCTATGACAAGCTTATCCTGTCGCCCGGAGCCGAGCCCATCAAACCGGCCCTGCCGGGTATCGACAGCGATCGTATTTTCAATCTGCGTAACATCCCCGATTCGGACCGTATTAAAGCCTATGTGGATGAGCGGAAGCCCACATCGGCCGTTGTGGTGGGCGGTGGCTTCATCGGACTGGAAATGGCGGAAAACCTGGTGAAAAGAGGGGTCAAGACCACCATCATCGAAATGCAGAATCAGATCATGGCACCCCTGGATGCGGAAATGGCCGCGTTTGTCCAGGAAGAGTTACAGGCCAAAGGGGCGGTATGCAAGCTGGAGAACGGTGTCCGGTCCTTTGACCGGCGCGGCGACGGTCTTGTCGTTTCCACGACCCTCGGGGATGAGATTGCATGTGATTTGGCCATCCTGTCCATCGGCGTACGACCGGAAAGCGAACTGGCGAAGCAGGCCGGTCTCACCGTCGGCGAACGAGGCGGCATCCAAGTGAACGCCACCATGCAGACCAGCGACCCCCATATTTACGCCGTCGGCGATGCGGTGGAAGTCATCAACCTCGTTACCGGACGTCCGACGGTCACGGCTCTGGCCGGGCCGGCCAATAAACAAGGGCGCATTGCGGCCGACAACGCATTGGGTCGCAAATCGGTTTTCACCGGCACCCTGGGAACCGCCATCGTCAAAGTGTTCGATCTGACGGCGGCGGTGACCGGTGTCAACGAGAAAACACTTGTCGCCGAAGGGATTCCGTTTGTCACCAGTTATACCCATTCCGGTTCCCATGCATCCTATTATCCGGGAGCTTCTCCCATGGCGGTCAAGCTGCTCTTCGCACCGGGAACCGGAAGAATACTCGGCGCTCAGATCGTCGGTGCCGACGGCGTGGATAAACGCATTGACGTACTTGCCACCGCAATCCGGGGCGGTATGACGGTTTACGATCTGGAAGAACTCGAGCTGGCGTACGCTCCGCCCTACTCCTCAGCAAAGGATCCCGTCAATATGGCCGGTTTCGTGGCCGCCAATATTCTAAAAGGCGACGTGGAGAAAATCGATTGGCAGGAACTCGGCGCGGTTGACCCGCAGACCGACACCATGATCGATCTGCGCTATCGATCGGAAATAGAGGAATTGGGCGCGATCGAAGGCGCGGTTCACATTCCCGTGGACCGATTGCGGTCCCGGTTATCCCGGCTGGACAAAACCAAAACCCATATTCTTTTCTGCGCCGTGGGGATGCGTGCGTACCTGGCTTATCGCATTCTGGTTCAGAACGGTTTTTCCGCGCGGATTGTGAGCGGTGGGTACAGCACCTATGCCGTGGCGAGAAGGTATATCGGGAAATAAGTTGCCGGTCCGCAGATCTCGCCGGCCGGCAACATCACGGCTGTGAAGACGTCCCCAAGGCCAGCGGGCCAAGGAGACGTCGATTCGGTCGGCTTATCGTTGAGCGGAACGGGGGGCTTTTCCGGCCAGGGGATTGTAAAGCTTCATAATGGCCACTTTCATGACATCGAGGGTTTTCATCTGTCCGATGATATCCAACAGCTTGCTCTCGGAATCGGCCGGCAGGACATAGGCATTGGATGCATCGATCGCCAGATCCGGAAACCCTTTGGATAATTTTTTTTGTTCTTTTTCCGAAACCTTGACTTGAACGGCTTTTTTCCCATCCACATCCTTCACTTGTCCGCCGAGACCGGCGCCTTCGATAACCTGCATTTTTTTGTCGTCTAAAAACAGATTGATAAAAAAATCCGCCATGGGATCCACTCCTTTGTTTAAAATTTTTGATGTCGGTAAGCTCGGTCGCTCACTAATTTTTTGATCTTTTAGTCAATGTTCACCTGGTTGTCAAGAAAGGGATGACATGAATGCATTCTCCTGCGCGCCGGGCCCGGCGAAATGGTTTTCCGGCTGGCCGGACCGGGCGGGCATGCGACGATGATTATGATCCTTTTTCCGTCATATAGGTTCTTGCGATCAGATACTCCAAATAACGCGATTTCATCTGCCGTTGCGCCATCATCTGCTGGATCGGGGGAAGCCGGAGAATGACACCCAGCACCAGCGCCAAGGCGCGGTGATGCCACAATACGCGATTGTCGAACAGAAAATGCTGTAATTTCCCGCGTTCGATGGCCATTGCAATCACGTTATGGGCGCTGTTCAGCGGGGTTATCAAGTGTTCGTCTCGTGGGATCAGACCAAGGGCCTTGGACGGACAATTACGGACACAAATGCCGCAGCCCAGACAGCGTTCCGTTTCCAGTCGCGGGTGCGCCTTTTCCCGATTCCGAGGATCCCCGTCCGTTGACGTCAGGGCTTCAACCGGGCAAAGCGCAATGCATTTCCCGCAGCCGGTACATCGGTCCGGTTCGATTCGCGGCAGGAATCGGGTGGTGTGCACCGGTTTGGCATACGCGAATCGTTTGGCCGCCAAGAGGGCTTCGCAGCAGCAACCACAGCAATGACAGATAAAATTCACCTGCTCCCGAGCGTTCTCTCCGAATTGCACCAGGTTATGTTCATACGCCTGTTGCAACAGATCCATGCCTTCGGCCGCCTCCACTTTTCGGCCCATGCCGTGTCGGATCTGGTAGGCGCCCGCTTGATTCAGCGTCATGCAGGTATTCAGGGGATTGTTGCAGGACTTTTGCAGATGCTTCATCTTATGGCGGCAGTAGCAAAGACCGACGCTGATGTGGCTGGCGGTGCGGATGATATGGCTGGCTTTTTCATAATCCAGGACGTGAAGATGCAACGCTTCCGGCAGCGCCGGTTCGTGAACGAAAATTCGCCCGATACGGCTATCGCCGACGGTAAATAGCTCCCGGATGAAATCCTCTTCCACATTCAGATACTGATAGAGCAGCTCCGCCAGTTTTTTCTGATCCAGATCACTGCGGATCCGCATCAGGGAAAATTCGAAAAATCCGGCCATGGGGGGCGGCATCAGATAGAGCGGGCGGCGGTTGATTTCAATATCCAGCAGAAGACCGCGGCTGGTCAGGTTGTCGAGAATACACCGAACTTTTTTGTGCGGCAGTTTCCAGATACCGGCGGCCTTTTCGAGTGTAAAGGGCCTGAGCGGCAACAAGGAAACGTATTCCGCCTCCTGTTCCGTAAACAGCATTTTCAAGATGGCATACAGGAGCTCGGAAGGCGGCGCTCCCTGGGGGAAGCGATTGATTCTCGCAACCAAATGCCGATACGCCTTGGATACCGTGCTATGCGCCATCGCCGCTTCGATCCTCAGCCGGTTCGTTGGGAGCTGTCGGTGCCCTTTTTCAACGGAAATCAGGAAGATTTTCGTGCGCTGATTATGGTTTTATTTTCTTTTTGCCATCGCCTGCGATGGGCTTTATGCCACCTCCGGCCATCGACCGGATCCCCATGGTTGAAATCAGCTTGTTGATGTCCGTTGTTTTCAGGTTCATGCCGCCTTCGGATACCGGCAGCAGCAGAATTTTCTTGTTTTGCAGGGCTTCGGCGATGCGCAGTTTGACAAGCGCCTCACCACCCGAACCGGCCAGGGCATTGTTCATCTCCAGGATGCCCTTGGCTTCCGCGATTCCTTCCGCCTTGATCGCTTCCGCCAGCATCTGTTGCTGCTCGTAGAAAACATCGGCCTCGATCTTGGCCTTGCGGTAAGCGCCGTCGGCGTCGGCGACCAGCTTGTTCACTTCCCCCTTGGCCTCCTCCAGTTTGCTTTTATATTCTTCCAGCGCGGCATGCTGGGCGGATTTATTCTTCTGTACTTGCTGATCCGCCACCTTTTTATCCTCGATGGCCTTCTGATATTCGCGATTGAAGCGATAATCTTTGGTGAGCACCTTTTCGACGATGATGCCCATGGGACCGAGCATCTCCTGGAGCACTTCCTTGGCATTCTGGGCCTGCAATTCGCGTTTGTCCGCCACATAGAATTCCTCGGTGGTCAATTCGCCGAAGATATCACGGGGTTTGCTGCGCGCAACGGTGCGCACGATCTTTTCCCGCAGGGTATGATTGTCGGCGGCGACATTCTGCAGGATATAAGGGGCCCTTTCCGCATCGATTCGATAGGCGATGATGACATCCAGGCCGATATCGTTTCCGTCGATGGTCTTGAACAGTAAGTCGTCGTGAACCCGGCGGTCCCCTCGGGATGGCTCATAGACCATTTCCAGATTCTGCAGTTTGGTATCAAAGGTGTGCCAGTCATTGATAAACGGCAGGAACAAATAGGTGGAGCCCGGAGGGTAGGCTTTTTCTTCGACCCCTTTTATTCCCCAGATCGTCAGTTTTTTGGTTCGAACGCCCACCTCGGTCTCGCCTGTGCTGTAAAGCAGGCAACCCGAAAGACAGCTGAACCACAAAAGAGTCACGGAAAGCAGGAGTGCTTTTTTCATTGCGCACCTCCTTTGCGGACGTCAAAAAGGATGAGGGCGTTATTCAGGTCCAAGGGGTTGACACCGTCTTTGCCGTCGCTGGGCAGGACGATCAGGTCCATTCCCTTGTATACATCCGCCATTTTCAAGCCCACCATTCGTTCGGAGCCGACTCCTTTCAGGGCCTCGTTTTTCAAGCGGACTTTTTCCGCTTCCGCCAGTTTCACCAGCAGGTTGGCTTCGGCTTTTTTGGTCCGTACATAGAGGTCTTTTTCCGCGGTCTTGCGGGTGACATAGGCGCGTCCCTGTTCCATCTCCACATCCACCAGGACGCGGCCTTCCTGAACGATTTTTTTGAGTTCGGCCTCTTCCTTGGCCGCCCGGGCTGCCGCCCGATTGGTAAAGACCAGTTGGTCCTTGAGCTTCTTCTCTTCGATGTTTTTTTGTATTTCGGGGCTGTATACAAAATAGCGCACCAGCACATGCTCCACTTTGATGCCTTTGGAGTTGAGTTCCGCATTCAACAGGTCGCGCGCCTCCTGTGCTTTTTTGACGCGCAAGGGGCTGTTATAGAAATCTTCGGTCGTCAGTTTGCCGAGGGTCTCCTTCAGGGCCGGCTCCGCTTTTGGAAGAATGCCGTTGTCCTCAAAAAGAGAGCCGGGTCCGATCTTGGTAAAGACCAAGTATGGATCTTCGATCCGGTATAGAATGGAGGCGTCCACGTCAACGTAAAAACCATCCGACGTCTGGATATGGGCGACCCTGTCTTTGCGGGCCTTCAGGGAAGAGGTCCCGGGCGAGGCGGTCAACTCCAGAACCTGAACATCCCTTGGCAGACGGAACAACTGCTGAAAACCGGGAAGGACCAAATGCAAGCCGGCCGTATAGGTTTCCTTCTGGACCCCGCGATGGATACCGATGCGCACGACCTTGATGCCGAATTCGTTCGGCTTGACGTAGACGAACAGGAGATTGAAGGCGATCGCAAGCAGGATAAACGCGATGATCGGAACGTTAAGGCCTCTCGGCAACCGTAGTTGAAATCGGGGCATTTTCAATTTCGGCCTGACTTTCTGGAACATCGTCAGCATTTTCTCGGTTTGCTCGACCATCAACCGAACTCCTTTCTTTATCGGCTATGGAGCGGTTCGTCCCAATTTGACAACCAGTCCGTCCGAAGCGGTTTCGAAAGCCGGCTCCAATTTCCGATCCGATTTCAGGTCGCTGACGACTCTTAATTTTTTTTCGTATTTCCAGAGCCTGACCATTTTGATGAGATCGTTCTCCACTTTCATTCCGTAAAATTTGGGTTTTTCCCATTTGCCGGCAAGATCGACGACCAGCCTGGGGGGATTGGTGAGTATAAAAGAATGATACGCGTCGATTGGACCATCGGCCACAATATGGATCGTCGATGTTTCTTCCGAATTTCGGACATTGACGAATTTCAGTTTTCTCGCTTGGAGCGCCATGTTTCCGGTCGCGGCGGTTTCCGCCCGGTTTGCCCCCGGGGGGGGCTGTTGGGGCGGTTCTTCCGTTTGGAGCGGGATCGGTTGTTGCGGAGGCGCCTGGTCAGCCATCGTCACCATGGGCGGCGCAGCCGTCATTATTTCCGTTACCGCCTTCGCTTCCGGGAGTTCGGCGGCTGGGGCCGGCTGATCCGTCGGGGCAGGGGGCTCCTGATCCGGCATTCGTTCCGGGGAGTTTCCTTCCATTCCCTCGTTCGTCGATAATTCCGGTGTTTCTGCCGATGTCATCTTGGGAATCTGCAAGGTTTTCGACTCCGGTTGCATTGCCGGGGGGATCCTCATGGGTGCCGCCGTGTCACCAATCGTTGGTTGTGGTGCTTTGGGCAATAGCACCGCCGCAACGAAAAGCAGGACGACCACGACGGCGGCGCCTGCCATTATTTTGGCGGAAAGCGTTTGCAACGGATTTTCAAATCGTCCGAAACGCTTCCGACAATCCAGGCACAGGTATGGTTTTCGGGGAACCACATGACCGAATATTCTGGCGATTGTTTTCTGGGGGATGGGAGCGACTTTCTCGCTTTGGCAGTATGGACAATTCTTTTTAGGATTCTTCATGCACGTATGGCTCCATTTTATTTAGATTGGTCAGGCGTTGAGGAATCTCCAATCCAAGGGGTCAACAGCGACTTCTGTTTCAAACGGTTTCATGGCGCTTCGGAATTTTTCACCTCTTTTTGCCATTTGAACAATCTGGTGAATCGAGTGTTCAGAAGTCTTCGATAATCCTTTAAAGGTATTTTTTGTTGATCGGCGCGCTGCCGAAGGTATTCTTCAGAACGGATGATACCGGGCCAGAGCCTCCCCTTCATGACCTCGACAAAATAGTTGTTACAGGAAAACCCAAATTCGGTTATGGCAGGAATTCGTTCTTCATATTTGTTGCTCAGTCCGAACATATCAAAGGGAAACTCATAAGACAAGTCCAGATGATGTCCGATCAAAAGATCATAGGGGTTCACCGACACCAGACAGTGGGGCACGCAGTTATGCTGGGGAATATGGTACTTCACTCTCAGCCAGTCGGTCAGTTCTTTTCCCGAACGCAACTGGGCCTCATTGATGGAGGATCTGGCCATGGGGATGATACGCGCCCCATTCCCGTTCACCTTCACCTTTTCGCGGTCGATGTTTTCAAAATCCTTGCCTTCAAAGCAGATTCCGATAAAGGCGTTGTTCAAATCCAGGTAGACGGCTTCCGAATCCATCCAAATTGCGTTCCCCGCGTGATTGGCGGCATGATCCTCGCGAACCAGACGGTACACCTGACCAAAACGATCGATGAAATAATGATAGGCTTTCTTTTTCCGGATATATCGGATCAGCAGACGGCTGTATTCCTTGATGGACTGGGTCATTTCCGGCTTGAATTCATAAATGTCGCTCTCGGCAGCGTGGAATAGAATACCGACCACTTTTTCGGTCTCCGGTCCGGGTTCCGAAACGCCGTCGGCATTGATCGGCGTCCGATAATAGCGCCGGGGGGTATTGTCGGTGGTCTGCGCCGTATATATTCGCAACCGATTGCTATAATACTCGCTTTCGGTGGTTTTTTCGATCATCCATATCACGGTGTCCAGGTATTCGGGGAAGGGAGGCTTCTCTTCCGTCCGCTTTTCCGGAACCGATTCCGACAAAATCGGTTCCGGAGGATGCGTGGCGGTTACCATCGGAATGATATAGTGATAGGGTTCGGTATCCGGCCGGGTTTCGGCTTGGTCGGTTTTTTTCGAACGGATGCTGCCGTTTGAAAGGAATATCAGCATTGCCAGACCACAGACGACGATTCCTACGCCGCCGAGCAGGTACAACAAGTACCTTCGAGATTTTGAAGTAACGGACAGGGGGAAACCGTTTGTTTTCCCTTGTCGTCCCGGCGGACCGTTTTTTCGGCTTTTACGAAGTAGGGGCTCTCCTTCTCCTTTCGTTTCCGGTTCCGTGCTTTTTCGATCCGTTGCATCCGTGGACCGATCCAGGGAATAGTCGGCAAGGGCTTGATGCAGAAATTTCAGTTTCCGCACCGGATCGGAGATTTGTTCCGCCAGCTTTTCGATTCGTTGCCGATAATCCTTCGGCGGTAGTTTTTCGGGCTCGGAAAGGTGGACCATAGATACTCAACTCCCTTTCAATCCGCATCGGCGGCAAGCGTGCCGATCATGGGAATTCCGGAATCCGGGGAGCGGGGGATTTATTGTTACCTTGCCGCAACAACCGCATTTTTCAGCCTTCATACATGGCGGCGATCAAGGCGCCATTGGCGGTTGCCTTCAACGGATGTTTGGCAAGCCGAACTTCGCTGATTTCAAGTGGGAAATCCACTTCTTTGAGACATTTTTCGAATCGTTCCCTGAAACCATTCGGTTTTGCCGTGCCGCCGCTGAGGACAATCGGGATGGCGGCATCCGCCTTGGGAATCTTGGAGGTCTGTTCGATACTTTCCTTCATTGTCCGGATCAGGGTCCGGATCAGGTCATCGTAATAGATCTGGAGGGCGTCTTCAATTTCATTGCCCGGTTTCGTCAGGAGATCGAGCTGGTTTTCCTTGATATCCCGGATTCGGGTGTTGACTTCATTGGTGACCGACGACACCGCATCGTCAATATAATCCCCGCCTTTGATAATGCTGAACGTGATATGGGGAATGGAAAGATAGGACAGGCAGACATTGCACATGCCTCCACCGCAACTGACGCCGAACCCGGTGAAATTTTCCTTTTCCAATTCGGAAAAGACTACCGCCATCCCTTCATTGATGCTTCTGGATTTGAAGCCTTTTTCATCCAGATGGCGTTTCAGAATCGCTTCGTGATAGATGATGTCGGTGGCCGCGTCCTTGGGTACGCCCGGGATGGAAAAACAAAGCGGCGTATTGGGGAAGGCGGCGGCCGGGATCATGTCGTCCAGAATGCCTTTCATAATTTCAATGGCGTTGGTTTCCTTGGCGTTGAGCAGGCCGTTGCGCATTGGACGCCGGGTTTCGGTATTCAGCATGTTGGCAAATACTTCCGCTCCGTCGCCGTAAACAATCAGGGAGTTGCCCAATTTATAATGATTTATTTTGTTTTGTTTCAATATGTTTTCGGTAAAACGGGAATAGTCCACCGCAATGAAGGCATTCAATTGGGAATAAAAATCTTTTTGTCCGCTGTTTTTTCCGTTCATGGCAAAGACGGTTTTAGAAGTCCCGATATCCACTCCGATGGCGTTCTGGCTCAGCTCTGAAGCCTCCTCCGGCTGCTTCAAAATCTGCTCAAAGGCCTCGACCATCTCGGAAGTGTCCTTTTTGAGGGGCTTCTTGTTCTTGTCGACCATTGTTTCTTCCTCCTCTCCGATAAATTCGTTGACTGACTTGCGGGCAAGTCGTTTTTTAGGGGGGGCCGCATACCGTATTGGGGAACATTCGTTAATGATGCAGCAAGCATACCAAATCGATTTTAATTCGGCAAGTTGTTTCCGATCGCATCCCCTCATCCGTTCCTCGGGTCCGTGCTTTTCCAACCGTCTCCGACAGACTGTCAACGTCACAACGATGGGGCGATTCTTTGACGATCTTCGGTATTATCCGACTGTTTCCATTGAAATCTCCTTGATTTCGATTCATAGTCCATCTACAGATCAGGGATCTCTTACAAAGGATGGAAACAATGGTGACAAAACACAATCCCAGGGATTTTTCACAAAGCGTTGCCATCGTCACCGGCGGCGCCTCGGGTATCGGCAGGGCGCTGGCCGAAGAACTGGCCAGGCGGGGGTGCTCGGTTGTGCTGGCCGATCTCCAGATTCCGCTGGCGGAAGAGGCCGCCGCGAATATCCGCAAGGCCGGCGGTGATGCCGAAGCCGTGGAAGTGGACGTGACCCAATTCCCCGCAGTGGAGGCGCTTGTCCGGGATACGGTTCAGCGAACCGGCCGGATCGATTATATGTTCAACAATGCCGGAATCGGTATCGGCGGGGAGGTCCGTCATTTTTCCGTCATGGATTGGGACCGGATCATCGATGTCAATTTGCGCAGCGTGACCAATGGGGTGCAGGCCGTCTATGCTCCCATGATCCGTCAGGGATTCGGGCATATCGTCAATACCGCATCCATGGCCGGACTCGGCCCCACCCCTTTCTCCGTGGCCTATTCGGCGACGAAACATGCGGTGGTGGGATTGTCCAAATCCTTGCGGGCGGAAGCTTCGGTGTACGGTATTCGCGTCAGCGTCGTCTGTCCCGGCGTCATCCGTACCCCCATTCTGACCGGTGGTAAATATGGGAAAATACTGATACCTGCATCGGAAGCCAAACTGATGCAGATGTGGGAACGCCTCAAGCCCATGCCGCCCCATCGTTTCGCGCCGAAGGTGATCGATGCCGTTGCCCGCAACAAGGCCATCATCATCGTACCCGCTTGGTGGAAACTCATCTGGTATCTGCACCGCATATCCCCCTCGCTGGGAATTTATCTGGCCGGGAAGTCCTTTGCGGATGCGCGTAGAAAGTTCGACCTTGTTTGAGTGGCATGGTGACATCCATGGATCATCTTCCCGTTGTTTTGGTAACCGGTTCGTCCGGTTACCTGGGTTCGGCCATATGTGTCGACCTATGCCGTGATCATGTCGTACTGGGACTGGATCGACGGCCGCCCTCCCAGGACTTGCGCGACGAAGCCCCGGGCGCGGAATGGGGGGTGGTGGATATCACCGATGCCCGCGGCCTGATGGGATGGACTGGCAGGATGGTCGAACGGTATTCCCGCATCGATTTCGTCGTTCATCTGGCGGCGTTCTACCATTTTGGAAAACGGTGGCTCCCGGAATATGAACAGGTCAATGTGGCCGGGCTGAAAAACACGTTGGAGGCCGCCATTGCCGCCAAGGCCGCTCGGTTTGTTTTTGCCGGTAGTATCGCCTCCCTTTCACCGCCTCCCCGGGGAAACGTTCTCACGGAAAAGTCACCCCCGGTGGATCACGTGGCCTATGCCAGATCCAAAGCCTTGGGCGAAACGCTGCTGTTCGATTATCAGGAACGCATTCCTTCGGTTTCTCTGCGCATCGGCGGAGTGTTCAGCGACTGGTGCGAACTGCCGCCGCTGTTCAGCCTGATCCGGATGTGGAGCAGTCCCACCGTGACCGGCCGGATGATTCCGGGCCGGGGCTGGTCGGGTTTCCCGTATATCCATCGCCGGGATCTGGTCGCGGCGGTTCGGAACATTCTCCGGGAGTCCCATCGGCTGGCTCCATGGGAACGGATGTTCGCTTCCCCTTCGGGATGCACCCAGCACCGGGACTTGTTTCCCGTCATTCGCAAGGGGCTGGGTCCCGGTTTTTCACCACGACCGCTTTTTATTCCGCCTGTTGTCGCCAGGACGGCGCTGTTCATCCGAAATCGGTTCAAGGTCCTGTTGGGTCAAAGACGGTATGAACGCCGCTGGATGATCGACTATGTGGATAAACCCCTGGTGGTGGATGCCCAATACACCCATTCGACTTTGGGCTGGACCCCGTCGCCGGATCTGGGGATTTTGCAGCGTCTGCCGGTGTTGATGGACCATTTCAGAAAAGATCGTCGCGAATGGGAGATGCGGAATATCCGCCGCAATGAGGGCCAATATGCGTATATATCCGAAAAAAACGGTACGGCTTCGAAGGGGTGATGGGAACCGACATGCAAATGGCGATCCCGCGAACCCGTGCGGTGAGCGCACGCATTGTTTGACGGCAGCATGAGGAGTTCATGTCTTTTCTTTTTCGTCCATTTCAACTCGGCCCCATGGCATTGCGGAATCGGTTGGTCGCGGTTCCGGTGTTCACCGGCTATGCCCTGCCCAACGGCCGGGTCAGCGCCATGTTGCTCGATCATTATCGCAGACTGGCCGAAACGGGTGTCGCCATGGTGGTGGTCGCCAATGCGGCGGTTTCGGAGGACGGCTGTACCTCCGCGCATAACCTGCGGGCGGATCGGGATGAGGATGTCGGAGGGCTGCGGGAACTGGCCGACACCATCCGACAAGGGGGCGCCGGGGCCTGTCTGCAGCTCAATCATGCCGGACGGTTCGCCCGGTGCGACCGGCCCCTGTTGCCGACAGCCGTCACCGGCAGGCATCTTTCGTTCAATTTGTCGTCCCTGACCGATTTTATCCGGTTTTTCCCCCTTGAAAAACGGTTTGCCCTTACCCAGCGGATGCTCTCCCTCGTAAATCGATGGGTTGCGGGAATGAGTGACGATGAAATGCAACGGGTCGCCACGGATTTCGCTCTGGCCGCCCAACGGGGGTGGCGCGCCGGTTTCGATTGTGTGGAAATCCACGGCGCCTCCGGATATCTGCTGAATCAATTCTTATCCGCCTTTACCAACCGAAGGGGATTCGCAGTCCACGACGATCTTGCGGACCGCATGCGGTTTCCCCTGCAGGTGCTCAAATCGGTCAAACAGGCGTTGCCGGAACATTTTCCCGTGGGATTCCGGCTGCAGCTGCGGGAGTGGGTCCCCGACGGCATCGATCTGAACGAGGCCATTGCCTGGGCTACCTGTCTGCAAGAGGAAGGAATTGCCTACCTTTCCGTTTCCGCCGGAAGCTATCATTCGTATTTTTCCGCCGACTTTAAAACCTTGACGACCCGTCCTGCGTACCTCCGGGAAGATACGACCGTATTGAAAACCCGCGTGAGGACACCGGTGATCATGTCCGGAAGAATCTGCGAGCCACTGATCGCCGAACAATTGCTGGATCAAGGCGTCACCGATCTCATTGGGCTGGGAAGACCCCTGAGAACGGATGTCCACTGGTTGGACAAGGCGCAAAAGGGCGTTGCCGTCCGGACCTGCGTGAACTGCAACAGCTGCCTCAAGCGGGTCACCCTGGATCAAGGATTTGTCTGCGCCCGATGGCCGACCTGGGAAAAAGAACGAACCGTTCTGGATCACAAACTGCTGAAACGGGGACTCGACCGGCAGTTGTGGGTGATTACGGCGCCGGAAGACCTGGGCCGTTTTTCCTGTCTGCCGGACCATTTTGTTGCGCCCCGACCGGCGCGGCAGGTTCACGTTCTGCGTCTGTCGTCCACCGAATCGGACCGGCGTACCGATGGGGATGATGTTTTTATGGCGTGGCTCACATCCGTTTGGCGAAGGGAGGCAATCCAACTCCCGGAATTCAGTTATCCGGCTGCACGGGTCTCCGGTAACCTGACCGGGGAAATGGCGGATACGGTGAACCGGGGCGCATATGGCCTGATCATGCTGGCAAGGGAACAAGGGGCCTCCTGGCAGGGGCGACTGATGTCCCGCGTGAAAGGTAAAGTGATCTGTCTCGCCGGCGCCGGCGCGAAATCGTTTCGCATGCTGGTGGCCCTGGATCTGTCCGACGCCAGTCTGCTGGTGTTGAAGTGTCTGGACCGGCTTATGGCCCATCGACCGGACATGGCCTTTGACTGCGTGCACATATTGCGCGGGACATCCCAGGCCGCCGAAACCACCTGGAAACGGATGAAGAAGATACTCGGATCGGAACGCAGGTTCGATCTGGATGCGATCTCGTCATCGGAAGACGTAGCGGCGGTCCTGCTCCGAAAAATCCGGGACGGCGGGTATACGGTGGTTGTCATGGGCAAGCGCGGCCTGTCGGGCATCAAACGTCGGATCCTCGGCAGCGTATCCGCCAAGGTGCTGCAGGGATTGGACGAGGAGACGCTTTTGTTGATCGATTAGCGCATTATGGGAGTGCTTCGTGAAACGGAGGCGTTTTTGCTCCCTATCGCCGCCAGGTAATGTCGAAAATCCGTTTGGCATGTCCATACGGAAACATCGCCATTTGAAATCCCATGGATCATATGCTTCCACCCGTCAACGGACAGCGTCAAATTTGTTGTTGATGCCTGTACAAAAAAAGAATAGGTTAGCCGCATCGAGAAAAAAAGACGGAAAAACCGATCGCCGTCGGGTATCCAATTCATCCGCAAATCATACGAACACACTATCGATTTTATGAAAAAGCCACCAGGCGTTTCCGATTCCCAGACCGTGAAAACCGCCACGGATATTCTGGACGGGAAAAAAACAAAAGGCAAACTGGCGGAGCTGTTGCCCTTTTTGGGACCGGCGTTCATCGCCAGCGTCGCTTACGTGGATCCCGGCAATTTCGCCACCAATATTCAAGGCGGGGCGCAATACGGCTATATGCTGTTGTGGGTCATCGTGGCCAGCAATCTCATGGCCATGCTCATTCAGACCTTGTCGGCCAAATTGGGGATTGCGACCGGCATGAATCTCGCCGAACACTGCAGGGCCCATTTCCCGAAGCCGCTGGTCATCTGCATGTGGGTATTGATGGAACTGGTGGCCATGGCCACGGACCTGGCGGAGTTTCTGGGCGCCGCCCTAGGATTCAACCTGCTGCTGGGAGTGCCGCTGCTCGGTGGCGCCCTGCTCACCGCCGTCGCCACGCTGTTGATCCTGGGTCTCGAACGCCATGGCTTCCGGCCCCTGGAAGCGGTCATTTCCGGCATGGTGGGGGTCATCGCCCTGTGTTATCTGGTGGAGACCCTGATCGACAAACCCGATTGGGGCAGCGTCTTCTATCATGCCGTCGTGCCCCAATTTTCCGGAGCGGAAAGCGTACTGCTGGCCTCCGGCATATTGGGCGCCACGGTCATGCCCCATGCCATTTTTCTGCATTCGGCCTTGACCCAGGGACGCATCGTCGTTCGGGATAAGGAACGGCTGCGAAAACTGTATCGTTTCGAAATCGCGGACGTGGTCATTGCCATGGGAATCGCCAGTTTTGTCAATGCGGCCATGTTGATCATGGCCGCAGCCACGTTTCACAAAACCGGGTTTACCCATACCGCCTCCATCGAGGAAGCCCATCGAACCCTTGAGCCGCTGTTGGGACCATCGGCCAAATGGGTGTTCGGTCTTTCGCTGCTCGTGGCCGGACTGTCCTCTTCCACCGTGGGAACCAGCGCCGGGCAGATCATCATGCAGGGATTTCTAAAGCGTCATATTCCCATCTGGGTCCGCCGCGTGGTGACCATTGCACCGTCTTTGCTGGTGATCGGACTGGGGTTGGACCCGACCCGCACGCTGGTCATCAGCCAGGTGGTGCTGAGTTTCGGACTGCCGTTCGCCGTGGTCCCCCTGGTGATGTTCACCCGGCGCAACGATATCATGGGAGTGCTCGTGAATCGGCGGATCACAACGGTCCTCGCCGGTCTGATCGCCGCGGTCATCATCGCCCTGAACGGCTATTTGTTGTATCAAACACTTTTTACGGGATAAGATCATGTTTACCCATATTCTGGTGCCTCTTGACGGTTCCGACATGGCTGAAGCGGCGTTGCCGGCCGCCGTTTTCCTGGCGGAAAAGCTGAATGCCTCGGTGACGCTTTTTCATGTGATTGAACAAAAAATGCCGCGTGTCGTTCATGGTCAGACCCACCTGACGGAGGCCGCCGAAGCCGAAACCTACCTGAAAAAAGTCGGTCAGGGGGCCTTCCCGCCGGAAGTGCCGATGGCGTATCATGTGCATTCAACGGAGGTGGACAATGTGGCGGAGAGCATTGTCGCCCATGCCGATGAATTGACCCACGATCTGATCGTCATGTGCTCCCACGGCCGCGGCAAGGCCCTGCATCTGTTTCTCGGAAGTATCGCCCAGAAGGTGATCGCCATGGGATCCATCCCCGTACTCATGACATATCCTTCCGGCACAACGGACCGGCCGTTTTTTTCCTGCGATCATATTCTGTTGCCCCTGGATGATGATCCAACCCACATCGGGGCCTTGCCGGCGGCAAAACAATTGGCCACGGCATGCGGCGCTGCGCTCCACTTGGTAACGGCAATACCCGATTTCGGCGCCCTTGCCGGTCAGCGGGCGGTGACGAGTCGCTTCCTGCCCGGAACAACATCCAAAATGCTGGAAATATCGGCTCAGCAGGCGGCGGAACATCTTCAATGGCAGGTGGAGTCATTGCGGAAGCAGGGCTTCACTGCAAGCGCATCGGTGCTGCGGGGGGACCCGGCGCGTGTCATCGGGGATTCGGCGCGGCGGCTGCGGGCCGATCTCATGGTTCTGGCCACCCACGGAAAGTCGGGGATGACCGCCTTCTGGGAAGGAAGCGTCGCCAACAAGATCTGCAGCCGATGCCGGATACCGCTTCTATTGATTCCGGTGGAGAAGAACTGAGCCGGTCGGTCCAACGCCTTGTATTTTGCACCCATGCCGTTGCGTCATCCATCTCCGGTTGTTCACGGTAGTAGATGCCCGAAGCCCGGACGACATCCGCCTCCATGGCGATGCTGCGACCAAAGATAAACGCCGGGGGATCGATCTGGTCGTCCTGGAGGAAAATGGCGTCGATGCCCGATCCCGATCCGAAAGTGATTTCTTCTCTTATTTCAATCTTGTAGTAGTGATACAAGTGGTTTCGCATGGCGGTAGTGCCGCATATTTGTCCGTGAAACAACAGGGGGTGTTCCTGAAAAACGACATGGGTGACCGGGGTTTCTTGCGCCGACGTATTCGTGAGCTTCGAGTGAGCTTCGAGTTGCATTATCGTCCCTCTTGGTCTAATATAATCGGGCAACCGGGCAGGTGCTCCGCACCCTTTCCCGGGACCTCATCACCGGAAAGATCACGGCGCGTTATGGCATCCATACAATCCTATAAAGTCAACCACCTGATCGGTCTGCAGGTGGGTACGGCGACGATCCTCAAGGAACTCGGCCGGGGAAGCATGGCCATTGTCTTTTTAGCCTTTCAACAAACGCTGAAACGGCAAATCGCCGTAAAAATTCTTCCCAAAACCATGATGACGCCCAAGGCTGCCGAGCGTTTTCAGCAGGAAGCCGAGGCCGCGGCGATTCTTTCCCATCCGAACATCATTCCGATTTATGAAGTGGGTGAGACTTCCGAATTTCTGTTTATGTGCATGCAGCTGATTCAGGGCAAGGATTTGTCCCAGTACATCAAGAATGCCCAGCAGCAGTTGCTGCCGTCCAAGCGGGTTCTGCCGTTGTCCTCGACGCTGGCCACCGTCATCCAGATTCTGGATGCCTTGGATTATGCGCATCAGCAGGGCATTATTCACCGGGATATCAAACCGGCCAACATCCTGATTGAGAGCCATACCAAAAGGCCCCTGATTTCCGATTTCGGAACCGCCAAATTCGTCAAGGGCGACGATGCCGGAGAAGGCATGATGCAGGGAACGCCGTTGTATATGGCGCCGGAGCAGATAACCGGGACGAATAATGACAGGCGGGTGGATGTTTATGCCGTCGGCACCATGCTGTTTCAGATGCTGGTTGAACGGTTGCCGATGCCGGAATATGATTCCCTGATGTCACTTCTCAAACATAAACGAGACGCGGTAACGGGGATTTTTCTCAAAAAGCCGTCCGCCCTCAATTCGAACCTGAACGAAAAAATGGACCAAATCATCGAAAAAGCCGTCGCGTATGATCCCGACAAACGGTTCGGATCCTGCGCCGTATTTGCAAAAGCCCTCCGATGGTATCAGAAAAACTGCCTCGGATAGAAGGAAAGATCGCGGACAATGAGCAAACCGGAACTCCCCAAACTGGTAGCCGATAAGATCGGCAGAAACATGAATCTGGTATATAACCAGGCATCCATGTATCATCCCGGCCATCCGGCCGTCGTCCGTTCGGTGGAACAGCTTTTCGAAGCCCTGAAAGAGGGGTTTAAAAAAGTGTCCCCCATTGTTTTTTCCATGAACCAGGAACAGTTTTTCATCGAAGACGAACCCATTGATTATCACATCAACACCTCCCGGCTGGCGGATTATTTCGTCAAGGCCGGTCTCCAATCCATTTCCTTTGTGCGACGTTTGACCCTCGAGGAGTTGCAACTGCTGATCGCGATCATTTTCGATCTGAAAAGGACCCCGGATGTTCAGAGTATGAAAAAGGCGATGGAGGCCAAAGGGTTGGCCAGCGCCACCATCAATTACGTGATTTATAAGAAAATCACCAAGGATGAGGAGATCGTCCTGCGTGAACGCCTGCAGCAGCAATTTTCGGAAACGGACGGAACCGTGGATTTGCGAGCGCCGGTCACCGGTTCGACCTCGGAAGATGTAGTGGGAATGATGATGGCGGCCGCGGTTTCCGAATCCATCGAGAGTCAATTTTCCATTGCCGCCCTCCTGGAGAACCCCAAGGCGCTTTCCGAAATGATGATCCGGGCGGATGCCTCGTTTTCGGAACAGCATCAGGAAAAGGGGCAGTTGCCTGGTCCCATGATCGTTCAGCAGGTGCATTCGATCCGGGAAAAAGTGGGCCGCACCGGCAACGAAGAGGTGGATCTGAAACGGCTCGCCGAAGGTGTCGTGGAACTGAAGCGGCAACTTCTCAAGGGCCTGGAGGCCCAAAAAGCGCTGGGAACCATTTATGCGAATGAAGACGATATCCGCAAGGAAATCGATGCGCTGTCGGACTCGGTGCTGGTCCGGCTCGTTCAGGAGGAGTATCAAAAAGGCGCTGTTTCCATCAAACGCCTTGCCCAGATTATTCTGCGACTGATTCCGGAACCGGATGAACTGCGACGTTTGTTACCGAAAATTCGACAGGCCCTGATGACCGAAGGCATGCCCCTGGGTGATTTTTTCAGACTGATTCAGGAATTGAAGGCCGAACTGCAGAGCGACAACCTTGCCCGCATGCTCGATAAAAGCGCCGGGGAGATCGGGTTGGAAGGGGAAACGCTGATTCATGAAATTTTGAATCATCCCAAAGAAGCGGCTGAATTGATTTACCTGGCTTCCGAAATCCGAAAAGGCGGGGGCGATCGAGATGAACTGACCGCCGTCCTGGTGGATTACATCGAAACGGTCGGGGGGAGAATGGCGCTGGATGAAATCGGTTCCACCACCGAACAGAACAGCCAGCAACTGGATGATATCTATACCAAAGCCAGAACAAACCTGATTGAAGCCCTGAAAAGCAAAAACATGGATGCGGCGATGCTGAAGGACATCGAGTACCGGATCATGGCGCGTATGGAGGAAAACATGCACCAGCTGAAGTCCGAGCTGGTTCTTCGAAAACTGCGTTCCGGTGAAAACGAGGTCGACACCAAAGCCGCCATCCGCAATATCCTGAGCATGGATACAGAGAACGAGACCGGCATCAAAGCCATTCTGGAACATGTCAAGAAGGCCATGGTGGCGGAGGGGATGTCCGAAGAGCGTTTTGAACAGCTGTGCAGAGATATCACCGGCCTGCCGGAAGGTAAACCCGAGGAGAAAAGCGTACCCAAGCGAACCTTGAACAAGGGCAGCACGTTGTTCATATTGGATAGCGAAATCCGCCGGTCAAAGCGTTACAATACGCCTTTCTCAACCCTGGCCCTGGCGCTCGTGAAAGTGACGCCGAAAAAGCCCGTTCCCCAAGGATCGATCACGCGGGAGGATGTCATTTCCGCCGTCATGGAAGACCTGGTGCAAATCGTGAGGGACACCGATATCGTTGGAATGGCGGACAACCGGATGCTTATCGTCATTCAGCCCATGACCACCAAGGACGATTCCAGAACTTCGCTGACGCGGATCACCAATCTGCTGAAGCAACATGAATTCATCGTCAAGGATGTGCCTTTCGAGGTCCGCTTCGCCTGCGTGTCGACTTCTTTCAACCCGGAAAGCGGGGGAGACTACCGGGAATATCTGAAGGTGGCTCAGCGGGAACTATCCTACATGGCCAAACGGTTGTCCAATATTCAAAGTTTTATGTAGGTTTTGACCGACAGGCCTTTCAACCGTTTTCCATTCCCGGAATCCCATTGATCATCCCTGCGTCCGCGTCCATCCAGGCCGGAAAGGTGCGGCGGTATTTCTGCAGGATCTCAAAGGACAACTCCACGGTGTGAACGGTTTCCTCATCGCTTTTCTGAAACAATGCATTCCCCATGGGATCGATCACCGTCGAATCTCCGCTGTAGGATAGTCCGTTGCCGTCCGTTCCCACCCGGTTCACCCCCACGACATAGCACTGGTTTTCAATGGCCCGGGCCGGAAGGAGCGCTTTCCAGTGGTGGGAGCGCCTGGCCGGCCAGTTGGCGATATACAGTGCGACGTCATAGGCGTTGTTGAGGTTGCGGGTCCAGATTGGGAAGCGCAGGTCATAGCAGATGAACGGACGGATTTTCCAACCATGAAGGTCTACGGACAGATGCCGGTCTCCGGCCGTATAGATTTTCTCTTCACCGGCATACCGGAAGAGGTGTTTCTTGTCGTAAGTCAGTAGTCCGCCCCCGGGTTCGGCCCAAATCAGGCGGTTATGGAAACGTCCGTTCTCCCGAATGGCCAGGCTGCCCACGATGTCGGTTTTTTTCCGGCGGGCCTGGTCCACAAGCCAGGAGACAGCCGATCCGTCCATGTCCTGGGCGATTTTGGCCGCGTCCATGCTGAATCCGGTGGCGAACATTTCCGGCAGGATGATCAGCTGGGTTTCTTCCCGGATGCCGTCGATCTTCTTCTCGATGGCGGACAGGTTCCGTCCGCTGTCTTCCCAGACCAGGTCGGTTTGGATCAAGGTTATGTTCAGATGTTGCATAGTATTTCGGCGGCCTCTTTCAGGGTTTCATCCTTTTTGGCAAAACAGAAACGCAATACCCGGTTGTCGTCCCGGCGGTGGTAGAAAACAGAGGGCGGGATCGCGGCAACCCCGATATCCGTCACCATCCGCCGGGCAAACACCGTGTCCGGCTCATGGGTGATGGCGGAATAATCCAGCATCTGAAAATAGGTTCCGTGACAGGGCAGAGGCGTAAAACGGGATTCGACGAGCAGGGATCGAAACAGATCGCGCTTTTTCTGATAGAAAGCCCCGAGACCCCGGTATCGCTCCTTGTCCTTTAGAATTTCGGCGTAAGCATACTGGATGGGCGTATTGGATGCAAACGTCAGAAACTGATGCACCTTCTGAAATTCAGCGGAAAGGGGCTGGGGGGCCAGACAGTAGCCGATTTTCCAACCGGTGGTATGGTATGTTTTGCCGAAGGAACTGATCACGAAGCTTTTCCGGGACAGTTCCGGATACCGCAACAGGCTCTCATGGTCGATTCCGTCAAAAAGGATATGTTCGTAGACTTCATCCCCGATGATGAACAGATTCCGATCCGCCGTCACTTGTGCCAAGGCGTCCATGTCCCGGGGCAGCAGGACGGTTCCGGTGGGATTGTGGGGGGAATTGATGATCATCAGTCTGGTTTTGGGTGTCAGGGCGTCTTTCACCTGGTCCCAATCGATCCGGTAGTTCGGAAAACCAAGGGTGATATAAACGGGAATCCCACCGTTCATGCGAACGGCGGGGGCGTAGGAATCAAAGGCCGGTTCGAAGATCAGCACTTCGTCTCCGGTTGCGACCACGGCGCTGATGGCGCAGTACAAGGCTTCCGTGGCGCCGGAGGTGACCGTAATCTCCGTTTCCGGATCATAGCCCGCACCGTATAATTCGACTGTTTTTTCGGCAATGGCCTGGCGAAGGGCGGGTACTCCCTGCATGGGGGCGTATTGGTTGCGACCGGCCCGCATATGCGCTCCGACCAGATCGATCAAATCCGGATTCACGTCAAAATCGGGAAACCCCTGGGACAGATTGAGGGCGTTGTGCTCCTGGGCAAGACGGGACATGACCGTGAAGACGGTTGTCCCCACATCGGGCAATTTGGAGATGAGTTCCATCCGGGGGTATCCTTTATCGAAAAACAGATCGTGTGATATGCATACCCCATTTCCGTTGCGGCTTCAATGGATTTGACGGTTGAAAAATGTGACCATGGATGACAGAGGAACCCCGGACGAGGATGGCATGCATCGGATCCCCCCCCCGACGTCTTGGCCTTGACCTGCGGTGGTGCGTATATTATATAAAACAGGCGTAATTCGATTTTGTATGGAAAACAGGCGAAGTGGATGGAGGTCCCCATGAAAGGTAAGATGATCGTTTGCTTCAGCGTACTGGTCTTTCTGCTCACAACGGATCTTTCTGCCGGCATCTATTCCTGGACGGATGAGAACGGTGTCAAGCAGTTCAGCAATACGGGGCCGGACCAAACGGCCAAGGATGTGGAAGTCCATCAGGAGATAAAATCCGCCGATCCGGCGGAAGGGAAAAATGTCCGATCGGATGGCGGCGAATGGGATGACAACGCCCCAAAAGGGAATTCGATATACGATGACCTTGCGCGAGAAAAAGAACTAAGAAAACAAAAGAGCGAAGCGGAAAGAAAACAAGCGGCCCAGGAAGAATGGGAACAAAAAATTCGGGCTGAAAAAGAACGACTACAGGGGGAAATCGATCGTATTCAGCAGTTGGCCGTCGGACCGTCCCTGTCCATCG
Organism: Desulfobacterales bacterium; assembly: GCA_041740615.1. GTDB lineage: Bacteria > Desulfobacterota > Desulfobacteria > Desulfobacterales > SURF-7 > DYJD01. The sequence continues at coordinate 68,424 of JBGSLR010000057.1, forward strand.
CCCTGAAGAATGCGCGGATCAAACAATTCCAGGACAAGCTGAATACCCTGGAAAAATCTCCCGAGGAATATTTCGGCGGCAAACCCAACTGATAGGGCCGGATGGTTTCTCAAGGCGCCGAACGCGAACGGCTGACCGCCGGCTTCAACTCCCGTTTGAAGCGGCGTTTGAGCTGGAGTCTTTTCAGGTAGGTGAAGGGCGCTTTCACGACTTTGACATTTCCGTTGATACAGTCCTGGGGGGAGAACAAGGCATCGGCGATGTGAAAGGTTCTCAGTTTTCTACCCAGAAATCCGGCGCATCCGGCGCAGTAGGTCAGGATGGGCAGGTCTCCGGCTTCCGTTTTGCGCAATCTTGTCCATTCGTTTGCAAACTCCGATTTCCAAAAGCCCACCGATCCGCCCTCCCCGCAGCAGACCGTCCGATTCCGTTTGTGCTTCATTTCCCGGATTGAAAAACCGAGTTTGACGGCAACGTCCCGCACCGCTTTGTGAATACCCTCTTCCATGCGCAGCGGGCATGGATCGTGCAAGGTCACCTGACCGAAAAATGGTTGGTGTGCCGGCAGGCCGTTGCGGGAGAGATGTTCATAAATGGTTTCCACCCGGAGGCCTTTGCCGTATTCATGGAATACATCATAGCAGTTGGGGCAGGCCGCCAGCACGTTGTGAACGTGATGGCTGGTGAGGAAACGGCGCATTTCATCGAACATGGTGATGAAATGGTGCTGGCGACCCAGATCATGGGATATTTTGTTGCAGCAATCCAGCACGATTCCCACATTCGGGATGCTGTTTCGTAAATGCGTAAAGATGCGGTGGGTTGTTTCCGGCCGTGTTCCGGTCAGGGTGCATCCCGGGAAGAAAATGGTGTCGCAGCCTTCCGGCAGCCCGTAATAGGAGAACAACGGCGAATTGCCTCTTTTTTCATATCCCAGAATGGTTTTGTAATGGGAAAAATCCATGCGTCCGGTTCCCGCGGCATTCCGTCGCATGGCCAAAAAAAGTAGGGTTGGGTCCAGGCGCTCCGGACAGACCGCACCGCATAATCCGCAAAGGCTGCATTCGTAGGCCAAAAGCGCATTGGATGCCGGATCGTAGGCTTCGGCGATGGCTTTCGGCAGGCCGTGAATCTGCAGAAATCGACATTTGGTTTGACAGGCGCCGCAGGCGCTGCATTTTTGGATGACCTCATCGAGCGCGGCTGAAAGCGGTGCATCGATATCCGGAGAGATTCTGGATGTGTTGTTGTGCTTCATGTTTTATTTCCGTTGCCATCAATGTTGATTGGAAAACGGGAACGGCATCGGCATACCGTCACCAGCCAAAGACGCTCACCGCCAGATAAGCGTTGTAGCCGACATATCCGGCAAGCAGCAACGCGCCTTCGAGCCGGTTGATGCGTCCGGGACCCCGAAATCCGTACCCGATGACGAAGAGCGAGACGGTGAGCAGCGCCATGACCAGCATGTCCCGGGAAAAGACCTCCGGTCCGGCGGTCATGGGGTGAATCGTCCCGGCAATGCCGACCACGGCCAGTGTATTGAAAAGGTTGGAGCCGAGAATGTTACCCAGGGCAATGTCGTGTTCGCCTTTGCGCGTGGCGATGACGGACGAGGCCAGTTCCGGCAGGGAAGTGCCGACGGCCACAATGGTCAGGCCGATAATCAGATCGCTCACGCCGAAACCGTGCGCAATTTCAACCGCTCCCCAGACCAGGATGCGGGAGCTTCCAATCAACAGGACCAGCCCGATGACGAGTCGGTGAACGGCACGGCCGATCGGAATGGTCCGTATTCCCAGCTCCTGTTCCATTTCGCCTCCCAACGTATCCGTCTTTTGCTGCATTCCTTGCCGGATGGTCCAGGCCATCAGGCCGCCAAACACCCCCAACAGCACCAGGGCTTCGATGCGGGTGATCGCGCCGTCCCGGAGCTGGTAAGCGGCCAGGGCCGTAACGGCTGTGAGGATCGGCAATTCCTTTCGCAGCACCTGGGAATGCACGGAGATGGGGCTGATCAGCGCCGTCAATCCGAGGATCAGCGCAATATTGGTGATGTTCGATCCATAGGCGTTGCCGAGTGCAATGCCCGGATTGCCCTGGGATGCCGCCAGCGCGGAAACCAGCATTTCCGGCGCGGATGTTCCGAAACCGACGATGACCATGCCGATCAGCAGCGGCGGCATGCCAAAATAGCGCGCAGTGGCAGCGGCGCCTTCCACAAAACGGTCGGCGCTCCAGACAAGGAGCGCCAGACCGAGGGTAACGGCAAGAAAAGCGATTGTCATACAACACCCGTATCCGGTTGTGATGGTTGTCCCTGGTGAAAAGGAAATTAGGTCCGGACCTCTTTTACCTCTTCGGCCCTCCGAATAACAAGTGATTTTCTGGGGTCTATACCCCATACCCCATTTCCCGTGATTCTCCCAGGCGTTGGTTCCGGAATTTTCGTATGCATATGATTGTTGCCATAAACACAGGATGAATGATATCGAGAGGTTTCTATCAACCGGAGAATGGGACATGAAGAAACGACATACACCCGTCATTGTGGGCGCTTCCCAGTATATGCAGCCCAAGAATTCAACCTCGCCCCTCGATCCACTGGGATTGATGATCAGAACAAGTCTGGCCGCCTTTGCGGATTCCGGTGCAGGGGACCTGCTGCGGTATTGCGATACGGTTCGGGTGATGAATATCGTATCCTACCCATACGAGGACGTTTGCGATGAGCTGGGGAAGGCGCTGGGCATTGCGTCGGCAAGGTCATGTTATGGAGGAATCGGGGGCAATACGCCCCAGCTGTTTGTCAATCGGTCGGCCATTGATATCGCCGAGGGCAAAAGCCGCGTCACGCTGATTGCGGGAGCTGAAGCGGCGGCGGCCATGCGGCGGGCCCCGAAAGAAAAAAACCTCCTGAATTGGCCGGAAGGGGGAACGCCAAAACGGTTCGACACCGACAACAGCGAAGGGTTTTCAGGGCATGAACGGATCTACGATTTTTTCATTCCGACCGTTGCCTATGCCATGATCGAGAATGCATGGCGGCATGCGCTGCAGCGGGATTTGGAAAGTCATCGCAAGGCGATGGGCGCCATCTGCGAACGTCTTTCCCGCATGGCCTCGCTCAACCCCCATGCATGGACCCGGGATGCCTACACCGCGGATGACATCACCCTTGCCGGGACGGACAACCGGATGGTCTGTTTCCCATATACCATGCGAATGGTCGCCAATTTCTTTGTGGACCAGTCCGCCGCCCTGGTGATGACCAGTGAGGAAACAGCCGATGAAATGGGGGTGGATCCGTCCCGGCGCATCTATCCCATGGGCGGGGCGGGTTTGAACAATATCTGGAATCTATCGCGCCGGCACGATCTTACGGATTCGCCAGCACTGCGCGAAGCGGTTTGGCTGGCGCTGGACCAGGCCGGAACAGGGATCGATGGCATCTATTTTTTCGATTTATATAGCTGCTTTCCGTCGGCAGTGGAGATCGCCTGCCGTGAACTGGGCATCTCCGAGGATGATCCGCGCGATCTGACGGTCACCGGCGGGCTTCCCTATTTCGGGGGGCCCGGAAACAACTACTCCCTGCATGCGATCGCCGCGGTAGTGGAACGAATCCGTTCCAATCCGGGGCAAAAGGCCCTCGTCACCGCCCTGGGGTGGTACAACACCAAATGGTCGGTGGGCATTTACGGCAGCCGGCCCGGCGAACAGCCATGGGAAGAGTCCGATCTTTCGGCGATTCAGGCGCGGATCGATGGGGAAGCGCTTCCGGAATCGGTGACGGCTGCGGAGGGGGAACTCACCATCGAAACATACGTAATCTGGCATGGCCGTTCCGGCGAGCCGGACCATGGTGTCGTGCTGGGTCGACTCGTGGATGGCCGGCGCGCGTTTGCCAGGATCGACGCCGATCCGGAACGGCTTGCCGAAATGGAAAAAGTCGAACTCATCGGGCTGTCCGGAGAAGTTCGTCACGATAGGGAAAGCGGCTATAATTTTATTAAGATCGAGGGATTTTAGTTCGACTCCGTGCGCCTGATTCCGGTATCGTGATGGGGACGGTTCCCATCGATTCCAATGTAAACTGTTTTCGATGTTCAATCAGAATCGTGTCGTTTGTTCGGGTATCCGTCTATGGATGCAAATGCGGCTGCAGAAACGGCAGGGTAGTCTTTGGGGAACTTTCTCAGCCCCAAGGAACATGCCGGTAATGGATTTGCGCGGAGTCATCAGCCCGGCTCCGGAGAGCCGGATTCCAATGGCTTCCGGATGGCAGAACTGGAAAATTTCTTTCTGCCCCTGAAATAGATGCAAATCACAATATCCGGGACTGAAACGGCGTGTGATGGACAGACCCTTTTCCGCGTACTGGTGAGCGAGAAATATTTCGGCTTGATCGGCGTAATACTCCGCAAGCGTTGAGCAAAGCGCATCCCATATAAAAGCTTGCATAATGGATTGTTCACTCAACTCCATGATGATTGCTTCCGATGGGGCTCCCAAGGTAAGTGCGAAACAACACACCTGTCTGGGGCCTTCCAACAGGCATGCGATCCGTCCCCAGTTGCGGCTTTTGATCCGTAATCCTGTTGCATGAAAGCCGTTTGTTGAGCAGGATTCGATCCATTCACTTTTAAATAAAAAAGTCGGAGCCGCCTCTTTGGTTACGGAAACGGAAATGTCGACTACCATTCCTCGTATGGCTGTTTTGATTGCATTCAGATTCGGATATCCCATATGCAGGAGTGTCCGATTAACCCATTCTTCCTTCGTCGGCGGCCGCAAAAATCCGGCTTTACGGGATTGAATGGAGCTTACTTCTTTCGCGGAAAGGATGCTGTCGATCAATGGGGCATCATTCCGAAACAACCATGCATCGCCCGCCGTCATGGATTATTCCCCCAATATTCCCCGGCGGAAAGCAGCGATATAGTTTTGGGCGAAGGGGTCTCCGCCGTAAACGAGCTCGCCGGCTTTTAGAGCCGCAACCAACCGTCCATCCGTTGGATCGATAATGGTTGCATCCAACCCCATGATGATGGCGGAGACCAGAAAAGTCCTGTTGAGTAACTTTCGTTCCGGGAGTCCAAACGAAACATTGGTGAGACCGCAAATGGTATGAGCACCCGGAAAGGCCTTCATGATAGACGAAATCGCTTCAAGAGTGGACTTGGCGGAACCGGTGTCGACGGCCAAGGGAAAGATCAAAGGATCGATATAGATGTCGCCAGGCGGAACACCGGCCTGTGTGAGCTTTTCTACCAATTCTTTCGCCAGATCTATCTTTTCAGGGATGGTATGTGCCGCTCCTCCATCCGTCTGGCACAGGCCGACTATTTTACAGGGGCGGTCGATGATTTCCGGAATCAAGGCTTCAAACCGCTTTTTTTCCAGGGTAATGGAGTTGATCATCGGTTGTTTTTCAACCAGGGGCAAAACCCTTTTGATGGCGTTCGGATCGGCTGAATCAATGCATAACGGCAGTGTTGTCGCCTCCTGCACAATCTCAACAAGCCAAGAAAGATGATCGACCTCTTTCCCGGCGAACAGACCGGCATTGATGTCAATATAATCGGCGCCCGCTTTGGTCTGAATAATGGCTTCGTTTTGGATAAATTCTTTGTTTTTTTCAGAGATGGCCTTGAAAATGGATTTTCGTGAAGCGTTGATTCTTTCCGCGACGATCAGCATTTTCCCCCTTTTTTCAACGGATATGTTCATCAATGGTTATGGGATAGCTGCCGTATTTCTCGACTGCATCGGACACCGCTTTTATGTTGCTCAATGGAACGCGCCATGGCATGCAACAGGTCGGCGTAATGATCAGCCGGCCATCGCCTCCCAATCTCCGGATGACTTCTTTCACACGATTCTCAACGTCTTTTTCGGTTCCATTTTCCATTTCCGCATTGACATGCAGCCCGCCCATGATCGTTATTTCCGGGAATTTCCTTCTGAATGCACACCACCAATCAATATCCAACGGATGGCTTCCGTTAACACCGAGAACGTGAACTTTTTCCTGCTGCAGCTTTTCGATCAACTCCATGTGATAGGGTTTGAAACCACAGTTGTGGATGACCAGCGGCAGTCCTGATTCCCTGGCGAACCGGGCGATAAAGCGGCCTTCGAATTTCCAGGCATCTTCGAAGCTGAGCATGTGCTGATTGAAGGCGTATGAACATTGAAATGCAAAATTCGGCTGCCCCGCTATCTTTCTGTAGGCTTGATAATAATCCCATTGGGATGCATAAATTTTTTCGCAGAGGGTCATCAACAGCGAGGGATTTTGTCTCACGTCCAAATATGCCTGGCTGCCGCGGAGCATTTGAACACTGGACCAGGTCAGGCTGGGAGAAAATTGGTCCACACCCATGCCCGTCTTTTCCTGGAGAATGGCGATGGCCTTGAAAATCGTCGGCCAGGGTTCCACTGCATGGTGGTCCGGGATTTGAAGCGTCTCGATGTCTTCTTCCGTTTGACATAACAGGCCTTCCCGAATGAAGGGCGTCGTATAGTCCTTCCAGACAAACACGTCATTTCTGCCATTGGCTTTTGCGTACGCGAGCCCTTCAAAGGGGCCGCAATACGGGTTTGCCACCAGCGCCATGCCGTCTCCGCCCAGAAAGTCATTCACCATAATGGACTTCTCCGCCAATATTTCCGGCGACATCATCATTTCCCGGATGGTCAGACCGGCCACCCGTGCCGCGACATCTTCTGAGGTCAGAAAAATCAGGGGCACCCGGTCTGGGGTTTCGCCCATAATGGTTGCCAGAACCCTTTCCCAGCAGGCTTGATAGTTTCGAGCCATGTTCGGTTTTCTCCTATCTGTGTGTCAGTTTACGTACGATCCTGAGTCCCTGCCATGCGTCACAGGCGAATTCATCGGCGCCGATGGTGTTTGCGTTCTTTTCCGTCAATGCCGCTCCGCCGACAATGACGCTGGTTTGAATCCCATTATCCCGCAGTAACGCGATGGTTTCGGCCATTTTCGAAACGGCGACCGAGATCAGGGCCGACATCCCGATGACATCCGGCGCCAGTTCTTTGGCTTTTTCCAAAAAAAGAGAAGGGGGTACATCCACGCCGAGGTCATGAACGACATACCCATCGCCTTCCAAGACTGCGGAAAAAATATTTTTACCGATGTAATGAACGTCCCCTTCAATAGTGCCCAACAGTATTTTCCCGGAGGACTCTCGTTGTCCTGAAACCATGTAGGGTCGAATCCTTTCGATGGCTTTTTTCATCAGATGTCCGCTGAGCATTAATTCCGGCAGAAAGAATTCACCGCGCTCAAATTTTTCGCCGACCGACTCAAGACCGGTTGACAGTCCTTTTGAGATAATGTCGGCCGGGATCGCTCCAAGGCGCAATGCTTCATCGATTGTTTTGAATAGATTTTGTTCGTCGAGCGTGGCTACCTGCTCTTGCATGGATGCAAACAGTTGATGGTTCATACACTTCTTTCTCCGTTTCCCGCTTTTGCGATGATGGCCATCCAATCAACCAAATAATCGTTGAATGGGCCGAAATCCCCTGAGGCGTGTTGCCGTCAACCTGATTTAGCAAATAGGATGCCAAGTAAAATACTAAATGAAAAGGAGATGATACGTTTTGGTTTGAATTCCGACGTTATATATGATAAAAGAATCCGTTAAATATGACGATTATGCAAAATGTAACGGAAACAGGCAGGCCAAGCCGGGAAAGGGAAACGTCCACCAACACCATGCAGCAAAAAATCGATACGATCACCGACGGATTGTCACGCATTGTATCCGAGCGGCATGACGCAAAGCAATTTCTGACGGAGATTTACGTATTGCTTTCGCGGTTTTTCCCAATCGATACGTTGCATGTCCCGATATACGATTCGGAATCGGGTACGCTCACGTACAAAGCGTTCGTTATCAGTAAGAAAGCCATGCTGCTGAACGAAGTGTTCCATCTCACCGGTGAGGCAAGAAAAGCGGCCGAGGAGATCAAAAAACATCGAACTTTGATCATCAACAATTCCAATGATCGAAGCTATGCCAAAGAGATTGCAAACTATTTCAGTGTAAAGGCGGTTATTTCGGCCATCGCGGTCATCACTCCAATGACCGCGACGCGTTATGCCGGCTTGTCATTTGCAGCCTATGGTGAAAAGCGCTATACGCCGGAACACATAGATTTAATAAACCATATGGTCGAACCGCTGACCGGGTTTATTCACCGGCTTTTCGCAACAATCAAAACCGATTGTGACAAGAGAAATGCCATTTCAGGGAATCTGGAAATCAGGAATCTGCTCGAACATCAACGAATCGATCTGATTTTGAATCGTCAGGACGGGTTGCAAAGCGTCATCCATCAGGTTGAACAAGTTGCCCCTTTGGAAAGCCCTGTTTTGATAACGGGCGAAACTGGCGTGGGAAAGGAATTAATCGCCAACGCACTTCATGGCGCCTCCAACCGGGCGGTCGGCCCTTTCGTCGCGGTTAATTGCGGAGCAATTCCGGAATCGCTACTGGACAGCGAATTGTTCGGTTTTGAAAAGGGAGCATTTACCGGCGCCGGACAAAGGAAAGCGGGCTATTTCGAACAAGCTGACAAAGGATCTCTTTTTTTGGATGAAGTCGGCGAGTTGTCCCTCCAAGCGCAGACAAAACTTCTCCGTGTTCTTCAAAATAAAACCATTCAGCGCGTCGGAGGAAGCCAAGCGCTTTCCGTAGATGTAAGGGTGATTGCCGCTACCAATAGAAATCTGGCCCGAATGATAAAGGAACGCAAATTCAGACAGGATCTGTGGTATCGGCTCAATGTTTTTCCCATCGAGGTGCCGCCCCTCAGAGAGCGAAAGCGAGACATTCCGACGTTGGTGCAATATCTGGTGAACAGTAAATTGTTTGAAATGAATTTGCCGTTTCAACCGCGTTTGGGACCAAAGGCCTTGGACCAGTTGATTGATTATGACTGGCCCGGAAATATCCGTGAGCTTCAAAACATTATCGAGAGGGCATTGATCCTGTGCAAAGGCGAACCACTGTCGTTTCCAAACCTTTCATCGAAGACTTCAAATGCCATTGCCGAAACGCCCTCTTTCCAAAACGGTCATTTCCTCAGCATGGAACAACTGATGATCCGACACATTCATCATAGCCTTGCGTTATCCAAAGGGAAAATCGATGGCCCCGGTGGCGCCGCCGAACTGTTAGGCATGAACCCTTCCACATTGCGGGCGCGCATGCGAAAGCTGAACATAAAAATCAGTCGAACAACCTTGTAGGTTTTCGCAGATCTCCAGCGGTATCCAATCGTATTGGTGGGTTTTCCTGCGGAATAAAGCGAGATTCTTGACACTGCCAGTTGTTTGTTATGCTTTTGTATATATATTGTAGTAACAAATCGGGAGAGGGAAGATGATTAAAACATTTTAACAAAAGGAGGGTTGCATGAAAGTTGTTGCATTTAACGGAAGCGCTCGAAAGGAAGGGAATACGTCGATCCTGATTAAAACCGTTTTCGGGGAACTGAACCGCGAGGGGATCGAGACCGAATTGGTGTCACTGGCCGGAGAGAATCTGCAGGGATGTATCGCCTGTTACAAATGCTTTGAGAAGAAGAATAAGCGCTGTCATGTTAAAAAAGATGAGATGAACGAACACATCGACAAGATGATTAGCGCTGACGGAATCATCCTCGGGTCGCCCACGTATTTTGCCGATGTGTCGGCGAATATGAAGGCCCTGATCGAACGGTGCGGCATGGTCTCCCGAGCCAACGGCGATCTATACAAACGAAAAATCGGGGCGGGCGTTGTCGCCGTCCGCAGGGCCGGCGCGTCCCATGTGCTCGACTCCCTGAATTTCTTCTTCCTCATCGCCCAGATGATCATTCCCGGATCGAGTTACTGGAACATCGGTAAGGGAAGAGAAATCGGCGAGGTGAAGGACGACGAAGAGGGGATCCAAACCATGGTGACCCTCGGTCAGAATATGGCCTGGCTCTTGAAAAAGACGCACGTATGAGGTAGTGGTGGTCCATCCCATCCTCAGACGCTTTTATAGCATGTTCTGCTGGTGTATTTCTTCGCTGTTTGCCGGCAGACGAAAGAGCATTCCATCTACCCCCATATGGATAGGGCCATTGTAATACTTCTTTACATCACCAAGGAATAAAGCGTTCAGAACCGAAGAGGGGATTGGTGGGATAATGTGATAGTATACCAGTTGTTTGACACCTGCTTCACTGGCAATTTTCGCGGCATCTTCCGGTGACGCATGATAACTTGGTATATCCGCGGTAATCTTTGTAAGGGAAGGAATCGGGGAGCCATTTGCCTGTTCATGAAGTATTTCCGTCAACCATGGGCTAAGCGCCTCATGGATGAGGAGATCCGCACCCGTTGCATGTGCCAGCAATGATTTCGAATATACGGTATCTCCGCTGATCACGATGGATCTTCCTTGACAGGCCTGGTTTTGGAGCCGCCAGCCCACCGTTGAAGCATGACTTCTCCAAGACCTGCAATGTGGTCTGAGTGGAAATGGGTCAGCAATACGGCATCGATTTTACCGGTTTGAAATCCCATCAGCGTAATGTTCCTTGTACTTCCATCACCGATATCGACAACGTAAAGATGCTTTCCAGCAACAACCGCAATGCAGGGACCCGTTCGGTTGATATCCACCAGCGGTGATCCCGATCCGCAAATACCCACATGCAGCCCATCTTCAAAATGATACGCCAGACTGGAGAGCCGATGTCGCATAAACATTTTTATAAGTGGCGTGGATAATGGTTTTGCAAAAAACAGTAGGCACGTTGTTGCGACCAATACCAGAACAACAAAGATGGTTACTGTTTTTACTGTAACGATTCTATTCCAACAATTATTTCTAAATTCCGCAATGCGCATGTATGAATCCTTTCAGGCCTTGTGCGGTATTCATGTAATTTTAACGATCGTAAAAAACCATATTTCCACTTTGCGATACTGTCAAGATTATTTTAACGATCGTTAAAATAATCTTGACAACCCATTCTATGATTCGCATAATACTCCCCATGAAACGGCCTCGAAAAAATATACAACTATTTGGAAGTAAAAATAAAAAATTCGGCACCAAAGCTGACGATGCTCCCAAGAAAAAGACACAGGACAGTATTGTTGAAGCAGCGTGCGAGGTGTTTTCCAATTATCCATATTATGCAGCGAGTATTCGCATGGTCGGTAAAGCAGCCGGAATTGATCATCCGTTAATCAACTATTATTTCCCAACCAAAGCGGATCTATTTCAGGAGGTTTTGAAGGCGAGCATCAATGAGTACTATCAGGCCAATATACAATGGCTCGATGGTGTGGTCCAGTTGGGGCCTGAAAAAGGATTTTCAGTCTATATCGATCGGTTTATTGATTTTGCTCTGAAACATCCGAGATCCCTTCGCATCATAGCGCTGAATCTGGTACAGGCAGAAGGGGCGGAAATCATACCTGGATACCAAATGCTGCAAGATTTTTTTTTGGAAGCAGCCAAAACACTTGCAGCAGAAGTTCCGTTACGAGGAACTGCGTATGATATTAATATGTTGACAACGAACTTTAACACAATCGCCATTAACTACCTAGGTGCGAGCACCTACTATGCCGGGATCCTGAACCTTTCGCCCCAAAGCCCTGAATATGTAAAATGGGTGAAAGATTCCTTACGCTTCATGATTTTTCCTCAGTTAAAACAACTTATTGACTATAAGCAATAAGTTGTTCATACAAAAAATATGGGAGCAGGTATCAGGGAAAGAAGGGATTCAATTCGATGTGGAAAAAAACTCGGGGTAGCGGCAATGAAGATCAATATGGATGAAAACCAGCGCGTCAACATCGCAGATGGGATGAGAGGAGTTTAAGAGTATATGTATGAAGTCCGCATCGATAAGGTAAAAAATCGGTTATATCTTTCTGCAAACGAGATATTTCGCAGAGAAGCAAGAGAATTCGCCGAAATAATAGAACGGGAATGTAAAAAACTGAAGCCGGGATTCACCTGTATTACAGATCTTCGCCGTTATAAGCGACAGATCGGAAAGGTCGATCGTATTATTCATGATGTTCAAGCCCTATTGGCAAAGGCAGGAATGAAAAAAGTTGTTCGGGTCGTAAGCCCGGAATCAGCAGAAGTCGAGCTACAGTTTGAAGCGATCAGTGTTTTGAAAATTGGGTATTCAGCCTATACCACCACCAGTATGAAAATAGCGGAAGAGATCCTCGATAAAGAAGACACCTGAATCATGTTGATGATCGGTGCTATAGAGCCATTCCGTGATCGCCGCAATCGAGCCACTTGATGATCGCCGTAATGGGGCCAGTTGGTGATCGCCGTAATGAGGCCAACCGATGATCGTCGCAATCGAGCCATTGGCGGTTTCAAG
>JBGSLR010000058.1:0-93994 GCA_041740615.1 Desulfobacterales bacterium
GCCATCTCAAAAAAAGGATTTTGGCTCAAGATCGAGGCGGATTCGAGTTTCAAACCGGAGGCATACGCTTGTATGTCGAGGATTTGAAACCCGAATCCAACAAAGAGATGGGGGCAAAAGACTTTTTTGAGATGGCTTGTACAACTAGTGATATTCATGTGTTCCCAGAACAACGGGGATACCGGTTTTGTCCTGAAGGATTTTTGCCATGTCCTCTGCCGAAGCATAGGGACAAGCCGGCTTGGCGTTGACCATACAGGAGCTTAAATGAATCACGTCGGGCTTTACTTGAGACAATTTTATGGCCATGCCGGTATTGGGAGCCATCGAGCGGCCTGGGCATTCGCATTTAACAAAAGAAACAACCGAAGCAGGCGATTCAAATTTCCCTTCTCCGAATGACGCCGCTTTCAGGCAGCGCCATTCGCCGGGGCATCCGTATCCGCTGTCCATGTATGCGCCGCATCCAATGATCGCAATTTTTTTCATCGATGCTCCTTGTCATTATTGTTTTTGTTACCAATGCCCGTCGGCATTCGGGTTGTTTGAAAATGAGACGTTGTCTTCCTTCTTTATCCGGCATTTCCGCCGCCGCAGACCTGATTGTCTTTGATTTCCGGCAAGTTGCCGGCAATTAAATCCTCCACTACAGACTTGATTTCAGCGCGTTGGGCGTCATGATACACGGCAATGCCAACCTGCCGGAAACCCATGAGTGGACGCATGCCGATGCCACCCACTACCAGTGCGTTTACCTTCTGTTCCGCAAGCAGGTTCACCGGTACCATACAGCCGCCCTGAATGTGTTCCTGGTTTTGCAATGTGGAGACCTTCTTTATTTCTCCATTTTCCACGTCTATAAATGTAAACACGTCACAATGACCGAAATGACCTGAGCGAATGCCGTCAAGACCACCCTTGCCGTCTGATGGGATTGCGATTCTTCTATTTTTCATGTGTTCAGTTTCTCCTTGCCGTATTTAGTTCGTCTTTTGTGTCATGGATAAAATTACATTTACATGCGCCAGTAGTTTTTCAGCGTCCGATTTTGTCGGTGAGGGTGGAAGCTGCATCAGGATGCCCAAACCTTCGCTGGCCTCATGGAAGTCCTGGGAAGAAAGGCCGCTGACAACCGCCAGGTTGAGCATCGGATTTTTTGCAATTATTGCTTTTGCTATCATGAGCCCGGTCATGTCGGACAGGGTTTCATCCACAATGACAATGTCAAAGGATCGCTCTGAGACAATTGAGATTGCGCTGTTGCCGGACTCAGCCCATACTACCTCCATATCATTTTCGGTCAATACGGAAGTCAACTGTGAAAAAGAAGTCCGGTTGGAGCTTACCAGTAAAGACAGTATCATTTGTTTCTCCTGTATGTTTGAAAAGGAGCCCCTTATCGGCCCCCTCAAAACAAGGTTTCCCGAAAGCCGATAAGGGGTGTTGGATGGATAACCGACCGATGAAGGCGACGAAACGATTTGCTGTTGCCGCTTGTCGTTTTCATGAGGATTTTTCCAGCTCCGCGATCCGCTGCTGTAAGTCGGTAAGAACGTTTTTGAAAGATTCCGCCTGGGTTTTCAACGTATCCAGCTCCGTGGCGGCAAGCCCCGGATAAGGGTTGAAATTCACAGGCAGGCCTAATCCGGAATTCCTGCCGCCTCTTCTTTTCATGGCCCTGCCCCTGCCGCATCTGAAGCCTTGTCCAAGGCCCATGCTTCCGCCAAACCCGGCGCCTCTAAAGAATTGGGGCGGATATGCCGTAGTTGCAGGACTGCACGAACCTCTTGCACCGCCGGTCATGGGGCCGGCGCCAAATGGTCCAGTTTTATCAAATCCCGGCATGATAACCTCCTTCTTATCTGCATTATTTCTCTTTGGGCTGGGCTTGCCCCTGCCCTTTCCCTTGGTCCCGGCCTTGTCCCTGGCCGCGATTCGAACCTTTATTTCGTCCGATGCCTTTGTTGTTGCCTGTTTTACATTTTCCTTTTCCGGTTCCGGGCCCTTGGCCCAAGGGTCCGGTTCCATCTTTTTTCGGCATCTTCGTTCCCTCCTTTTGCGGTATGCGATGAATTTGCTTATTGACCTGCATGCGGTATTGTTTCCCGATTCCCGACGCGAAAACGGTCGGAATGTTCGGGTTGCCTTTTGCGTACGCGGCAAGAATCCGTATCTCCTCATTACCAAATGCAACCTATCGTAAAGATAAAGCATCAACTATGCCATAAGGCTGAAATATATTTCAAATCTGTATTGTTATGGACTACGGATGGTTGGTGTAAACAAAAGGGGTATTGAAAATCTCACAGGGCGCAATAGTCGCAAATATAAGACCCAAATGGTCGCAAAATTGCGACAGTAAGCTTTGGTTCGGCAGTGATCGGCGCGTCTATTGATGTTCGGAAGATGGATACCGAATCGTATTGATTTATCGAAAAAGGGAGATTTTATACCAAGCCATCTCAAAAAAAGGATTTTGGCTCAAGATCGAGGCGGATTCGAGTTTCAAACCGGAGACATACACTGGTATGTCGAGGATTTGAAACCCGAATCCAACAAAGAGATGGGGGCAAAGGACTTTTTTGAGATGGCTTGACATTATCAGGGGTCGTAGGAGATCCCGAGCATACTGACGTCGTCTTCCATGGTTCCATCTGGACCGAACCGCTTGATTTTTTTGCACACACCATCGACGAGGAGCTGGATGGTATCCGTGCGGTGTTGTTTCAAGGCATCAAAAAATCGTTTTTGACCGAAAAGCGTTCCCTCGGGATTCCGGTTTTCGAGAATGCCGTCCGTATACAGAATCAGCTTGTCACCGAGTTTGAGCCACAGTTTTTTTTGGGGATAGGGAAGAGTGATATCGCTGCCGATGACCGGCGCCTTGATATCCAGAGGCACCAATTCTCCTGTGCTTTCCAGCAGAATCGGCGGCGGATGTCCGGCGCAGCTGTACTCCACCGAAGCATCGGTCAGATTGATAACGAGGTATACAATGGTGAAGAAGGTATCGAAACGTGAGAATGGGAAGGTACGGTTCAGCCGGTTCAGCACCTGGTCTGGTGGAATCACACCGATGCGGTTGGCGATGAAGAGATTGCGGTTCTGAAAAAATTGTGAAACCGCCACCGCCACCAGGGCCGCCGATACGCCGTGACCGCAGACATCGATCATAAAAACCGCTATGTGGGTTTCGTTCAGAAACAGGACATTGAAAATGTCTCCCCCAATGCTGGCGCAGGGTTCAAAATACCATGCGAAATCGAAATGCTTGATCTTCGGTAACCGGTTTGGCAGCAGGCTTCTCTGGATGCCGGCCGCGGCTTCCAGGTCCATGTCCAATTGGCGCTGCTTTTTCTCCAATTCGATGCGTTGCTGTTCGATTTCGGTAATATCATAAAACATCATCAGGATCATGTTGCGGCTTTGATAATGGATACGGCGCGTGGTGAATTCAAAAATTTTTCGCTGCAATCTGCCGCTGATAAAAAACGTCTCTTCGAACCGGACTTTATCGGCCGGAATGTTTGCCGAAGCCGCTTTGATCAGTGAATTGTGAACCAGGCAGGTCTTGCATCGAGAGGTTTCGCCGCAGGCCCGTTTTTCCCGGTGGGTATGGATGCAGCCGATGGCCTGGCCGTAAGTCTTTCCCAGCGCCTTGTCGGCCGTTGCCTCAAATAATCCCAGAAAGGACTTGTTTACCTTGAAAATCTTCAGGTTCTCATCTGCAATCATCACTGCGGAATTGATCTTATCCAACAGGATATTTAAGAATTCATTGGAGTCTTTCAGTTCACGAAGTTCGTTTTCCATGAATGGTATCATACACTCTTTTGTGTTCTATCGTAAAGCGGGTTGAATAGTTCCATGGGCGCGCCGATGATGAACGGTCGAAAAAAACAAGTCGAACCTTGGAAAAAGGGTTCGACTTGTTTGTAAGGAGGTAATTCATGAATGGAGTTTGCCAAGCTTCGCTCCTTATACGAGGATTTTAAAGCAATTTTAATGCCATTATCTCGTCGATCCGTAACAAACGAGTGGAGTGCGCTTATCCATACCCGATTTGGTTCACTCTTTTCTTATCAGACAAGGCGGGTGATACGGTTTTGTTCGCGCGGCTGTCAATCGTGGCGCCACCTTTCGTTATTTTGCCGGAGGTGGCGCTACATTTGCGATTTGTCCGAGACCGGTTTGCCAAAGGTCTTGGCCTATTTCTGAAAAATATCCGTCGGCGCTTCGCTTTCAATCTATTTGGCCAGAGTCGATGCGGAGGCAACGGAAAGGGGTTTCCTGCCTTCTTGCGTGTTTTCGAGTCGCAGGCCTGAAATGCATATGGTGCAATTCTGCTTCTGTCCATGGTTCGGAAAACGATCCCGTTGGATCCTGGCAAAATAGAATTTTCTATATTTATAAACAAAACACGAATGTTTTATTCCATCTCCATCATGGCATATCCTTTGCTGTATTACGGTCCACGTAGTTTGTGGCTTGTGTCGGAAGCCATTCATGCAGTACATCATATTGAAAAAAGAACGGAAAGGAAAAGTCTGCATGCGCGTTACAAATTTGTACAAAAACAAAAAACCGGTTATTTCGATGGAATTTTTTCCGCCGAGAAATGAAAAAGCAGCAGCGACATTCGGCACTCTGATAGACGAACTGGCCGTTCATCGACCGGACTATATGTCCGTTACTTTCGGCGCCGGCGGATCCACCCGGGACGGTTCCTATCAAACCGTTACGGAATTGATGATCGAAAAAAAACAGCCCACGGTTGCCTATATCGCCGGCTACGGTCTGGGACCGGATGAAATTCGGACCGTTTTGGACAAATATAAAGAACTGGGCGTTGAAACCATTTTTGTCATTCGCGGGGACCACCCCCGGGAAACTGGATTCACGCCGCACCCCGGCAGCTTTCCCTACGCTTCGAACATGATCGCTTTCATCAAGAAGCATTATGATTTCACCCTGGGATGCGCGGGATATCCCGAAGGGCACATCGAAGCTGAAAGCCTTGAAAAAGATATCTCTTGTCTGAAAAGGAAAGTTGACAATGGTGCCGAATACGTTGTCACACAGTATTTTTACGACAATGCGTATTTTTTCGAATACGCTGATAAATGCCGGGCAAAGGGTATAAATGTGCCGATCGTTCCGGGCGTCATGCCCGTCTACAGTGTTAAAATGACCCACATGCTTGCCAAAGTATGCGGATCGACCATTCCGGACAAATTGCAGGACCGCCTGGATGCCGTGAATGCCGATGACAAAGACGCTGTTTCGAATCTGGGTATTGACGTTGCGACCGAGCAATGCCGGGAACTGGTAAAAGAAGGCGTTGCGGGACTGCATTTTTACACCATGGACCGCGGTCAATCCACCCGTGAGATTCTGAACCGCCTGAAGCAGGAGAATGTATTATAAGTTATCTTCGAATTTCCAACTCGTTACCAACCGAAGAAATGGGATCTAAAAAAGGATGAAGACGTATTATGACTGCATCCCCTGCTTTATTCGTCAGACATTGGATGCGGTAAGATTTGCGACTTCGAAAGAAGCGGTTCACGAAACTGTCCTGCGGGAAGTGCTCAGCGCGGTCAGCCGAATGGATCTACAAGTTTTTCCGCCGATCATGGGGCAATACATCCATCGCATCATTCGGAAATTCTCAGGCTGTGATGACCCATACCGGAGCGTCAAGGAACAATTCAACGCACATGCATTGGCTCTCTATCCGGCTTTAAAAGAACTCGTCGATAATTCGCCCAACCGGTTTGAGACAGCGGTTCGCTTGGCCATTGCCGGCAATATCATTGATTTCGGCGTCAACACCGATATTGATTACATGGTTATCCAAAAAACCATTGCGTCGGTCTTGGCTGGACCGATAGTCGGCCATATGCAACATTTTCATGAAGTTGTCGATGCGTCCCCCAGGATCTTGTATCTGGGGGACAATACGGGAGAAATCGTTTTCGATCGGCTGCTTATCGAACAACTGTCCATGCATAAGGTGACCTTTGTCGTTCGAGGTAGTCCGATTATCAATGACGCTACCATCACCGATGCGGTGGATACCGGCATAACCGATCTGGTCAATGTTATCGAAAATGGTTCGGATGCGCCCGGAACGGTCCTGTCCGATTGTTCGGATGCGTTCAGACGAGCCTTTCGGGAAGCGGATGTGGTCATCGCAAAAGGACAGGGGAATTACGAGACGCTTTCCGATATCAATAAAAACATTTTTTTCCTGCTCAAAGCAAAATGCGCTGTTATTGCCGAAGATATGGGCTGTGAAGTAGGGGATTCCGTTATCACTCGGACAACTGGCAATCCTGGCCGATGATACGTGCCTCACTCGGGAAACTTTCCCCCGTCTGTGGTTCGCCCTCGTCACGTGTTAAAGAGAACATGCCTGCCTCCGGTTTCAATCCAGAAGAAAAGTCCGTGTTCAGCCGTCAGTCCGGAGGTGGTCTGGTTGTCGACCCAATATTGTTATCTGACCCCGGTCGGTATTCATTGGCGGTTGCATTCATCTTTTCGCTTCGGCCATATGCATTTGAAGGTTATGATTCCCCCCCCCGCGACTGCTATTCCGCCTCCTTTTTTTTCAACTTCGGATAAACGCTGGTTGATGAGATCCAATTCCGCCTGCAGGCTTCTGGCTTGGCTTTGCAGCACCTGTTTTTCCAATTCAGTATTGGATGATTGAGAAAACTATCCCGCTATCCTGAATTTTTGCCGAATGCCCGCATATAAAGAAATTTACGATCCATGAATCAACGCCGAAAAAAATCGCGCAATACCTGCTGATCCATGCAGTTCATCTTATGGTCTGCCTACATACGGCCATTCGCCTGGCGCCTATCATTGCGTAAGAAACCCCGCATATGGGCTGGCGCATTCCGCGGTATCATCCTATTTTTGGAGTGAATTCCGGAAGCATGTCGCAAACGATTCGAACAACGCAACCGAATGTCCAATCTGCCGATTGTTTCTTTTATTCAGCAAAATTTCCGGTTTTCCGACTTATCGAATCCATAAAATTAATTCCGATTTCCCATTTTCATTCTGTTTGGTTTATTGATGGATGCCACCTGCAATGAACAAAACGCCATTGCCGACAATGATCAAAAGAAGATGGAAGGGCATTGGTGCAAAAAGAGAGGAAACAACTGGAAAAGACTACAAGCCATCTCAAAAAAAGGATTTTGGCTCAAGATCTTGGATGGCGACTGAAAATATTGCGATGAAGGGTGTTGCTGCAATCGGTCGGGAGTCGCCATCCTTATGCTCCCTGCCCGGCGGGGTTGCGAACGGGCAGCCTGGCCGTCAAGCAGGTTCCCTGGCCGGGAGTGGAATTCACTTGGATTTGGCCGCCGTGTTGCCGGAAAACCTTGTTG
This sequence comes from Desulfobacterales bacterium, assembly GCA_041740615.1. Taxonomy (GTDB): domain Bacteria; phylum Desulfobacterota; class Desulfobacteria; order Desulfobacterales; family SURF-7; genus DYJD01. Next base: position 7,407 of record JBGSLR010000058.1, read on the forward strand.
GCGATATACATTCCTAGGCCGGTGCCTTTTTTTTCTTTTGTGGAAAAGAACAGGTTGAAAATATTTTCCCGGGTTTCCCTGTCCATGCCGATGCCGTTGTCTCGTATCTCGAACACCACATCGTCCTCCTCATTTCGGATGGAAAATTCGATACAATGCGCTGCCTTGCGCTTGTCCGCCTCGCAGGCGTCTACCGCATTTTCCAGAATATTCATCAGGGCTGAACGGACAGCCGAAGGATCCATTTCCATCTGCGCCGGTAAGGCTGAAAACCGGCGAACAAAAAGGATATTCAAATTCCGCGCCTTGTTTTCCACCACGAGTGACAACTCTTCCACAAATGAAGATACGATCACCGCCTCTTTCTTCAATTCCCGATCTTTGGCGTAGAAGAGGAGATCGAGCACCTTGCTTTTGATGCGTTGGGACATGAGTCTCACGATGGCGACCCCCTCCCGGATTTTCTCGTCGTCTTTTCTGGCCAAACCGGAATCGATCAGGTACAAGCCGCCGTCCATCCCGGTCAACAAGCCTTTCAGCCCATGTGAAACGGAACCCACCAGCAGCCCTAGAGACGACAACTGATCCTGCCTCTGCAGAATCCGCTGAATATCCATCAGCATGACCAGGACGTGATTGATTTTCCCCGTCGCATCCTGGATGGGAGCGGTCCAGACAAATACATAGTAATGCCTGGCGCTTTTGGAAACGAGTTTCATCTCGCCCTGATGGGATTGGCCGTCGGCAAAGGTCTTGACCACCGGGCAGTCATCACAAGGCTCACCGCGCTGCATACAGAGTTGATAACAAACGGCGCCGGTTTCCCAACGGAAATCTTCCTTGAACGCATGATTGGCTGCCGTATAGCGAAAGCGTCTGTCCTGCAGGGCGATATAGCAGGGCATCTGATCTACAATTTCCTGAAAATGGCCGTCCCCGGCGGAAACCGCCTCCTGGAGGAGCCGGGTGTCCGCCAAACGTTCGGTTGCTTCGGCCAGATTTTGAATCTTACGGGCCAGCAGGGCTTCGAGACTCTCGGTGTAATCGCGCAATTTGTGTTGAATGGTGAGTTTCTCCCGTGCGTGTTTCAACGCGGTTTCCAGGCTGTCGAAATCAATGGGCTTGGTGATAAAATCGGCGGCGTCATCTTTGAAGCTTTCGATAGCCACTTCCATGTCCCCGTGACCGGTAATCATGATGACCTGGGTGTCCGGATTCTCCTGTTTGATTTTTCGCAGCAGTTGAATCCCGTCCATGCCGGGCATTTTGATGTCGGTGAGCACCAGCGGCGGCCGTACTTCCTGATAAAGGCGCCAGGCTTCGGCGCCGTTTTCGGCCACATGCACCGTAAAACCGCTGCTGCTCAGCGACATCCTTAGTACATCCCGGATGTCCTCTTCATCATCAACAATCAAGATAGGGTTTTTTTTATCCAATGCGTTCATGGGTCATGTTTCCTTCTCTTCCGGCGGTATCGGAAACCGGATGATAAAACAGGCGCCCGAGGGGGCATTGGCAATGACATCAATACTGCCATTGGATTCCTTGATAATGCCGTAACTGATGGACAGACCGAGACCGGTACCCTTGCCCACTTCCTTGGTAGTATAAAAGGGTTCGAATATCTTATCGGAGATTCCGACGGGGATACCGACACCCGTATCGCAGATTTCACAAACCACCTGGTTGTCCTGAAGCCGGGTCGCAATGCGGATTGTGTCTTCCGTCGGTGCGGATGCAACCGCATTTTTCGCCTTTTCCTCGATGGCATCCCGGGAATTGAGGAGTAAATTGATGAACACCTGCTCCATCCGGCCGGGATCGGCCTCAATTCGCGGCAAATCCGGCCCCAATTGTCGTTTAACGGCGATGCCCCTGACTTTCAGTTGCTGACTGAAAATGTCGCAGGCATTTTCAATGACCTCGTTGACCTGCACCCGTTGCAGACGCATGTCGGATTTGCGGGCGAACTGGCGCATGTGATGAATGATTTTGGTGGCCCGATCCACATTTTTATCCACTTTCGCCAGCATGCTGTTGAGCATATCCATTTCAAGAGGCTCATCCCTGGCGATCTTTTTCATGAAAAAACTGCTGGCGGTCTTGATGACCGACAAGGGTTGGTTTAATTCATGGGCGATACCGGTGGCCATTTCCCCCAGGGTTGCCATCTTGCTGGCCTGAATCAGTTGCTGCTCGGTTTCCAGCCGTTTGGTGATATCGCTGGTGGTAATGAGCAACACTTTACGGCCGGAATATTCGCTGGGTGAAATGCGGACGTTGACAAAAAGCGTCTTGCCTTCCCTATTGGTATGCCGGACCTGATTGAGAACGGTAACATCTTGGAGTTTTTCCTGATACAGCGCTCGTTCGGTTTCATGAAAGAAATTCAGAAATGAGGTGTTCCGCACTTCCGCTTCCGTATAGCCGTATACGGTTTTCACGTTGTTATTGCAGTCCAGAATTTCCAGGGTATCCCTATCCAGTACGAAGACCGGATTGGGAATATTGTTGAAAATTTCATGATATTTTCGCTCCGATTTCTCCAGCTCTTCTTCCAGGTTTTTGCGTTGGGTGATGTCCAGGGAAATTTCCATGGCCGCGGCCACCTCGCCGAGTTCATTGCGGATGGGAGATGTCCGCACCCACCAGTGGGTAACGGTCCCGTCCTTGTTAACGCCGGTCTCTTCCGCATAATGGGAACGCCCGTCCGTAAAGGTTTTTTCCACCGGGCAAATTTCGCAGCGATCCCGGCGCCCTTTGTAAGCATGATAGCAATAATCTCTTTCCCGGGGGTCGAAGCGCTCGGCGAATTCGCGATTATAGTTCAATAAACGGTACTCCCGGTCCTGGACTGTGATCAGACACGGCACCTGCTCGAAGAGATTCTGATATTCATTCCGCTGTCGGTTCAGCTCCGTCTGTTTGGCGGCGATTTCCTTCCCCATCAGCTGAAACGCCTTTGCCAGCAGTCCCATTTCATCGTTCTGGTTCACGTCGATAACTCCGTTGTAATCCCCCTTGGCGATGGTGCGGGTGCCGGCGATCAGCCGTTTGATGGGGCGGTTGACAAAGCGCATCATGAAGATCACGATGAATGCCGAGGTCACCAGGAAAATGCTCACCGCCAGTCCGATCATTCCTTTCTCGGCCTTGATGATTTCCTTATCGGTTTTTTCCAGGGAAATCACCACATCCAGGGCGCCCAGGATTTTTTTACCTTGGGGGTGGGTATGGCAGACGCCGTTGGCGCACCCCGGTTCGTTACAGATGGGGCTGATAATGCCCAGCAGTCGGTATCCTTTAGGGGACTGAAAAATGCGGGTTCGCTCGTTCAACTCCAGGCGGGTAATGGGGGGTGCCGTGCGATGGCAGATATAGCAAGCCTCGTCTTTGATATTGGTGATGCGGTCCAGCTCCACGGGGTGGTTGGAGAACTTGATCTGCCCCTCCTTGTTGTAAATGCGGATATATTCGATTTCCTCCTGTTTGGCGATGTTGTTGATGATCTGATTGATGTCATCCCGGGAATTGAGCATCATGGCGTAATGGGTCCCCAGTCGGATGGTGTTGGTGAGACGGTCCGTTCCCTCCATTACATTTTTCATAAGTTTTTCGGCCTGGTAGGTGATGTTGAAATAGGCCCAGGTGGATATGGAAAGGAGCAACACCAGGCCCACCGTCAAGATGAACTTGGTGGTAATGCTTCGTCTGATACTATGAAAGAGTCTCCGCAACATTCGTTAAACAGTGCTCCTTTTTCCCCTTCATGACGGACAGGCGTAACGGGTTCCGGACCGATAGGTTCAGATTCATCCCCAATGCTTCCACCGACATGCCCAACGCCCATCCCAAGAGCTGGGGCAGATAGAGGATGCTGATGCGCAAATCGGATCCCCGGCGGCGGGACAGTTTTTCCTGATACCCTTCCAGATTCAGTTGACACATGGGACATACCGTCACAATGACATGCGCTCCCCGGGCGGCGGCTAAGATCGCGTCTGTCAATACCTCGGCGACTTCCGGGTCGGTGTTCATATGGGAAGCGCCGCAGCATTTTCCCCCCATGTTCCATGGCAACACATGGGCGCCGGTGGCCTGAATCAAGGACTCCATGGACCGGGGTGATTCGGGGTCATCGAAAACCGGAAACGGGCGCAGGCATCGGCATCCGTAATAGGGTGCCACCACCCATCCGGCCAGGGGATTTTTGACAAGCCCCTGAATCTTTTTTATCTCCACATCCCGGGACAGCACATCCAAGAGGTGGTGTACGTGCATGTTTCCCTGGAAGAGGAGTCCCTCTTCCGCCAACAAGGCGCGAAGGGTATCGAAGGTGGCTGGATCTTCCCTGACGACCGTTTCCGTCTTTTTTAGATTCACGTAGCAGGCGCTGCAGGGCGACAGAACCTGATCGGTTTCCGCCATGGCCTCGGCCAAGGCCAGGTTCCGGGCCGGAAGCGCCAGTGACAGCAGATGGCTGAACGTTTCACCAGCACCAGCACCGCAGCAGGTCCAGTCCGCAATTTCCATCAACGGTATTTCCAGAGCCGTCATGAGGGCGCGGGTGGCCCGGTCGTATTCACGGGCCGTTCCTTCCAGGGAACATCCGGGATAGTAGAGATATTTCATGGGATTCGCTCCCGCTTTGCTGTTTTGTGGAAAAGGGTTTCCAGGCGCCCTTCGCTTCTGCAGGGAATCTGCAGGGACACTTTCCCTTTGCGCATCAGCTTCCATGCCAGCGGCGCGAACCGCACCGGCAGCAGCGGGTTTTTCATGGCCATGAAATACAACATCATGAATTCCGTTTCCCGCACGCGCCCATGGCGTCGGATACTTTCCAAAAAGCATTGATCAAACAGAATGCTGTGGCGACAGACGTCAACTTTTTTTCGGACGGATAGCTGTTTCAATGCATTGACCGCAGCGGTGAGCGGAAGCCCGCGTGGACAGCGCAAGGTGCAGGTATAGCAGAACGAACAGAGGGAAAAGGTGCGACTCCGAAAAAGGGCCTCGCTCTCATTTCGCAACACCATGCGCCACATGGTTCGCGGCGTATAATCCATGGCAAAGGAGTTGGGACAGGATCCCGTGCAGGTCCCGCATTGGATACAGGACCGCACCATCTCCTGTACCGGTCCCAGATCATCGTTTCCCATATGCCCTTGCTGCTCCCGGATTCTCATAGTATCTCCTGTTACGAGAGGGCCGCATCGATCATGGCCAACAACTGACCTTTTTCCAGACCTTCCAGCACAGCCGCGCCGTTGGGACAAACAGCGGCGCAGTTCCCGCATCCCCGGCATATCACGGGATTCACCCGTACTTGTTCCGTATCCGGATTCACCATGCGTGCGCCGTATGGGCAAGCCGCAATACACCGTTCGCATAAAACGCAGAGACTGGTGCGCACTTTCGCCACCACCTTCCCAGGCGACAGGCTGTCATGGGAGAGGATTTTCAGTGCCTGCATGGCCGCCGCCTGGGCGCTGGCGACGGCATCCGGGATCAATCGCGGCGAATGGGCTGTTCCGCAAGCGAAAACCCCTTCTTGCGGTCCGTCAACGGGTCGCCACTTGCTGTCCATCATCTGGAAAAAACCGTCGCTGTCCGCAGCTATGCCGTATCCCCGGGCCAATTCGGTGGGAAAGACCGGCGCCAATCCCGTGGCCAGCACCAAAAGGTCGGGGTTGATATGAACATAACGGCCCACAATGGATTCGAAAACCGTCACGTTCACCGATCCGTCGTCTCCAGTTTCCACCTGCGGTTTATTCCCGAGATCATATTGAATGAATATCACCTCTGCCTGGCGGGCCTGGGTATAATAGGTTTCGTCGAATCCGCAGGTCATCATGTCCCGGTAAAGGATAATCACCGCCGTATCCGGCTGCCGGGCCTTCAGCAGCAAGGCGTGTCGCAGGGCGGTCGGGCAGCACACACGGCTGCAGTAATTTCGCGGTTCTTCTCTGGAATCCACACAGAGAATCATGACAACGGTCGACACGTCTTTCAGGTTCAATGATTGGGAGTGGAGGCGATGCTCCAGCTCCATCTGGGTCAGGACAGCAGGATGGTTGCCGTGGCCGTAGGAACAAGTTTTCGCCTCTTGGGCGCCGGTGGCGATAATCGTCACACCATGCGACAAGCGTGAGGTCCGTCCTTCGCGGTCCGCCAGCGTGCTCACGAAATGTCCCACCTCGCCGGCGGCCTGGATGATCCGGCTTTGACAATGGAGACGGATGCGGGGATGGCGTTCAACCTTATCCATCAGATCCGCCAGAATGGGCTGGACGGCGCAGCCGCTCAGGGTGCGCTCCAGCTGTTGCAGATGGCCGCCCGGACGTTCCGCGGTTTCCACCAGATCCACGGGGAATCCATGTTCCGCAACAGCCAGGGCCGCCGTCATGCCGGCGATTCCGGCGCCGATCACTACCGCCTGTTGTTGAATGGACACAAGCTGCGCAGCTCGGGGATCCACCCGTTTCAGATACGCCATACCCTGCCGTAGCGCTCGCTCAAGAGCGATTGCCGCCGATTCCCTTTCAAATGTTCCCTGAAAAAATAATGCCGACGATAAATCCACAAAATACACCATGGCGCGATCCATGGACAGCAATCGGGTCAGTCCCCTGACATCGGTCTCGGACAAGGCTGCTTGTCCATTCACTATCAACAGGCGATTGAAGGCGCGGGCTCTCAAATCCACCGCCAAAGTTTTCTGCCATCCCTGATCAGGCGCAGGATAACAAAAATCAATACCGCCCAGCGCCGGATCATGCCGCAGGCGATGGGTCAACCGGGCTTCATCCACCGTATCGGCCAAATCTTTCGATTTCCAGCAGACCGTTATCCAGATCCGCGGCTCCGCCAGAGGGTCGATATCCTGCTTCGCGTTTCCGGGATGCCGCTGCAGACTGCCGCCGGCTGCATGCATCAGCCGGGAGGCCTCCAGGGCCGCAGCACCGGCATATATCAGCGATTCGCCGATATCTTTCAGGCCGCTGCATGATCCGCCTACCAGGATGCCGTCCCGGCTCGTCCGGACCGGCGCAAAAGCATGCCCCTGGATCATGCCCCAGGAGTTCAGCGTGAGATCCATCTGCTTCGCCCATACCGCCGCACCACTGGCCGGCCGTTGTCCCACCGACAGCACGGCCAGATCGAACGGCTCCTCCCGGCACATGCCTTTCCGGTCGGCGTAACGCAACATCACGTCCTGGGTGACGGTGTCCTGCACCAGGGAGTGGATTCGTTCCCGCACCATCCGCACACCATGCATGGTCTCGGCCTGATTCCGGTAGCGCTCAAAGGATTTCCCCCATGTCCGCATATCCATATAGAAAATCGACGTCTCTAACGGGGTTTCCGACTTGTCCTTTGCCAGAAGCGCCTCCTTGATAGCCGCCATGCAGCAGACGGATGAACAGAAATCGGCATTCAATTGCGAATTCCGTGATCCAACACATTGGATCCAAGCGATTTTCTTCACGGGTTTGCCGTCCGACGGCCTCACCAGTTTGCCACCATAAGGTCCTGTGCCGCTCAACATCCGTTCGAAGGTCAGGTGTGTGACCACATTTGGATAACATCCGTATCCCCATGGATTTTTTCCGGTCTCCGGATGATAAAAATCCGTTCCGCCACACAGGATGATGGCGTTTACCTCAATCTTTATCCCTGTCGTATCCTCCTGATCGGTAAAAATGCGCATGATTTTGGGCAGAATCACCGCCGGGTCAAAGGGTTTGAGCAGATAATCCCGGGCGCCGGTCCGCATGGTCTCCACCGCCGTTTCCACCGTGGCAAAAGCGGTCATCATGACCACACAGAGATCGGGGTGCACGGTTTTGGCTTTCTCCAGCGTTTCCACTCCATCCATGCCCGGCATTTTGATGTCCAGGAGCATCAGGTTAAATCTATTTCCCGCCAGCATGGACAGGGCCTCCTGGCCCGAAGCGGCGGACGATACGGTAAATCCTTCATCCAACAGCCATTCCTGTAAGGAATCCCGCATGATCAGTTCATCATCCACCACTATGATCCGAAAAGCCCGCCTTTCCGGATAAGCCTGGCGGACAGCGCCGGCCGGGCATATCCGAGTGCATTCGCCGCACCGGTTGCAGGTCTCCGGGTCGATCCAGTAGGTTCTGGGGAAAGCATGGGGGATGGGCGTATGAACGGCTTTGCGGTGGGACAACCTGCCGTTGAAGTCATCCGGAACCGTTACCGGGCAAATCGCTTCACAAAGGCCGCATCCCACACAGCGCTCGGGATCGATCCAGCGGGATTTCGGGCGCAGCAACACCTGGAATTGTCCGGCGCTCCCAGCGACGGAGACCAGCTCCGTCGCCAGATGAACCGTGATATTGTCATGATGAAAATTTCGGCGCAGACACTGCGGGATGGCTTGATCCCGCTCGACCAGCGGCAGCATGCGGCACATGCCGCAATGGTTGCTGGGGAACTGATGGTCCAGCCGACTCAGTATCCCCCCCAGGTACGGCGCTTTTTCGATGAGGGTGACACCGTAACCGTATTCAGCCAGGTCAAGGGCGGCGCGGATACCGCATACACCGCCGCCCACCACCAGGGCCGTTCCTTTTTTTCGGTCCATAGCTCAGATCCCCACTACTTCCTCAAACTCGTTTTCCCGGAAGATGGATAAAGGCGGCGCTTCATCCAACAGTCGACCGGGGGCATAGTCAAAAGCCGCCTGGGTCCGGCGGCCGATGCTGATAAACAGCTCCGCCACCGGGACTTGGTTAGGGCAGGCGCGGGAACACTGCCCGCATCCCACACATGCCGTGCTTATGTGCGCCATGCGCGTCAGGTGGTAGAAAAGCGTATCCGTCGGCAGTTGCAGCGTGCCCTTACGGGTCGCCCATTCCATATATTGCATCGGTTCGTGGTCGAAAACATCCGTGACAAAAATACATTCCCGGCAGTAGCATACCGGACAGGCGACACGGCAGTTGTAGCAGTTTACACAATCGGCCAGATAGGCCCGCAATCCGTCGGGAGTGCGGGTGGCCGACTCGACTTCGGCCGAGACCCTCTCGGCGGTCGCGCGGCGACGGTCCACCAAGGCTTTCAAGGCGGCCTGACGTTTCGGTGACACAGTCGTTATCGGCAGCCGGAGACGATTGATGAGCTCCCGCCCATTTGTGGTGGCAGCTTGAACCCGGATCGGATCGTCCGGCGCCATGCCGAAGAGATGAAGCGCCATATCGGCGCCTTCGGGAGCGGGAGCAATGCACATCCGGCAGGCTTCGGCCAGCGGAATTTCTTTTTCATCCGCGATTCCTTCCCAAAGGGATTGACGATAAAACCGTTCGGCTTCCCCGGCGCCGTTTTCCAAGATGGCGGCCTGGGCCTCCCGGTTCAGGGCTCCCAGACAATCCATGCCGATGATTACCAGATCGTCCATCCGGCCTTGTTTGAGCTTCACCAGTTCGACAAAGGCCCTTATTTCACAAGGTCTCATCACTACGGCGATCTTGGCTCCCAGCGGTTTGCGGGTCAATCGGGAAACCAGCCTGGCTGAATTGATCGGAAAGACCGGTGCCGGCAAATCCGCATCATCCAAACAGTGGACATCGGTGATCAGCGCCGGCATCACGCGTTGCTTTGCCGTCAAGCGCATGGGCGCCAGCACGCCGCCGATTCCATCTGCTTGAAGCACTTTCTTCAGGAACCCGTTTAAAGCGACCCGCAGGTTCTGATTTGTTACCGTTATTTCAAATAAATCGGTCATGACGGTTTCCCCTTTGCAAGATCAATCCGGATGCCGTCGGTTTTCATCGTACTCGGTCCCAGGGTTTTGATTTGATCCACCAGCCGCTTCATGATGCGGGCGAATGCAATCCCGTCGCTGGCTCCAATCCATGTCAACCGGAGTCTTTCACTCGCAAAGCCGAAGCGGGGCAGCATTTCTTTCAGCAGTTTGATGCGGCGGCGGGCCTTGTAATTGCCGTTGATATAATGGCAGTCCCCGGGATGACACCCGCTGACCAGAATGGCGTCGGCGCCTTCCAGAAATCCTTTGATAATGTATTGGGAATCGATCATGCCGGTGCACATCACCCGTATCAGACGGATATTTTTGGGATAGCCCAGCCGGGAGGTGCCGGCAAGATCGGCGGCGGTATACGTGCACCAGTTGCAGACAAAAGCCAGAATCGTCGGTTCGAAGTCCGTCATCCCTCCTCCTTTTACATCCCCACTGCATGCAGGGCGGCCGTCAGGCCGTCCATTTCGGCGAAAAGCTGCTTTTTCCGGAAATGGCTTACCTGGGCCGCTCCGCTGGGACATCCGGCGGCGCAGCTGCCGCATCCTTTGCACATGGCCTCATTGACCACGGAAATGTGTTTGCGCTCGTTAAACCAAATGGCCGAATATGCGCAAAGGCCGATACATGTCTGACAGCCGGCGCATATATCCGGATCGATACGTGAGATGGCGGAAGGAATTTCGACTTGTCCGCGGGTGGCCAGGGACAATGCCTTGACCGCTGCGCCCGAGGCTTGAGCCACCGTATCCGGAATATCCTTGGGGGACTGGCATGCGCCGGCCAGAAAAATTCCGTCCGTTGCCGTATTCAGAGGCCCCAGTTTGGGATGGGCTTCCAGAAAAAAGCCGTCCCTTCCCTGGGCGATCCCCAGTATTCGGCCCACTTCCGCCGCATCTTTGCGGGCTTCCATGGCCGTGCAGAGAATGACCATATCCACCGGTAGACGAAAAGGCTTTCCCAGAAGAGTGTCTTCGCCGATTACCACCAGCTTCCCTTTTTCCGCAGAGGTGATGGCGGTATCGGTGATCTCCGCGGGTTTCCCACGGATAAAGCAGATGTCTTCTTCCTGACAGCGCCGGAAGAATTCCTCATACCCCTTGCCGAAGCATCGCATATCGATATAAAAGTCATATATGGTTGTCTGATGACCTAGTTTTTCGCGGATCAGATGACCGTATTTCAAGGCGTACATGCAGCAAACCCGGGAGCAGTATTCGTGGTAATGGATGTCCCGGCTGCCGATACAGTGCAAAATGGCCACTGCTTCCGGTGGAGAACTAAAAAGGCCGTTTTCGTCCCGCATCAGAATCCGTCCGCCGGTGGGACCGGTGGCGTTGTTGAGACGCTCGAATTCCAGACTGGTGAACACATTGGGGTATCTGCCGTAGCCGAAGGGTTTCATGGGGCTTGGATCCAACAGGTCATAACCGGTGGCAACGATGATGCTGCCGACATCCACCGTTATTTTTTCCGGCTTCATGGCGTGCCGAATTGCATTGGCTTCGCATACCGTTACGCATGCCATACATTCAGAGCAACCTCCGCAGTTCAGACACCGTTCGCTTTCCCGCACGGCCTGTAACGGATCGAAGGTGCCGCTCTCTTCTTCAAAGCCGGTCACGCGATGGCGGGGATCCAACTGCGGCGCTGTTTCTCTGGGCAGAGAGTGCATATCCTGCGTCAGGGAGCGCCAAGCGTTGGCCTGGGTTTCCGGGATCTCATCGACCGCCGGGGAAAGACCCTCAAGATACCGTTGGATGGCTTCCGCTGCCCGATGCCCCTGGGCAATGGCGGCCACTGCCGAAGCCGGACCGGTTACGGCGTCGCCGCCGGCGAATACATGGGGAATGACGGTTTGCATGGTTTGGGAATGCACCTGAATCCAGCCTTCCATGGAAAGAACCGGCAAGAGCTGCGGGTCCAGGGCGGCCGGATCGATCTGTTGGCCGATGGCCAGGATCACCGTGTCGCAGGGCAGGATGAATTCCGAACCGGCAATGGGAACAGGCCGCCGTCGGCCGCTGTCGTCCGGGAGTCCCGGTTCCGTATGCAGGCATTCCAGGCCAAGGCCTCCTTGATGCGGATGAATGATCCGCACCGGCACCGTTAAAAAACGAAAGTCAATTCCCTCCTGGCGGGCGCTGTCAACCTCTTCTGCCAGCGCCGGCATTTCCATTTTCGTGCGGCGATAGACCAATATGGCCGGATCGGCGCCGAGCCGACGGGCCACCCGCACGGCATCCATGGCCACGTTGCCGCCGCCGATTACCGCCACCTTCTTGCCCACCGAAACCGATTCGCCTGCGTTCACTTTCCGCAGAAAATCCACCGCATCCATGACCTCCGGCGCACCGGACTCCCCGGGAATGCCGGCCGCAATTCCCTGATGCGCCCCGATTCCCATGAAGACCGCCGCATAGCCTTCATCCTGAAGATCCTTCAGCATCAAGTCTTTCCCGAAACTGGTATGGGTGCGGGTTTCGACCCCCATGCGCAGCAAATGACCGATTTCCGCATCCAGCACCCGGGGCGGTAGCCGGTAGTCGGGTATTCCGTAGCGCAGCATGCCTCCCAGCTGCGGTAAGGCCTCAAACACCGTTACCTGATAACCCGTCCGCCTCAAATCATAGGCGACCGTCAAACCAGCCGGACCGGAGCCGATGACCGCCACTTTGGCTTCTTTTTCTTCAATGGGAGGAATTTCGCGGTTTTCAACGTCTACCTGATCGGCCGCAAAGCGTTTAAGATCCCGGATCGCGACAGCCGCGTCGATATCCCGGCGCCGGCATCGGTCCTCGCAGGGATGCGGGCATATACGGCCGATTACGCCGGGCAGGGGGATGCGTTCCATGATCAGGCGCAATGCCTCCCGGTACTTCTGCTGTTTGATCAACTGGACATACCCCTGAATGTTGACATGCGCAGGGCAGGCCTGGATGCAAGGGGCGCGATCTTTTTTATCGATACAATAGGTAATGGGAACTGCCTGAGGAAAGGCCTGGTAAATGGCTTTGCGGCTCGTCAACCCTTCATCCCACTCGCTTTTCATCGATACCGGACAGACTTTTACGCACTCGCCGCAGCCGGTGCACACCCCTTCCTGAACATACCGCGGCATTTTTTCAATGGTTACATTGTAATGACCGATATATCCCGAAACCGCCACGACTTTGCTGCAGGTTAGCAGCTCCAGGTGGGGGTGCTGTGCCACCTGGACCATTTTGGGCGTGCCGATGCAGGCGGCGCAGTCCAGGGTCGGGAAGGTCTTGTCGAATTGCAGCATATGGCCGCCGATGGTGGGTCGTTTTTCCACTAGATATACCCGATGCCCGCCGTCGGCGATATCCAGGGCTGCCTGCATGCCGGCAATGCCGCCGCCCACCACCAGCACATCCGGATGGACGCTTACTTGACGCGTGCTCAGCTCATGATGTTGAACGATCCGACCGACAGCGGCGGCCACCAGGGTTTTGGCCTTTCGGGTGGCGTCGTCCGCATCCGTCGTGACCCAGGAAACCTGTTCACGTATCGAGGCCATCTGAAACAGATAGGGGTTCAGTCCCGCTCGCTGGCAGGTCCCCTGGAAGGTCTTCTCGTGAAGCCGCGGTGAACAGGAAGCCACCACTACCCGGTTCAAGTGGGCTTCCCGAATATCCTTTTCGATCATTTCCTGACCCGGATCCGAGCACATGAACTTATAGTCCCTTGCCAGGGCGACATGGGGCAGGTGCGAAGCAAAAGCGTTCACTTCTTCCACGCAAACCTTTCCGGCAATATTGATGCCGCAATGACAGATATAGACACCAATGCGGATTTTCATGGTCGCACCTGTGAAGGCTTATCCCCGGATGTACAAAGGCTTCGAATTGCCTGAAGAAGCGCCTCTGCTTCCGGCGGTTTTTCTAAAAAAGCCTCCGGTTCCGGCATCATCCGGCCCTGTCGAATCCATTGCTGTTTCTGATAGCGATCAAAGATCGGTTTATCGATGCTGGCCAGCAGGATCACCGGGATCAGTTGCAAACGTTTTTCCATTTTCACCCGTTGATACATGCACACTCCTTCTTCTTTCGGTAGCATGGCGTCGATGATGATAACGGCCGGGTTCACTACCTTGGCCTTTTGCAGGCCTTCGACTGCATTGCGGGCCTGAATGGCGACATATCCGTGTGATTGAAGCAGATTGGATAAGAATATCTGCATGTCCGGGTCATCTTCCAGAACCAGAATAGTGGGTTTGACCGGTGTGTGGATATTCATGTGGGTGCTGTTCATGGCGAACCCTGTCCGAAAATCGCTTGGGGGAAAAAGAAATGATGTTCAACCGGTTTTCCGGAACGATGCTGACAATGAAAAGCAGGGAACATGCCAGTTCGCCGAGAAAGAAAAAAATGAGCTTTTAATATATAATTCAGAATATTAAAAAATCACACGATTCCCGCTAATCGGGAGGGACTGGTTGTTTGCATGCAACATTGCAATAACCAGGAGGTCGGTTGGACGAGTGGTGCTTTGAATTACCGGGATATCGTTACGATGCAACGTGATGCAACTGTTGCATCGTTTCGATCGGCGGGTATTCGATGGATGCTTTTAACGTGTTGATTCAGGAAGGATGTGGTACTGCTTCATTTTTCGCCAGAGGGTGGTGCGGTCCATATGAAGGGCCTTGGCGGTTTGTTGGCGATTCCATTGATGTTGCCGCAATGCCTGCAGAATCCGTCGGCGTTCGGCGTCCTCCCCTTTGCCGACGTTCAATCGGCCGGGTTCATTCCGGCTGATCCGGCGGAACGGTTTGCGATGCAGCTGTTCCGGCAGATGATCGGGCCGCATTCGCTTCTCTCGGCAGATGATCAGGGCATGTTCCAGGATGTTCTCCAGTTCCCGCACATTTCCGGGATAATCATACTTGAGCAGGGTTTCCATCGCTTCTTGGGAAATGGTCGGCACCGGTTTTCCCATGGCCAGGCAAAGGCGGCGGACCATGTATGCAATGAGCATGGGCAGATCGGACAGCCGGTCTTTCAAGGGCGGCAGATCGATGCGCACCACATTGAGACGATAATATAAATCTTCTCGAAAGCGGCCTTCCGAAATGAGACGCGCCAAGTCCTGGTTGGTGGCGGAGATGATGCGGACATCCACTTTGCGGGTCTGGCGCCCTCCCAGCGGGTAAAACTCCTTCTCTTCGATGACCCGCAGCAATTTGGCCTGGAGGGAAAGGGGTAGATCACCGATCTCGTCCAGAAAGATGGTGCCGCCGTCCGCTTCCGTAAAGCGTCCCGGCTTATCCTTGTCCGCGCCGGTAAAGGCGCCTTTGGCGTAACCGAAGAACTCCGATTCCAGCAGACTGTCGGGAAGGGCTGCGCAGTTGACCTTGACCATGGGTTTGTCTGCCCGTCGGCTGTTGGAATGGATGATTTTCGCCAGCAGGTCCTTGCCGGTTCCGGTGGGACCCTCCAGCAGCACGGTGGCGTCGGTGGCCGCCACCACTGTGGTCATTTCAAAAATTTTCAGCATGGCGGGTGCTTTCCCGATCATGTCGTGAAACGTATAGCGGTCGTGAATGGCTTGATTGAGCTGATGGATGAGGGTAAGGTCCTGGAACGTCGCCAGTCCGCCGCAAATCTCTCCTTTTTCGTTCCGAAGAGGAAGATAATTGGCCTTAATGGGGATGGTTTCGCCTTGCGGTGCCTTGATGCCGCCCTGACTGGTGCTTCGCGGATTGCCGTCCCGCATGACGGCCTTCAGAAAGGCGGTGTCATGGTTGCCTTCGGCTTGGAAAATATGGTTGCAGTGTTTGCCGAGCAGTTGACGCCGGGTATAGCCGGAAATTTTTTCCGCGGCCTGGTTGAAAAAAGTCAGCAGGCCGCCGCGGTTCACCGTAAAAATGCCGATATCCAGATTATCCAGTATCAGCTTCAGGCTGCGTTTCTCGTAGTTCAACTTATTGACCAAATTGGCGAGAGGAGAATGGTCATGAAGAATGGTCAGGCAGCCGGCGATTTGATGATTCGTTCCATACAGGGGTGTTGCTATCCGCGTGACGTAATGCCGGCAGGAGTCGCTATCCACCAGTTCCACGGAGGCCTCGGGTTGTGAATGGTCGACCTCGTGAAACGGACATTCCATGTAACAGGGAATCATTCCAAACACCCAGCGGCAATCCTTTCCCATGGCCGTTTCGGGATGAACGCCGGTCAAGGCCTGTACGCTCTGATTAAAACTGGTGATCCTTCGCCGACGGTCGATGGTGAAGGCGCCGATATCCAACTGGTCCAACAGGCTTACCCATTGGGCGCAGGCGATGGTAAATGCGGGTTCATCAAAAAGGGTCATATCCGGAATCAGGTCTCCCCATGGTGTGGGTTGGAAAAGAAAGCGTAAAACAGGTGCCCTTACCGGGCGCACTTTCAACCACGATCGATCCGCCGTGTCGTTCCACAATACCATAAACGGTGGAAAGCCCAAGGCCCACCCCATAGCCTTCCGTTTTGGTCGTATAAAACGGTTCGAATACATGCGGCAGATCTTCCGGACGAATACCGCTGCCGGTATCTTTTACTCGAATCATCACCGATCCGGAATCTTGCTGTAATCTTCCGTCCATCTCCAGAATGCCGCCCCGTGGCATGGCGTCAACGGCATTGAAAATCAAATTCAGGAGACATTGCTGCAGTTGATTGAAATCGCCCCTGATGGTCGGCAGTTGGTCATCGACCCCGGTAACCAGCTCGATATGTTGAAGCTCCATCTTATGCCGGCTCAGGGAAATGGATTTTTCAAACAGATCCGCAATCCGCACCGCGCTCATGGCAGGTGGGCTTTTGCGAGAAAAGGTCAGGAGGTTGGATACGATACCGGCGCATCGCGCGACCTCAGTTTCTACCAGCCGCAGGTAGGTTGAAAATTTTTCTTGTCGTACCGTATCCAGAGGGCCGCGTTCCAGAACGCGTATCATCAGGCGGATGTAGTTGAGGACGCCGGTAAGGGGGTTGTTGATCTCGTGGACCACGCTGGCCGCCAGGCGACCCAGGGAAATAATCTTGTCTTGATGGAGGATGCGCGCCTGGTCCGCCATGTCCTGCTCTAACCTGCGGATTTCACGTAAGTCTCTGAAAAAGCAAACTGTTCCATGTGCATCTCCGGACTCCGGCAAGGTGGCGGCCGACGTCTGTACCGGAATGGTGGACTGATCTTTCCGGATCAGCAGACTTTCAAACAGCATCAATTTGCCGGCGCCGCCGTAGCGTTTTTCCACCAACGCCGCCGCAAAACGCGCCCGTTCTTCCTGCGGGAAAAACTGTTGCAGGGACATCCGCTGCAATACTTCGGCTCTCCCGTATCCAAGCATTTGTTCCATGCATTTATTGAAAATGACCACTTTGCCGGTCTCGTCGCACCCCATGATGCCGTCCATGGAGCTTTCGATGAGGTTTCGTTGAAAGGCCAGGGTTTTGATCAACTCCTGATCGGTCTGGGCCTTTTCCTGTTCCAGCAAGGCCGTATGTTCGGCCAGACGTTGCCTGGCCTCGTAGCGCTCCATGGCTCTTTTCAGCGCCATGTGCAATGCGGCATCGTTGATGGGTTTGGTGATAAAGTCGGAGGCATCCAACTGAAGCGCTTTTACCGCCAAATCCATTTCAGCGAAGGCCGTCATTACAATGGCCTGGATGTTGGGATGCCGTTTTTTGACAACCTCCAGCAGCTGTAACCCATCCATCCCCGGCATTCTGATATCGGTGATGAGGAGTTGTGGGGTCAACTGATTGCATTTTATAAGGCCGGCTTCGCCGTTTTCAGCGCTCCATACCTGATAGCCGCTATCCTGCAGGGTCATTTCCAGAACCTCCCGGATATCCGGCTCGTCGTCGATGACAAGGATTTTCCAATGATGCGGGTTCCCGATATGACACATAAGGGTTCCCCCGGATTGTTATTAAAATGCGAAACCAGTGTGGGTGAACACGCGTCAGGTGAATATCATTCCCGATCCATGAACGTGCATGGGCCGACGGGCAGTCGCTATTCAGGACTGAATTATCGGACAGATATGAAAGTATAGAATACGGATGCGGTTTCGTCAAGGAATCCAGTCCAGGGATCCAATCCGTGGACCGAAAACAGGACGACGGGCTGATGTTTATGGCAAAAATAATTTATATCAATATGTTATTATAATGGGTTATGCCATTATGCCATCCGGAATAACACTTGACATTGTTTGCATGGATCGTTTAATCCATGCAAATGGCGGTTCGGTTCAAAAAAATGATCGATAGCTTTCAAAAATTGGAATCCTTTTCCATCCGTGGGATGATATCTTCGGAAGCAATCCAGAATGTCGACCTCGCCTACTGGCGCGCCCGTATCCTCTTTCTGTTTGTGTTGACAGGATTGCTCATCGGCCTTTTGGTGTTTATTCCCGTGTCGATACTGGCCGTCAAAGAAAACATGTGGGGGTTGTTGATATTTGACACCCTGGTTTGGATATCCGGAGTGGGCCTGCTGGTATCCCGGTGGCTTGGATATTGGATCCGTGCCGTAATCGTTTTACTGTTGGTGTATGGGGTCGGCCTGGTCGTCATTATTTCCGTAGGTCCGTTAAGCGGCGGTCCTGCCTGGCTTTTTGCATTCGCCATTCTGGTTGCCGTTTTTCTCGGGGCAAGAGCGACAGTAGGCGCACTGGTTCTAAATGCCGTCACCCTCACCCTGGTCGGTTGGTCAATCAAGACAGGCGTATTCGGCCACTCCTTCCCCTTTTTCAACAACAATGAAATCATGATCGCTGCCGGCGCCAATTTTATGCTGCTGAACGCGATGGTTGCAATTTCCGTCGCCGTATTGGTCAGGGGGCTCGTATCCACGCATCAAAAAGAAATGGCGCTGACCGGCGCATTGGAAAGCGAACATTCAAAATTGTTGGCGTCAAAGGCCCAAATCGAATTGGAAATCGAAGAGCGCAAACAAACCGAGGAACTGCTGAAAGAAAGTGAAAAGCGGTATCGTTTCCTCGCGGATACGGTGGCCGACAACATCTGGACCGCGGATTTGGACATGAAATTCAGCTACATCAGTCCTTCGGTGAAACGAATTCGAGGGTACAGCGTCGAAGAAGCGCTCACGCATCGGGTGGATGACATCATGCCGCAGTCGTCATATGACATCACGATCAAAGCCCTGGTGGAAGAATTGGAGCTGCACAACAAGGGGCAAAAACCCCCTGACAGGCCCCGAAAAGTGGAGGTCGAGCTGTACTGTAAGGACGGCTCCACTGTCTGGTGCGAAGTGGAAGCAAATTTCATTTACGATTCGACCGGGCAACCCTCCGGCATCATCGGTGTCACCCGGGATATAACCGAGCGCAAGCAGACGGCGGAGCAGCTTCTGCGTTCGGAAAAACTGGCAACCCTTGGAGAAATGGTCGCCGGGGTGGCGCATGAAATCAGTACGCCGCTGGGCGTTGGTTTGATGTCCGCCTCCTACCTGTCCGATAAGACCCGCGAGTTTGATGCGCTCCTCCATTCCCGGCAACCGTCATCCATTGAGATTTCAAAATATGCAAAAAAGATAGTGGAAGCCTCTTCCATGGTGGAGTCCAACCTGGAGCGGGCGGCGGCGTTGTTGAATAGTTTTAAAAATGTCGCGTTGGATCAGATGGTGGAAGAAAAGAGGCTTTTCAATATCCGCACCAATATCGAAGATACCGTGAACAGTCTGCGGCCAAAATACAAACGGACCGATCATACCATCACCATCGACTGCCCGGAGGATCTTGAGATCGACAGTTACCCAGGCGCTTTTTCACAGATTACCACCAATTTGATCATCAACTCCCTGATCCATGGATTTGAAAACCGGACAAAAGGAACCATTGTGATCAAGGTGGAGAAAAAACAGGATACCCTTTTTTATACCTATCGAGACACCGGCAAAGGCATGGATGAAATATCCATGCATCGATTGTTTGACCCTTTCTATACAACCAAACGAAACCGGGGAGGTATCGGTCTCGGGATGCACGTCGTTCACAACCTGATCACCCAGACCCTGAAAGGGCGGATCGAATTCGACAGCAAACCGGGAATCGGAACCGAGTTCGTTATCACCATCCCCATCAGCCATGGGTAGAGCGCCGTGAGACATGATAAGGGAAAGATTACGGCATTCCCTGTTTACATCGCCATAAAGCCGGATTGCCGGGCCTGCTTTACCATGGCCGGTTCTTCCCACGTTTTTTGCACGCCGAGGTCTTCGGCGATGATGTTGGCGCCGATATATCCGCCGCCCCCCAGGATCATACCTCCCGGGTAAACGCTTGCGCCGCAGACATAGTAACCGGCAAGGGGCGTGTAGGTTCGGGAGCAGGCGTCGTTGGGGCGGAAATATCCCATTTGCAGGGGCAGATAGGCGCCGTGCTTGAATGACCCCCGCACCATATTGCGCAATTTCTTTTCGATGTAGGTGGGGGGGTAGGCAATGGTGTGCAGCGGATCCAGATTAGGGGCGTACTGTCGCCAGGCGTTGAGGCATTGGTTCGCATATTCGTCCTTGCGCTTTTCCCAATCGCACTCAAACGGCACGAGGGATTCCCAACGTCCGGTATGATAGCCGTCGAAAGCCTGCAGCGGATCAAAGAGGGACGCGCAGGTGGTATGGCCCAGGAATTCGGTGGGCAGCTTCCCGCTTTCCAGTTCTTCCATGTGATCCAGCAACTGGTCCGTATCCCGGACTCCGAGGAAGGTGATCATGGCCCGGTCCGCATCCCCATTCCCTTGCGCGGCAAGGTAACGGGGCGCTTCCTTCAAGGCCGTATGCACTCCGAAAAAAGTGGATTTTTCCCACTCCCACCGTTTGGCGCTTTCCACCACATGCTCCGGCAATTGATGTTCCTCAAAGAAATCCAGGAAGCTTTGTTTGGGGTCCAGGGTGGATACCACCGCGCGGGAGTCTATTTCGCCGCCGTCGGCGAGGATGACACCGCAGGCTTTTCCGCCCGAAACCTTCACTCGTCGGACTTCGGAAGAATCCAGGATGATACCGCCGGCCTGAACCAGGGTTTTATGGAGGGCCGAAGAAAGACGGTGCGAGCCGCCGACGCACAAGGCGGTGTTGGTCATGCGATAGATGTACAGGGGTAGCAGATAGCCAATGGCTTCAAAAGGTGAAAGTCCCCACATCAGGAACAGGTTCAGGAGGGCGGCCTTGATGGGTTCTTCGAAACCATAGCGGTCGAGTATTTCGATGGCGGTCAAATCCGCAATGGCGTTGAAACGTCTGCCGACCGTATCTACTGCTTTTTCCAGCAGCAAAAACTGATCCATGGCCGGTATGGGCGGCACATAGGTCAGCGGCATCAGAATTTTCTCGGAGAAGGCTTTGAAATCTTCGTACATGCGGGCGTATTTCTCTCCTTCCCGGGGGGAATATCGGCGGGAGATGTGTTGGATGGTGCGCAAGGGGTCATGATAGAACAGCAACGGCGGCTGATCTTTCGTCAAATAGGCCACCTGGACTTCGGGAACGACATAACGCAGCCCTCTGGAGGATAGATCAAGGTCACGGAAGGCCGGCATGACCTGCGCCATGAGATGATAGATGGCGTGGAGGTTGAATTTGAAGCCGCCGAATTCCAGGGTTTCCAGGCCGCCGCCGGTTTCATGACGTCGCTCCAGGAGGACCACCTTCAGGCCGGTTCGCGCCAGATAAGCGCTGCAGATCAAGCCGTTGGGACCGGCCCCGATCACGATCACATCGTAAAAGGGTATCGTCATGATGCACCTCCCTTTCCCAAATGCATGGGAATCCGCGGGGCGTTTTCCATATACCAGTTGAAAGCCTTGGCCCGCCACCAGGATTGATCCCTTACACCGGCGTCCTCGGCCACTTCGCAGGCGGTCATATATCCGGAGGACAAGAGAGAATTGCCGAATACATGCACGGAGTTGGACAAATACAGATGATCGATACAGGTTCTGGAGCCTCCGCCTTTCAGCACGCCGGGAACCGGCCGGTTTTCGTAGAACTGTTCGGGGATCATGCTGCCCCCTGCCCAGGTTCCCATCACGGCCGAGGGGTTGTTACGGAACTGATCCAGTGGGGAGTATATGATCCGCTCCTTGATATGGGCTCTGAATCCGGGCGCATATCGCTCCCAGGCAGCGTCGATCTCATCCGCCAGGGAGAACTTCAATTCATCCCAGGCGTGGAATCCATTTGAAATGCGTTTCCCCTTCCAGACGGCGGGGTTCGGGGGTACATCCAACCAGGTATTGACCACATGGCAGCCCTGCGGCGCCTGGCCGGGATCGGCCAGGGTCGGCACATACCAATTCACGATAATTTCGTCGTAAATAGTTTTGTTGTGGATGCTCTCCATGATGCCCCGCATGGCCTGGCTGGTGCCGCCGCCGAAATACCCCATGAAGGTCTGTTGAATCCCCTCGTCGAACGCGGCCGAACGGAATTGGGGCGCCTGGTCCAGGGCATAATTGACCACGATGATGTTCTGGTCCTCGTAGCAGAAGCCCTTGATTCGATGCGCCAGGTCGGCGGGAAGGTGTTCCTCTCCCACCAGGTCGATAAACGTGGGCACCACCGTGAGATTGCTCACGATCCTTTTGGCGCTGAAAGTTTCGTTGGGATAGACGGCATGCTCCGACAGCCTCACTGACTCGGCAACGCCGCTCTTGACAAGGATTCGTTTCACCGGGCAACACGGGAGGATGGTGACACCCTGGGACAGGGCCGCCTTGACCAGGGCATGGGTCAGGCCGTGGGAACCGCCTTTTGCCGTATGCACCGGAAACAAGGGGCCGGTGAAATTGCCGAAAACCGTGGCCCCCATGGTTCCCACCCGGGGATGAATGGGTGGGAAGCCGGCTAGCCATGACAGTGCCTGAATGGTGGTTTTGATATGTTCCGATTGATACATCAGATCCAGGGTATCGAATCCGTTCAGCTTGAGAATGTCTGCAAATCGGACGGGGACTCCCAGGGAATTGAGGAAGTCCTCAAACAGCCCCCCCAGGGCCCGTTCTTTTGCCAGGTCCGGTGCGGTATAAATCCAGGTATGCATGGCGTCGACAAGTTCCGGCAGGCGTGGCAACATGAAGGCAAGGGCTTTTTCCAACAATGCGGCATCCTGGGCCGAATGCTTTTTCCAGTTGGCCAGGGTATCGGCGGGATCGTTACCGATCAGGACATTGGTGCCGTCGTCAAAAGTCTTGCCGAAGGCATATCGGGTGGCCCGCCATTCCAGTCCGAATTTTTCCAGTTCCAAATCCGCCATGGCAGGACTCATGGCGCTGATCAGCCAGGTGGCGTGGAGGTTGTGGAGAAATCCCGGAATTCCGGGCTCGCTGGTGTCACAGTGAGTGCCGCATTGTCCTCTGGCTTCCAGCACCAGGGTTTTAAGACCGGCCTTGGCCAGATACGCCGAGCAGACGAGACCGTTGATCCCGCCGCCGATGATGATTACGTCATAATCCGCCATTGTTTTCAATCCTATTTGGTATGTTGGAAGTCGGTTTGAACAAGAGGCCATAACGCATGTTTCTTCCTACAACGCCACGGTCCTCCGGCCGGGTCTACCACCGGTCATCACCTGTTCGTAGGCCGCGCTGACGCGTTCCTCCAGGTTTTCCAGCTCATCTTCCATGGATGGTTTCCTCCGGAAAAGATCGATGATGTAACGGTGACTGTTCCGAAGGATGAATTTGAGCATGGCGAATTGGAAAAAAATTTTCATGAATCCCGGTAGATCCTCGGGTTGCAGTGTAATGCGAAATTCCCAGTTCACGGGATCGCGCATGCGTCCGATGATGAACAAATCCCGGCTCCCGGGTTCCCGGAGCAGTTTGTAATACCGGAAGTCCATCATCACTTCCGTTCTTCCCAAACCCCGCGACCAAAGTTTCATAACGCCTCCGCGCCGATCGCCATATCGGCATTTAGTTAAATTTATGTATCTATCTTATTTCATATTAAATGTACTAATAAGTGTAAAGTTGTACTTAGCGATATATCAACTGCCGTATATGCAAGTCAACTGTTTTTTTCTATCAGCGAATATCCATATTTACCTATACCTTGACACGCTCGTTCCTTTCGGATAAGTCTCGAACAACAATCAAACACAATATTTCCGACGAAAATCGCGGGTTCATGCAGTGCGCAACCATATCCGGTTTTACCGAGACCTGGAGCAACAAAAGGAGGGGGTGGTATGAATTTTTCGGAAACGAAAACGGAACTTTTTCAGGCAGACGGATCGACGAATCTCCTGGTGTATGAATGGCTTCCGGAAACGGAACCCAAAGCCGTCATGATCGCAATACACGGCGGTCTGGCCCATGGCGGTGACTGGGTTACACCGGCGCTCTATTTCAAGGAAAAGGGGGTCGCCACCTATGCGCCGGATATGCGCCATCACGGGACTTACGACAAGCACAATCCCGGTGGAAAGATATTTTTCCATATCGATTCCTACGATGTGTATGTCAAGGATGTCCAAAAATTTTATGAATGGGTGAAAACACGCCATCCGGGAAAACCGGTTTTCATCATCTCCCATTCCAACGGGGCCCTCATTTCCCTGTACTATGGATTGACGGTCGGGAAGAACGAAGATATCCGCGGATTTATCATTTCCTCTCCCTGGCTTGTGAACCGGGTCAAGATATCCGAAGTGTTGAAGATGATCTCCAAGGTCATTGCGCGCCTATCCCCCACCTTCTCCATCAAACCGCCGGACTTGACGGACCAGCTCACCCGAGATGAAACGATCACCCGGCGTCATCACCAGGACGAACAAAAAGGGCTTCGAGGAACGAAGGTTTCGGCAAAGCTGGGTGTGGAAAGTGAGAAAACGCAGGCCTGGGTGCTGGCGAATATGAAGAATTGGGACAAGTTTCCCCTTTTCGCCGTTATCGCGGGCGCCGATGAGCTGGCGGATTCCGCGGCTTCTCAGACTGCCCTGAAAGCCATTTCCGGAAAGCTGTTGACCATGATCGTTCATGAAAACAACTTCCACGAAAATTTCAACGAAATCAACCGGGATGAAACATTTGCCACCATCTGGACATGGTTGGAGAAGCGCATCGCCAAATGATCGACCGTCTGATATTCTGCGGTGGAAAAGAAGTAACCGCCCGCAGCACTCAAGGACGCCAAGATCGCCAAGAAAAGCCTTGGGGCAGGGATAATCCGAAAACCCTCTGCGTTTCTTAGCGTGCTCTGCGGTGGAAAAATTTGTTTCTATCAGGAAGGGCGTAAGGACACGAAGAGAAGTCTTTCATTGCCGGCGCAACCGGTAGAATGCAAGGCTCTTCGTGTCCTTTATCGCAATTGGGGGTTTAGAAGTAGTAGGAAAAACCCACCAGCAGGCTGGTGTTTTTTACGTCCACGTCTTCCCCCTCGCCACCGTTGACTTTGGTGATCAGGTAGTTTAATTCCAGGTTGAGACTTAAATCCTCGCTCAGGAAGAATTTCGCGCCGCCTTGGCCCCCATAGGCGAAACTAGTATCATCATATCCACCGGCATCGTATCCGGATAGACCGAGTTGAATACCGATGTAGGGCACGACAACCGATCCGGGTCTGAAATAGTTGTAATTGGCCACTCCGACCGCGCTGTAAATCGTGGCATCGAAGTCTCCGGAATCCATTTTCATGGCCATAAGGGCAAATTTAGTTTCCAGGAAATTTTTGGGAAAATAGCTGAATCCCAAGGTCAGCATGGTCGTCTTTGCATCGTCGTCCTGATTGTCAATCGAAGTGATCTGGTAGCTCGCATTGGCGGTGACCGCCTTGCGGCCTTCCAGGGCGTCAATTTTCGCAAACGCCGAGGTCACACCCGCCAAAAGAAGTACAACAGTCAATGTCACCGCAAGAATTCTGTTTGTTTTCATCGCTCCTCCCTTTCTTTGTTTGTGGTTAATTGGGTGTCGTTTGCCTTCGTTCATCGTAGTTTCCAGACGGTCAACTTGTTGTCAGCGGATAAGGCCGCCAACCATTTGCTGTCCCGGCTGAATGCCACCTGGATGACATCGCCGTTCAAATCCTGCTGCGACACCATGTCGCCTTTCTGTACGTCCCAAATGCGGACGGTGTCGTCAATCGCGCCGGATGCCAGAAACCGTTTGCTGGCATGAAAGCAAAGGGTCGTGATATCCTTGCTGTGTCCGTCCAGGGTTCGTATTTCCTCTCCGGTCACCGTGTTGCGAATTTTAATGTGACGGATATCTTTGCGTGTGTTGCGCATCAGGTCGATATGAATGTCCACCGTACTCAGGGCCACCAGAGATCCGTCCTGGCTCAGAGACATGCGCAGCAGTTTGTCGGTATTCTCGGTCAGCGCTTTTTTTTCGCGTTTGACATTCACGTCCCACCACCTAGTGGACAGATCCTGGGATGCCGAAATCAGATGATCGCCATTGGGTGTGAAGGCCAGGGAGTTGATCGTATCCTGATGTCCTTCGAATACAGCGGTTTCCTTTCCGTTCAGGATGCTTACCAGGTGTATCTTGTAGTCATCTCCGGCGATGGCCACGGTCGCAGAATTGGGTTTGAAGGCCATGGCTGTGGCCGCTCCGGCGGCGGTTTCCGTTTTCGTTTTGATGTCGAAGCTGCTGATATCCCAGATGTACAGGACACCGTCTGCATCGGATGCCGAAAGATAGCGACCATTGGGACTGACATCCAATACGGAAACACCATCATCCAGTTGGAGGGTGTTCACAACCTTGCGCTCGAAAAGTCCCCACGTCTGAATGGTGCTGCCGGAAGCGACGAACAGTTTTTTGCCGTCCATGGAAAAGATGAGGGCGGTGGGTGTGTCGTTCAGGTTGAATACGTCGTACAATTCCAGCTGAACAGTTGCGGCGCCGGTAATATCATCGTCGCCGGAACGCAGCCCGGCTTTCAGCAGGACATTGTCGCACACTTTTTGCACCGCGACCTGTTTGGCGATCAGCGGCGAATCCTCCATGGGCGCCGGGTTCATGGTAGTTCCCAGTGGATCGCTGGTTATGTTGGCGATTTCCTCCGCCGTCTTGGTGTCCACGGCCAGGAGGCTGAGGGAGGCCGAGCCTTCCCAGGAGGCGGCGAACCGCTGTCGGGCGTCGACGGACAAGGTGCCCCGGACCAGAATCACGGCACCGTAGTCGGTGCTGATTCTCGCCATGGCGGTTGCATTGCCGTTCTGGATTGCCTGCCAGAGCAATTTGTCTTCCTTGATTTTTTTCATGATTTCCGGGTTGATGATGGCCGCTCCCTTTTGTTTGAAGCCTTTCTTGAGGAGGTTTTCGGCATAATCGACAAAATCTCCGGCATTGCCGCCATTGGAAATGACGATCATGATGCGGGTTTTGTTTTTAATGACATCCGAAAACAGGGAAGCCGCGTTCGTCCTGCTTGCAAAAATCCCCAGGCAGATGGCCGCTACGCCATAAAGTAGTTTCGATTTCATCTTTTTTTACGCTCCAAATGGATTCGGTTCTGTTCCTGTCGGGTTATGGTATAGGGGAAGTCCGCTTTTTGGATATCCCCCATGAAGTCGCCCCGCAGGCTTTCATAACGGACGTCGATTTCGGCGATGTTGTTGGCAAAGCTTCGCACCATCAGCTTCTGAAAACCTTCGAAGGTGTACAACTGCTGCTTCAGTTTTTCCAGATCCTCATACGTCAGATTCTGGACGATGACCTGATAGGTTTTGGGTTTTGAAAAATCGTCGTACCAGTTTTTAACGATCCGATACAGGATATCGGATTTCGAGGTTTCCAGGGTGGCCTTGACGGAATTGACGGCAGCGTCGAACTTGCCCATGGCGCTTGTATCGCTTCCTTTGGGGCTGCTGTAATTGGCGGAATGGATAAGCTTGCCCGTTGCCGTGCTGTAAGCGCGTATCTGCAGGATCGTGGAATAGAAATTCATCTTGAACTGACCGATGGGCAGCTCCCGGCTGAAATTGGCGATGCACTTACCCGCCACGACGATTTCAGCCCCATAGCGTTTACCAAGGGTGACGGCGGTCTTGGCATCCTTGAAGGAAAGTTCCTTGTCCCGATCATTGATTTCCGCAATTTGCATCTGGTTGAAGACATCGATACCCTTTTCGATGAATTCATTCTCAATCTCGGTTTGGGCGAGACCCAATTCCGAAGCCTGGCCGTCGGTGAATTCCTGCATCATGATCAGGACGCGAGGTTCTCCAATCCAGGAATAGAGTTTGTTCACATCCAGACCGTTTAAAAACAAGGATTTATTCAGCCGGCCTTCCCGGACCCAGGCCTTGACCGTCAGGGTCAGCATGCCCTGGCTCTTTTCCTCTTTGGCAATGTCCCATTTTTCGATGAATCCCTCGGAATGGGCATAGATTTCATCTTTCAACAGCGCATTGTTCTTTACGATGGAATCGGCGGACACATTGACACCCACTGCTCTTTCAATGGCCATCCGGAAGGCGTCTTTCAGGGCTTGATCGCGGGCATTGGGGTTGGAAGTCGCCGCCATGCCGGTGACCGTCACGGCCTCGTTATCAGCCGCATTTCCGACTCCGTAACCACACAACAGCAACAGCAGGGGGATGAGGAGCTTGGTTGTTCGTTTCATGCGCAGTATCCTTTTGTGGGGTTATGTAAAATCATTTTGAGTTCTTCCCGATTTCTGTCCGTGCTCGTGAGCGTGAATGTAAACGTATACACTCCCCTGGTAGAATTTGGGTAGTGTTGAAACGATATTTGGTTAGCAACGATTTATATCGTTGTTTCTTATTTCATTGATTCCGTTCGCGGGTCCGTTTACGAGACCGGGCAGGATCGTGTGGCGCATCTCGGACCCATATCCGTTTTCCATCAACACCCTAGCCGATACCCCTAAGTCCGGCCTCGATAGTGGCGCGGAACAACAAGGGGAAGGCTGGCCGGATGGAGTTCGATCGTCACTTCGGGATATCTTCCGGCGAAGTCGCCATCCACTTCCATGGGAATCGGCCCGCCCGCCGTAATGGTAACCTTTTTGCCCTTGAGATATCCGACATTTTTCAGTCTGGTGATGCGACTGAATTTCGCCATCAAAAAGTACAACAACGACGCTCCGGCGCTTTCTCCGGGCAGCACGATAATATCCAGCACACCGGTGGCGACGCCGGCGTCGAAGGCCATCTCGCAAATGGACCCGTAAGTGCGGGTTTTGGATACGATCACCCACTGTCCCCTGGCGAAAACCCGGTCATCCACAACGACGTTGAACCATGTGCGTTCCCTTTTCCGGAGCGTCCGCAGGACCGGTAGAACATAACTGAAGTTGCTCGCCCTTCCGGTTCGGATTTTTTTCAATTCCTCGGTCACCCGAGCGTCAAACCCTGCGCTGGCGATCATGATGAACTTCAGATGGTTCATCGTGCCGGTGTCCGCCATGATGATGCGGCCGTTTTCCAACAAGTTCGCCGTATCCATGGGGTTTCGGGGTAAGGAAAGGTCGTGGGCGAGGAGATTGGCGTTGCCGGTTGGCAACTGGATGACGGGAATGGAAAAACCGGTGGGAATGCCGTTCAGGACTTCATTGAAGGTGCCGTCACCCCCTACAATGACAATGCGGTCGACGCCGTCCGTTGCCCGGGATACACGCTCTTTACCGTCGCCGGCAAATCGCGTGAGATATTGCTCAACCCTGTGCCCGCGCTGTTCCAGAATGGCGGTAAGCTGGCCGGCTCTTTTGCCCGCATCGCCTCCGGTGGAGATCGGATTGGCGATGATCAGTATCTTCAAGATGAAACTCCCGTAATCAAAAGAAAAAGACAAATGTCTGCCCATCGATTTGCGGAACCGTCAACCATGAACCGGCTGTCTTGGGAAATCAGGATATGATAAAGACGGTGGTGTGTCAAGAGTTACGTAAACACAAGAGGTTGTAGTCGGCCATTCGTAATTCTGAATTCGAAATTGCAGTCACGCATCCAGCTCACCAAGCCACTGACCGGCCGACAACACGGAAACGCCATCCAAGTGCAGCTCCTTTCTGAGGTTATGGACGAGTTGAACTGCCGATGAGGCGGGATATTTTGCAGCAAAAAGACGCAAGGCATTGGAAGGCTTGTCATCCGATAATTTGACTTCGATCAGCTGAAGCGCCAGATCATCGCGGCAAATCACGAAATCGATTTCCTTGCCGTCCCGTGTCTTTATATAATTCAGGGAAACATTTTCGCCCATGGTATCCTGCTGATAATGGACATGCTTCAGAATGCATGCGGCACAGGTGTTTTCCAGCCGGACCCCATCATCGCCTTTGATGAATCCAGTGTCGTAGAAATACACCTTCGGCTCGCGGAGAACGGCCCTCGCCACATTATTGTGGAACGGACGGATGCGAAAGATTACGAAGAGACTCTCCAGAATGTCGATATATTTACGCACGGTGTTGGGGGCGATCTGCAGATCACCGGCAAGAGAAGTGTAGGAAAGTGGTGAGCCGACTCTGGAGCGCAACAGTTCCACCAGCAGCCGGATCGCCCGGACTTCTTGAATTTTACTGAATTCCAGGATGTCTTCCCGGATGAGGTCGGTATGGTATTGGTTTCGCCATCGCGCCGCCTCCGTGTCGGATCCAGAGAGCAAAGGCTCGGGGAATCCTCCCAGGCGATTCAGGGTATCTATGGCTTCCCGGGGTTGCATGGAATTGCGCAATTCTCGGACGGACAAAGGATGCAGGCGGTAATGGAAATATCTTCCGGCAAGGGATTCGCCCGACTGCCGGAAGGTCTCCAGCCTGGAGCTCCCCGTAATCATGATCGCCTGATCGGCAGGGCGCGTATCATAAACGCCCTTGACGAACATCTTCCAGCCTTTCATTTTGTGGATTTCATCCAGGATCAGCATATCGGCCTGCAAGGGCCAGCTCTGGGTGTGAACGATTCGGGCGTTGTCCGCGCTGTCGTAATTCAAGTAATATGGATTTTTGAATTCCGGCATCAGTTTCTTGGCGAGCCAGGTTTTGCCCACTTGTCGCGGTCCGGTAAGGATTACCATTTTTTTGGCAAGGTCGGCATGGATCGGTTTCGCAAGGTATCGTTCCATGTTGGCAATCTATCAAGTATTTGCACGATAGTCAAGGCTATCGTGCAATCTTTTGCATGTTTGCCGAATCAATTGTTTGTGTGGGAGGGACCTTTGATTCGCACCCAGATTCTGTCAATATTAGCGTCTTGCGAATCCGATTTTCATTCGATCCTAACACTGTCATGTGATCAATGTCGTTTTGTTCGTGAACGCAACGATTGGTGTGTATGTGTTAATATGCTTAAAAAACAATAAAAGTATTGATTTTTTGGTGAAACTTGTACAATGTATTTGTACAAAATTGAATGGCGATGCTTCATATCGAAAAACCTGATCAAAGTGTGGACGTGAATACGGAACTTGTGGAACATCAGAAACAATGCCTGAATCAGGTGTCCAATGCGCCGCAAAACGCCGCCCGAATCATTATTCCCTGTTCGCATGGCTTGAATCATGACACCCCCTATTGCCGGGAAATCATCATCTCGCAAATTTTTCGCGTATGCAACGCGGCGAAAATGCAAAAACCGACGATGGATTCAGTATGTCCCGGGAGTATGGAAATACTCACTGGGAATAGAATTCGATTTTTTGTATTCACCCGTGACGAACGGAAGCAATACTTGTTTTTTTAACGTAATGTCTTTGTGCTGCCTGGTTTTTCGGATGGGATTTGGGAAGCGAGAGGGCGGAGCTATATAATACTAAGCTGAAAAATAGAATTGAATCAGTCGATTAGGATACAATCGATCGATATGGAAAAGTAAGCATTTGGTGGATTCAGAAAGAGATCGAACACAATGGAATATATCGGCGTCAGTAAATTCAGAGAAAATCTAATGGCTTATTTGAAACGTGTGGAACGCGGTGAAAGCATCGTCATCACATCGCGGGGAAAAAATGTTGCGGTGGTTTCACCGGCGTCTTGCCAAATGCAGGCAGCCAGAGAGGCGCTTCGGGAATTGAGAAAAGGGGCGGCGATGGGAGACATCGTAATGCAAAAGACTTCCATCCGAGAAGAGAAGCAATGATTGCCCTTGATACCCATGTGATCATCTGGGATGCCCTGAAACCCGAATTGCTTTCAACAAAGGCGAAAAGTGAGATCGCATCGGCAAATCAAAAAGACGGTATCATTTTTTGTGAAATTTCTTTGGTGGAAATCGCCGCAATGATTGGAACTGGAAAGGTATCCATTGATGTCGGATATTCCGAATTTGTCGATTTGATATTGAAATCGAATAAATATAGTCTGAACGGCATCACTCCGGAAATTGCGCACCGAGCTTCCGGTCTGGCTGCGTATGCCAGTCTGGACATGGTGGACAGAATCATCGTCGCGACGGCCATCGCAAATGGCGCTCGATTGGTGACAGCTGATGAACGCTTGATCGCGACCGGATGCGTTGCTACGGTTTGGTGAGAATCGAAATGAATTCTGGATTTTTATAAATGGAACAGGCCGCATAATGATCCTGTATAAATTGTTCAATAAACTGTTGAATGTCGAAGAGAACGTCACCAATCGTCTTGTTACCTTTACCGTCAGGAATCTTCGACTGGATCTGGGTCGCAATATAAAATTTGTCGGCTGGCCAGCGGTCATTGTATTTCCCGGCAGTAAAATTGCCATCGGTGACCATTGCGTTCTTCGTTCTCGATCCCGGAATAATGCCATCGGGATTAATCACAGGATTATCATGAGAACACAATCCGCACAGGCGGAATTGATAATCGGCGATCACGTTGGTATCAGCGGCGGGGCGATATGCTCAAAGACAAGCGTTTGGATAGGAGCATATTGCTTGATCGGATCAAATGTTGTCATTGCCGACAATGATTTTCACTCAA
Source organism: Desulfobacterales bacterium (assembly GCA_041740615.1). GTDB lineage: Bacteria > Desulfobacterota > Desulfobacteria > Desulfobacterales > SURF-7 > DYJD01. The sequence continues at coordinate 40,107 of JBGSLR010000058.1, forward strand.
TAAGTCCTGATAAAAGATACAACCGCTATCGCGAGCCGGATACCGATATCCCGGCTGAACCCGTAAAAATCGGTAGAAATGTATGGATAGGTTCAGATTCATACATTCTAAAAGGGGTGACAATTGGCGATAACTCTGTTATCGGTGCCGGGAGCATTGTGGCAAGGGATATACCTTCGGATTGCATCGCCGCCGGCAATCCCGCGCGAGTGGTGAAGAAATTATGATATCACCAGCCGCAGAAATGAAGCGCCAGATGGTGAAGTTATATGGAAGGGGATCGGCAGGTGAATGGCATATGGCGAAAAACAATGCGTTTGTTTACGATATAAGTCGATTTTCGGTTTCGTGAGCATGAAAAAATATTTAAGCATTTCAAATATAAAGACCCAGCAGGTAGCCAGCCTGTATTCGGCCACAGTGCTTCAGACGCTCTTCGGGTTGGCCATAAGTATCATCGTTACAAGATCCCTTACTCCTGCGAATTACGGAAACTACAGTTATCTCGTCAATCTTACGAGTTTCGTTCTCGTCATACTGAGTACGGGCCATTTTGTCTCGATGAGTATGGTTCTAGCCCGAAGAAATGATGATGAAGCAAGGAGGAATCTCCTCGGTACGGGGTTGATAATCACTTTTGTGGTATCGCTGATCTTTGTTGGGATAATATATGTGTTCTCCTTTTTCCAGGACTTGTTGTTTCAAGATAAAATCGGTGGTACGATTCGGTCTCTTGCTTTCCTGCTTATCCTTTTTCCGTTTCAAACGTTTCTGGAAAACGTTCTGATGGGGCTCAACAACATTCATGCCCTCAGCATTCTACGAGTGCTTCCCAAGATTTTATACATTCTGATGCTGGGGCTCTTGACGAAGTACTCGAAAATAACCTACTTCTCTGCCTATACTGTCCTCTTGCTTTCCTCATATCTGGTATACATTCTTATCATATACTCTTTGAAGCCAAAATTTTCCAATATTCTAGAGGATTTCGTTTATCTGGAATCAGAGAATAAAAAGTATGGTTATCAGGTGTATCTGGGAAGTCTTGCTGCCGTTGCATCGTCCTATCTTTGCGCGCTTTCGATCAGCTATTTTACAAACAATACCGATCTCGGTTTCTTTAACCTTGCTCTTGTCGTATCGACGCCGTTGATCTTGCTTCCGGGAGTCGTCGCGACAACTTTTTTTGAAAAGTTTGCTTCCATTCAAATGATTCCCGAAAGACTTATTTTCATGACGGCAGCCATGTCACTCGTTTCATATGGCGTTTTTGTGCTGCTGATCGACAAGGTCATTATCTTTTTTTATACCACCAATTATCTCAGAGCTGTGTCGCTGGCTTATATTTTGGGACTCGGGATGATAATACATGGAATGGGAGATGTGTTTAACCGATTCCTCTGTGCAAAAGGAAAAGGGCGAGAGGTAAGAAATGGGGCCTTCGTATCGGGAGGTGTCAATGTTGCCGCGTTTCTGATCCTCGTTCCCCTCTTCAGTTCATTAGGCGCCTCGATAGCGCGATTGATGTTGGGGGTTTCGTATTTTACGGCCATGTATTTATATTATCGGGCGAGTATTTCGAAAACATAGATTTTCGGCTTGAGATAGGTGAATGATTTCTTTTTTTAACTGGCAACCATGAGAATCCTCCTATACTTTGCAGTCGCTTTCTGGGCCATCATTGTCGGTATCTGGGATACCGTTTTCCCCCAAGGTATTTTCCACGTCGATCCGCTACGGACGATAGTTATTTTATTGTTCATGGTGCTTTTTTTCTGGAATCTTCTCCTACGGCGAAAGTTTTATCTTGATGCGGTTATTATATCCGGGTGCATGTTCGTCATATTCGCTCTTTATAATTTGCTGATAAATCCAACATATTTCGAAAAGTGGCAAAGCGCCGTTTTTTTTCTTGATACGTACATGACGGCCATAATGATGTACTATATTCTACTGAACAACAAGGACGCCGTTGATAGTCGCAGTATTGCCTTGTGTATTCTCACATGTGGTTTTTGCATCGCACTGATCGGCATCGCCGAAATGCTGGCAGGGCATAACCTGATCGGGCAGTATAACAAATACAGCGTGACGGAAGGGATGAGGCTCTTTAGAACTAATGGGCCGTTTTACGATGTTATCAGCTATTCCGCCATCGTCCTTCTTTACGTGCCGTTCACGTATTTATGCATGAAGAGGGGTCTTATCGGTTCAAAGAATGGCGTTACGTTGATAATTTTATTCATTATCGGGTCTTCCATCAACTTTTCAAGGGCTACGATATTGGCGATGATATTGGTACTACTGCTTCTCGTGACAAAATCGAATATACGAAATCTTTTCGTGGCGATCTATCTATTCATACTTGGCGGCGTTCTCGTTTACCTGCTTGTTGATACAATGTTGTCCTTTGAAATTATTGGGAAAAGAATTCTTGACAAGGGGACATTCCTACAGCGTGCCAATCAGTATGAGCTGGTGTTTAGAGAGTTTGCAAGCGCCCCATTTTTCGGTATTGGATACAACATGTTCACAAAGAGACATACCATTCCCATGCATAACTCTTTTTTAAAAATTCTGGCTGAATTCGGTGGTATCGGTTTTATTTTATTCTTCTATTTTATTTGCAAAATAGCGTTCAAGAAAATCATGGAAATCATCCGCAACAGAGACATGACACTTCTGGCGGTGAGATTGAGTTTAGCCGTCATTGTTTTTCTTGTTGGCAGCACCATCGACTTGCTCGGCAACAGGGAATTTCTGCTGACCTTATTGATTATCACCTCTTTTTGTCTGTATATCGATCATCGCCCTGGGAATCATTCGGCAGGGGAAGTTGATATTGTAAGGAAAAACCAGTGAAACGCGTATTTGCTATCATTCCCGTGTTTAATCGAAAGGAGATTACGCTCTTTTGTTTAAGAAAACTGCAGGAAATTGTGAGGGCGGACTTCACTTTAGATATCGTTGTGATTGATGATGGATCTCAAGATGGAACATCGGATGCGATTCAGACTGAATATCCAGAAGTCCATTTACTGCATGGAGACGGGAACCTTTGGTGGACGGGTTGCATCAACAAGGGTATACGATATGCACGGAATAGGGGTTGTGATTATATCCTCACATTGAATGATGATACAACTTTCGATCCAGACTTTTTGAGCGTTCTTCTGCAGGTATCCCAAGACCACTCGAATGCGGTTGTCGGATCACTGATGGTTTATCAGAATGAAACATCAACATTTTATATCGCCGGGGCTATTCGTAAAGGATTCCGGAAAACCATCCACGCAAACTATGTGGGTAGTGACAGGCTGAATCTTGTTGATTGTGTGGAAGCGGACTGTCTGCCGGGAAGGTCACTTTTAATTCCTGTCGCTGTTATCGAAAAGGCAGGTCTTTTTGACGAAAAGCGATTCCCGCACGGCAATGCCGACCATGAATTCACGTTGCGATGTAAGTATCGATTGGGTTTTTCTATCTTAGTGGCAGTGAAAAGCCGAGTTTATACAGAACTCAATACGAGAATAATCAATGTGTTCATCGTGCGTTCCAGAAAATCTGAATTCATCAAGAGCTTTATTAATACACGGTATGGGCATAACATTCGAAATGTAATTAATACAGCATTCATGCATAAAAATTTTTCGGCGGGAATTTTTGATCTGATGGTGACGATCATGGGTTTAATAAAGATTGTTCTTCTTAAACTATTGCTCCCCGAAAGATATTTGAAGAATATATTCGCAACACTAAATCGTGAATCCATTTTCGTTCAAAATTCGTGAGTATTTGATCGTGCCCGGACACGTATTTACTGTTTTGATTTACTGAGGCGTCGGTTGAGATGATGAATATCGTAAAGAAAGCCTACAATTTCTTCTTATTGCGAAAATACAACGAATACACCATAGCAGAATATTTTAGAAAACAAGGTGCACAGGTCGGAAATGACTGCTACTTTGGAATAAAATATTTATCTTCCGAGCCATACCTTATCAAAATAGGAAATCATGTACAAATAGCCAATGGTGTTAAATTCCTAACACACAATCCCGGCTGGTGCTATCGCCATGTCATTCCCGATCTGCAGGTTTTCGGAAAGATAATTGTTGAAGATAATTCGTATGTAGGTGAAAACGCGATTCTTCTTCCAAACGTAACAATATGTAAAGACAGCATTGTCGCTGCTGGCGCCGTGGTGACCAAAGATGTGCAAAGCAACTCTATCGTCGGTGGTAACCCTGCAAGAAGAATTGGTAGTACGGATGAATATTTCTTAAAGGCCATGAATAGTTGGAAAGAGCAAAAACCAAACGGATATCTGTCTGAATTACAAGACGGGCAAGAATATACAGCGATGCAGATTTCATCAATACGAAATCGGAAGGAGAACAGAGAACTTCTGAAAAACCACCTTATAAATTTGTTTTGGGAAAATAGTAAATAATAGAATCCATAGGCAGAAATTATCAAATGAATATTTTTTTTGTGATCGATTCCCTCCGCCCTGGAGGCGCTGAACGTCAGCTTGTAGAGCTAATCAAGGGGCTGACAATTACCGGAGGCTACAATCTTTCTCTAGGGGTTTTGGAAAATGCCGTAACCGGTTACTCCGATATCATACGGGATCTTCAGGTTGATATTCATTGTTTCCCCAGAAGGAAACGGTTCGATTTTAGTCCCATAATGGCCATGCGCCGGCATATTGAAAAAAAAAACATTCATTTCGTCCATGGTTTTCTCAATATTGGCGCCTTATTTGGCCTGCTTGCAGGGAAGGTTGCTGGACGGCCTGTTGTCTGCTCCAGTATCCGCAACGCGGCTGACGAGAGTTTTTTAACCGGATTGAACATACGATTGGAAGCCCATATCGCCGACATTCTTATTTCGAACTCCCATGCGGGTTTCATGAATCGGTTTAGAAAAATGAAATCAAACTTCCGGTTAATATACAATGGCGTTGATTTCAACCGTTTCATGGTAACCGAAGAGGATACGGAGACAATCAAGAAGCAATTTGGTCTCAACCGATTTCAGCATATCATCGGTATGGTTGCCACATTCTCCGGATACAAGGATCATGATTCGGCCATTCGTGCAGCCAAGATCGTTCTCCAAGAATACCCGGATGTCGGATTCCTTTTTGTCGGCGACGGCCCTGAACTGAATCGAATGAAGGAAATGGTCAGCAACAATGGACTCAATGGTAAGATACTATTTACTGGTTATCGAAAAGATGTAGAGGAATTTTATCCATTGATGGATATCTGTCTTTTATTGACCCGGTCACAGCGAATACTCGAAGGCATATCAAACAGTCTGCTTGAAGCGATGGCTTCCGGTGTTCCTGTAATAGCAACAGCGGGCGGCGGGACGGATGAACTGATCTCCCATGGAAAAACGGGAATTGTGGTGCCTCCGGGAGAACCAGGTGTTTTGGCGGATAAAATAAAAGAGCTGCTCGGAAATCCGGACAGGCGATCGCTTCTTTCGGAAAAAGCTCGCGATGATGTTCATAAAAGGTTTAATCTCCAGCGCTATGTGCAGGAGCATATAGCAGTCTACAATATGGTGCTCGCCTCCCGAAAATCATGAAAATAGTTCTCAAACAATATAATCGGGATGCCTTTTTTTTACTGGTCATCATTATTCTGGCATGCGTCGTGTTGCACTCAACTATTTGCTGCGTTGAGGCGTTACCAAACCAGAATTCTCCACTTCCAGTGAAGTTCCATGGAGATCAAAAAACAGGAGTTCGAGTCCTTTGTAACGGCATAGAGGCCATATCAAACATCGGATCGGAGTTTCATATCTATAAAAGACGTCTTGACGGTGGCAGGGAAAACTTGCTGCAAGGATCATGGCCGAGCACTTCTATGTCCCTTGTTTCCAGTCCATCGAGGGATCGCTATTCCCTGACGGCGCGCAATGAGGAAAACGGCGCAACATGTTCAATCGATTATTGGATCGAAAATGGGAATACCATTCGAATCAGATTCGATTTCACAATCCCCGACGCGCCCGGAGGTGTTGAGTATGCGATTGTAGACCTCCCGGATCATCTATATCGAGGGGCTGCATTAAAATCAGCGCCGGAAACCGGGAACGACTTACAATTTTTCCCCCAAAAACCGAATGACGAAAACAGACGGTTTATTCTGAAAAATAAAAACGCTATAGTTGTCTCCAGTTCGATGTTCGATATGGAACTGATTGATATGGACAGGAGCCGGGGGATTAATATCGCCGATTTCCGTGCTGTAACTTGGGCCAGAACGAAGGGTTTTCATTTTTATAGCAACCCACAGATGATCGTTTCCGGCGGCCGTCATACCGGTGACTATTTGATTCGCTTCCATGCACCGCAAGCGGAAAGGCCAAAGGACCTCATTTCATCCGATTCCCTTATTTTCAAAGAACCGGATTACACCGTTCCTTTTTTTTGTATGCCACCCAAGGTGGAAAAAAAGCTGTCGGGTCGATTTTTGTTGGAAAACGGAACGCCCATCCATAGCAATATGTCGCATGTCGCAGCCATTCTATCGAATGGAATAGAAGAACGCACGGGGAAGAAAATGGGCAGGTTCCATATGGAGGAGTCTCTTTCCCGTGACGGCATTTATATCCTCCTCGACGATGCTTCATCCGATCTTCGAGCGGAAGGATTCAAGATGGAAATCGCTCCGCGGAAAATAATTATCCGCGGAACGGATGAAAGAGGTTGCTTGTTTGGTGTTTATACCTTGCTTGATCGTATCGGGAGGAAGAAAAGTGAATGGAGTATCTCCTGCGCATCGATCCGTGACTGGCCGGAATTGAGGATACGGGCTCATTTCACCGAAATTATGCCGACTTTCATTCGAGATGTGTCTTTCTTTAAAAGGTATCTCGCCGCCGTTTCCCGGGCAAGGGGCAATACGATCATTTTTTATTTTTACCCCCGGCATATCAAGGAGTGGAAAACAGGGAAGGGTAACCGCTTTTGGTCACGGACGGAAATGGCTGAAATCGTTCGATACGCCCGTACCCTTTCCCTCGATGTTTGGGTGGGAATTTCGGTACAGCTGATCCAAAACCAGGATACGGAATTTGATGTGCTGTCGGGGTCCAATTTTTATAATCCGGACAACCCGAAATCGTATGATATCCTTTATGACTATTATAACGAAATCATTGAGACCTTTCATCCGTCTACCTTTCTCATCGGCCATGATGAGATCAAAGGGTTGTCGTTATATGCCCTGAAAAATAAAAAATTGCCGGCGGAGATCCTATCAATCGACATTGAGAGGATTCATGGTTGGTTAAAAGGAAGGGGAATTCGTACAGCCATTTGGGGCGACATGCTTCTGGACAGCTTACAATCGGAATACTATCCGGCGAACAGTCGAAATCCATCCTTTAATTCCGGGGTGACTCATACGGCAATCGATGCGATGTCGAAGGACATCATCATCATGGACTGGCATTATCAGCCGAGAGAATCTTATCCGAGCATCGGGTATTTCAAGAGTAAGGGTTTCGAGGTTATTGGTTGCCTTTGGCATTCACCGGTTGTCGCTCAAAAAATGGCCATTGATATCAAGGAAAAAACTGCAGATGGCATCGCATCAACGGATTGGGATTTTTGGAATACGCTTACCCCTGCTGCAACGACATTGTATTCCCTTGTTCTCGGCTGGTCCCCGGAATATGCCGTGGATACTAAGGGAAAGGATGTCATGGCGCTTTCCGATTCATTGGGGATCAGAAAGACTTGCAGTGGATGTAATTCTTATCCCTATGATCTCAGTGACTATGTCAATTCCTCTACCGTTGATATGGGTTCCGGCAATGGTATATTCAATATGGGGCCTCTGTTTGATCTCCGTTCGCTCCCCGAAGGAAACATTACGATTCGAGATACCATGTTCAATATTCGGCCCGCTAAACAAGGCACATCCAATAATGTCATCGTTATCGATCCGAAAGCCGATAAACCGGAGAGACGCAATCTTCCGGTATTTACATTTGTTTTCAATAAAAATATGGCCGGAACGATATCGATTCTCCATACGTGTTTCTTCGAGACACCGAATTATATTCCACGAAAAATCGGTCGATATGAAATTGTATATGAAGATGGCGGCACGTATGAGACCGATCTTATCGAAGGCTGGAATATCAGGGATGCCAGGTCGGCAAGTGATGGCAGTGATAAAGGGTGGAACCGTTTCCGTTATCCGGATATTCTTTCTGGAGCGAAATTGGCATGGCGCGGACATACTGATTCTGGCATTCCCGTCAGTCTGAATGTTATCGAAATTATCAATCCTTACCCTAACAAACGACTGGCAAAAATGAATATCTATACTGTACAACTCAGCCAACCATGGCGGATTGTTGTTCTTGGAATTTCACTGACGAAATGATTCAGGTATTCAAGCCGCTGTCTGACGCAATGAAGGAGAACTTAGCCTGGTGAGGGTGCTTTTTCTGAACAACTACTATTATATCCGCGGAGGTTCGGAGCGCGTTTTTTTCGGCGAGATGGAACTGATGAAGAAACACGGACACGAAATTGCCGGGTTTGCGCGAAGACATCCCATGGATCAGCCTTCAGAATTTAGCCATCTGTTCCCGCCGGATATTGCAACGGAAAATGTCCGCATTTCATGGGAAGCATTCAGAACGGTAAATGAAATGTTTTTTTCACGAATCGCCAGGGCGGGACTCGATCGGTTGATATCCCAATTCAGGCCAGACGTCGCCCATGTCCATAATATATATGGGCGTTTGACCACATCCGTCCTGGATCTGCTTTCGGAGAGGAAAATTCCCGTAGTGATGACTCTCCACGACCATAAACTTGTGTGCCCCACGTATCGATTTATGCGCAACGGTAGTGTCTGTGAAGACTGTGGGGGGGGCAGATACTACATGGCATTGAAGAACCGCTGTCATAAGGAAAGTTATGCGGCATCAGCGATCGTCGCACTTGAATCCTACTATTGTGATTGGTTCAATAAGTACAAGAAAAACGTTCGTTTTTTTCTATCGCCAAGTACTTTTCTCAAACGCAAGCTTGTCGAGTTCGGCTGGCCTGCAAACCAAATTATGGTCCTACCCAATTTTTTGGACCTGACCAAGTTTGAGCCGAATTATGCACCGGGTGGCCATTTCCTATACTTAGGAAGGCTTTCTGAAGAAAAAGGCGTTGCGACTCTTATTTTGTCATTTTTATCTTTACAGAATACGGAAGCAAGGTTGGTTATTGTCGGTGAAGGGCCTCTGCGAGCCCAACTGGAAGCCCTTGCAGCCGATGATCATCGTATTCGGTTCGCGGGATACCTGGCGGGAGATGCTCTCCGAGAGGTAACACGAGAGGCGGTAGCGCTTATCATTCCATCTGAATGCTATGAAAATGCTCCGATCTCCGTACTTGAGGCCATGGCGTATGGTAAACCAGTAATCGGGGCAGATATAGGCGGTATACCCGAAATGGTCAGAAACGGGGAAAATGGGCTCCTCTTTCGATCCGGCGATTTTGATAGCCTAAAGAGAGTGATGGAAACATTCCTGGGGTTCACTCCCCATGGGATCGATGAAATGGGCAGGACCGCTCGTCTGTCAGTAGAAAATGGGAACACGGCTGACGCTCACTACCGGAAACTGATGGATATCTACAGAGATGTAATTTAATAGGAATTGAGATAGTATGAAAATCGCTTTCGTTGCAGTCAAAGGCATCCCCATCGGAGGAGGCATCGAGAAAGTCACGGAAGAGATCGGCAGTCGTCTTGTGGGAAAAGGTCATGAGGTCGTCGTTTATTCCAGTCGTGATTACGCGACAACGGATGGTATCTATAAAGGGATGCAGATCCGAACCGTACCCTCCATCAATACCAAAAGTTTCCATAAACTATCCATCTGTTTCCATGCCACGCGAGACGTGATCGGAGACGGCAATTTCGATCTTGTTCATGTCCATGCGGTGGGGCCATCCGTGTTTTCGATTTTTCCGAGAATGTGGGGTATCCCGACTGTCGTTCAGACCCACGGTTTGGAATGGAAACGTGACAAATGGGGGATGGTCGGTAAATCTTTTTTGAAGCTGGCGGAGTACTCCGCGTTGTATTTTCCTCATCAGACTACATCCGTATCAAGGGTTCAACAGGCGTATTACCGAGAAAAATTCGGCAAGGAAGTGGTGTATATCCCTACCGGGGTAAGTCCTGTCGAAAGAACTCCCGCCAAATGGATTTTAGGACAGGGATTGACACCCGGTAAATATATCCTTTTCGCGGCGCGTTTGGTCGAGGAAAAAGGAGCCCATTTTTTGATCGACGCGTTTCGGAAGATCGATACGGATGTTCGACTCGTTATTGCGGGCGATGCGGCATACGCCGAAAAATATAAGGATGTATTGAAAAGTAAGGCCTCTGGCGACGAGCGGATACTCTTTCCGGGATTTGTCACCGGAGAACCCTTGGCCGAGTTGTTCAGCAATGCGTATTTATTTTGCCTCCCATCGACCTTGGAAGGGTTGCCCATAGCTCTGCTGGAAGCCATGAGCTATGGCAATTGTTGCGTTGCCAGCGATATCCCGGAGAATCTTGAGGCAATTGAAAACCTCGGGTTCACGTTCCAAAATCGAAATGTTCAAGACTTGGAAAATGTTCTGCGATATTTGTTGAGTCATCCGGCGGAAGTGGATACCATCAAGACCGCTGCCCGGAGGCATGTCTTGGAAAAATATTCATGGGATGCAATTGCGGATCAAATGGAGCGGTTGTATTTTTCAATACGGAAGAAAAGGTAGTTTTTAAATGGATGCGTCAATCATTGTAACGTACAGATGTCCCATGCATTGCCGAATGTGCAATATCTGGGATCATCCTTCGGAAACCGGCGTTGAGTTTACGCCCCAAGATCTGGAAAAAATGCCCATGGTGTCCATCGTCAACATTACCGGCGGTGAACCTTTGGTGCGAGATGACTTGAGTGATATCGTCGAAGTCGCGATGAGTCGCGCCAACCGCGTATGCATATCCACCAGCGGGTATTATCCGGAAAAAATTTTTGCATTATCCCAAAGATTTCCCTCTTTGGGTTTCCGTGTCAGCATTGAGGGCCTTTCACAAAAAAACGATGAATTGAGAGGCAGGCCCGGAGGGTTCGATCGCGGAATGCGAACCCTTTTGGGCCTTCGGCAAATGGGAAGAAAGGATGTGGGCTTTGGAATCACGGTATCCAACCATAATTCTGGCGATATGCTGTGGTTGTATGAGCTTTCCAAGCAATTGAAAATGGAGTTCGCAACTGCGGCATTCCATAATTCCTTTTATTTCCACAAATACGATAATGCCATTACCAATGCAGATGAGGTTATTGGAAACTTCAAGGAACTGATCGAGAGGCTGTTGAAAGAGAATCGGCCGAAAAGTTGGTTCAGAGCGTTTTTTAACCTAGGCTTGATTAATTATATTCGTGGGAATCGACGGATGTTGCCCTGTGAAGCCGGAAGTGAAAATTTCTTTATCGATCCCTATGGGCGCATTCTGCCCTGCAATGGTATGGAGGAAAGATACTGGTTTGAGGCTTTCGGGAATATCCGGGAGATTTCCAGCTTCGAAGAGATCTGGCAGGGACAACAGGCGGGCAAGATTCGGCAACTGGTCGCCACTTGCCCGAAAAATTGTTGGATGATCGGATCCGTTTCACCGGTGATGCATAAATATCTTCGATACCCGTTGAAATGGGTTGCGGTTAATAAACTGAGGAGTCTTCTGGGAAAAGGGATTGACGCAAGTTGTATTCCGATTTTTGATGTCGGGCAGGATCCGCGACAGGGAGTGTTGCCTGTAAAGCGTGATGAAGAAAAAGTGGTTTCTTCGAAACCGGATACACAGGATAACATATGAAAAGAATTCCGCGTCTGTTGGAGAACGTATGGGTTTCTGTTTTTTTCTTATCCGTCCTGTTCACAGCCGCCTATTGGATCCCCTTGGCCGCTACGGTCAAGACGTGGGAGACGAATGCCGACTATTCGTATGGATTTTTGATTCCAATCGTATCGATCTACCTTTTATGGGATTTGCGTGAAAGGCTGAAGGGGCTGGTATTGAAATGCAGCTGGTCGTTTTTTCCGTTCCTGCTGTTTTTCGTCCTGTTGTCAATTTACGGTATCCTCGGTTCAAGCGGACATATCGCCAGGCCGACCATTCCGGTTCTGATTATTCTCATAACCGGATTTTGTTTCGGGTATCCGATCGTGAAAACCATGTCGCTGCCGTTGGGATTTTTAATTTTTATGGTCCCTTTGCCTACTTTGCTCGATCGAACTATCGGTGTTTTCCTGAAATCGGTGTCTTCCCACCTCGGCGGCATGCTGATTGAGATGTGGGGGATATCAGTTCATGTGAGTGGAAACATCATTGACCTGGGTGTAACCAAATTGCAGGTCGTAGACGCGTGCAGCGGCCTTCGATTTGTCTTTCCACTTCTAGCGCTTGGAATCGTGTATGCACATTTTTTTGAACGAGTCCTGTGGAAAAAAATCATATGCGTGCTTGCGACAATCCCGATCGCTATCGTAACGAACGGAATTCGCATCGGGTTGACCGGTATTCTAACGGAGTATTACGGGCCGAAGGTGGCCGAAGGATTTTTTCATGATTTTTCCGGCTGGGCCATATTTATGGTTGCCTTCGCCTTTCTGTTTTTTTTCGGAAGAATACTGCGCTTTTTTCCAGCGGGTCACCCGACCGTTCCGATGGATACGGGAACGAACGAAGGGGTTCCAAGAATATACCCAACCAACATCAATCGAGATGTGAAAGTGGCGGTTGGAATTTCCGGATCATTGCTTCTGGTGGTATTATTTTTGACCTTGAATACGCAAGCTATGCCCAGAATGGGTTTAAAAGGCGGCATTGCCGGATTTCCGCTCCGCTTTGACCGTTGGAATGGAAAAGCGGAGATCGTATCTCCGGAGATTATTACGGAATCAGGCGCGGAAGAAGCGTTCAGCGCAACGTATGGGGATGGTGTGGCCGGAGATGTTTCCCTTTATATCGGCTATCGAGGAAGCGCGTTTCTTGAAAATGAAAACTTTTTTCACAGCCCGACGGTATGCTTACCGGCTTCCGGATGGGAATTGCTCCAACAATCAAAATATACCATCAAGGGAGTGCCGCATTTTGGCGACTTGACTGTTACCAGAATGGTCATGGAGGCCATGGGGACGAAAATGTTGGTGTATTTTTGGTTTCAAACCAAGGATATGGCCACATACGATAAAAATATCAACCGATTCCATCTGGCCCTGCATGCCATCCGCAAAGACAATACACATGACCTGTTCATCCGAACGATCGTCGGCGTCCGTTCGGATGAGGATCTGTTGAACACGGAAGATCGATTGAATCGATTCGTGAATGAAATGATGCCGGTGCTACTGGAATACGTCAACACAAACCAAACGAAGTAAGATCTGAATCCATATGCTATTTCTGACAAGCTTGCTCCTATCCATGTTCATTACCATCACGCTCATTCCAATTTTGCGAAATGTGGCAAGATATATCCATTTGGTGGATATCCCCAACGAGCGCAAAGTTCACACACAGCCAATCCCCAAGGTCGGTGGGATTGCCATGGCCGTGGGCGTATTGATCCCTGTCGCCATGTGGCTGGAAACATCCCAATTCACCAAGGCGCTCTTGATGGGGTCGGGAATCATCGTTCTCTTCGGCATTATCGATGATATGAAAGAAGTCGGGTATAAGCCGAAATTGTTCGGGCAGGTATTAGCCGCATTGGTTGTTGTTTTCTACGGAGGCGTATCCATCCAATCCGTGGGGAACATCCTGCCTGTCGGATTTTTACTTCCACCGGAGATCAGCATTCCCCTTACCGTGTTTGTTATCGTGGGGGTGACGAACGCCATCAATCTTTCCGACGGACTGGACGGCCTTGCGGGTGGTGTGTCGATGCTGTGTTTTGTTTGTATCGGGTATTTATCCTATCGTTTGGAGATGATGACCGTTGCGGTTTTTTCCATTGCAATCGCCGGCGCGATATTCGGTTTTTTACGGTTTAACACCTATCCGGCCAATATTTTCATGGGTGATGCCGGCAGTCAATTGCTCGGTTTTCTGGCGGTAACGCTTTCGCTTAACATCACGCAGGGATCCACTCCCTATAGTCCTTTGCTGCCGCTTCTTTTGCTCGGCTTTCCTATCCTGGACACCCTGGCGGTTATGGCGGAACGTGTTGCAAAAGGACGTTCCCCATTTGTGGCGGATAAAAACCATTTGCATCATAAACTGATTCGTCTCGGTCTGTTTCACAATGAGGCCGTGATTATCATCTATATATTGCAGGCATGCCTGGTGAGCTCGGCTTTTATTCTTCGGTTTTACTCCGAATGGCTGCTGCTGTTATATTATGGCCTCTTTTCAGGAGCAATTGTCGTCGGATTTACAATGGCGGAAAGAACCGGCTGGAAGTTTACGCGATATGATCTGTTGGATAATGCGATCAAGGGTAAACTGAGGGTTCTCAAGGATAAGCAGATTGCTATCCGGGTGTCGTTTCGAATCGTGAAATGGGGCTTGCCGCTGTTATTCTTTTTCACTTGCTACATCCCTTCGAAAATGCCCACGTATATTCCGCTGGTTGCTCTTTTATTCGCTTGTATCGTAATCTGGACAAGACTTTTTCGAGTGGAATGGATGGGCGGCGCCATTCGTGTGGCCTTGTATTTGGTGATTCCTTTCCTGGCTTTTTTAGCGGAGGTGAATATGCCGTCGTGGATGGGAGCACGAATTGCGGGGATTTATCAGATTGCTTTTGGCGTTATCGCCATTTTTGTCATTTTTACGCTGAAATTTACCCGCCGCCGCAAGGGATTCAAAAGTACACCCATGGATTTTTTAATATTATTCATAGCGCTTGTTGTGCCAAACTTGGCGGATCTTACGATCCAGAGTTTCAATTTAGGCATGTTGACGGTTCGGGTCATTATTTTTCTCTTTGGTTATGAAGTGCTGATCGGTGAACTTCGAAAAGAGTTCGATGGGTTGGCGCTGAGTACGGTGTTGGCTTTATTGGTGCTGGCGGCGAGAGGAGTGCATATCAATCTGTGAGATAGAAACTGAAAGCAACCAAGCTCACAGGAAGAGGAAAAGTGATACGTGAGACAGAAAGGTATACAATATTGCATTATCACAAAAGGTTCATTATAGGAGATCATGGCACTCCTTGATATTTTTAATAAAAAGGTCGATTCGTGTGATGGACCTGGCGCCGACTAAAAAAAGGAAGCAATAGAGATCATCCTCACTGATGTATTTTGAATAATCCAGCTTAGGGCCTTGCGCTTCATGCTGTTTGCTTTTTCTCTCAGCTGCCAGCTTTTGGCTCTTCGCTCTCAGTTAATACCGGGGGTATCAATGAAGAATAACCGAAGAATATATTTATTCATCCTGATTTTGATCTTCAGCTTGGTGACTGCTTGCAGTGGACCTGAGGAAAAAAAACTGAAATTTTTTAATCGAGGTAAGGTGCTTTACGAAAAAGGCGATTACGTCAAATCCATCCTCGAATTCAAGAACGCATTGCAGATTGACCCGAAATATGCGGATGCTTTTTATATGTTGGGAATGGCGGAACTCAAGGGAAAAGATTATCAAAAAGCGTTTGGCGCCTTCAGTAAAACGGTTGAACTGGTTCCGGATCATATTGATGCGAATCTGCAGATGGGTAAATTGTTTCTGGCATCACGGGATTTGAAACGAGCCTCCGAAAAAGTCGATCTGATCTTGAAGCTGGATCCCAACCACCAAAACGGGCTAATGCTCAAAGGGGCGCTATTGCTGAACCAGAAAAGAGCAACGGAAGCCATTGCGCTTTTCGAAGACCTTATCAACAAGGGCATGACGGATGCGGACTTATACGTCATGCTGGCTTCTGCCTATGCCTTTGAAAAACAAACCGATAAAGTGGAAGCGCTTTTAAAAACGGGCATTGAGCGCAATCCCAAATCCACCCTGCTACATGCGGCGCTGGCGAGGCATTATTATGAAATGAAGGACATCGAAAATGCGGAAACGGAAATCAGGGAGCTGATAACCCTCGATCCTGAAAGCACCAACTACCGCTATATCCTGGCAAGTATATACTGGGATTCAAGCCGACCGGATCAGGCAAAGGATGTTTTCGCCAAGATGGTTTCCGAAAAACCGGAGGATGATGAGCGCTATGTCAAAATAGCTCAGTTTTATATGAGCCGCGATCTGAAGGATGAATCGGAAAAAATGCTGCGCGAGGGAATACGAAAATGCCCGAAAAGTTTTCGATTGAGTATTGCCATCAGCGAACTACTGGTGAACCAACAGCAGACGGATGCGGCGGTTGCGGAACTAAAAAAGGCACTGACCTTTGAGAAAGATCCGGCAAATCCGGGAATTATCAATGTTAAAAATGCGTTGTCCAATCTCTACTTGATGGTGGGACAGGTCGAACCCGCGGAGAAGTTCACGGATGAGGTCTTGAAGGCGAGTCCCCAAAACATTGACGCTTTGTATGCCAAAGGCCGCATCAGCATGATGAAAGGTGACGGCGTGAACGCGGTATCCGCTTTCCGAACCGTCGTTGCGGAAAGACCGAATTTTGGGGAGGGGCATTTGAAACTTGCCTCGGCATATGTGATGAACAAAGAAATGAATCTGGCAGTGGACACGCTGAATTCCGCATTGAAAACATTTCCCAAATCAAAAGATATCCGGAGGGCACTGGCAAGACTGTACATGATTCAAAAAGACCCGGTAAGCGCTGAAAAGCAATTGAAGGCGATTTTGGAAGATGACCCTGCGGATCAGAAGGCGCGGGTGGATTTGGGGGACTTTTATATCGCCAGGGGTGATCACCAAGGTGCCGCCGCGCAATATGGTATGGTGAAGGCTCAGGCTCCGGATATGCCATTGGGATACATCCGGATGGCGCAACTGTACGCCAGACAAAAACAATTGGATGAGGCGATTGCCGAATTAGAGAAAGGCTATGGTAAAACGGATCGGTCAGCCGATATCATAACCGGCCTTGTTCGCCTTTACAATGTCACCAAGAAATTCGAAAAGGCCATTACGATGTGCGAGGATCGGATTCAACAAAAACCAAAAGAAGCGGCCTTCAATTATAATCTGCTCGGTAATGTGTATGCGGCAAAACGGGACTATGCGAAGGCGGAAAGCGCCTTTCAGAAAGCCATCGAACAACAGCCTGAATGGCAGACCCCGCATAACAATATCGCTCAGCTCTATCTGGTCATGGGGAAAAAGGATGTGGCAATTGCCAGATTCGACAAAGCGTATAACGAGGATCCCACCAATATCGCCGCCGCCCTTTCCCTTGCAGGTCTTTACGAACAGAGCGGCGCGCCAAAGAAGGCAAAGGCGGTCTATGAGAAATTGGTCGAGACGAATCCGAACAATTGGACAGCTTTGAATAACCTCGCCTATCTTCTTGGCGAACATCCGGATTCTGATGGTGATCTGAAAAAAGCGCTTGCTCTGGCGGAAAAGGCGATCAAGATCAGACCCAAGGATCCGATGATTTCCGACACGCTGGGTTGGATCTATTACCGGATGGGCGACTACAAGCAGTCGTTAAATTTGATTGAACAAGCGTCAGGTGCCTCACCGGATAACCCAATTATCAGTTATCATCTCGGGATGATTTATGAAAAACAAGGGCGTATGACCGAAGCAAAAGATCAGTTGGAAAAAGCGGTTGAAGCCGGGACTGATTTTGAATGGAAAAAAGAGGCGGGGAATATGCTTCAAAAACTAAAAAACACAAACTAAGTGTTGAGCAGGTAAGCCAGTTAATTCGGGAGGAACTCATGAAAAAACTCGTACTTGTTGCCATTATGATTCGTTTATTATCCATGACGGCCGTCGCGGAGGAAAGAAAAACAAATGGGCCATCGGCACTTCCGAGTTATGAGGTTGGATTAGGCGATGTCCTTATTATCTCCGTTTGGAAGGATGAATCTTTGACAAAGCGCTCCATCGTGTTGCCGGATGGCACGATTTCTTTTCCATTGATCGGGGAGATAATGGCTGCAGGCAAAACCGTTGAAACCCTTCAATCTGAAATCGGCGACAAAATTTCCAAATACGTACCCGACCCGCGTTTATCCGTCGAGGTTCAACAAGTGAACAGCATGTTGATTTATGTGATTGGAAGAGTGAATAAACCCGGACAATTTTTATTGAATGGCAATATCAATGTTATGCAAGCCCTGGCTGTGGCGGGCGGGTTGACCCCCTTTGCCGATGAAGACGATATTCGCGTTTTTCGAGAAACGAATGGTCAGATGAATGTTATGGAATTTAATTACAAAGAAGTTGCTGCTGGAAAGAATTTACAACAGAATATTAGAATTGAGCGCGGAGATACGATCGTTGTGCCATAATGGAAATAACAAATCATGGTGGTGAAAATGCTTTTTCGTCGGCAATAATTCGGTTCTCGAGTAAGTCGAATCCAAGATGATGTTTCGTAAAAATTACAATAATATACAGAACTTTTGTATCAGGCTGGTTTCTTTTTTTTTCATCACGTATTATCCATCCAATGTGCATGGCAATGATGTTCAGATTAACCCGATGATCGGGGTGAAACAGGAATTCACCGATAATGCCTTTTATAGTTCGAAGACGATGCGTCACGATTTTATTTCAACTTTTTCACCCGGCTTGGAAATACGTAACAGATCGGAAATATTTGATTTGTCGTTAAGTGCACTTTTTGATACTTACGTTTATACGGACAATAGAGAACTAAACGCAACGAATCAAACTCATTCCGCTAAATTGGAGTATGATTTGTCTGATAAATTGGATGTTTCAACAGATTATACATATAAAAAGGATTTTAATATTGATCGAGATTTAGAAACAAGCGGAATATTTGTGGGAACAATTGAACGCAATAAACATGAGCTTTCCCTTTCAAGTAATTATAGTATCGATGAAGGGACATTTTTAGGGATATCCTATGGATATAATAATGAAAAATATGATAAGGGCAGCGCTCAGTCATCCATGTACAGCGATTTGCAGAGTCATAGTACGACTTGGGGAATAAACCGCTACCTGAATTCGACCCTATTGGGTCGTATAATAGCCGGTTATTCGAGATACGATTACGAAAATTCGTCGATCGACTATTCCTTTGTCACGCTCGGGATCAAAAAAGATATCAATGAGGTATACAGTTGCCAGTTGGATTTGGGAGCTCTAAATACACGTTATTCATATGAACAGAAAAGGGTTGATTTTCAAAATTCTCGCATTGTTTCAGAAGAAATTATGAGCAATAAGGTCGGTGGCTTGGGAAGTTTCGTGCTTTCTTATCGAGGAGAATTGAGCGATGTGGACTTGTCCGTTTCCCATGATATCCAAGCGGCCAGCGGGAGGGATGGAACAGCCGAACGAACGACATGTGCGTTGGACCTTAAAAAAAGTATCGATTATGAATTTACGTTTTATTTGAGTATGAAATATTTCATCAATCGTGCGAAGAAAAATGAGCTTGCGGCCCAGGATATCAATGAAGAGACGTTTCGAATCGGCCCCTGGTTGCGATATAAGATGAGTAAAGATTTATATATTGATGCAAAATATCGGTACTACCAAATGAAGAATATTGAAGCCAGCACATTTGAAAGAGGGAATCTGATTCAACTTGGCATATTATATAAGCATAATTTACTGGAGTAAGTTATACTCAGAAATATGGCTGGCAGCATAGTGAAAGGCCATTTTAATGAAATATCCAGCAGTAGCGGATATTTCTGACAAAGGAGAACAGAGCACATGACGGAAACTGCAATTTCCCCGAAAGAAATTATGGATATCATCAGAAGGAGGAAGTGGGGGTTGATTTTGCCGTCTCTTTTTATTGCGACAATTTCGATGGTAGTTGCACTTGCCATGCCCTCCTACTATAAGTCGACCTCCACCATATTGATCGAGGAACAGGAAATTCCAGCTGATTTTGTAATGGCGACCGTAACCAGCTATGTGGAACAGCGCCTTCAGTCCATCAACCAAAGAATCATGAGTTCAAGCCGCCTATTGGATATTATCAATCGATTTGATCTATATAGTGACATCAAAGGGAAGTGGGCAAGCGAGGAAATCGTCAAGAAGATGAAAGATGACATCATGATGGAAACCATCAGTACCGATGTAATCGATAAAAGAACGGGAAGGCCGACTGCCGCGACAATCGCGTTTACGTTATCATATGAAGGGAAAAATCCGGCCAAAGTACAGCAGGTCGTAAATGAGTTGACGTCATTTTTCTTAGACGAGAATCTCAAATTTCGGGCAAGGCAAACCAAGGAAACCTCAGCGTTCCTAGAAGAAGAGATGAATAAGGTAAAAGCCTACCTTGATGAATTGGAGAAAAAAATTTCGACGTTTAAGGAAATGCATATCAATGAATTGCCGGAGATGCTCCAGGTGAATATTCAAAGCGTGAACAATATCGAGCAGCATATCGACAGGCTTATACAAGACCTCCGGGCCTTGAGAGAGCGTGAGGGATATTTACAAACCCAACTGTCGGCCATGGCACCCATTGAAAATATAGGCGATGAAAAAAGACTCGATGAGTTGAATCTACAAATGCTTGCTTTGAAGAGTCGTTTTTCAGAAGAACATCCGGATATCGTCAAGCTAAACACGGAGATCAACGAATTAAAAAAGCAAATTGAAACCAAAAAAGCGACAAATGCGCATAACAATTTTGGCATCGATAATGCCGAAAACCCGGCGTATGTTAACCTGTCAGCCCAACTTGCCAGTACACGTGTAGAAATCGAATCCATTAAGCGTCAGATTGAGGATGCCAAAGGGAAAAGAGTTATATATCAGGGAAGGATTGACAACGCGCCCAAGATCGAGCCTGAATATAATACATTGGTTTCGGAAAAGCAGAATGCGAATCGGAAATATAATGATTTGATGCAGAAGACAATGGAGGCAAGGGTTTCTCAGGGGTTGGAAAAAGAGCAAAAAGGAGAAAGATTCACGCTTATCGATCCGGCCAGACTGCCTGAAAAACCGTTTAAGCCCAACCGGCCAGCCATTATTTTATTGGGGGTGATTCTCGGGATCGGACTGAGCATTGGTTTTGTGGCCTTAATTGAATTTGCCGATGACCGCATCCGTAACACGGTAGTATTATCTCAGGCCACCTCCTTCCCGATTCTGGCCGGGATCCCCATGATCGAAACCAAAAGAGACATGATTCGAAGAAAAGTCAAACGGATAACCATTATGGCGGGAGTTTCCGGTGCTATATTTTTCTCCATTGTTGCGTTTCATTTTTTTGTGATGGATCTTGATCTGCTATGGATTAAAATCATGCGCAGAATGGCGTTTTAAAAATCGTATGGAGTGAAGCGACAATAGTGAAGTTTGATCCTATTGGACAGAAGCGATTTGGCTTTCCCAAAGAGATGAGGTTTTATGAAACTGCAAAAAGCGATCGAAAAAGCCAAACAGGCAAGACAAGAGGACCAAGGGGCAACCAAACCGATTGGAGAAAAACCAACGCCTGACAGGGTACCGGTAATTGGCTGGCAGGCGCCGACCTACTCGGAATCCACCCATGTCCTCGTGAACCAAGCGGTGATGGAGCAGAATCGTTGCGTTGGGATGTTTCCCAATTCTCCCGAAATTGATTTTTATAAGGTATTGCGAACGCAGGTGGAGCATCGGACCAAAGAGAAAGGTTGGAATACCATCATGATCACGAGTATTCAGCCCGGAGAAGGAAAAACCCTGACCGCCATCAACCTTTCCCTTACCTTTGCCAAGGCATTCAGCCAGACCGTTCTGCTGGTGGATTGCGATTTGCGCCAACAGCGAGTGCATCACTATCTTGGAATTCCCAGCGATAAAGGCCTGGCCGATTACCTGATCGATGATCGTCCCATGCGGGATATTATTATCTGGCCGGGGATCGATAAAATGACGGTGATCTCCGGAGGGCGAACCATACAGGATAGCGCGGAACTGTTGGGCTCTCCCCGGATGAAGGCGATCGTGGACGAAATGAAGAACCGCTATGACGATCGCTACGTGATTTTCGATACCCCGCCGATTTTGACCGGTGCCGATACCATCTCTTTCGCTCCCCTGGTGGATGGAATCATCGTTGTCATTGAGGAAGGCAAAACATCCCTGCGGGATGTGACCAAGGCGATGGAATTGATTCCCCATGAGAAAATGATCGGGTTTGTGATCAATAAGCAGAAAATCTCGGAGAAGGATAAATATGCATATGGGTATTAGCTTTTGACTTCGCTCTTGGCGCGCAATTGTTCCTTTAATTTTCCGTAAGCGATCAGGAGCGTGTCGTTCCGTTTTTTCTCCAGTAAGAGCAGTCGTTGAATTTTTTGAACCAGTTCGTCCTTATACCCGTTGGCAATATCCGTCAGTTGTTCCATTTTCCATTCCACCTGCATCCGCAATTCAGCCACACTGGTTTCGATTCGTTCCATGCGTTTGAGGAGGCCGCCATCCGTGGTTTCGCTGCTTGATGTTGCCTGCCCGGACGGCGGGTTCGTGTCCTCCAGAAAAAGCCCCATCCCGCCTTTGTCTTCAATTACCTGTTCAATGATCTTTTTTTCAAGGATGGTCAGCTCGTCGGCGAACCCATACACCAGGGCGGCGTCGCACAGCAGGTTGATGGTTCGGGGAATGCCGCCGGCAGCTTGATGGACCAGGTCAACGGCCTCTGGCGTAAACAATCCTTCATTACCACCGACTTTTTTCAGACGATGGGCGATATAACTGCCGGTTTCTTCCCGTGTAAGCGGCGAAAGGTGATAGCTGACGGCGATGCGCTGGGCGAATTGGGTGAGGGCGGGGGAACGCAATTTTTCTCTCAATTCCGGCTGGCCTACGAGCATGATCTGTAACAGCATTTCCTCGTCGCTCTGGAGGTTGGACAGCATCCGAATTTCTTCCAAGGCTTCGCGGGAAAGATTTTGGGCTTCGTCGACGATCAGCAGGACGCGTTTTTTTTGAGCATATTGATCAATGAGAAATTTGAAAAAAAGGTCCAGGGATTTGGCCTTGTTGCCTTCAATCGGCGCAATTTCGAATTCCTGCAGAATCAGATCGATGATCTGGTCCGAGGATACATTGGTGTTGAAGATGACGGCCACTTCCATGTTCGGTTCGATGCGGTCCAGGATGTACCGAATCAGGGTCGTCTTGCCGGTACCGATTTCTCCGGTCAGGGTGATAAATCCCGTCCGTTCCATCAGACCGTATTCGAGATAGGTCAGGGCGTTTTGATGTTTTTGGCTCATGAACAAAAACTGGGGATTGGGCACGATGTGAAAGGGTTTCTCCGAAAAGCCGTAAAAGGATTTATACATGGTGTGGTGTCCCCCATTTGGATTGATCGAGGTGCATCATATCTTTACCCGTAACCTTTCGAATAAATTTAGAAGACTATAGGCGAGCGCCGGGCGCGTGTCAAGTATTGTGCATCGTGCATAGCTATCCCCAGGTATTGACGAATTGGATTGACTTGCAGACTGTTTTGGGTAATGTAATATTCGGGCGTCATCCTGAATGTAAAACGTGGGATAAGGCCTTCCAATTGGATGCTGAAGATGATATAAAGACAAGCCACTGTGTTGTATTACGGCATTGCTTGCTTTGCCAAGACGGCTTATGAATATATTGAGGGAGGGAAACACCATATGGCTGATGAAGCAATAAAGATCGGCGGAAAGAAAAAGAGCATTTTTTTAGACAAGGTGAAAGCGCTGCTGCCGGAAGGCGGCAACTTGAACGCGTGCCTGACCTGCGGAGCCTGTTCTTCCGGATGCCCGGCTTCGGGGTTGGAAAACATGGATCCGCGAAAGTTTTTACGGATGGCGGCGCTGGGAATGGACGAAGAACTGCTGACCAATGAATGGTGCTGGTGGTGCAGCATGTGCCAGCGCTGCATTTATGTCTGCCCCATGAAAATCGATATCCCCCAGCTGGTGTTCAACGTGCGGAATTCATGGCCGCGGGATAAAAAGCCGAAAGGGATTCTCGGCTCCTGCGACATGGCCCTGAAAAACGAGACCTGCAGCGCCATGGGTGCCACGGATGAGGACTTCCGTTTCGTGGTGGAGGATGTACTGGAGGAATACCGCGAAGCGCAGCCCGAGTTCAAGGATATGGAAGCCCCCATCGACAAGGAAGGGGCGGAATTCGTTCTCAATCAGAATTCAAGAGAACCGGTGACGGAGCCGGACGAAATGGTGCCGCTGTGGAAAATTTTGCATCTTGTCGGTGCAGATTGGACCTACGCCAGCAAAGGGTGGGCTGCCGAGAATTATTGTATGTTCATGGCCGAAAATGAAACCTGGGCGCAAATCGTGCGGATCAAAGCCAAAGCCGTTGATGACTTACATGCCAAGGTTTGGCTCAATACGGAGTGAGGGCACGAATTATTCGCAGTCCGGGCCGGACTGAAAAAATTCAAAATCGAATCCAAATTTGAAATTAAAAGCATCATTCAATATTACGCCCAGTGGATCAAGGAAGGGAAACTGAAGGTTAACTCCGACTGGAACAAAGACTTGAAGGTCAAATTCACGGTCCAGGATCCGTGCCAGTTGGTTCGAAAATCATTCGGTGATCCGGTGGCGGAGGATTTGCGCTTCGTCGTGAAAGCGGTTGTCGGCGAGGAAAACTTTATCGATATGCAGCCCAACCGTTCCAATAATTTCTGTTGCGGCGGCGGCGGCGGCTTTCTCCAATCGGGGTATCCGGAGCAGCGGCGGCATTACGGGTCCTTAAAAGCCCAGCAAATCCTTGAAACCGGGGCCGCTTATGCCATCACTCCCTGTCACAATTGTCATGCCCAGGTGCATGATCTGGCTGAAATCAATGATCATGCCTGGCAGACCGTGCATTTGTGGACCCTGATCTGCCTTTCCCTCGGTATTCTCGGTCCCAAAGAGCGGGAATATCTGGGAGATGATTTGAAAGAAGTGCTGGTATTCCATCCGGAGCAGGAACTATAATTCTTTCGTCATAGCAAAAAAGAAAAGCCCGGCCGCGCTTGTCGCGCGCCGGGCTTTTTCGTTTTCGAACTTGTATTTTGGGGCTTTCCGCTTCTTTCCTGTTACCAATAATCTAAATCCGTAATCCCGAATTCGTAATTACTTTTCAAGCTGCGTCTTTGTTGTAGCAAAGCCGGCAGCAGGACAGGCATCGTGCGGATTCGTTTTTGGCGTCTTCCTCGCTGATCACCAGGTCGGTCTCGACAAAGGATTTGATCCGCTCATCGACCGGAAGTTCGGGCATGGGCGTTCGTTTCGATTTGCGGATTCCGGGGACGGCATCAAAAATAGTGCCTGGAATATGGGTTTTGAACAAGGAATTGGGAACCGGTACGATGGGTTGATTGTTCAGATACTGATGGATGGAGCGGGCCGCCCTCCGGCCGCCGCCGATGCCTTCCACCACAAGGGATGCCCCGGTGGCGGAGTCGCCGCCGGTGAAAATATAGGGAATGTTGGTCTGAAGGGTCTCGGGATCGGCGGAATTGATGGTATCCCATCGGGTGGTTTCCAGTTCGGCGAGGCGCTTGCCGGCTTCCTTGTCTTTAAAGGAAACATCCGGGCCTTGGCCGATGGCGGTTACCAGCATGTCGACTTCCAGTACGGTTTCCGAGCCTTCCACCGGCACCGGTCGTCTGCGACCGCTGGCGTCCGGTTCGCCGAGTTCCATACGAAGGTATTCCAGGCCGACAACATGACCGTCGGCATCGCCGATGACCCGGTTGGGGGCGGCCAGGAAGTGAAATTTGACGCCTTCATGTTCGGCCGCTTCAATTTCCACCAAGTTGGCAGGCATTTCCTTGCGGGTGCGGCGATAGACAATGGACACTTCATCGGCTCCCAGTCGGATCAGGGTGCGGACACAGTCGATAGCGGTATTGCCGCCGCCGACCACCGCGCATTTGCGGCCGATGGGCACCGACTCATTGCTGTCTCCCTGCTGATATCGTGCAAAGCGAGTCAGGAAATCAATGCCGGTATAGCATCCTTTCAAATCTTCACCTTCGATGCGCATTTTATAGTCTTTCCAGGCGCCGATGCCGAGAAAAATGGCGTCAAAACCCGAAGCAACCAGAGAGGCCAGATCGAAATCGTATCCGAGTTTCACATTGGTATGGGCTTCGACGCCCAAGTTCAGGATTCCGTCGATTTCCCACTGGAGAACTTCCTTGGGTAACCGGTATTCCGGGATTCCGTAGCGGATCATGCCGCCCAGTTTGGGCATCATTTCGAAAATGGTGACAGCGTGTCCGAGTCTTCGTAGAAAAAAGGCGCAGCTGAGTCCGGCAGGACCGGCGCCGATCACGGCCACTTTTTTGCCTGTATCCGGGGCGCAGGTGATGGGTATGCGTTTCCCCGAATTCATTTCATAATCAGCTGCGAATCGTTTCAGCTGATTGATGGATACCGGTTCATCTTCAATGCCCCGGCGACATTTGGTTTCGCAGGGATGGGGACACACCCGGCCGCAGGCAAGCAACAGCGGGTTGCGTTCCCGAATGGTTTGAACGGCGGCGACGTAATCGCCGTCTTTAATCTGGCTGATATACCGGGGGATATCGATTTCCGCCGGGCAGGTCTGGGCGCAGGGAGCCAAGGCCGCGTCCGTCTGGTTGAAGGTCAGCAACCTTTCGGACATGGTACGCACCTGAATGATGTTTTTGGGGCAGACTTTTTCGCAGGCGCCGCAGCCCACGCATTTGCTTTCGTCCACGACCGGATATCCTTCCGGTCCGAATGTAACGGCGTTGAAGGTGCAAGCCTTGATGCAGTCCCCCATGCCGATGCAACCCACGCGACATACCCGTTTGCCTCCGGAAAGCGACGACATGGCGCGGCAGGACGGTATGCCCATGTAAATGAATTTATCATCGGCCCGATAACCGCCGGCGCATTCATTCTTGGACAATAGCGCTTCCGCAGCACCGACAGCCATTCCCATGACGGCCGCAACCTGGGTGGCGGCTTCGGGTCCGGCCACGATACAGACATTGGGAGGGGCTTCTCCGCCGACAACTGCTGAGGCGGCGGCGGAACATCCGGCAAACCCGCATCCGCCGCAATTGGCGCCTGCCATGAGGCCTTCCACGGTGGCGATCCGCGGATCTTCAAATACGTAAAACACCTTGGAAGCGATACTGAGTATGGCTCCGCAGGCGATGCCCAAGCCCAACATGAATAATACTGCTGCTGTCACGATATCCTCCTAGATCACACCATCCCTTTGAAGGCAAAAAAAGACAGGGCGATTAAACCGGCGGTTACCAGTCCGATGGAAGTGTCCTGCAATGGTTTCGGCACCCGGGCCAGCAGGATGCGCTCCCGGATACCGGCGAACAGAACCAGGGCAAGGCCGAAACCGGCTGCGTAGGCAAATGAGGTTACCAATGATTCGACGAACGTATAGTCTTTATCGACGTTAATCAGGCAGGCCCCCATTACCGCGCAGTTGGTGGTGATCAATGGCAGGAAAATCCCCAGACCCGCATACAGCGCCGGAATGCTTTTCTTTAAAAACATTTCGACGAATTGAACCAGGGAGGCGATGACCAGAATGAAGGAGATCGTCTTCAAGTATTCGAGGCCGAAGGGTTTGAGGATGAAGGCATTGGTCATCCAGGTGAATGCACCGGCCATGACCAATACGAAAATAACGGCCATGGCCATGCCGACGGCTGTTTCCATTTTTTTGGAAGTGCCCAGGAATGGGCAGTTGCCCAGGAATTGGGCCAGCAGAATATTATTGACCAGAATACAACTGATCGCGAGCAGAAGGTAATGGGTCATTGAATTCGTCTCCTACTTTTTGCCGACAAGATTCATCATACAAAGCATCAGACCAAGGCAGACAAAGGCTCCCGGTGCCTGGGTCATAAATGTGAAAGGCTCATAAGAATTGCCGAAAAGATGCGGAACATTGTATTTAATCAGGTTGAGAATGTTGCCGCTCAGGGAACCTGTTCCAATGATCTCCCGGATTGCGCCGATCAATGCAAGCGCCAGTGTATAACCGATTCCGATGCCCGCTCCATCCGCCAGGGACGGGAGGACACCGTTCTTGCTGGCGAAGGCCTCGGCCCGGCCGAGCAAAATGCAATTGACGACGATCAGCGGGATGAAAATACCCAGTTGCAGAAAGATTTCATAGGTGTACGCCTGCATCAGAAGCTCGACCACCGTGACGAAGGTGGCGATGATAATGATGAAGCTGGCGATTCTGACTTTTGACGGGATGATATTGCGCAACATCGCAATCAGAATATTGGAGCAAATCAAAACGAATGTAGTCGCCAATCCCATGCCGATGCCGTATTCCATTTTGGTGCTGACGCCCAAGGTCGGGCAAAGACCGAGCACCAGTCTGAACGGTGGTATCTCCGCCCAAAGTCCCTTGACAAATTCCTGTGTCAACGATTTTGCCATAAGTATATTCTCCTCGTCGGCCTGTTTATTTTGAAAGACCGCTGATTTCTTTTTCAATTTCCGGTTTCAAGCGTTGATAAATGGTGCCTGCGTCGGATGCCGCGGCACAGACCGCCCGCGATGTGATGGTGGCGCCGGCCAGGGCATCGATTTGACCGCCATCGGCTTTCACTTTAAAGGGAGCAAGGGGAATGTCCTTGAACTGCTTGACCAGATCAGGCGTTTCCTTGGCCCGGGCGCCCAAACCGGGCGTTTCACTATGGGTCGTTACGCCGACACTGATAATTTTATTCTCATCCAGATTGATGCCCACCATGAGACCGACATCCCCGCCGTACCCTTTGCCGAAGGTTTCAAAGCAAACCGTATTTTTCTTGCCGTTGAACTCGCCCACGAAGAAACTGATTTCATTGCCGCCGTCCTTCAACTTGAATTTATCCGTTATCGGATCGTTGGAGGCGCCGGAGAGAATCTGCTTGACGGCGGGGGCCTTAAGGAATTTAAGTTTTTGATACTCGATTTTTTCCATGGTGTTGTTCCGGATAGCGGCCAGCAACCCGCCGGAAGCGGCACTTAACACCGTCAGAACGATGACCATATTCAGTAATTCACGCATGGTTAGGAAACCTTTCCGATCGCTTTGGGTCTGATTTTATCGATGAGCGGGTTGACCAGGTTCATGAGCAGAATGGCAAACACAACGCCGTCCACGTAAGCGCCGATGTTGCGGATCAGGACGGTCATGATGCCGGCGGCGGCGCCGTAAATGAGCATCGGGTAAAAATATACCGGCGACGAAGAATCTTCCGTCGCCAGGTAAAAGGCGGCGATCATTGTATATCCGGTAAACAGGTGGAACAAGGGGCCGGCATATTGACCGGGGGCGCCGAAAAATTGAAACAGAAGCGCCGACAGGAAAACGCCGGCGAGATAGGAAACCGATATCTCCCAGCGAATGAAACCGCGGATGATGAGATAAAGGCCCCCGATCAACAAGGCCAGTCCGCAGGTGGCGCCGATGCCGCCGGATTGTCGTCCCAGGAACAAATCCAGAGGGGAAAACGAAGCAATGGCTCCGGCCCCGAAGGATTTCAGTGCAGCAAGGGGGTAGAGCATCGAAAAAGGAAGATCATAAGTCAGGAGCGCTTCGTTGAAATCAAAATGATCCTTCCAGGAGAGGGATAGGATCGCCAGGCCGATCAGGGCCGGGTTGAAGGGGTTGGCGCCGATGCCGCCATAGATTTGCTTGCCGATGATGATGGCGACAAAGGTTCCGGTAACCACCGCCCACCAGGGCGTGGCAGCCGGGATCAACATGGCGAAAATCAGTCCGACCATGGCGGCGTTGCCGTCACCAATGGAAACCGGCCGTTTGGCGATTCGATTGAACAGCAGCTCCCAGAGCATGGCGGACGAGATGGAAAGGCATACTACCCCCACCGCCGACGCCCCGTAGTGATATATACCCGGGATAACCGCCAACATGGCGGCCGCCATGATATGATAGCTTCTGGCGGCAATCGAGCTTCCATCGTGCCAGAAAGGGGCATGTGAAACAATCAACTTCTTCTGATTACGCATTCTCAGCCTCCGCTGCTTGGATTCTGGCGAGCTCGTATTTTGCCAGCCGAATATACTGAAAAATGGGGATTCTTGCGGTGCAGACATAACTACAGAGCCCGCATTCGACGCAGGCATCCAGATCCTGTTCATCACGGGCCTCATCATATTTACCGGCCTCCAGAAAACGGACCAGCAGATTGACCGGAACATTTACCGGGCAGATGCGAACGCATTCACCGCAGTTGATGCAATAGGAATTCTCCACCAGGGGGATCGCGTCCTTGTCCTGGACATGGACCGCGTCCATGTCCGGAAGAATCGGGGAAAACTCGGTGTATATCGACTCGCCGGTCATGGGGCCGCCGTTGATAAGGCGGTCTCCCTCATTGATAAGGATATTGAGAGAATCAAAAACATCCTTGAGGGGTGTTCCGATGAGAGCGGAAACCATGGATTTTTGACCACGCTTATCGATTACGGTCAGCAGTTTTTCCTGGGGAACGGCGCCGTTTTCAAAGGCTTTGGCCAGTGAGGCCACTGTTTCGACGCTGATCAGGCAAAAACCGGTCTCTTCGCAGGTTTTCCCCGCCGGCACGGGCTTTCCGGATATTTCTTTTACGATCAGGCGCGGCAGGGCCGAAGGGTAAGCGGAATGAAGGGTTTTTACCTGTGCGCCGGTTGCCATGGCGTCCTGGGAAAGGGTTTCCGGAACGGCCATGATTATCTTTTCAATGCCGGTGAGCTCTTTCAGCAACCGGATACCGTTTTTAAGTGCCGCTGTTTCCGATTTGACGATATATTGGCGGGTATTGACCAGCAGATCACTGTCCATGCCGAGGACCACCAGCGTATGGATTACCGGTTCCTTTTCCGACGGGACCATTGATAAAGCCGACGGCAGCAGACCCGGAATGGTCGACAGATAGTCCCTGACAATCGCCATGGACGGTGTCCCGCTTTCCGACTGGAATCGGTCATCCATTCCGATAGTGGAATCGATGGTGATGGTGATGGCGGTGTAGGTCCGGCCGAAATTACCGATATGGGGCTCTATGGCGGAGATGACGCCGGCGACGGGGGCGATGGTGTATCGTCCATTGCCGGCGGTCAGCTGGAGCTTTTGGCCTGCCTTGACCTTGTCGCCGGTTTTCAGCAACAGGGATTTGGCGGGCGGCATGGGGCCTTCCACGAGAATTTGGACCGATTTGCGCGGCCTGACCGCCTTGATTTTCGGCAGGGCTGAACCGATGGTGTCATATCGCAGCTGGGGTTGAAACAATCCGATGAATGATCTCTTTATCATGGTTTCCCTTCCGGTTACATAACGTGGCAAGAGGAGCATTCGACCGGCCCCTTGCCATATTGACGGTGACAATTGATGCACTGGTTGTGGAATGCGTCGGAACGCTTCTGAAAATTCATCTTTTTTTCCTGTTCACCGATTTCATCCGCTTCATGGCAGTCGAGACAGGCCTGGGGTAGGGATCCGTCCTCTTTGACCAGATGGCAGTCGTTGCAGGCACGGGCTTCATCGTCGGCGGACTCCTGTACACCTTCCTCTGGTTTCGGGTGATGGGTTTCGCTTGGCTCATGGCATTCGAGACAGGCTTTGGGCACTTCACGGGGGGCTTCCGCCTGGTGACAGTCCCCGCAGGCCCTTAGGGTCTCTGCGTCTTCTTCATGGTGATGGTGGCAATCAAAGCAGGTGGCGCCGTAACCGGATTCCGAGCGGTGCAGCTTATGGGTAAACAATACTTTTCCCGCATTGGTTTTAAACATTTTTCGAATGGGATTATCCGGTTGTTTGACCGGGAAGGCGGCATAGCATATCGCGCCGATGAGAAGCAGGACGATCGCCAGAGCGTATGCCAGCTTCAGCTCTTTTTTAGGGGTCATTATCGTGCCGTTCCTTTCAAGATGAAGGTCAAAAAACGCTAAAACAAACAGACCGATTACCATAACGCCATAGACCATGCAAGATCTTTTTTGTCAAGGAGAGAGCGAAGTGAATTCAGTCGGTTGTCGCATATAAAGAACCACCATATTTTCCGAATGTCACTGGTGCTCATCAATGTGGGCGGCGATTTTTTCCCATACCACCTGGATGATTTCTTCCACGGACAAATGGGCGAAGGATTCGGGAGGGATTTCTGGCAGGACGCGGATGCGCATGGGATGCTTGCCGTGAAAGTTGAGACTGTGTTTGGGTAAGGCATTTTTGGACCCGTTGATCACAATCGGTAGAATCGGTACGTTCATTTTTTTGGCCAGAAGAAAAGCCCCTGGTTTGAAGGGTTTCAGGATTCCGGTCGCCGAACGGGTTCCTTCCGGGAAAAAATACACCGAACTTCCCCGGGAAAGCGCTTTTTCACATTGATCCAGCATGATCCGGATGCTTTCCTTGTCTCCCCTTTTGAGCTTTATGTACTGGTTGAGCACCATGTTCCAGCCGATGAACGGAAGGGAGAACACCTCGGCTTTAGAAACCCATTTGAAAGGGAAAAAAAGTCGGAATGCCAGAAGAATATCCAGTTGTGACTGATGGTTGGAAACCACCATATAGGTAACCCCCTTCCGGATATTTTGGCGATCGCGAACGGAAACGGACCAAGCCGGCATGACCCACAGGTAGACGGCGGCCCAGAATGAGGTGAAATAATGCAGCAGCACGAGGCGGCGATCGAAGAATCCTGTGAGAACACGGATGACCACAGCAATCTGGAAAAACAGAATGGAGCTGAGAGCCATGAAAAGAAGAAAAGCAGCTGAAATGAACCGGTTGATCATTGTATCCATATCCTGCAACGCATAATGAAATCGACCGGTATCGGATACGATATATGAGGTGGGATGTCAACTATGAGTGTCCATCCACTAATGAGCTTTTTTCTCCAGGAGTTCTCTTATTTTTTTGGATAATTCGATCATGCGGAAGGGTTTTTGGATGAATCCGTCGCAGCCGCGGTTCAGGATGTTTGCGGCTTCGCTGTCGGCGCTGTATCCGCTGGAAAGCAGCACGCGTATGGCGGGTTTGATGGCTTTCAGGCGATCAAACGTTTCGCCACCGCCCATGATGGGCATGATCATATCCAGGATGACAAGGTCGATGGTTTCCTTCTCCAACGCAAAGATTCGGCAGGCTTCCTGGCCGTTGACGGCAGTGATAACCTCATAGCCGAATTCCCGCAGCATTTCCTCGCCGACATCCCGGAATTCATATTCATCATCCACCAGCAGGATGGTTTCGGTGCCCTTCAGGGCTTCTTCCTCGAGCTGGATAACCTCCTTGGTTTGCTTATCGGAGGAGGGTAAATAGATTTTGAAGACGCTGCCTTTCTCGGGTTCACTGTAAACATCGATATTCCCGTTGTGATTTTTGATGATGCCGTAGGCCGAGGCCAGGCCGAGACCGGTTCCTTTGCCCAATTCCTTGGTCGTGAAAAACGGGTCGAAAATCCGCTTTTTGGTTTCTTTGTCCATGCCGTGGCCGGTATCCCGAACGGAAATCATAACATATTGTCCGGGTTCGCCCATATGCTGCTTTGCGAGGATTTTGGAAAGCACCATATTTTCGGAGTCCACGAACAGTTCTCCCCCATTGGGCATGGCGTCGGCCGCGTTGATATACAGGTTGAGCAGCACCTGCTCGATCTGGGTCGGGTCACCTTCCACTGTCCAGAGCTCTTTTTGCAGCGTCGTATGGATGAGGATTTGCCTGCGTGTCCGGCCGAACATCTCCAGGGTTTCCCGGATCAGCAAATTAATATTGATGGGGCTGATTTGGTACTTGCCTTCGCGGGCGTACCCCAAGAGTTGTTTGGCGAGATTCGCGCCGCGATGGACGATTTTTTCAATGATCTTTACTCGGTTGAAGGCTGGTCCACCTTCCGGCAAATACATTTCCAGCAGTCCGACATTGCCCAGGATGCCCCCTAACAGATTATTGAAGTCGTGGGCGATGCCTCCGGCCAGGGTACCGATGGCTTCCATTTTCTGCATACGGATGATTTTCTCTTCCGTTCGTTTCCTTTCGGAAAGATCCCGGATAGCCGTGACCCGCAGTGTTTTACCGAAATAATGGGACTCCTTGCCTTCCAATTCAATGGGAAAGACCGTGCCGTCTCTTTTCTGTCCTTTGATTTCGTATGGCTCATTGAAGGAGCTGCGGATTTTCTGAAATATCATCTCATGATATTCCGGGCAGGCGCAAACTTCGATGACATTTTTCCCGATCAGTTCTTCACGCTGGTACCCGAACATGTTGGCAAAGGAGTCGTTACAATCAATCGCGACCCCGTTGTCGTGAAACAGAACCCCTTCGATGGTTACCTCCGAGAGACGCTTGTAGCGTTCCTGGCTTTCGATGAGGGCTTCTTCGGCTTGTTTCCGTAGGTTGATTTCCATATGGGTGCCGACCATACGGACGGGTCGCGCGTCCGCATCGGTTTCAACGACTTTGCCTTTGCCCAGCATCCAGATATAATCGCCGGTTTTTTTTCGGCCACGGAATTCGGCGTTGAATTTTTCGGTTTTGCCTTTCAGGTGATCGCGCAACTTGTTCCGCAATTGATTCTCGTCGTCGGGATGCACCAGTTGCCACCAATCCTCTATGCGACTGGGGAATTCATAGGGGGCGTATCCCAGCATTTGATAGTAACGAGGGTCCACATAAATGGTATTTGTCCGGATATTCCAGTCCCAAATGCCGTCGTTGGTCGCCTCGAGGACCTTGGAGAGTCGTTCCTCGCTTTTACGCAGGGCGTCCTGGGCGCGCTTCTGATCAATGCCCATGGCGATCTGGCCGGAAACGGTATGCAGCACGTTCAAATCCGGGGCGTCAAAATGGTCGGGATCGAAATAATGTTGGACGGCGATTGCTCCGATGATATTGTCCCTGCTTTTCAGGGGTACGCCCACCCATATCTTGGGTATCTTGCCGATGGATCCCGGCTCTGTTTCCTTGATCAGCTCCAGGATGTCCTTTTGATTGAAAACCATGGACCGACCGGTCTTGACGACCTGCATGACAAGAGCGTTCGATACGCCCATGCATGCGTTCGCTTCCAGCCTGTTGAGGGACTCTTCCATCCAAAAGGGGTAGCGGATGGCCGTGTTGACGGCATCATACAATGCGATGTAAAGATTGGAAGCGTCAATGACGCGGTTCATGGAGCGGTGAATGGAATGATAGAGCGCGTTCAAGTCCGCGCTGGTGTTGACCGCATTTGATATAGAATACAACGCCTGATTGATTTCGTCCGATCGATTCCGGTCTCTGATTTCTTGCTGAAGTCGTTGGTTGATTTCGACCAGTTCGCTGGTCCGCTCGCGAACCAGAGCTTCCAAATCTTCCTGGGTTCTTTTTGTATGGATGTGCGCGTTGACTCGCGCTTTGACAAGCGTCGGATTGAAGGGTTTGGTGATATAATCCACCGCTCCAATGGCGAAGCCTTTATTCTGATCATCCTCCTTATCCATGGCGGTAAGGAAAATAACCGGAATGCCGGCGGTTTCCGGTTTGTTTTTCAGACGTCCACAGACTTCATAGCCGTCCATACCCGGCATGGCGATATCCAGCAGAATCAAATCCGGTTGGGGGATGGAAACGGCAGCGGCGAGGCCTTCGCTGCCGTTTCCGGACATCACGATATCGTAATCCGGTGCCAGGGTGCGGGCAAGCAGTTGGCCCATCACCGGCGTGTCGTCGATAATCAAAACCCGTTTTTTCGTAAGCCCTCCAGTCATTCACACTTTCCTTTCATTCTTCCTCTTTGGGCTTTCCGTTTTTTCGTTTTCCGCTGGGTCGTTTTCTCCGCCGTCCCAATCCAAGGATGACTTTTGCAAGGTAAAGAAGAAAGTCGTTCCTTCGCCTGGGGTGGATTCAACCCAGATTCGGCCGCCGTGACGCTCCACGATTTTTTTAACGATGGTCAGGCCGGCGCCGGTGCCCCCGCCGTATTGATCCCGTCCATGAAGCCGTTTAAACAGGGTGAATATTCTGGTCAAGTGTTTTGGGGGAATGCCGATGCCGTTGTCTTTGACAAAGAAAATCCACCCGGCTTCAAGGCGTTTCCCTTCTGGCTGTACGCCGATTTCAATTATTTTTTCAGGACGGTTGTTGTATTTGACCCCGTTGATGATCAGATTGGAGAAAATTTCCCGGACCCGAATTTCATCACATTCGATGGTCGGCAGTGTTTCCGGAATTCGGATCCGGAGATTTTCCATCGGAAAAGAAGGGCGCAGTGTTTCCATAATGTCCTGAAGGACCCGATTCAAATCCACCGCTCGGCGGACGAGATCGGTTCGGCCGAGTCGGGAAAAATGCAATAGTGAATTGATCAGATCTTCCTCACGTCTGCAAAGGCGTATAATGGTTTCGATTTTGGCACGTCCGTCGGAATCGAGTTTGTCGCCATGATCTTCCATCAGGAAAAGGGAATAATTACTGATCGCCCGGAGGGGCTCCCGAAGATCGTGGGAAGCGATATAGGCGAAGTCGTCTAATTCCTGATTGCTGCGCTGGAGGGACGCCTCCGCTTCTTTTCGCTGGGTGATGTCGTGAACGATGGAATAGAGCAGTTTTTTGTTTTGCAGTATGATGGGGCCGCTGAATACTTCAACATCCCGGATATCGCCGTCGGACAAGCGATGGCGGAAAAAGAATTGATGCCGTTTTTCCTGTTTCGCCCGACTCATTTCCGCAAATATTTGTTTTTCGGACAAGGTGTTGACGTCCGATATTTTCATCCGCAGCATGGTTTCCCGTGGATATCCGTAATAGTTGCAGGCGGCCGGGTTGGCGTCCACGATAGCGGCGTCTGACGGGTCGATGAGCAACATGGCGGAGTGATTGTTTTCAAAAAGACTCTTATAGCGCTCCTCGCTTTTTTTCAATTCGACTTCCATGTCTTTTCGATGGGAAATATCTCTCAGAATCAGTATGATCGCAGCGACTTTATCACTGACATCCAGCATCCGGGTGCAGCGGACTTCAAAAGTTTTTGGTATCTCACTCTTATCGACGGTGCACTCCAGACTGAGAATCCGGTCGCTGCTTTTTTGAAGATGTTTCATGAAAGTGGTCAGCCATGGAAACAACTCGATGATGTTTCTGCCGATAAGGGCGGGCTTGTTTTCCGTTATCATGTCTTCCTGGCACTCGGGATTTTCTTTCGGAGTCGGTGCCGAATAATAAAATGCTCCCGGCGAGAGTCGCGGATTGATGATCGCCGCCGCCGCATGATTGAGGTTGACGACTTCGTGTCGGTTGTTCAATATGATCGCCGGATCCGTCAGGCTTTCAAAAAATGTCAGGTAACTATTTTTTTCATTGGTCAGAAGACGGCTTTCTTCCTGAAGCTCGTTGAGCAGTTTTGGGGACTGGTGGCCGGACCATTCCTGGCAGAAGGCGATTTCCATCCGATCGAAACTTCGTTCCAGAAAAAGGCGCGCGCGGGATATTTGGGCGGTTTCAGAGAGTTGTTCCTCCAAAAGGTCCATATAACTTTGGCGATAGTATTTCAAGAGCCCCAAAAACAGGGCGATGGAAATGCCGCGCTTGCGATGACGCTGGGCCTCGATAATGCCGAAAGCGTTTAGCGGATCGGTCAGGAAATCGTCATCGGGTCCGAAATCCGGAATGGCCCGGTGATGCTGGAGGCCTTGAACAAGGGATGCAGACAAGCCGGCAATGGACAGCCGCCAAGCCTCCTCAAGTGTGGACGTATAGCGGGTATAGCCTCTCTCCTTGGCATACCGTAGGATACGCCGGATAAGCCAGTCTTCACTGGTTTGAATGAGGTCAATGAGGGTTTGCATATCGGCGGAGCCCTTTCGTTCTCTTCAGCGCAACCGGTCGAGAAAAACCAATCCAAGCGCCAAGTCTTTCCGCCCGATGCTTCCCGCACTTTCGATTCGCCTTCTTTCTATCCATTCGTTGCAACCGTTCTGTTGCCCCCCTGTTTTTTGGCGGTCAGCAGGGCGGAACCGGCCAGTTCGACGATGGCTTCGGGTGCCGCTGCAGAGGTGTCCTCAAAGGTCACAACGCCGATGCTGGCTTTTATGTGAATGCTTTTCCCCTTGTGTTCAACGGGCAGTACCTCCAGTCGCTGGCGGATGGCGTCACAAGTAGATATGGCATCACTCCGGGTCGTATCGGGAAAAAGAACGGCCAACTCTTCCCCGCTGTAACGGCAAGCAACCGCGGGTGGCTGAAGTCCTGACTTCAGTGCTTGTGCAACGGCCTTCAATACGGCATCGCCGGCCTGGTGTCCGTATATTTCATTGATACTTTTGAAATGATCCAGATCAATGAGGCAGAGGGCTATGGGTTTTTCGCCTTTTTCCGGTTCGGCGGTTTCTTCTTCGATGATTTCCATGAAGCGCTTCCGGTTATAGAGCCCGGTCAATTCATCCCGGGATTCCAGTTCCGTGACTTTTTTCATGGCTTCCTTGACTTCGCTTTTCAGACGATATTTTTCCAGGACATTTTGAATAATCCGTGAAAGAGACTTTTTGGACAGCTTGGATTTGGGTAAATAATCATAGGCTCCGGCCTGAATCGTCCTGGCGGCGAGGACCTCATCCCCCCGGCCGGTGATGACGACCACGGGAATATCCTTGCCCCGGTGATCCAGCTCCATCAAGAAATCGATACCGATGCCGGAGGGCAGGACGTAGTCAAGGAAAATCAGATGGATGTTGTCTGATTCGATGACTTGAAACGCATCGCCGTGATCCATGGCTCTCAGGAGATGAATATTGGGGTCGTCCTTCAGAAGTTCTCTGAGCCGGTGGAAATCTTCCTCTTCGTCCTCGACGGAGAGAATGTTGAGGGTCTGGTCGATTTCCAGAATCGATGATTCGCCGGCGTACGGTTTGACTTCATGTTGTCTTATGGTTTTAATCTTATTGATGATATCAGCGATGCGATCGCCGGCCTGCTGAATCTTGCTGATGTATTGCGTGATTTTTTCAGGATTTTGGCGATCCATTTCAAGAAGTTGAATATTTCCCAGCAGCACCATCAGTGGCTGATTCAGCTCATGGGCCGTAGCCCCCGCCATTTGCAGGAGAACCTTGAGGCGTTCTTCTTCGATGAGCGATTTCTGTTGTTCAATGATGCGTTGGTTGGCTTTTTCCAGTTCACGGAGATTGCTCTTGAGTTTTTCGGTTGTCTGCTGCAATTCCCGCTCGGTCTGTTTTTTTTCAATGGCATGCCGGATGGTGCGGACCAGAAGTTCCTTGTTCAGCGCTCCTTTCACCAGGTAATCCGTTGCGCCGCTCTTCATGGCCTGGACCGCGATCATTTCATTACCCTGGCCGGTCAACACAATGGTCGGGATATCGGCGATGCGTTCGTCCGCCGCTATTTCCGTCAGAAATTCAAGTCCATCCATATCAGGCAGGTTATAATCCAGCAGAATGCAATCGATTTTTCGGGAACGGAGGAATTGCAGGCCATCGGCAGCTGTGGAAACCTCGAAAAGGCGGTAGTCCGTCGCGGCGTCTTTCCCCAGTAAACGGCGATAGACGACGGCATCCTCGGGGCTGTCTTCAATGGTCAGCAGATTCACTGTTTCACGGTTCATTTAAGGCTTCCCTTCCTTTGGGAATAAAGCGATTTCGAACCAGAAATTTTTAAACCGCTGGATGGCTTCGATATAGGACGAAAGACTGATGGGTTTGCAGATATAGCTGTTGGCGCCGGCGGCATAGCAGTTGTCTATATCTTGCTCTTCACAGGAAGTGGTCAATATGATCACCGGGATTTTTTTCAGCTGATTGTCTTTTTTGATTTCGTTCAGTACTTCGCGACCGTCGGTTCCCGGTAAATTTAAATCGAGCAGGATAAGGCCCGGTCGGGGGGATTGGGCGGGATCGGTGAACTTTCCGCGCCGGAAAAGATAGTCGATGGCTTCATCCCCGGTTTCGCAGTGAAAGATGGGATTGGCCAGCCCGGAACTTCGAAAAGCCCGCATGGTCGCTTCCTGATCTTCGGGGCTGTCTTCAATTAACAAGATCGGCTGGTTGGTTCTATTCATACGAGATTCCTTGCGAACAAGAATTGTTTGGATGCCACCATTCTTCCTTTGGCCGGTCGGGGGTGTTGATGGTTCGAATCGCTGTCAATTTCCTTTCGCGACGTTCCGTGTTTGAATGGTCATGTCGGTTGTGGTTTGCGTCGAATGGAAGAACGGGTGTAGTCGCGACAGCTGCTTCTTTTTTTAATGATTTCCGGCCAAGGAGTGGTTGAAACTATATCAGACTATCGGGTGGATGACAATCAAAAAACTTGACAAATATCGAAGCCAAGTAGTAATATCATAGGGAAACAATGAATGAGCGCTCGGTCATGAGGCGCTGTTGGCTGTTGTTTTTTCCAGATTTTTCACTTTCCCAATTCTGTTGACTGCTTTCTGATTTTAAGTAGGGTTTCGAAAATGACCTTTCGTCGTTCGATGAAGGAATCAAGAACCATTACCCTTTCGTATGCAGGCATTCAATCATACGTTGGTAAAATCAAAGCAGATCCCCCTAATCGATATCAATTCCTGAACATCGGGTGAAAGGGAGTGCGCACGTGAATGGTTCGCATGAACGCGGCATCGGTGAGGTCCTGTTGGAGCTGCAGGAAGTCAGCATGCATTTCGGAAAAGTCCGTGCTCTTGCGGACGTGAATCTGAAGATTCGCAAAGGAGAAATCCATTCGGTTATCGGTCCCAACGGCGCGGGGAAAACCGTCATGATGAACGTTATCAGCGGTCTGTACCGTCCACAGAAGGGTGACATCCATTACAAGGGCCGGAGGATCAACCATCTCAAACCCAATGAACGGGCATGCATCGGGATTTCCCGCACCTTCCAGAAAGTGGAGGTGTTCGGCGGCATGACAGTGCTGGACAACATCCGACTGGGTCGTCATATCCATTTGAAATCGGGAATCCTGAGTGGCGCGCTTTATTTCGGAAAAACCGCCCGCGAGGAAATTGAGCATCGGGCTTTCATCGAGCAGGAAATCATCGATTTTCTCGAGATCGAACAGTTGCGTCACAAGCCAGTGGGGATGTTGCCCTACGGTCTTCAGAAACGTGTTGAACTGGGGCGGGCCCTGGCATTGGAACCCGAGCTGCTGATTCTTGACGAGCCCCTGGCCGGACTCAACCTCGAGGAAACCGAGGATATGGCTCGATTCATTATCGACATCAACGAAGAAAAACGCTGGCGGGTCACCTGCCTGTTGGTGGAGCACGACATGGGAGTGGTAATGGATCTGTCCGATCGGGTCTTTGTCTTGAATTTCGGTAATATGATCATGGATGGAACCCCTGCCGAAGTGCAGAGCAGTCCGGAAGTCATCAAAGCCTATCTTGGAGAAGAGGAACTATATGCCACAAGGGGTTAATGCCGCGGAAGAACCGACCGGAATCG
The DNA here is from genome assembly GCA_041740615.1 of Desulfobacterales bacterium. Classification (GTDB taxonomy): domain Bacteria; phylum Desulfobacterota; class Desulfobacteria; order Desulfobacterales; family SURF-7; genus DYJD01. Next base: position 81,673 of record JBGSLR010000058.1, read on the forward strand.
AGATCGAGAAAGACTTGACGATTCCGAAACTCTTCCACCGACAGGCCAAGCGGTTCGGCGAGGGCCGGGTCGCCATGCGGGAAAAGGAATTCGGCATCTGGCGTCCCGTGACCTGGCGGGATTACTTCGAGAATGTCAAATATCTGGCCCTTGGTCTGGTCAAGCTCGGCCTGAAGAAGGGGGATAAGGTTTCCATGATCGGCGACAATCGTCCGGAAGGGCTGTGGGCGGAAATGGCCGCGGTATGCGCCGGAGGAGTGGGTGTCTGGCTTTTCCAGGACAGCCTGATTGACGAAGTCAAGTACATCATCGATCATTCGGACTCGAAATTCCTGTTCGGGGAAACCCAGGAAGAGGTCGACAAGGCGCTCTCCATCATCCGGGAGTGCCCGAAATTGAAAAAAATCATTTGGGATGACCCCAAGGGCATGCGCAATTATCGTCAGGATTGCCTGATCAGCCTGGATGAGGTCCGAGAGTTGGGACAGGAACTGGACCGGGAGCAGCCGACTCTTTTTGATCGTCTGGTGCAGGAAGGTCATGGAGACGATTTGGCCTTGCTGTTTTATACTTCGGGAACGACATCGCTGCCAAAGGGGGCGTTGCTTTCCCACAACAATATGCTGACCATGGGCAAACACCTGATGGAGGTCGATCCGTGCCTCTCAACGGACGATTATGTTTCCTATCTGCCCTTTGCCTGGATCGGCGAGCAGATGATGTCGATTTCCTGTGGGCTGCAAATCGGATATACGATTAATTTCCCCGAGGGGCCTGGAACGGCCCCGGAAAATATTCGCGAAATCGGTCCCCACGTCATGTTCGCTCCTCCGCGCATGTGGGAGCAAATGACCCGGACCGTCCAGGTAAAGTATTTGGACGCTACCTGGACCAAACGGAAATGTTTCGAGGCCGCCTCCAGGATCGGCTACCACGTCGCCGACATGAGATTTAAAAAGAAGAGGATCCCCTGGTATTGGTCGGCGTTGGACAAACTGTCCAAGGTTTGCGTCCAGAATAAAATAAAGGATCATCTCGGACTTACCAATGTGCGAAACGCTTACACGGGAGGGGCGGCAATGGGACCCGACCATTTTCGGTTCTTTCACTCCCTGGGCGTTAATCTCAAACAGATTTACGGCCAAACGGAGGTGGCTGGAATTTCCGTGGTGCATCGGAGCGGGGATATCAAATTCGATACGGTGGGGCACCCGATTCCGGGCACGGAGGTGAAAATCACTCCGGAGGGCGAGATTATCACACGAAGCTCGTCCGTCTTCCTCGGATACTACAAGAACCCTTCTGCGACGGCCAAGGCTCTCCGGGACGGCTGGTTGTATTCGGACGACAAGGGCTTCGTCGACGACGACGGCCATCTGGTGGTTTTCGATCGAACCAAGGACGTGTTCACCCTCAGAGACGGCAAACCGTTTTCACCCCAGTATCTGGAGACCCGTCTGAAATTCAGTCCGTATATCACCGACTCCTGGGTCATCGGTGATAAAAGAGATTTTATTACGGCCGTTCTTTGTATTGATTACGCGGTTGTGGGAAAATGGGCCGACGATAAAAAGCTCAACTACACCAGTTATCAGGAACTCTCACAGAAACCGGAAGTCTACGATCTGATTGAGAAGCAAATCGCCCAGGCGAATCAGGACCTTCCCGTAACCGCCAAGGTGAAGAAGTTTACCAATCTCTACAAGACCCTGGATCCGGATGATGATGAACTGACCCGGACCCGCAAACTCCGCCGGGCGTTCGTGGAGAAACGCTATCAGGAAATCGTCGATGCACTTTACTCGGATGCGGAAACCGTTCATATCGACACCACTATCAAATACGAGGATGGTCGTGAATCACGTATCAGGACGGATATGCAGATTCGAAAGGTGAAAGCCTGAAGCGGAAGGCGCAACGCTTCCAGGAAAGGCGAAAAGAAGGAAGAACGTCAGCTCAAAGCGCAATGGGGAAAAGGGGGAAACATGGAATTGTTACTCATGACCATCACCACCGGTATCATGGTCGGTGGTATTTACGCCCTGGTCGCCCTCGGATGGGTGCTGATCTATAAATGTTCCGGGGTGCTGAACCTGGCCATGGGGGAAATGACCTTGATCGGGGCTTACGTGTCCCTCAGCTTTTATTCCATGGGCATCCCTTTTGTGCTTGCCTTGCTGATTTCTCTGGTCATCGGCTTTGTGCTGGGGATTTTGACGGAACGAATTTTTCTGGACAAATTGATCGGAGAACCGGTCCTGACGGTGATCATGGTTACGGTGGGGCTTTCGTTTTTTTTCAAGGGTACGGTTGAATTCATCTGGGGAACCGACACCCAGGTTTTTACCCCGGCGGTTTTTTCCATCGAACCCATTCGAATCGGTTCCCTCGTCATTGGACGCGTTTATTTATGGAGCTTCATCGCCGCCATTATATTGCTGTTCATTTTTATGGCGTTTTTCAAATACACCCGCTGGGGTCTGGCCATGCAGGCTACGGCCGACGATGAAATGGCGGCGTTATCCATCGGCATCAGCGCTCGTTTCGTGTATGCCGCCGCTTGGGCCATCGCTTTCATGGCCGCCGGCGTGGGCGGAACCCTCCTGGGCAATATCAACGGGTTGAACATTTCCGTTGGGTATCTGGGGTTGCTGGTGTTGCCGGCCGTTGTTTTGGGCGGACTCAATTCCGTCCCGGGGGCCATTGTGGGGGGCATCATCATCGGCATTCTGCAAAACCTTTGCGGGGCCTATCTGGATCAATATTTTCCCGGGGGCGTAAAAGAGATTGCGCCCTTTGCCTTCATGGCGATTTTTTTACTGTTCAAACCATACGGACTTTGGGGATGGGAGCGGATTGAACGTGTCTGAAGCGGCCAGACCGCGGATGCTGGAGAAAAAATATGTCGACTTCGTTTTTGCCTTGCGGAACATACCATGAAAACTACGGACAGGATCATGCCTGGTGGCAGACGAGATTTGTCAGGGGCAAAATGATCCTGTTGTTTCTGATCCTGTTCGGCTTGATACCATGGCTCGCGGATTCATACTGGCTGAGCGTCTGCAATCAGATCGGGTATACGGTGCTGGGCGCTCTGGGGGTTCAGTTGCTGATCGGTTTTTGCGGACAGGTCACCTTGGGTCACGCCGCTTTTCTTGCGGTGGGAGCTTACACGAGTACGTTGCTGATCCTTGAGCTTCCGTGGCCCGCTTTTTTGCTGGACTGGGGATTGGCCTACCCGATCAGCATCCTGGCCGCCGCGGTTATCGCCGGCTTGTGGAGCGTCCTATTCGGTCTGCCGTCCGCCAAAGTCAAGGGATTTTATCTGATTCTCACGACCATGGCGGCCCAGTTCATTACGGTTGATTTCATCATTACCCAGTATATCAGCCAGATCGGCGGAAGGGGGCAGGCGTTTTCCCTGCCGCCGGGAACGATCAAGGTGGGCCCCTGGGTGATCGATGATGACTTGAAGGTATATATGATGATGCTCGTGCTGGTGATCATCAGCGTGATGGGGGTCGTCAACCTGCTACGGTCGCGGGTGGGAAGAGCCTGGGTCGCGATCCGGGACAACGATATTTCCGCAGAAGTCATGGGTATCCATGTGATAAAATACAAGTTGTATGCTTTTTTCGTGGCCGGTTTTATCGGTGGACTTGCCGGCGCTTTTTGGATCAGCAATCTGGCCGCCATCAGTCCGGAGCATTTCCCATGGTTCTGGTCCTTGTGGCTGGTGGGCGTTATCCTGATCGGCGGCGTGGGCTCGATTCACGGAGCGATTTTCGGCTCTGTTTTCATGGTCGTGGTGATGGAACTCCTGCAGTTTGCGGTCATGCCGCTGGCGGATACGTACCCAAAGCTCCTGATGGATTTTTTATTTATCAAGGAGGCTGTTTTCGGACTGGCAATCTGCGCCTTCATGATTTTTGAGCCCAATGGGTTGTCTTACCGATGGTGGCAGATGAAGAATTATTTCAACCTGTGGCCGTTTTCCTATTAGGAGGTGAACTGCATATCTTGGAGAAGGAAGGAATCGATTACCGGCAACCTTGGATGGAGAGGAGAAAAATCACATGAGAGTAAAAAGTGCTCTAAAAGGATTGTGCCTGTTGTGTTGTCTGTGGATTTGTTTCGTCGGGACGGGTCAGTCCCAGGCTGAAACCATCAAGCTAGGCGCTCTGAACGACATGACCGGAGCCACTTCCGATGTCGGTAAGGATTACGCCATGGGAATCGCCGAAGCGATCCACTATGTGAACGACAACGGCGGTGTGAATGGGAAAGAGATTAAGCTCTATCAGTTCGATTACGGATATCGCGTTCCCGAAGCCCTGACAAAGTACAAACTTTTTAAACGCATGGACTGTCTGGCTATCCTGGGATGGGGCACGGGAGATACGGAAGCCTTGTCCCCCACGGTTACCAAGGACAAGATTCCCTACGTGTCCGCTTCCTATTCCGGCCACCTGACCGACCCGAAAAAGACACCCTACAATTTGTTTGCCGCCACGGACTATTCCAGTAATGCCCGAGCAACCCTTACGGCCTGGTTTGATGTCCGCTGGCCCAAGCATCCGGATTTCGGCAAACGAAAACCACGCTTTGCCTGCTCCTACATGTTCGTACATCCGTATTGCAGTGCGCCGATCAAGGCGATAAAGGATCAGGCTGAGATCCTGGGTTTCGATATCGGACCGGATCAGGACGTGTCCCTTTTCGCCATCGACACCAAGAGCCAGAATCTCTCCTTGAAAAGCTTCAAACCCGATGTTGTCTGGCACGGCAACACCACCATGTCCGTTTCCGCGACGATCCGGGATGCCTACTCCCTTGATCTGGGGGCCGATCACATTGTCAATTTGTGGGGATTTGACGAGAATTTGCCCCGTCTTGCCGGTAAGGCAGCCGAGGGGGTCATGGCCGCTACGGTATGCGCCTTTTATGGGGAGGAAACTCCCATGATGAAACATGTGGTCGACTATGCGAAAAAATATAATGCAGGTGTGCCCCAGGAGAAACGACTCATCCGGACCGTACAGGCATGGTCCAATGTAATGGCCCTGTGGGAGGCTCTGAAACGGGCGGACAAGGCCGGTGACCTCACCGGCGAAGGCGTGTTGAAAAAAGGATTTGAAACCATGTCCGAATTCGAACTGGGTCTGGGTGGAGCGCCGTTGACCTATCAGGCCACGGACCACCGCGTATCCGGCGAGGTTCCCGTATACGAAATCAAGAACGGGAAGTTTCAGCTGGTCAAACGGGTCAATCTCAAGGAACGTTGGGCTGATAAATGGGACGGCTGGAAGGGTTGGTAGGTATCAAATTTTTCAGGGAGGTCAGAACACTTTGTCTTCTCAAAACATCGTACTGAAGATCAACAACATCGAAGTGAAATATCACGAAGTGATCCTGGTGATCAAAGGGGTTTCCATCGATGTACCCGAGGGGGGGATTGTTGCGTTGCTTGGAGCAAACGGCGCCGGCAAGAGCACTACCCTGAAATCTGTGTCCGGTCTCCTGAATCATGAGAATGGCCAGGTTACGGACGGTTCCATTGAATTCATGGGTGAGCGCATCGATAAAATGGGGCCGGAAAAAATAGCCCGAATGGGAATCGTGCAGGTCATCGAAGGCCGGCGGGTGTTTGAACATCTTACGGTGGAGCAGAATCTCAAAGTGGGCGCCCATATGCGTAAATTCGGCCGCAGTATGAAGGATGGCCTGGACATGGTCTACCATTATTTTCCGCGATTGTGGGAGAAGCGCAACGAAACCGCCGGTTTCATCAGTGGTGGTGAGCAGCAGATGACCGTGGTCGGGCGGGCTCTGATGACCAGCCCCAAGATGATTCTGCTGGACGAGCCTTCCATGGGGCTGGCACCCCTTCTGATCCATGAGATTTTCAATATCATCACAAAGCTGAACCAGGATGAGAAAATCTCCATTTTATTGGTGGAGCAGAACGCCAAGCTGGCTCTGAATGTGGCTCCTTATGCCTATGTGATGGAAAACGGCCGAATCGTTATGAATGACAGCTCGGAGAAACTGCGTCAAAACCCCGATATCAAGGATTTTTATCTGGGGATGACCGAACATGGAAAGCGGAAGAACTTTCGTGACGTAAAGCACTACAAACGCCGCAAGCGTTGGCTGACCTGAGGTCCGTCGTTGTTGTTACGTAACAGGAGAACTTGGGTCATTTCTGCATCCAGGATGATAATGGCTGGACAAGGAGATTAATCGATCATATCATCAATACGGGAGCGACTGAAAATGAAAAAAAAACCATTGATTGCATACAAAATCCTGATTGTTGTCCTCTCCCTTTTTTTCGCCGGCTGCGCCGGCATGCAAACCCAACCGAATGAAAATAATTTCAAGGCTCCGGTGGTGACCCTGAACTACGTGGAGGTGGCTCATTACTGGGGATGGTGGTATTTCAAGAAGACCATCGCCCCCACAGTGGGCGCAACCGGCGACTATGGTGCCCCACTGGATTTGGCTTTTGTGTTCGATATCCAAAATCCCAATGACTATCCCATTGCAATGGAGTCCTTGAAATTCTCCATCGCCTTCGAGGAATTCGATCTCAACACGGTCAGTTCGGAGGAAACCCAGTGGATTCCGGCCGGAAAGACAAACCAACTGCGGGTGCATGCCATGTTCGACGGCCAGCAATCTTTACTCAGCCTGCTGGTCACCGGTGGATTTAAGCTGAAGGATAAAGGCTTGGAGCCCGGACCCGCCGGCGCCCTCAAGCAAATCGCTCAATGGTGGGAGGGCATTCCCGAATTTTCTTTCCCGGTCCATGTCAAGGAAGGAACGGCGATTTTCAGCGCCGGGAATGTCTCCCGACCGGTGACATTCAGCGGCACGTATCCATAGAGAAAAAGCACGAAACTCAAAGGGGAAAGCGAAAAGATAGAAGCGAAATCCCAAATTTCAAAGTGGAAAGGTGCGGGAAGAAATTTTGTGTCGCCGTGTCTGACGGCGTCCGGTTTTTGCCTTCCCGTTTCCTTTCCTGATTTCTCTCCTGAGAGCTCTCCGTCACTTGCCGGTCGCTTTTCTATTTTAACTTACAGCTTCGAGCTTATCGCTTCCAGCTGTATTGTTCCAGAGGAGCCTTTCCATGTCCAAACCTGTCGACCGTACAGTTGGATTTTACAACCAACGTCTTGAGACTCTCCCGCGTGCGGAACACGCAGCCCGGATGAATAGAGAACTGGAAGCCATTGTTCAGTATGCCTGGGCCAATGCCCCCGCCATCCGGCGTAAATTCGAGGCAGCCGGCATACAGCCGACGGAAGTCCGATGTCTACAGGATTTGGAGCGTGTGCCCATCACGCGCAAGAGCGAGCTATCCGCCCTTCAACAGGCGGACCCGCCTTTCGGCGGATTTTTAGGGGTGCCCTTGGATCAACTCAAGCGCATCTATATGTCCCCTGGTCCCATCTACGAGCCAGAGGCCGTTCACAGCGCCAATGACCGTTGGAGCCAAGCCTTCTTCGCTGCCGGTTTTCGTAAAGGCGACATCGGTCAGATTACGTTCAGTTATCACCTTGTTCCAGCGGCTTTCTGGTTCGAAGACGCCCTGCAGCGTCTCGGCTGCGTTTCTGCGCCCGGCGGGGTCGGCAACACGGATCTTCAAGTGCGGATGATGCGGGATCTCAAGGTCGGCGCCTACATCGGAACACCAAGTTTCTTGAATATTGTGGCCGGCAAGGCCAGGGAAATGGGGTATGACCTACAGCGCGATTTGCAGTTGAAGGTTGGATTCGTCGCCGGTGAAATGCTCTCCGAGTCCTTGCGCACTGATCTGGAGCGGACTTTCGGTATGATCATCCGTCAAGGGTATGGAACGGCGGATGTGGGCTGCATGGGGTACGAATGTTTTCACAAATCCGGAATGCACATTCCCTATAATTGCATTGTTGAAATCGTCGATCCGGACAGCGGTCGCCTGCTCGGCCCGGGCGAGCCCGGCGAGATTGTGACAACGGTTTTCGATAAAGCCTACCCCATGATCCGGTTCGGGACGGGGGATCTTTCTTACTATACGGAAGAGCCCTGTCCCTGCGGCCGAACCACGGCAAGATTGATGAAAATTATGGGCCGTCTGGACCAGGTGACCAAAGTCAAAGGTATGTTCATCCACCCGTCGGGCGCCGCCGAAGTGGCGGCGAAATTCCCGGAGATCGTTGCCTATCAGGTGGTCATTACCAGGGTGAACCATGTGGATCAGATGACCTTCCACATCGTGACGGCTGAAAACAGTTCGGCCGATAACGCCCTTGCCGAACGCATTGAGGCCGCTATCCCCCAAAGTATGCGCGTGCGGGGCATGGTCCGATTTGTCGGCCGGGAGGCGATTCCCGAAGGCGCTCCCACGATTATCGACCAGCGTAAATGGGATTGAACTATTCTCCAGGAGATGCATGAATCAAACTGGAACCAGGAGGTATTCGGGAAATAAGGAAGCGCCAAGAGATAATTTCGTGTGTCCGGGAACTGTTTGTTATTCGTGTGGCCAACGCCTGAATCCGGTCACTGTCAGGGAGACGTATCCTGAGCCGAGCATATTTATGGCGCTTGCAAGGGGCAGGGGCTGGTGCGTGAGATGATCACTGTTTTCGCATGAAATGCGGTATCGGATCCGGTGCTCCAATAGGTAAAATCGACTTTTGTATAATCATCGGAGCCAAAGTCCACAAATTTCAACCAGAAGTCGTTTGTATGGGTGGCGCCCATATCCGTGCCGTTCGCCTTCCCACCGATCAAAAAATTTCCGACGTAATCTCCATTGTATATCAAACATCCATTTTGAACAACAATATCGGTATTTTCGCGATGGTATTGCTTGCCGAAAATTTCCATGGCCATTTCATCAAGGGATGCGTCTTCATTGACGCCTCTTCCGGTTGCGATGGCTGTAAAGGTGGTGGTAAAACAACCGGAAACGATTGCCTGGGGAGCCGAGGGCTCAAAATCCATCGCCGTGAAATAATAGGTTGCCGTAACGGTGGCGGCTTGGGTCGAGGTCGACAAGATCAAAAAAAGAGCAAACAAGGTGATTGCCGGAAGGGTGTGGCGCTGTTTCATTTTTTTCCTGTTGCAATCCGAAGATCCAGAATGCCGTTTGGTTTCGATACTGTCCGCTCGATATGCCCGAAAACCGAAAAGGCGATCGCGGCTATGAGCAAATGCGAAAAACCGTTATGGAATGGAATCAATGTTCAGTGCCGAATTTTGCTATTCCTATCGAAATATGATTCGGTTGTCAAGCATCGAACATCAATCGTAGAACTCCCGCGATTCATATTCTCCTTCGGCGCAACATCGTTTTCGGCGCGGTGACGGCCCTTTTGCCCGAGGGGGAAAATCAAAAGTGGGTGTATCAATGGCATACCAGCGCCTCCAAAGACGCAGGCCGAAATTGTTTGTGGAAATCGAGCACTCGGAAATTGAGAAACGATTGCCTGGCGGCCGGGCAACTTCGTCATTGCATCCCGACATAGTGTTTTCCCTGACGGTTTACAACGGCAAGACGTCGCTTCAAAACGGATACTACTATATCTATCTGGTATTACAATAAAATTCATAAATCCGCGCCAGTTCCGGCAAGGATCGCCCTGGTTTTGGTGTGGATTCCGTTGACGTTCATGTCCACGAGTACGAGCACGATTAGGGAAGGGTTCAAAAAATGCAGAGAGTTTGGGCAAATAGGTTTCTATTGACGGGATGAACCGGAGCGGACATGATACGGCGGATGTTGGAAGAATAGAACTTGACTCAAGCGAGGATTGTCCGGAAACGTGTCTGATCGAAAATCGATTCTGTTGATTCATCCACCTATATCCAAACCTTGCGAACCACCGGCTGGGATCGCCAAGCTGGTTATGGCGCTACGTTCCAATGGGATTGATTGCCGGGTTTTCGATGCCTCCCTGGAGGGCCTGCTGTATTTACTGCGAAAGCCGCTTACGGCCGGCGATACCTGGACCCGCAGAGCTTCCGTGAAAATAGGGCCCCATCTTCGAGCGCTGCGAGCCGGAGAAGTGTATTCCCATGCTGATCGCTACAAGAAGGTGGTGATGGATCTCAACCGAATCGTCACCATGGCCGGCCGCAGTGGCGGCGTGCATATCTCCCTTTCCAATTATACGGATCCCTCATTGGCTCCGGTTCGAAGTGCGGATTTGATCCGATCCGCCCGGTGTTATCGAGAAAATGTTTTTTTCCCTTTTTTTGAAGAACGATTCACGGTTCTTTTTTCTGAAAAGGAGCCGGACATCGTCGGATTTTCGGTTAATTTCATGAGCCAGGCATTATGTGCTTTTGCCATGGCCGGTTTCATTAAAAACCGTTTTCCCGACACCCGGATTGTATTCGGGGGGGGGTTGATTACGTCCTGGATGAACATCCCGGGTTTCTCCAATCCCTTTGACGAAATTGTGGATCATCTGGTTGCCGGGCCCGGTGAGCACACGCTGCTTTCCATGTGTGGGGCGCACGGCCATGCGCCGGCTTCTTTTACGGGATTGGACTATGACCTGTTCCCTCTGGACCGATATTTTTCGCCGGGTCCAATTCTGCCATACAGCACTTCGTCCGGTTGTTACTGGCGGCGCTGTCGGTTCTGCCCAGAGACATCCGAAGGCGGCGGGTATCGCCCCTTCGCGTCAGGGGAGGTCCTTGATGACCTGCGACGTCTAGTGCGGTCGATGAGGCCGGTCCTGATCCATTTCCTGGACAATGCTCTTTCTCCAAGGTTTTTGAGGCATCTGATCGAACAACCTCCTGGAATCCCTTGGTACGGGTTCGTCCGTATCACCGACCACCTCGCGGATATGGATTTTGTGTCCGGCCTTCGGAAATCAGGATGTGTGATGCTGAAATTGGGGGTCGAATCAGGTGATCAGGCCGTGCTGAATGCATTGGGAAAGGGTGTCGATCTGAAAACGGTGTCGGCGGCATTGAGAACGCTACAGGCGACCGGCATCGCTTCCTATATTTACCTGCTTTTCGGAACTCCGGCCGAATCTTTGCAGAGCGCGGAAAAAACCCTGGCGTTTACATCGGCCCATGCAGACAGTATTGATTTTCTCAATCTGGCCGTTTTTAATTTGCCGGCAGCCGGTGAAGAAGCGAAAGAACTTGATACCACGGTATTTTATCCAGGAGACTTGTCGCTTTATCGGGAGTTCGTCCATCCCCAAGGCTGGCATCGGGATCAAGTACGGCGGTACCTGGAAAAAAATTTCAAACAGCAAAAGTCCATCCGGCCGATCATTCACCGCAATCCGTCGTTTTTTACATCCAATCATGCTCCGTTTCTCGTGAAACAGAGTCGGTTGTCATCCTTATTGTAAGCGGGTACGTTTCATATTGAAAGAATATCCCGGATGGGGTAGAAGTATCAGGTCGTTTCTTAAAAGTGGACTCCCTCTTTTGATTTTTTTCGAATAAAACAATGGATCGAGGTTACCCATATGTTTCGTAAATTCCTACCAAAAGAAGAACGTTTCTTTGAATATTTTGAACAACAAACCGATGCGATCCTGCGTGGTCTGGACCTGTTCGCGGAAATGTTGAAAGACTATCCCAACCGTCAAGCGTATTGCGCCAGGATCAAGGAAGTGGAGAATCAGGCCGATCAAATCGTCCACCACATTTTTCAATTGCTCAATAATACCTTTGTGACCCCGTTTGACCGCGAAGACATCAAACGGCTGGTTCACCGTTTGGACGATGTGCTGGATTTCGCGGAGGATGCGAGCGCCCGGATGGAAATTTACGATATCCAGTCCGTTCCCGATGCGGTACGCTCTCTGGTTGATATTCTGAGAGAATCATTTCGCAGTCTCGCCCAGGCGATCCCGATGTTGAAAAACTTGAAACATCGGAAGGAAATCGATCGCTGCCTTATAGAGGTCAACCGCTTGGAAAATACGGGGGACAGCGTATTGCGGGATGCCTTGAGAAAGCTTTTCAGGGAGGAGTCAAACCCGATAACGGTCATCAAACTCAAGGAAATTTTGGAAAGTCTCGAAGAGGCCATCGACCGTTGCGAGGACGTGGCCAACACCATCGAAACCATTCTCATCAAAAATGCCTGATACGATCCCTATGTCCATTACCCTACTGGCAATCAGTATTATTCTTCTGGCCCTGCTGTTTGATTGTACATATTCAGACGGGTGAACTAGTAAAACTCATCCGATCCATGCCAAATCTGGCTGTTGCTCTTTGAAATAGGCGGATAACGCGTCTACGATCACATTGAATGATGAGATCTTCTTTTTTCGACAGGTCTCTTTTA
>JBGSLR010000059.1:0-39853 GCA_041740615.1 Desulfobacterales bacterium
ACTCGCATGTCGTACCATTGTTTTGCCTCCTTGTTTTGGGCTAACGGTTTCTTTTCGCGATTAAACCATGCCTTACAAGGAGGCTTTTTTTCAAGCCCAATAAACTATTTTATTTCAAAACCGTTTTTGGACAAGAGTGTCAAAAAAATACTGATGAATATCGTCTTAAACGGCATGGAGGCGATTGCGAATATCGGCGATATCATCATCTCCACACGGAACCATTATCAGGAAAACGTCGTAAAGGGCTATCAGAAAATCCCACCGGGATCTTATGTGGTCCTGTCCATAGCGGACAGTGGATCCGGTATTGCCCCGGAGGATCTCGAAAGAATCTTTGAACCTTTCTATACGAAAAAGGTGATGGGGAAAAGCGGTACCGGCTTAGGACTTGCGGTGGTCTGGAATACCGTGCAGGACCATAACGGTTTTATCGATGTCAGCAGCACGGGCCTCGGCACCCGTTTTACGCTCTATTTCCCAACGACACAAATCAGCGCCCAGGAAACGACGGGGAAAACACCCATCGAAAAGTTGATGGGCAATGGGGAACATGTCCTGATTATCGACGATGAAGCGACACAACGGGAGATTACATCCAATATCCTGAAACGGATCGGCTATTCGGTTGCCACAGCCGAAGACGGCGATGCGGCCATGCAGTATTTGGGTGCGCATTCCGTGGACCTGGTTCTGCTGGATATGATCATGCGGCCGGGAATGGGTGGATTGGAAATCTATCAACGCATCATCCGCAAATTCCCTGGCCAAAAGACGATCATCGTCAGCGGATTCGCCGAAACGGAAGAGGTCACAAAGGCCAGGAGATTAGGCGCCGGAGCATTTCTCAAAAAGCCTTACGATATCGAAACAATCGGTATGGTCGTAAAAAATGAATTGCACTCCGGCAAATAGAACGAAACCGGATTTGTATTCAATACCATTTTTTATAAACGAATTGAAAGGGCGCCGCGAATCGCCTCGCCGAAATGATTGCAATTGAAGGATATGAGCGACTTCGTAAGATAGAAGAAAAGGATCACTACACTCTTTTTTCCGGAAGACACATTGCCGACTCCCGACAAGTGCTGCTGAAACAGTACGGCGAGAATCATTCACCGGAATCGAATCATCAGGCCCTGGTCCACATCTATCGGACACTGAAATCCACCGCATCGCCACACCTTGTTCCCATTCTCGACATCCTGCATCGACGTTCTCCCGCCGAAAAAAGTCCCATCGTCGTTTTTCAGGCCCCTGCGGGAATTCAGTTGTCGCAATATTTGGAATCCGCCCATCCCCTTCCGAATTAGGGTTTCCCCAATTGCATTCCGGTATCCCGCATCCTATTGTCAGAAAAATTTTCACCGTTTCGAATGATCACTTAACAAAGGAGGTATGCGTATGAAAAGGATGACGAAGATCGTGATCGGAGCACTTTTATTATTATGTGTCACAACGGTTGCCGGCGCCTATGATCTGGTGCTGCTCCATGGGTTGACCAATAAACATCAGTGGAGTAGCAGTTTTTTAGATAAGTGTCTCCAGAAATACGGTTCCGGGAATGTGTATGCCGTTTACACCAACGACTCCAACCGGGTGTGGGAGCGATGGATCAACGGCCGGAAACTGATCTGCATCGGCGAAAACGATTTTTCGGCCGGAGACGATTCCGTGGCGGTCCAGGCCTCGCTGATGCGCACGAAAACCCAGATTCTTCAGCAATCCTATGGACTCAGCACCAAGTTCAAAATCATCGCCCACAGCATGGGCGGGTTGGTTTCCCGCCGATATATCTACAACAACCCCAATACGGTGGCCGGACTTGTCACGCTGGGAACGCCGCATAAAGGGTCCCAACTCGCCTATGCCGGAAGCTGGGTATCCTTCTTCATCGGCGTCATTTCTAGAAACCGCGGAATATGATATCATTCAACCCATGGGTCGTTTATCGATAACCAACCGTAGCAGGATCCTTGCCGCCATCTTGGCCGCCCTGGCTATCGGGTGCGTCGGTCTGGGCATCACGATCGGCGGTCTGCGATTTTTCCCCGGCCATGATGCCGGAGTCCACCGTGACGATAAGCCAGACCGCTCCACCGAGCCGGCCCTGGATCCGCCTCCATCGGACGCAATACCGTTGCATCAAACGGCAACAAACGAATCGGTCGCCGTGGGGGGTATCCCGCCCGCGGGCTCCAAACCGGAGTTGACCCTCTTGGGGACCGGTTTCAGCAAAAATGGCGAAATTCCCTATGCCGTGATCCAATCGGAACGGGACGGCAGCCAGCGCCTCTACCGGGAAGGGGAAACGATTCAAAACGCCAGGATCGCAAAAATCGGTGAAGACAAGGTCGTCCTGACCTGTAACGGTCGAAACGAAACCCTCCGGATAGATCGTTCGGCAAAAAAGAATCAGCATCCCAATGATACCGGGCTCCCAGCGCCGCCCCGATATTCCCGCGAGGAATTGACCGCCAAACTCGGTTTTACGGTCGATATTCAGGAAGTGAAACAGCTGATGGCCCAGATCGCACTGGAACAGCATCTGGATGATAACACGCCCGACGGCGTCAAGGTGATACAAACCCAACCCAATTCGATTTTCGAAAAAGCCGGACTGAAAGCGGACGACATCATCACGGCCGTTGACTGGAAGAACATCGACACCATGGATGATTCCATGGAAATCTATGAAAGCCTCCGCTCTTCATCAAAGGGCACGCTTCAAATCGTCCGTGACGGCAACGCTGTTACCCTGCACTATTATAACGAACCGGTCGCCGAATCAGTCGAAAATGACGATGAATCATGAAAGCATCAAAAAGGCCGTGACAAATATCGTTTTTTCAATTGGAGGATCCGGTTGACGGCCGTCAGCCCCTTTTGTTTTGCGGTCGAGGAATGTTCCACCAGCCGAATCATTTCCTCGAAAGCCGCCGAAATGTCCGGCCCTTGGTGGCAGATGAGCGCGATATCGATATCCGCCTGGAAAATTCGTTGAATGGAAGCCGTGATCCCATAATGCTTCCGAATCGCTCCCATATCGAGATCATCGGTTATGATGACCCCGTCATAGCCCATTCGAACCCGCAACAGATCCCTTGCAATGGTTTCCGAAAGGCTGGCCGGCCATTCCGGGTCAATGGACGGGTAGCGGATATGGGAAAGCATGATACCGGCGGTATTCCCTGAAATCGCTGCCTGAAACGGCAGCAAGTCGGTTGATTCCATGACGTCCAGTGGAACGTCCACATATGGCGCCTCTATGTGAGAGTCCAGCGTGGTCCTGCCGATGCCGGGGAAATGCTTCGCAACCGCCATGATGCCGCCCTGCTGAAGCGCTGCGATGACCGCCGTCCCCAAGGTTGCGACCCATTGGGGATCTTTTCCGAAAATACGTCCGTCCATCACACTCTGAAAGCCATCAGGGGCGACATCCATCACCGGTGCCATGTTTGTATTGACGCCGACCCGGTTCAACTCTTCCGCAGTGATGCGGCCGAAGTTTACGGCGTCTTCCACCCCTTGCATGGCGGGATTTCCGGGAAATTGAGTAAAGGGTTCCTTCAGGCGCGCCACCTGTCCCCCTTCCTGATCGATGGCGATCAACAGCGGCGGCTGCCCGGCGGACCGGGCACACTCCTGAACGGAAAAGCACAAATCCTTTACCTGGGAGGGCGATTCAACATTTCTGGAAAACAGGATGATGCCGCCTGCTTTACAGGTCCGAATCAAGTACTCGAGGTCCTTGCTCAAAGCGGTACCATCAAAACCGATCATCAAACGTTGACCGGCGATTTGCTCGTTTGAAAATGAATTCATTTTCGTCCGACCCTCTTCTTTTTTGGTGAGGTCTTCTTGCCGTTCCTGTTGAGTTGATACTTGTAAACCGCCTGCTGGTGATCGCCGTAGGTCGTGGAAAACGCGTGGCTCTTGTCACGCTTTGCAACAAAGTATAAAAACGGGGTCTCGGCGGGGAATAAAGCGGCTTTCAGGGCTTCCATTCCAGGGTTGGTGATCGGCCCCGGGGGGAGACCGACGATCAGGTATGTATTATAAGGGGTTACTGTTTTCAGATGACTTTTCGTTAAATTACCGTTGAAATCCATGACGCCATAGATCACCGTCGGATCGCTTTCCAGCCGCATTTTCTTTTTTAACCGGTTATGAAAAACCGATGAGATTATCGGGCGTTCATCATCCTTGCCCGTCTCCTTTTCGATGATGGACGCCAGGGTTACGATTTGATGAACCGAAAGATTCAGCGTCCGGGCGCGTTCCCGCCATTCCGGAATGAACACCTCCCCAAAACGTTTCACCATGGTTTCCACGATCTTGCGTGACCCCACGTCTTTGGGGAAAAAGTAGGTGTCGGGGAAAAGATATCCTTCACATCCGGATGCATCGATTTCGAGTGCTTCGGCCACGGCCGAATCGGTTGCCGTCCGGATGAAGTCATCGCCGTCGCCGATTCCCGTTTCGGTGATCAGCCTGCCGATTTGCCGCATATCGGATCCTTCCGGAACCGTCAGACGATACAAGTTGACTTTTCCATTGACCAGCTTGTCGATAATCTGGTTCGGTGACATGGTGGATGCAAAATCATATTCTCCAGCCTGCAGTTTTGTATCAAGCCCTTTCATTCGAACAAGAAGTCTAAACCACAGCGGATGACGAACAACGCCTGCCTCGGCAAGCGATTGTATCGTCGCGGCCAGTGTCTGTCCGGGAGGTATCCATAGGATCTTGACCGCTTCGTCCTCCCCGGCCGGCAGCGCGGCATACTGCGACAATGCGTACATCGTCAATGCGCCGACGGCAAGAAAAACAACCGCAACCACGATCGCGCCTTTCGCAAGCTTTTTCACAATGAGATTCTCTCCCCTTGTATCAATGCATCGCCGAATAAAAGCGGCGCGTTACAATTGAAACCATAAACCATATTACCGATACCGGCAAGCGCAAAATCGGCAGCGCCGTTTCGCCCCCCAAAGGAATTACAGGGCATCTCCGGTCGTTGCATCGATTTTTATTTGACACCTTCCATTCGTTTCCTTATGATCGATTGGTTTACCAAGCATGCGCCCATATGCGCTCGTTTTTTTTTACGTAACGAGCCGTGCCGAAAAATACCGGACGCTACCCGTCAAATTGCAGGCAAAATGAGCATATCGGATATGGAGAGTGACAATTTATTCCTACCAATTTTAAATGATGCATGGGACCCTGGACTCCTGCCAAACGAAATTCCGAGCGTACGGAAACCGGACACATGGAAAGTCCTGATTGTCGATGATGAAGAGGAAGTTCATCGGCTCACGCGGATGGCTCTGGATGAATTTTCATTTGAAGGCAGAGGTCTAACGATTCTCAGTGCATTATCGGCAAAAGAGGCCGAGGAAATACTTCTGACCAATCCGGACACCTCTCTTATCCTGCTGGATGTTATCATGGAAACGGATGATGCCGGACTGAAACTGGTTCGCGATATCCGCGAAAAAATGAAAAACAATATCGTTCAAATTGTATTGCGCACCGGACAACCGGGTCTGACGCCACAAAAAGAAGCCATATCCGAATATGAGATCAACGGCTATACATCCAAGATCGAGTTGACGGCTGAAAAAATGTTTTCCACCGTAACCGCGTCGCTGCGAGCCTATTGGCTCTCCTATTCACTCAATCGGTTGAATGGGAAGCTGCGGGAAGAACTGATGGAACGGAAACGAGCGGAGGCCGAAGTCCGAAGACTCACCCAATTCCAGGAAACGGTGATCGATAATGCCAGTATTTGGTTGGATGTAATAGACGAACAGGGTCGTGTTATCATCTGGAACAAGGCTGCGGAGTTTATCAGTGGATATTCACGCCAGGATGTGGTCGGTCACGGCGAAATCCTGCACTGGCTATACCCGGAACCCGAGCGACGGGATTCAGTCCAGAAACACATCAAAACGCTCATATCAACCGAAAATCCGTCGGATGACTATGAAACGACAATTCAACGGAAAGACGGCCAGAACAGAACGATTTCTTGGGTCTTTCGGGAAATCCGCTGCCATGAAGACAAAACCGTTGCCCGGATATCATTGGGCCGGGACGTTACCGAGCAACGACAACTGGAGAGTCAACTGCGCCAGGCTCAAAAAATGGAAGCGGTGGGACGCATGGCCGGAGGCCTGGCCCACGATTTCAATAACCTGCTGACCGTTATCCGAGGGTACTGCGACATCGCGATTGCACGCCTGAGTCCCAAAGATCAGGTCTACGGCAAGGTGAAACAGATTGAAAAAGCGGCCGGCCGGGCCGAAGCCCTTACCAGACAGCTGCTTTCCTTCAGCCGCCATCAAGTGACGACCCTTCGACCCGTAAACCTGAACGCCTTGATTCGCGATATGATCAAAATGCTGTCCCGCCTTCTGGGATCGGATATCGACCTACGGATCCGCCTGGATGAAAACCTTGGGAATATCAAAGCCGATTACGGTCAGATCGAACAAGTCATCATGAACCTGATCGTCAATGCGCGGGATGCCATGCCCACCGGCGGTAGATTGCATCTGGAAACCAAAAGTCTGCGTCTCACCGCCGACCGTTTGATGCCGGGAAGCAGTTCATCGGAAGAGGATACCGTTCTGCTGTCCGTCGGTGATACAGGCTGCGGCATGGATCCCGAAACCCAGGAACATATTTTCGAGCCGTTCTTCACCACCAAAGAAAAAGGCAAAGGGACCGGCTTGGGACTTTCGACCGTTTATGGGATCGTGAGCCAAAGCAAGGGGCGCATAACAGTAAATAGCGAAAAGGGCAAAGGAACCACTTTCGATATTTATTTCCCCAGAATAGGCGAAAAAGCATCCTCGCCGGAAATCCGTCGGGAAGTCCCGACTCAGCTACACGGAACCGAAACGATTCTAATCGTCGAGGACCAACCGGAAGTGCTCAAACTGACAAGTGAAACCTTGCATATGTATGGCTACAACGTCCTGGAAGCACCCAATGCAGGAAGTGCACTGCTGATCTGTGAAGAGTACAAGGAAAAAATCGACCTGCTTTTGGCGGATGTCATCATGCCCCGGATGAACGGGGTCCAACTCGTCAGGCGGCTCTGGAAGATGCTGCCGGACCTGAAAGTTCTTTTTATGTCCGGTTATACTTACAATATCATCGAACAACAAGGCTTACTGGAACCGGGACAGAACTTCATCCAGAAACCGTTTACGGCCGCCAGTCTTCTTCAGTTGATTCGCAGTACGCTGGACACTTCCGACACCGATAGGCGACGAAAGTCGGAAGGCTGAGCCACCTTACAAAATAAAATGGCGACCGATATGGTTATCTCGAAATAGGTCGCCACTTCCTCATCTTACCGATCAAGCCGAATGGCCTCAGAAGCTGAAGCGCGCCCCGATAAACACGGCATCGTCCGCTTTTTTGGCCCGATACAGCCTGGTTTTAAACCGCATATCGGTGTAGCGGTATCCGACCAGAATGGCGGCGTTTTTCATAATATGTCCATATACCGTTACGTTGCCATCGATATAGCGATCCGTGTCGCCGAAGCTTAAAACGGAAGGGGCGATGGTGAAACCGGTTGAGATACTGACCGGCCATTGGGTATAATCCTTGCGGAAGTCATATTCACCCAAAATCATGAACCCCAGGGCATAGGCGCTAAAATCGGCGTAATCATAATCCGCCCGGCCCATGATGCCTTTCAGGCCGAGGCCGACGTTCAGGGCGGGCGAAAGAACGCTGTCCCGGACGGTAACATTTACGTTCCCCACCCAATAGTCGTTCTTGCTGAATAGAAATCCGGCCCCGGCAAAAAGATCGGCCTGGTATTGGTAGACCTGCCCTTCGATCTTTCCTTCCAAGTCTGAGGAATTGACATTGAGTTGACAATTGAACATCTCCGCTGCGGCAAGAGACGGCGCCAGCAGGAGCAGCAGACAGGCTATCGATATCGCTCGTTTTCCCATTCCTTTCATCTTTCACCTCATGTTGAATAATCGTATGTTATCAATCCAATGTGGTCGCGTTGAACGACGGATCCGCCTTCCGGACCATAAGCGGTCAATCGGGAGGTAACCTATCAACGATACGCGAGAATGTAAAGAGGGGGATTGAGGGGCTTGAAAAAAATACACACCGGGAGCATTCACGCCCGGTAAGCTGGGGAAAGAATATATCGAAAATCAGACGTCGTTGTTATCGGGCCGAAGTCGTTTTCGTCGCTGTTTCGTGGTGCGTATCTCTGGTGGACCGTTTTCGTGATAACGGCTTCTTGCGAAACCATTAAAACATAATATAATCATATACTTTTGTATTTTCGTCGATAATGATTTGCACACCCCGTCTGTTATTGCCCGTCGGATCAAACGGGCTCTCACTGCCGTTGACATGGTACAGATAGGCGACAAATGAACTGGCTTGGGCATCACGATAGCATTTATTGTCGAAACCCGGCATAAACACGACCCGAATCCCCGCCGAAAGTTCAAACGCCGGCGGTCTTGCCGTACCGTCTTGGTCCGCCGTACCAATCTTGGTTACTCCGCTGACCATGGTTGTCGCCTGGTAGTCGACGCTTCTATGGTCCAGAATATTGTTGGTGATTACCTTCATTAAATTCTGGGCGTTGGAGTAGACGGCCGTATCACGGCTCGTTTTCATCAAGTCATTGAAATACATCATTGCGATTCCTGATATAATGGTGAGAATCGCCATTACCACACACAACTCCATCAAGCTGAACCCCTGTTGGTTTTTCGACCATGTCAACATCGGTCTTACTCCTTTTCATCCTGTCATTCAGCGGTGAATCCGATACCTGTTATCGGAGCATCCAGGCCCAAACGGCCTGATTCGCCTGGCTGCCATTAATTCACTACTTTTTGCCAGTTACCATCCACACAAATATAAGCGACCTCCTGAGTTCCCGGATACTGGATATTCCCGTACCCCAGGTTACCGCGTTTGTCTTTCCATACAAGATAACGGTTGCTATAATCGGCGGCAAGCTGATCCGGTTGCCGATTTTCTTCCGTCTTGCTTTCCGGTTGCATGATCGGCGGCTCCTCGCCCCGGAGTTCTTTCAAGTCGACCCATTCGTTGTTTCGCAAGATTTTTACCGGTTTTTCCTCCGGCAGGGACACATTGCCAAAGCCTTTGGTGCCGTTTTCATCCCGCCACGCATAATATGTTCCCGGCGATGCATTCGTTTCTCCATAAGCGTCCGCGCCTTGGATTGTTTCGGTCGTATCGGAAGGGGGTTTGGGAAGGGGTCGCTTCATCGTGATCCACATGTTGTTCCGGTAAACCGACAACCGGTTTGTTTCCGGATAAATCACATTTCCGAATCCCAATGTCCCGTTGGCGTCCTTCCAAACCAGAATACCGCGGCCCATTCCACCGGTGACTCCAGCTTTGATTTGGCCTTTTTCGACGGAAACGATTTCCGGTGGCTCAATAAGGGTTTCCACCGCAGATTCATCCGAACCGGGGCCGTATGCAATCGGCCTGGGAGGCAACAACGGCTTGAGCTCCGGAATTTCGGGCACCCCTTGTCCCTCTTTGACCGTGGATGCCGAATTGTCCGTGGTCGCAACCATCATCTCTCCCGACATCTTGGGTATCAGTTCCTTGTTGACGGAAGCCACCAGTCGCTCCTGACCCTTTGTGATGGTTTTGGTCAACAGGAAATCATTCCCGCTTGCCTCATAATGCCATTCGATTCCATTGATAAATTCTTTGCTGGGAATAAAATCAGGATACAGGTCCGCCAGCTTTTCAGGATATTTCCCCTTTTTCTCCTGGTATTGCTTCACGGCCAAGCCCATCTGTGTCAGACCGGCTTGGGGGATTTTTTTCGAAATCTCCGTCAGCTTGGCAAACGCTTGTTGGCCAAGAACCTGATCATTTTCACTTTTTTTTATATTTCGAACATACAGAAAAACGGTGGCGGCAACAATCGCCAGAACAAAAACGATTATGATTTTCTTATTCATCGCATCTCTCCGCAGGAGGATTAAACCGGCACGAGCTTGTCGAACTTATAAAAAATAATATTCCTGAATAGATATACATCGTTAAAGCAATTATTGTCAAGGATAAACGCTTGGCGGACCTGTCAGAACACGGCCCTATTCCTTGCGATGCCTTGGAAACAAACGTTCCCGCGAAGGGGGGCTTCCAAGAATTGATCCCTTGACATATATGCATTTGTTCTATATTTTAAGTATATAGCACGCCCAACATCCCAAATAATCGTCCGCATTGAACCGAAGTTTATCCAAAGAAGATTTGACATTGCTGACCGACACACGGGAATTGGAAGCCGAACCGATATTAGGAGATACAACGAATGATCGACAATGGCAGCGTTATTTCCAACCATGAAGACGACCTGCTGTTTCCCGAGGACGCCGCCGAAAAAACCGACCGAATCAAGAGCCGTCCGCCCTGGAAAATCATTATCGCCGACGATCAGGAAGAGATCCACAGCGTTACGAAGTTGGTCCTCGATGACTTCACTTTTCAGGATCGCTCTCTTCAATTTCTGAGCGCCTATTCGGGAGAAGAGACGAAACAGCTGCTCCTGAAGCATCCGGATGTCGCTTTTATCCTGCTGGACGTCGTCATGGAAACCGATGACGCCGGTCTTCAAGTGGTTCATTATATTCGGGAAGAACTGAAAAACAGCATCGTTCAAATCGTACTCAATACCGGGCAGCCCGGACAGGCCCCGGAACATGAGGTCATTACCAAGTACGATATCAACGACTACAAATCAAAAACCGAGTTCAATGCCAGAAAACTGTTGACGTCCATCACAGCGTCCCTGCGTGCTTACAGTCTGTCCCGAAGTCTTCAACAAGTGAACCAGCAACTTAACCAATACCGCAATCATCTTGAGGACTTGGTCAAAGAAAGAACGACCGAATTGGAAACCGCCAATGGAAAATTGAAACTTGAAATCGAAGAACGAAAACGCGCTGAAAAAGCCCTCCAACAGAGCTATGAAATTCAAAAAAACATACTGTCCGCTTCCCCCATCGGGATTTGCCTCGTCAAGGAAGGCCGGATCGAGTGGGCGAATGATGAAATGTTGAACATGTTCGGCTTTGCAGCCGATACAGATTATCAACAGCAAAGCACCAGGCTGTTTTTTGCATCCGACGCTGAATTCGGAAGAGTTGACCATCTATTTCGGAGCCATATTCTGGAGAACAAACCCCTTGAGGTTGATGCGATTTTCAAACGCAAAGACGGCTCAAGTTTTCCCGGAAACCTGCGACTGAGCTGCAAGGATCCCGAGGATTACAAGCGACAATCCATTTTCACGATTTCAGACAACACGTGGCGGATGCAGGCCGAACAGGACAGAGTGCTGAAAGAACGGTTGCAGGGGGCCCTGGAAATGTCGGGCAGCATATGCCATGAACTCAACCAACCCCTCCAATATGTTTCCGGCTCGGCTGAAATTTTACTGATGGATCTGCCGGAGAACGATCCATTCTTTCTAACCATTTCGAAAATGAAATCCCAGATCGACCGGATGGGTGACATCACCAAGAAACTCATGGGCATTACCAGTTACCGCACCCGGGATTATGTAGGCGGACGAAAAATCATCGATATCGACAAAGCTTCCGAAAACTCTAAAAATCCTCCCGATCCGCCGGCGACCAACGCCGGGTGAATAATGACTTGACAAAAAGCAACCGCACATGTTACCTTTTTTGATCGAGCGCTCGATCAGAATCGCCTTCAATCGAAGACCATTTTTAGGTGACATGTGCAAAAAACATCCCCAAAAGAGAAACCGAGCCAACAGAGCCTGAATCGGGTTCCGGAAATTCCGACCCATATCAAAGACGCCAACCTGGTGCAACAGCGACGAAGACAAATCGTCGATGCAGCGGTCAAATTATTCGTCGAAAATGGTTTTCACAAAACGACGACACGCCAAATCGCCCGCGCAACGGGTTTTTCCATCGGCTCCCTTTACGAGTATGTCGCCTCCAAGGAAGATGTCCTCTATCTGGTTTGTGATGCGATCCATGCCGAAGTCGAGCGCAGTGTCGCCAAAATTCTGTCCGGCGTACCCATGGGTCGCGAAGCATTGTCCCAGGTAATCCGTGAATATCTGACGATCTGCGACCGCATGAGCGATCACATTCTATTGATGTACCAGGTAACGCAATTCCTTCCGCCGCAATGGAAAAAGAAAGTTCTGGAAAACGAACTTCGGATTACCGGCCTCTTCAAGGAGGTTTTACGGCATACGACTTCATCCAGCGATCTGCCCAAACTGAACGAAAACACATCCGTACTGGTGGCACACAATATTTCGGTCCTGGGACAAGCCTGGGCGTTTCGACGCTGGTTTTTTGCACGACATTGCTCGATTGAGGAGTTTATCGCGTTTCAAACCCAAACCATTTTCGGAATTTTCAGCCAAAATGCCATCTAGATTCGGACCCGATCATCGGGGATGGAGATCCGCCGAGAAGGCCCGCAGAAAACCATAGAAGGAGAAAAAATGGTTGCCGCCCCTTACAAGCCAAAGAATGCGATTCGTGTCATCACGGCTACCTCCTTGTTCGACGGCCATGACGCCGCTATCAACATCATGCGCAGAATCCTTCAGGACTCGGGCGTCGAAGTGATTCACCTCGGCCATAACCGATCGGTAAAAGAAATCGTCGGTGCGGCCATTCAAGAGGACGCCCACGGCATCGCCGTATCGAGCTACCAGGGCGGGCATATGGAATTCTTTACCTACATGGTAGATTTATTGAAAATGGAATCCGCCTCGCATGTCAAAATCTTCGGCGGCGGCGGCGGCGTCATCGTTCCGGATGAAATTAAAGCGCTCGAAGCCTACGGGGTAACCAAAATATATTCTCCGGAGGACGGGGCCAAGATGGGGCTGCAAGGCATCATCAACCATATGCTGGAGCGTCTCGATTTTGCAACGGTCGACGTCGACGCGCTGGATATCGGATCTCTATCCGTGACCAACCATTCCGCTATCGCCAAGGTCATTTCCGCGGTCATGCTTCTCAAGACAGAGGAGGACGACCGTCTTCAGAACATTCAATCGCAATTACTTCAAAAAATCGGCACACGAAAAACACCGGTCATCGGCATAACGGGCACCGGCGGAGCCGGCAAATCCTCTCTGACGGATGAATTCATTTTGCGGCTGCTCCTGGACCTGAAAGATATTCATGTCGCCGTTATCTGTGGCGATCCGTCACGCAGGAAGACCGGTGGCGCGCTTCTCGGCGACAGGATCCGCATGAACGCCATCGATAATCACAGAGTATACATGCGCAGTCTTGCCACCCGCCGATCACAAACGGAAATTCCTCCGGCCATGGCCGAAACCATCGACGTGGCCAAGGCAGCGGGATTCGATTTGATCATCGCGGAAACCGCCGGGATCGGGCAGGGGGATTCGAGGGTCTCCGATCTGACCGATATCTCCATTTATGTCATGACCAGCGAATTCGGCGCCGCTTCCCAGCTGGAAAAAATCGATATGCTCGACTTCGCCGATCTGGTGGCGGTGAATAAATTCGACAAGCAGGGCAGCGAAGACGCCCTGCGCGATGTCCGAAAACAGGTCCAGCGAAATCAAAAAGCCTGGGACGTCGCCCCCGACAAAATGCCGGTTTTCGGCACCATCGCCGCCAAATTTAATGACGACGGCGTAACCGCGTTGTATCAAGCCGTTCTGAAAACCATCTCCCGGAAAACCGGTGTTGAATTTCACTCCAAGCTGCCCCCTTCCACGAGCAACTATTCCACCTCGAAGACCATCATTATTCCTCCGGAACGCAATCGCTATCTTTCCGAAATCGCCGAAACGGTCAGAGGCTATCATCAACAGACCGCAAAGGAGGCTGAAACGATTCGGAACGCCTGGCATGTCAAGGAAACAGCGGCGCTTCTAAACGCCACCGGAGGCGATGCGGAAAAAGAATCCGTGCTGGCGCTTTTACGACCGGAAATCGAACGCCTGGAGGCCTTGCGATCGCCCGAAACCTCTCGCGTCATGAGCGAATGGGAATCGACTCGAAACGCCTATCGTCAAGACGAGCTTGTCTTTGAAATCCGTGAACGGCAGATCAAACTGCCGCTCTACAGTGAATCCCTGTCCCATTTGAAGATACCGCGAGTCGCCATCCCCTGTTTCACGGATCCGGCTGAAATCTATCGATTCATGCGGGAGGAAAACGTGCCGGGCCAATTCCCTTACACCGCCGGCGTATTCCCGCTGAAACGGGCCGATGAAGATCCTACCCGGATGTTTGCCGGCGAAGGGGGGCCTGCGCGAACCAACAAACGCTTCAAGCTCCTGTCGGCGGACTCCGCGGCGACCCGACTTTCCACGGCCTTCGATTCCGTTACTCTGTATGGCTATGATCCGGACATCAGGCCCGATATCTACGGTAAGATCGGCACCTCCGGGGTCAGCATCTGCACCCTGGACGATATGCGTGTGCTATACGACGGCTTTGATCTTTGCGCCCCGGACACTTCCGTTTCCATGACCATCAATGGGCCGGCGCCGATCATCCTGGCCATGTTCATGAACGCCGCCGTGGATCAGCAGGTCGCCAAACTTCAAACCGAAAAGGGCGCGCCGCCAACGACCGAGGAACAGGACCGCATCCGCTCCATGGTTCTCTCCAATATCCGCGGAACGGTTCAAGCCGATATCCTCAAAGAGGACCAGGGTCAGAACACTTGCATTTTCTCCATCGAATTCGCCCTGAAAATGATGGGTGACATTCAGGAATTTTTCATCCAAAACAATGTACGCAACTTTTATTCGGTCTCCATATCCGGCTATCATATCGCCGAAGCCGGGGCGAATCCCATCACGCAACTGGCCCTGACCCTTGCCAACGGATTCACGTACCTGGAGTATTATCTTTCCCGGGGCATGCCCATCGACAAATTCGCCCCGAACCTGTCCTACTTTTTTTCCAACGGCATGGATCCCGAATATACGGTCATCGGTCGAGTGGCGCGTCGCATATGGGCCATTGCGCTACGGGAAAAATACGGAGCCTCCGTGCGCTCCCAAATGCTCAAATATCATATTCAGACATCCGGTCGTTCGCTCCATAGCCAGGAGATTCAGTTCAACGACATTCGCACGACCCTGCAGGCTCTGTGCGCCATTTACGACAACTGTAATAGTCTTCACACCAACGCCTTCGACGAAGCCATCACGACACCCAGTGACGAATCGGTCAGAAGGGCTCTGGCCATTCAGATGATCATCAACCGCGAATGGGGTCTGGCCAAGAATGAAAATGCCAATCAGGGCAGCTTTATCGTCACGGAAATGACCCGCCTGGTGGAAGAAGCGGTTCTGCTGGAATTCGATCGTATCACAGCACGCGGCGGTGTCCTCGGCGCCATGGAAACGGGGTATCAACGCAGCAAAATTCAGGAAGAGTCCATGTACTACGAACAGCGGAAGCATACCGGCACACTCCCCATTATCGGCGTCAACACGTTCCTGAACCCGAATTCATCCCCTTCCGAGGTTGCCTCGGGTCTCGAACTGGCACGCGCCACGGAGGAAGAAAAACAGTCCCAATTGACCCGGCTGGCCGATTTTCAAAAACGACATGAAAAAGAGGCACCGGCCGCCCTTGCCCGACTTCAGCGCGTCGCGCTGTCGGGAGACAATATTTTCGCGGAATTGAATCAAACGGTACGCAGTTGCTCTCTTGGACAGATCACAAAAG
This sequence comes from Desulfobacterales bacterium, assembly GCA_041740615.1. Classification (GTDB taxonomy): domain Bacteria; phylum Desulfobacterota; class Desulfobacteria; order Desulfobacterales; family SURF-7; genus DYJD01. The sequence continues at coordinate 15,783 of JBGSLR010000059.1, forward strand.
CCCTGTATGAAGTCGGCGGCCGCTACCGAAGAAACATGTAACGACTTTTCGATATGGATAACAACCAAAATTCGTGATTTCGAATTCGTAATTGTAATACAGGGGTGGATATGAAAGAAGCAGTCATCGTCAGTGCGGTAAGAACACCACTGGGAGCATTCAACGGTTCCTTGAGCCGGATCGATGCGACCCGTCTCGGTGCCATTGTCATCGATGCGGCCATCCAGCGCGCCGGTATCGAGAAAAAAATGGTAAATGAAGTCATCATGGGAATGGTGCTCCCCTGTGGATACGGTCAGAATCCGGCCAAACAGGCGGCGGTAAAAGCTGGACTGCCTTGGGAAGCCGAATGCATTACGGTAAACAAGGTATGCGGTTCGGCACTCAAAGCCGTCATGTTGGCCGCTCAGGCGGTTCAGACGGGAGACGCCGATATCGTGGTCGCCGGCGGCATGGAAAACATGAGCATGGCGCCGTATTACCTTGAAAAAGCCCGTTTCGGTTATCGCATGGGCCCGGGAACGATCCAGGATCATATGGTGCATGACGGACTCTGGGACATCGTCAACGATTTTCACATGGGCATTTCAAACGAACTCTGCTCCGAGAGATACAATGTCAGTCGCGAAGACCAGGATCGCTATGCCGCCGAATCCTATCATCGGGCTATGCAGTCTGTCTCCAGCGGACGTTTTATGGATGAAATCGTTCCGGTTGAACTACCCGCCCATAAGGGGGAGCCGATCCTGTTCAGCAGGGACGAATGCCCCCAGGAAACACCCTACGCCACCCTTGCCAAATTGAAAGGCGCCTTTCAAAAAGACGGCGTCGGTACCGCCGGTAATGCTTCCATCATCAGTGACGGCGCCGCTGCAGTGGTGGTGATGTCCAGACAAAAAGCAACCGAACTGGGATGCGACGTCATCGCCGCCATCGGCGCCCAGGCCTCCTTTGGTATCGATATGAAATACGTGCTGGTGGCCCCCATCTGGGCCATCCCCAAATGCCTTCAAAAAGAAGGTATCCATAAAAACCAGGTGGATCTGTTTGAAATCAATGAAGCCTTCAGCGGGTCCACCGTAGCGGTCCTGCGGGAACTCGAGTTGGACCATGAAAGGGTAAACGTGAATGGCGGCAGTGTCGCCCTTGGTCACCCCATCGGCGCCAGCGGATGCCGCGTGCTGGTCACCCTGCTGCACGAAATGATCAAACAGGATAAAAACACCGGACTGGCCTCCCTCTGCCTCGGAGGCGGTGAGGCCGTGGCCATGGTAGTGAAACGATAACCTATCCATGGGAAGTCGTTAATATCCAACAAAAAGGAGTTCCGTAATGGACATCAAAACATTGGGCGTCATCGGTAGTGGACAGATGGGTGGCGGAATTGCCCAAATAGCGGCTACCAAGGGTTTGGCGGTGATCATGAACGACATTCGTGCCGAATTCGTCGATCGGGGTTTCAGTGCCGTTGCCGCCAATCTCCAGCGCAGCGTGGACAAAGGGAAACTATCGGCCGATGAGAAAGATGCGATCACCGGACGGATCAAGACCAGTATCAATTTAAAGGATATGGTCGCCGCCGATTTCGTCGTGGAGGCCGCCACCGAAAACGAACCGGTCAAAATTCAAATTTTCAAAGATCTGGATGTCATCTGCCGCCCCCAGGTCATTCTGGCGACCAACACCTCGTCCATTCCCATCGGCCGGATCGCCGCCGCAACCAAACGTCCTGAAAAAATCATCGGCATGCACTTCATGAATCCGGTACCGGTCATGAAACTGGTAGAAGTCATCCGAGGATTGGCCACGTCCGATGACACGTTTCGGATTACCTGGGAGCTGAGCAAAGACCTGGAAAAAACACCTGCCGAAGCAGGCGATTACCCGGGATTCATCGCCAACCGTATCCTGATGCCCATGATCAATGAAGCCGTTTACTGCCTATACCATGGTGTGGGGAAACGCGAAGATATCGATACGGTAATGAAACTCGGCATGAACCATCCCATGGGACCCTTGGCGCTGGCGGATCTGATCGGACTCGATACCTGCCTTGCCATTATGGAAACCCTTTTCGACGGATTCAAGGATTCCAAATACCGACCCTGCCCGCTCCTCCGTAAATACGTGGAAGCCGGCTGGCTGGGAAAGAAAACCCAAAAAGGGTTTTACGATTATCAATAAGGAAAACCAGTATGCCTTTCGAGTTGACCGAAGAACAGCGTCTCATTCAAAAAACCACCCGGGAATTCGCCCGCAAAACCCTATTGGCCACCGCCGACGAACGTGACCGGAGCAAGGCCTTTCCGGCGGAAAATCTGAAAATGATGGGCGAGCTGGGTCTCATGGGAATGCTCGTGCCGACCGAATACGGCGGAGACGATCTGGATACCGTCAGTTATTCCCTGGCCCTGACGGAAATTGCATATGCCTGCGCCTCGACGGCGGTGATCATGTCCGTACACGCCTCCATCGTCTGCGGCAGCTTGTCCCGGTTTGGGACCCCGGCGCAAAAGGAGACGTACCTAAGTCCCTTGGCTGCGGCCCGCATGATCGGATCCTTTGCGCTCACCGAGCCCGAAGCCGGTTCGGATCCATCCGCGCTCCAAACCACAGCGGTTCGGGAAGGAGATATATACCTGCTGAACGGCATCAAGCGCTTCATCACCGGCGGTTCCACTTCCGGGCTGTTCATCGTACTGGCCCGCGATCCCGCCTCAACCGGTCACAAGGGGATCAGCGCTTTCCTGGTGACACCCGACATGCCTGGATTTCAAGCAGGCAAAATCGAAGATAAAATGGGACTCCGCGCATCCGACACCTGCGATCTCATCTTCTCGAACTGCCGGGTGCCGGCGGCAAACCTGCTGGGTCGGGAAGGTGACGGTTTCAAAATCGCCATGTCCGGGTTGGATGCCGGACGGATCGGTATCGCGAGTCAATCCCTGGGCGTCGGTATGGCCGCCCTGGACGCCGCTGCCAAATACGCCAAGAGTCGCCGCCAATTCGGTCAGCCCATCGCCGCCTTTCAGGGATTGCGGTGGATGCTTGCGGAAATGGCCATGGATGTGGAATGCGCTCGTCTACTGGTGTGGAATGCGGCCGCCATGAAAGATCGGGGTGAAAAATGTGCGGCCCAAGCTTCCATGGCCAAACTATACGCCTCCGAGATGGCCAACCGGGTCACGGCCCAGGCGGTTCAGATTCACGGCGGCTATGGGGTCACCAAAGAGTATGTGGTGGAGCGTCTTTACCGGGACGCCCGCGTGTTCACCATTTACGAGGGCACCTCGCAGATCCAGAAAATCGTCATCGCCAACGACCTGCTGAAGGACAGGCAGCGGATAAAGGTATAACGTCCAAAGCACGATCGCCTGTTCCAACACGACGCCGTTCATGAAAGGATACCCCATGACGGAAACCGATCAGCAGTATACACCTCTTCCCGAGTTACAGTCACGGGTGAATCGGCTCCAGGGCCTGCTGCGGCAGAACGACATCGACGGAACGTTGATTCTCCAGAATTCCGATCTCTTTTATTTCAGCGGAACCGGTCAACAGGCGCAGCTTTACGTTCCCGCGACCGGTGAACCCATATTGATGGTCCGCAAGGATCTGAAACGCGCCGCAACGGAATCACCGTTACCCCATATCCTGCCCTTCACCAGTCCCCGGCAAATACCCGCCATTCTGAAGCGATACGGCTGTAAGCTTCCCGACCGTCTGGGACTGGAATGCGATGTGTTGCCGGCAAACCAATATCTGGGATTTCAAACCCTGTTTTCGCCCTGCGAATTGGTGGATGCTTCTCCGGCCATACGTTTCATCCGGGCGATTAAATCCGACTATGAAATCGACCTGCTGCGCAAGGCGGCACAGTTGTCGGACCAACTGGCGGAAGCGGTTCCGGAACTGCTGCGGGAAGGGATGCCCGAGATCGAACTGGCCGGTCTCATCGAAGCGACGGCCCGCAAATGGGGCCACCAGGGTATCATCCGCATGCGTCTATGGGGCAGTGAACTTTTCTATGGCCATGTCATGGCCGGACCTTCCGCCGCCGCACCCAGCTATCTTGCCTCTCCCACCGGCGGGATCGGCGTCAACCCGGCCATCGCCCAAGGATCGAGCCTGCAACCCATTCCGCGCCATGTCCCGGTTCTGGTCGACTTTGTATTCGCACGGAACGGGTATCTATCCGACCATACCCGTATTTTTTCCATCGGTGAACTTCCGGACGATCTGACGGCCGCCCATCATGCCATGCTTTCCATACAAGACCTCCTCAAAAAAGAAGCCAAACCGGAAATGGCATGCGGCGCGCTCTATGAAATCGCCATCGCCAAAGCGGCCGATATGGGCCTGGCCGATTATTTCATGGGGGTCGGGGAGCTGCGTATCCGATTCGTGGGGCATGGAATCGGCCTGGAACTGGATGAGTTTCCTTTTCTGGCCAAGGGGCAGGAAATGAAGCTGGCGCCTGGAATGATTATCGCCCTGGAACCCAAAGCGATATTCCCGGGCAGAGGCGTGGTCGGTATCGAGAATACACACCTGGTGACCGAATCCGGCTTGGAGCAATTCGGCACATTCCGGGAAGATATCGTGGTCGTATAGATTCCCCGACTTTTTTTCACGTTCCCCATGTCCGGGCGCGTTCATACCATGCGCTGAATCTCCCGGAGGGCCGCGTCCAGGCGTTTGCGGGAAACCGGCACCGGTGTTTTCAACTCCTGTGCAAAGACCGATACTTTGAACTCCTGGATCAACCAGAAGAAGGCCTCGATTTCTTCCCGTTTTTCCCTGGAAGTTTGTGCGGAAATCGATGACAGCAGCGTAGTCAATTGCTCCTCGTACGGATTGACTTCCGCCGCCTTGGTCTGTTCCTTCTCGAAGTTGATCAGGCCCCGCTCGCAACGAACCGCCAGTGCTCTCAGATAGCGGATCAGATGTGTCAATCGATCGGTGTCATACAAGTATAAAAAGTTTTCCGGCACCAGCTGGTCCAGATCAAGTCTCATCTTTCCGACAAAAGCGTCCAATGGGGGCGATCGCCGCCGTTTTTGCGCGTTGGAAATGACGGCGCGGGTCTCACCATAGACCTGCAATACCGGTATCACATGATTCAGCCATTTATCTCCGGCGGACAGGATCGCGGGCTTCATCGTTTCGGCATGGGTCATAAACTCCTTTCGAGAGCGGATATTGCGGGCAAACAGGTCATCGCAAACCCGGTCGAACAGTTGTGCAGTCAGGGGCTTGACACCACCGAAAGCGGTTGCCGAAGGTCCCACAGCCGACGGCAATACCAACTGTCTTCTCAGAAACTTCAACTCCTTTGAAAAATGAATTTGAAACAGCAGCCGAACGCCGTCCTTGTGGGAGTCCAATGCGACATCCGGATGTTCAAAAAGGCGCAAGTTGACCGCCTGTTCCGCCGTTTCAAGGCCGGGAAAAACCGTTATTTCCATTCCATCCGAACCCTTCAGGATAACGGTCGGCGGCAGGTCCGGAAAATCCCAGTTTGTGATTCCACTGCGCTCCCATTCCTTTCTCGCCTCATTCAGGGCATCGAATTCCAGATCCAGTTCCATACCCTGGCGCAGGATCCGCTTATCCCGCCCACTGACCAGCTCCTTTCCGGATGGGGCCGTCAGGGCGATGCGCATTTCCAGATGTTCGGGCAGTTTCACTTCAGACCAGGCCGACGCCGGGATATCCACCTGAAAACGGGCATGGAGGAACTGCCCGAGAATGGTCTGGAGGGCGCCGCCCTTGCGGGGCATTTCCCGCATGATCACATTCACGGTTTCCCCTACCGGAACCAGCGACCGGCGATACTCCTTGGGGAGCCCTTTGATCATGGCCGTAATCTTTTCCCGGTACAGCCCGGGTATCAGCCAATCAATGGCCTCGGGAGGGACGGTAGAAGAGAGCTGCGCCGGTATTTTTACGGTGACGCCGTCATCCGCTTTTCCCGGCCGAAAGCGGTATTCACAGGTAAAACGAGATGTTCCGATCTGCACCCGTTCCGGGTAAAGCGCCAATTCCTCCGGATCAGGCGCCTGACGAAGCAAATCTTCTTCCGTCATCTTCAGGAAATCATCCCCCCCGTTTTCCGTAATCACGCGCTTCAATGTCCGGATATCGTAAACCCCTTCCAGCCGATCTCGATAAAAAGTAAACAAATCTTCGGGATGAATCAGCAAATCCCGTCTTCGGATCCGATCCTCCAGATTCCGCACCATTTCGATTTGTCGGCGATTATGCACCATGAACGGCAGGGATGATCGCAGATCCTCTTCCACCAGGGCACTCCGGATGAAAATTTCGGAGGCCTCTTCCGGCTGGATCGGTCCATAGGAAACCGTTCGATTGGAAACGATAATGAGCCCGAAAAGGCTCACCTGTTCGGCGGCCACGACTTCGCCGCGGCTCCGCTCCCAATGTGGATCCAGATAGATTCGACGACATTGATCGCCCCCCAGGGATTCCAGCCAGCCGGGTTCGATACCCGCCGCCGTCCGGGCGTACAAGCGGGATGTTTCAACAATTTCCGCCGCCACCAACCATGCCGGTCCGCGATTGTACAAGGAGGATCCCGGAAAGACCATGACTTCCCTTCCTTTGGTCGCCCGGTAGATGTTTTTCTCCTTCTTCACGGCAATGTTGGCGAGATATCCGCTCAAGATAGACTGGTGCACCGCATGATAACGGCTGTTCGGATTGCATGACAACCGGTCTTCTTCCGGCGTATTTTCCCGGGAAATTTCGAGTCGATGTTCCTGGAGGACGGCGATAATCTGCTCCTGGATGTCGGCCCACTCCCGCATCCGCCGGAAAGAAAGAAAATGGCTGCGGCAAAACCGTTTCATCTGGCCCATGGACGGACGCGCCTCGAAATACTTCCGGTAGGACTCCCAGATATTCAGCAGTGTAAAGAAATCCGAAGATGGATCCGTGAAGACGGCGTGGGCGCGGTCGGCCTCTTCCTCTTTATCAACGGGTCGCTCCCGGGGATCCGAAAGACTGAGCGCCGAAGCGATGACAACCATTTCCCGGAGGCAGCCTTTATGATGGGCTTCGATCAGCATGGCCGAAAGTCTTGGATCTATCGGGATATCGGCCATCATACGTCCTTTTGGGGTCAGGCGGTACCGGTTGCGGTTTTTCTTTCCCTGCGATGCTTCACTCAACACCACGGCACCGAGCTCGGTCAACAGGTCATATCCATCCTGAATACTTCTCGGGGGCGGAGAATCGATAAAGGGAAAACCGGATACATCACCGATTTTCAATGTCATCATTCGTAAGATGACCTCGGCCAGGTTGGCCCGCAGAATTTCCGGAGGCGTATAGAGCTCCCGCTGTTGGTAGTCTTCTTCGGAAAACAGGCGCACGCAAATCCCGTTTTCCACCCTGCCGCAACGCCCTTTACGCTGATCCGCGCTGCTTTTCGATATGGGCACCACCGGCAGGGACGTCGTGCGGGAACGGGGAGAATATCGGGATATGCGCGCCAGACCGGTATCCACGACATATCGGATACCGGGAATCGTAATCGAAGTTTCCGCCACGTTGGTGGCCACGATGATCTTTCGGTTTCGGGACGGCTTGAACACATTGCCCTGTTCGATGGCCGAAAGCCTGGCGAACAGGGGCATCACCGTTACGTACGTACCGAAATTCCCGGTAAGCATCTCGCAGGTTTCACGAATATCGCGCTCGGTCGGCATGAACACCAGCATGTCCCCGGTGTGGCTCTCTTGAAACAATCTTGTCACCGCGCGTATGGCCAGTTCGATATGAGAAGGGTCTTCTTCCTTCTCCTCCGCATCCACCCCACGGTAACGGACCTCCACCGGATATAACCGTCCGGACACTTCAATGATCGGTGCGTTTCCAAAGGCGGCTGAAAATTTTCCCGTGTCGATGGTGGCCGAGGTGATGATCAGTTTGAGATTTTTTCTTCGCTCCAAAATCGTTTTCAGGATACCCAGGCAGAAATCGATGTTCAGACTGCGCTCATGGGCTTCATCCACAATGATGGTGTCATACTCATTGAGATATCGATCCTGTTGGGTTTCCGCCAGCAGGATCCCGTCGGTCATGATTTTGATGTAGGCGTCTTTCCGAAGCGCCTCATTGAATCGGATTTTGTATCCCACCGAATGCCCCAGGGACTCCCCGAGTTCCTCGGCGATTCGCCGGGCGACGGTTACGGCGGCAATTCTTCGGGGTTGGGTGCATCCGATCCTTCCCCGAACGCCTCGGCCGGCCGCCAGGCAGAATTTCGGAATCTGAGTGGTCTTGCCGGATCCGGTTTCACCGGAAATGATGACCACCGGGTGGGCTTGAATGGTCCTGACAATATCATCCATGCGCTGGGTAATGGGCAAATCCGCCGGGTAAGTCAACGCGGGAACATTTCGTTGCCGATCGTTTTTCCTGCGGATCGAAGCCAGAATCCACTCTTCCACGGCGGCGAGCGCCTTCACCGCATCCTGCGACTCCCCCCGGGATGCCATGTTGCGGATCAGCACCAATTCCCTTTTGATTTTCGGGAAATCCACACAAAGGGCATCCGGCAACAACGCCTCCAGTTTCTGGATTGTTTTCGACAACTGTTTCAATGCGACACCCACTTCCTTCCGTCCGTCCTTTTTCCCCCTGCGGTCTCGGGAGGGATCCGCACGCAATTCCCGATTCCAAGTTGCTTTATAAAGCCGCTGTATTAAAAATCAAGCCATAGTTGCTTGGTGGGTGACCGGTGATGACGCAGAAATAAAAAAGTCGGGCTCAAAGGACCCGGCTTTTTGGTCTTCAAACGGTTTCCCGTAACGCTCTGCTGAATGTGAATGATTATTTTTTGTTGATGATCTTTTCAATCTTGCCGGACGGAACATGCGACAAGAAAACATCTGGTGCTGGTGGGCGAGGGACATACCGTCATTTCATGAAAAAATACCAGACCATGGAATAAGACCGTCCGTTGCTATATCTTCCCGCTCACATCCGGTTTTATTCTTATTGAATGCCGGAGAGTCACCGGTGCTGTTTTTTGTCTGCGAACCCGCATGTTCAAAACTTCCACAAAAACCGAAAAAGCCATGGCAAAGTAGATGTAGCCCTTTGGTATGTGAAAACCAAATCCTTCACCCACCAAAGAGAACCCGATCAGCAACAAAAAACTCAACGCGAGGATTTTGATCGTGGGGTGGCGCTCCACAAAATCACTGATTCTACCGGCCATCACAATCATCGCCAGCACGGCGATAACAATGGCGGTCACCATGACGGAAAGTCTTTCCGCCAATCCGATGGCGGTAATGACCGAATCAATGGAGAAAACGATATCCAGCAGGCCGATCTGAAAAACAACGCCGACAAACGAACGCGTGACCTGATTGCCGGTTTCCACGCCTTGGGACTCCTCTCCCTCGAGATTGTCATGAATTTCCAACGTACTTTTCCCCAACAGAAACAATCCCCCGAGAATCAGAATGATATCTCGGCCGGATATCTCCTTTGCAAACACTGTAAAAAGAGGCTCCGTCAGTTTCATGATCAATGTAATGGAAAACAAGAGGATGATCCGGGTGATCATGGCAATTCCGAGACCGACATTGCGCCCCCGGGCCTGTTGCGCCTCGGGAAGTTTTGCGGCAATGATGGCGATAAAAATGATATTATCGATTCCAAGAACGATTTCGAGGGCCGTCAAGGTAGCGAGCGCCAGCCAGATGTTGGGATCTGTCAACCACTGCATGATCATTCCTTTCTTCCATTACAGGTCGTGTCCACCCGCAAATGACGAGTTGGGGTCCAGGGGAAGGCCCGTGCGATTTTGAAAACCGACAAGCGACACGATACAAGACCATAGATGTGGATGGCAAGCGCAAACTCGGGAAAACCGATGGGGAATTATAATAAATATTACGATAACAAATAATTATTGTTTCAGCATGACAACCCCGGCGAGCGATTCTATCGCATTGACAGGCGTCATGATCGTTGATAGGTTTCATTATCCACCCCGATCTTTATGGGGCGCGGAAATACCAACATCTGTCAACGCGCAACGACCAAAGAAAGGAGATTTCGTCATGTCCCAGGACGTTCTGATTTTCGGCAAGGACACCTGACCTTTCACGACGGCGGCCCGTGAGGCGTTTGCCCGGCAAGGCAAGGAAGTGGTTTATTGCAATGTCATAGAGGACGAAGAACAAATGCGCCGGATGCTGCAATATTCGGATGGCCGGCGAAAGGTGCCCGTCATCGTGGAAGGCGATCAAATCACCGTCGGCTTTCACGGCAAAGCCTGAGGGGTATGACGGTTGCGGCTGGATGCCGCACGCCAAGAGGATTCGAACCCCTTCGAGGGACATCATCATAATGATAACATTACGGGAAAGTGGGCAACCATGAAGGAAAGGCAGTTTCTGATCGATGAACTGAAGGTCGAAGAATCCTGGCGGCTGTTTAAAATTTTGGGAGAATTCGTCGAAGGGATTGAAAGCCTGCATGACATCGGCCCGGCGGTCAGCATTTTCGGGTCCGCCAGGACCAAACCCAAAGATCCGGTTTATAAAAAGGCCGAGGCCTTGGCCGCCCTGCTGGCCCAGAATGGATTCAGCGTGATCACCGGAGGTGGCGGCGGCGTGATGGAGGCGGCCAATAAAGGGGCGGCGGCCGGAGGCGGCAAGTCCATCGGATTGAATATCGTTCTCCCCTTCGAGCAAAAGCCCAACCCGTATGCCAACATTCAACTCGAATTCAAATATTTTTTCATCCGCAAGGTCATGTTTGTCAAATACGCCCAGGCCTATATCATCATGCCGGGGGGATTCGGCACCTTGGACGAACTCTTCGAATCCGTCACCCTCATTCAAACCCGGCGCATCAAACCCTTCCCCGTTATCCTGGTCGGATCCGATTACTGGTCGGGGCTGATGGATTGGATTCAATCACAATTACTCACCAATCAATTGATTTCAAAAGAGGATCTGGATATCTTTCAAATCATGGACGAACCGGAGGAAATTGTCAGAACGCTGAAAAAAACCGTCATCGTCTGATGTGCCGACAATTGTCACGTTTTTTTCCGGCCGGCTTCCCGTTTCCCGTTCCATATCGATGCAATGAATGGAGAATTCTCGGTTTCGATACAAACAACCGGCCAATCCAACGGATGGGAGGCGACGGCAAAAAGGAACGCGGAAGTGAAAACAACCCACCAAATCCATTATCAAACATCTGCCGATATGCATGCCGTTCCAGCGGAAAGCATTGATCTGCTGGTCACCTCCCCCCCCTATCCCATGATCGGGATGTGGGATTCGATTTTCATTTCCCAGGAGAACCGTATTCAGAAGGCATTGAAAGCTCACCACGGCTGGGCCGCTTTTGAAAAAATGCATCAACTCCTCGACAGGGTCTGGGATGAAGCCCTGCGAACCCTGAAAACCGGCGGATTTATCTGCATCAATATCGGTGACGCTACCAGAACCATTGCGGATCAGTTCGCACTTTACCCGAATCACGCCCGCATCCTGACCTATCTGATAAAAATCGGATTCACCCCCTTGCCGGTGATCCTGTGGCGTAAACAGACCAATGCCCCCAATAAATTCATGGGATCGGGAATGCTGCCGGCCGGCGCCTATGTCACCCTGGAACACGAGTATGTTCTCATTGCCCGCAAAGGAGGCAAACGCGTCTTTTCGGAACGTGATCAGAAAGCCGATCGCACCGGCAGCGCCATTTTCTGGGAGGAGCGCAACGACTGGTTTTCGGATGTCTGGATGGATCTGAAGGGCACGGTCCAGAAACTTGCCGACGATACGGTCCGCAACCGTAGCGGCGCCTTTCCCTTTGAGTTGCCCTACCGATTGATCAACATGTTTTCCGTAAAAGGCGACACCGTCCTGGACCCGTTTATGGGTCTTGGCACCACCATGCTGGCCGCCATGGCAACGGCACGTCACAGCATCGGATACGAATTGGCCCCCGATTTCCAGAGCGCCGTTGCGGCCCGGGTCGACGACGTCATCGCCCTTGCCAACAACCGGATCGAGAAAAGGCTCGAACATCACTTCCAATTCATCCGGGAGCGTTTTGAACAAAAGGGACCCTTTCGGCATCAAAACCGGCATTATGGATTCCCGGTCATTACCGGTCAGGAAAAAGACCTGCTGCTCCATTCATTGCATAAGGTCCAACCGGGTCCTGGGAACCGTTATGAGGTCCTCTATGACGACGCCCCGCAACCGACTTTTTGCAGGGACTGGAGCGCCTTCATGGAATCCGCTTCAGCGGGTAAATCCATGGCCCCCAAAAGCAAACCGGAGAACCGGCCCGGGTCCCGGAAACCGGTACAGTTGACCCTGCTGGAGTGACCTCGCCCAGGCCGGACGATCGAAGCGGAATGGTTGAATGGATAAAAAGGAGGAGCATTGATGATCAAATCGAAGGCGTTGGAAGTGAATATCGCCGACTACCGGGTCGATGTGGTGATAGATCCCCGCTATCAACTGCTCCAGAACATCATGTCCAAATACTATGGGATATTGGACAATCTGAATACCTTTCTGAAGGAACTTTCCCACCCCTACAAAAACTGGCAGTTCATTGTGGAAGAGGCCCGGACCTACTGCCTCAATTATTTCCATCTGTTTCAAAAGCACCCCCAAGGACCCGAAGCCGCCGATCTGCTCGTAACCGTTTTCTTCGACGCCCTCGAATCGGGCGGAACGCGAGCCGTCCAAACCGAAGCAGTGGATAACCTGATCCTCTTTCTGCATAAAATCATCAAGGACGCCGGCGCCGAAATCGGCGTATTCAAACCGGTGCTGGACAAGGCCTTTGAGCATATCGACAATCTGCCGGACAAACAATTTTCCCTGTTTGTCAAAAGCTACTATCAGCTCAAGCGCCTGGCGGAAGATTTACTCAAATACCCGGAAGAGCCGATAGACGGATATCCGGTGCTCAACCGCCTGCTGATCCGATATTTCCAGGCCATCTATGACTACTGGCTGACGGAAGAAGACCCGCAAACATGGTTTTTACGGGAATCCGGTGAAATTCCCGACCATATGGATCTGCCGTCTGTTTTTGGAGATATCTCGCTTCACTTTATCCAGGAAATGCGGGCAAGACTGGAATCCATCCCCCATTCCAACGAATTTGATTCAAGCCATGTGACCCGGAAGCTCTGCACCTTCGCCGGATATTCTCATTTTGTGAAGAACTATCTGAAAGTTCCCCAGCGGCTTTTCGATATGGGCCATGATATCGGCGAAGGCAACCGCTGGAAACTCGTTTTCCTCTTCCGGATCATGAACATTTCCGGACTGGCGTTGATCCACGAAGAGGCCCTGCGCAGCATCAACCGCACGCTCACCTGGTTGATCGCCCATGAAGACCAGACACGGGTCCGGAAATTGATCAAGCACACCTTCGCCATCCTGAAAAAACGCGCGGACGACTTCCCGGCAACCGCTCTCAACTGCGTATTGAATATGGGCGAAGGCGTTTACAAACTTGATGACAACGATTTCGTCAATTTTTTCACCGATTTCATCACCGACCTGGGCTTTCAACCCCCCATGATCCAGGGTGTGGGCGATGACTGGCAGATCAAGGTCAATCATGATCATATTCAAAACATCCGTACCTGGCTCAGATTGATCGAACGCAAGCCCCAATGGTCCAAAAGGTTGTTGTCGGCCCTGATCATCCATCTGTCCATAAGCGGCGTGTTCATCAAAGATACGGATTTGTTTCCTCGGGAAATCACTCGATTTCTGAACAGCGATATCGAACCGGTGTATAACCTGGCCAAACAGTTGAACCGACTGTTCCCGGCGTTTTTCAACAATATCGGGGCCGAAGGCGAGCTGCGCGACATTTCCACCCAAATCGACGAAATCAACAACCGCAAAGACATTCTGGTCCATTTTCTGCGCAAGCAAAGCCACGTGGAAAGCAGCAATCGGGTCATCAACCTCATGGAAGCGGTCTTCAGCTTCTGGCAGACCAAGGACAAACGTCCGTTGATTCCCTATGTTCCACCGGCCATATACGACCAGACCGAGTCAGTGGGCCCTTACATCGACGGCATCCATCGAATCATGGTCTGTCTGAATGAAGATGGCATCAAGACCCCCACCGACCTCCTGGCCATCCCCCAGGAAGAGCTGACGGCCCGTCTCGATCGAATTCCGGATGCCCCGCCCATCGACCGACAACGAATCCTCCTGGCCCGATCCTATTATAAACTGTTAAACCAGAAATATAACCTGAACTTCCTCGAAATCGATCACTATATCACCCAACTCAACACGGAAGCGTTTCCGGATCTGGATCAGTTGAAAACGGCTTTGGTGGAACCGGATCTGAAAAGGAAAATCCAGGCGCTGCTGACATATCTCGCCAAGCTGAAGGAATTGATCCTTTCGCCAGTGGAATATGAAGTCCGGGAGGATATCTACCAGAAACGTCATATCACCATCGACATCCCGTCCATGTATGGAAGCTATCATGAACTGAAATTCGACGCCATGGGCCTCACCTTCCGGATCGAATCCCTGTTGAATGTGCTCTTCGAGGAGCTTCTGGACACCATGGACCTGACCCTGATCACCAAGGCGACTTTTTTTCAGATATACGCACGCTTCAAACTGTTCGATCAGGCGCTGGAACTGGAAGGGATCGGTTCAAATGAGTTCAAGCATCAAATGGAGTTTTTGTCCCATGCCCTGCAGACCCGGGGGTTCTCCTACACCCAGTATCTCGACATCTTCAAAGGCTTCGCCCAGGCGGTTAAAAATATTTTCACGGATCACTTCAACAATATCCATGAGCAGAATCTGAATCTTATCCTGACCAAGATCCCGCCCGAACAGATCCTGACCAAATATTTACCCCAGGACCATTCCGTGGATACCGAAAAACTCCGGCACCGGGTTTCGGAAATTTTTTTCCGAGAAAAGATCGCCATGTCCCTCGGTCTCACCCAACTGGATCGGCTGTTGAGCCGGGTCCTGAATATTCTCTTCACCCAGGCGGAAAAGCTTTCCAAGGGCAATCTGCATCTGCTGCTGAATTACGACCCGCAGCACGCCATGACCGCCATCGACGACATTGGGAATATCGATTACGGGATCATTCTGCTGGGAAACAAAGGACTGAATCTAATCAAATTGAGAAGTTACGGCTGGCCCATTCCACCCGGTTTCATTATCACCACCGAGGTTTTCCGTTGTCGGGAAATTATCGACACCTATGGACCGGCGGATGAAAATTTCAAGCAACAAGTCATGGCCCACCTTCACATGATCGAGCAGAAAACCGGAAAGAAACTCGGCGATCCGCGGAATCCATTGTTGTTTTCCGTCCGCAGCGGATCCTCCATTTCGCAACCCGGCATGATGGATACCTTGTTGAATGTCGGGATTACCGAAACAATCACCGAGGGAATCGCCGACCATACCGGCAATGCCTGGTTCGCCTGGGACAACTATCGTCGTTTTCTCCAATGTCACGGCATGGCCCACGGGCTGGAACGAAACGATTTTGACGCCATTATCAACGAATACAAACACAAACTGGGAATTCCCTTTAAAAGCGATTTCAGCGGGAAGCAAATGAAAACGGTCGCCCTGGCCTATCGAACCATGATTCTGGAGGCCGGCATCGAGATCCTGGAAGACCCCTTCAAACAGCTGCTCCACAGTATTAAAAACGTGTTCGACTCCTGGGAGTCGCCGAAAGCCAAGACGTACCGAAAAATCATGGGCATTTCAGATGACTGGGGAACTGCGGTGACGGTTCAGGCGATGGTGTTCGGGAATCTGTCAAGCCAGTCCGGCACCGGCGTGCTGTTCACCCACAGCCCTCGACTGTCCGGTGATTCCTTGCGGTTGTGGGGCGATTTTACGGTTGAGAACCAGGGGGAAGACGTGGTATCCGGTTTGGTCAAAACCTTACCGATTTCCAAAGTTCAGCAGGACATGGAACAACGGGAGACGGACATTACCCTTGAAACCCATTTTCAGGAGATATACAATACCCTAAAAGAATACGTTTTCCAATTGATATACGACAGAGGCTGGAGCCCTCAGGAAATGGAATTCACTTTCGAGGGGCCTTCCCGGAACGATCTCTATCTCCTGCAGACCCGCGACATGTCCATGCGGGAACGCAAGAAAGTGTATATCTTCGACCTGTATGATGTGCTCGGCAAAGATAATTTTCTGGGACACGGCATCGGCGTCAGCGGGGGTGCCATGAGCGGCCGGATCGTTTTCACCCTGAAGGAAATCGAAGACTGGCGGGAAAAAGAACCCGAACGTTCATTGATCCTGGTGCGCGGCGATACGGTGCCCGACGACATCCTTGAAATTTTTGCCAGCGACGGGTTACTGACCGCCAGGGGCGGCCTCACCTCCCATGCATCCGTGGTGGCCCACCGCCTGGAAAAAACCTGCGTGGTCGGATGCGGTAATCTGGTATGCAATGAAAAACAAAAAACAGCCCTGTTTAACGGAAACCTGCTGAAATCCGGAGATTTCATCAGTATCGACGGCCAGGAAGGCTCCGTGTATAAGGGCTCGATGAAAGTCAAAGTGGGATAGCGATCTCTGGAAGGAGGATTCACCGATGAGCACCCAAAAGGTTATCGGCGTCAACGGATTCGGCCGCATCGGCAAGCTGACGGTCTGGCAACTGGTAGCCCGCAACTTTTTTCAGGAAATCGTTGTCAATATCGGCCGAGCGGCCGGAACTTCCCTTGAGGACATCGCCCATTATGTGGAACGGGATTCCACCTACGGGGCGCTGCACGCTTTCCTGCATGGTCACGGCTCCGCGCCGGTGATCCAGGACGTTGACGAAAAAAGCGGAACCATGCTGATTGACGGTTCCCGGGTGCGCTTTCTCAGGTCCCAACGCAATCCGGTGAACATCCATTGGCGCGATCATGATGTCCGGCTGGTGATCGACACAACCGGCCAGTTTCTCGACCCGACCCTTCCGGTGGAAGCCGCCGGCGGTTCCGTCCGCGGTCATCTCGATGCCGGAGCGGAAAAAGTGATCGTATCCGCACCCTTTAAAATCAAGGACAAAGGGAAGCCCATGCCTGAGGATGCGGTAACCACGGTTATGGGAATCAACGGTGACGATTATGACCCACGACGACACGCCATCATCTCCAATGCCTCGTGTACGACGACCTGTCTTGCCCATATGATGAAACCGCTGATCAATACCTTTGGTCCCCAACGGTTATTGTCTGCCTCCATGGCCACCATCCACGCCGCCACCAGTTCCCAGGAGGTGCTGGATCGGTTGCCCAAGGCCGGTAAAACCGATCTGCGCAAAAGCCGTAGCGTCATGAACAATATCATCCTCACGACGACGGGAGCGGCCAACGCGTTGCGCCTGGTCATTCCCGAAATGAAGCAGATCGGGTTCATTGCCGAATCCGTGCGGATACCTACCAACACCGGATCCCTGATCATTCTGGTAATCAATCTCCAGGAAGCCATGACAGGCACACCGCTCAATCGGGAGTTCCTGAACGGCGTATACCGCCAGGCCGCCGAAATCGATCCCAACGGCTATCTCCACTTCACCGAAAAGCAGAACGTTTCCGGCGACATCATCGGCACCCCCAAGGCCGCCGCCATTATCGAAGGCCACGAAACCCACACCCGCACCGCGGAAGTGACCATCGACATGGGCAACGTACCCAATCTGCCTCCGGAAGTCCTGACCGCATTGAAAGACCATATCATTCGGATTCCCGTCACCCAGGCGGTGATCTACGGCTGGTATGACAACGAAATGGGCAGTTACGTGAACATGCTGTGCGATCGAAGCATCTCCGTGTTTGAGAGCATGATGCAATAGCGATTTTGATATTCGCGTTCGACACGGAATCCGCTTTTGAAATTCCGTCTACCCCATGGGATCGGAGGTTTGGTTGACTCTCTGGCACACGCTGCCGCGGTTGTTGAACACCGCCACGACCCGCTGGTCGTCGCCAAAAAAATCCATGGCCGTTTTCACGCGACGGGCGATCATCGCCTCATCATGGCGCGGAATGTCCATTAGGGCGACTCTTGTTCTGGGATGGAAGTCATAGCTGAAACACGCAACCTTATCAAAATGTTCGCGAACAAACGATAGGGTTTCCAACAGATCGCTTTCGGTTTCCGTGGGAAGTCCGATAATGATCTCGGTCCGCAGCACCAGATCCGGATTGTCCTTTTTCAATTCCTTCAACACCGGAACCAACTCATGGACCACCGGCGTTCTCCCCAGATCTTTCAGCAGCCTGCTGCTGGCGCTTTGCAAGGGAATTTTAATGTCGGTGATGCGGGGATGGTTCAGACACGCGCCATAAGCTTCGATCCACTTCGGTGAAAAATTCCCGATATGAAAAGAATGACGGCCGGGAATGTCAAGAATCTCGGCCAGCAGCTCGGGAAAACGTTGCAGCGGCTCCAGGTCCAATCCCCAGGATCCGCAATTGTTACCTTCGAGTACGACACAGGTTGCCCCAGCGGATACGCTGGCCTTGACCTGATGGACGACTTCCGAAATCGGCCGACTCGTTTCCTTTCCGATTGCGATCATATGGGGGCAGAAATAACACCCTTCCGTGCAACCCTCCTGGATAAAAATATAGTGCTTTCCGGGTTGATAGTTGGTGTAGTCTTCCATCCGGAATTCACTTGGTATCGGTACATCCTCCCAGCGCACTTTCAGAGGACTCACCAGCCTTTCGATCCGCTCCGGTTTCTTGGTATGGATGTAACCGGCATCCATCGTCGTATACCGGCGATAGAAACCTTTATCCACCGCTGGAAGGCACCCGTAAATCGTCAGCGGTTTTCCCAATTGTTGCAATTCGGTGATCTTTTCCGCATAGCGCTCCATATACGGAATGAAGGACGCGCAGGCGCCGATGATCAAGTGATCGGCCGCGGCCGGATCCGTTATCGCCTCCCAGTCGTTGGCCGTCAGGAAATCCCGCATCTGACGGAAACGCAGGGTATAGGTGATGCACATGCCGTTCTGCCACATGTAGAAGGTATGCTTCTCGTTTTTCATCCGTTCTTTCTCCGTATCAGCGCCGGTCGACCGGCGTTGCACCTGTCCGCCCCCTGCCGGACGTTTATTCAACAACGGCGTAGGCCAGCATGGAACTGATGTCGAAGCGCTTCAACTTCAGGTTCTGGATACCGATGGTTTCCATGGCGGCAATGGTTTCCCCGGGATAATCCGTATGGTTCAACTCGTCAAACGCGATCACGCCGCCTTTGGGAACTCGCTTCACCAACAATTTCAAGGTGTCCAAGGTGGGCTGATACAAATCCAAATCCAGATACAATAGGGCCACAACCAGACTCGGATTTTCGTCCAGATATTCGGGCAGTGTCCGGCTGATATCGCCTTTGACAAGCTGGACTTTATTCAGATGCCCCAGCACGCGATTCATGTCGTACAAGGCGACGGCTTGCTGCAGGATATCATAGGACCCGAAATTCAACCCCCCTTCTTTCAAATGCCCGGCGCGGCTGGTCTGATCCTTTTCCGAAATCCCTGTAAAGCCTTCGAACGTATCGAATCCGATCACCTTGCGGACATAATGATAGGGTTCGAATATGGAACAGAAATGGGCAAAGGCCATGAGGCCGAAACCGCTTCCGACGCCGCATTCCACCATACTGCCGGGGACATTTTTAATGAGCTTATAAATTTCATAGCGTTCCAGAAACGAGGTAATGACCTGGCGTTGTGAATACACCGGAAAGGCCTTCATTTTCATCATCAAACCGGCATCGGCCGTCTCCACAAACGTGTTCATTCGTTCCATATACTGCATCTGCTCTTCGGAGTTGCGGGTGCTTTCGATGTTCTTAATAAAATCCTTCATAACAACCTCCTGGGAATTCTTCCGGAAATACTCCTGATGATGGGCCGTCATTGGCCGGTTACTCGATCCGTTTCCGCGATGAAGCCGGATATGATCTCAACGAACCTCGCCACGGATTGGTGGCCAGAATATTCGATGAAGCGTTCAATTTCCCGCTGAACATCCCGGCCGCCGGCAATCGCCAATGGCTGGCCGGATTTCCACTGCAGCAGCGCGCTCCTCATGTCATGAAGGGAAGCGCAGCGGATGACGCCGTCTCGAATATTGTTTTCAAACGGATTCGGAAACCAATCCAACGCAAGCACCGGCCGCCCTTGGGCCATGGCTTCCAGCATCGTGCTGGAATTGATCGTCAAGACAATGCCGGCATCCCTGAGGGATTTCGCCATGGGGCGGTCATAGGTTACCGTCACATGACGGTCGTTGAGCGCGAGATAGCGTTTCACATGGTTATGCGGATGCAGGCGTAATTCCACCGAACCGATCTCGGCCGCTTTCCCGACGACTTCCTTTGCAAAGGCGAATTCGTCATCCTCGGTGCCATATCCATACCGAGCCGGGCATTGATTGATGAACAGGATATTGTCACCAAGCGGCTGGTGTTTTACGGTGTCACCAAAAAGAGGCGCCCCGACCACGGCATGGCGGCCGGAACAAATCATGGGAATAATGCCGCGTCCGCTGATCAGGTAAAGATCGGCGCCGCCGCTGCCGAACCAGGTGAGCCCTTTGCGACAGCTCTTCAGGGGCAGCTTCAAGGCGTCTTGCAGGACGAGAGAATATCCGCCGATCCTTTTCAACAACCGGATCGCCGAACGCTCCAGAACCCCGGTATCCACAAAAAAGAGGAAATAGCGAAACCTGCGGGACAATACATAGATCTGCCATAAATACGACGGCAGGGAGAGAAGCTTTACAATCCGCGACCGATCATACCATGGCTGCTTCAGAAAACTCCCGAGCCGGACCGTATCGGCAATATCGCTAGTGTCCACATCGAATTGATAGAATGCATCCAGCGATAGGATCGTCACTTCCGAAAGAAACGCCCCCTGCTGGATGGGCTGAATAATCGCAGCCGCAATACGCTTTTGAAGTGCCGTTCCCACGACCACGGCGAGCCGTGCATCTGTTGAACGCGAACCGGGAAAAATCATCCCCGTTCGTTCCAACAGTGCGGAGCGCACAACTGGTTTTGTGACACCGATGTATAAATATACGCCTCCCGGTTTTCCATGGTCCGGCGGTATTCATGACAGGACGCCGGACAAGACGCTTATTCCGAAGGATAATTGTTGTCACCATATCACTCAAACCGGATGGTATGCAAGACCCGTATCCGGGTTGAATCGGATATGTTTTTTCGGATCCCGGAAAAAACAATGAGTTCGTCCGACATGCAAAAAAAAAATTGACACCGGCCCGATTAATTGATAGGGAATCATATTTTTCAATGAGCATTTCAGGGCCGTTAGCTCAACCAGGCAGAGCACCTGACTCTTAATCAGATGGTTGTTGGTTCGATTCCAACACGGCCCACTTTAAAATCAAGGACTTATCCAAATCGGTTAAGTCCTTTTTTCTTTTTGTGTGAGACTTGTGTGAGACTTTTTTAGAAGCTCTCATTTAACACGTCCATTGCTGTCCGTTCCGCCTGTCCAACCGAATGCAAATAGATTTCTGTGGTTGCCCTGTTTTCATGCCCCAAGATTTTTTGGATTGAACCCAAAGGGACACCCCTATGATCTAATTGGCTTGCACCGTAATGGCGCAATGCATGGAATCGGAAATATCGAACCCCAGCCCGTTTGCATAATATTTTCATCAACTGAGACCGCTCGGTGTAAGGTTTATCGATCCATGCTTTTTTCTTTCGATCCCAATTACGATGCCAGAAGACCCAAGGTTTTGTACTATCTCTTTGGGCAAATCGTTTTTTCATTATTTCCAACAATCTATCAGGCATTGGGATAACACGTGGTGTCTTGCTCCCACCTTTTTTCTTTCGAGTGTAAAGGGTGATCGATTTTTTTTCGAAGTCCACATCATTCCAGCACAATGCATTTATCTCATTCACTCGTCCCAAGGTTAATGCAATAGTCCAAAGGTAATCTTGCTGGTCGGGATTTGCGCCATGAATCATCTGCAAGACATTATCTCCGGAGGGGATATATTTGATCTTTTTTTCAACCGGAAGAAAATCTATTTCATCTACTGGATTCGAATCTAATAGTTTCTTTTTAATACCAAAATTAAACAAAGCTTTTAACAAACGAATTTCCTTATTAGCGGTACAGTTGGAAACTTTACTCCGCTTCAATATGAACGAATAGATTTCATTATTGTTGATGCCACGGCAGCTGCGATCTCCCCATTGCTTCACCCACCCCTTTGCATAACATACAAAATCAATGTAGTACTTTTTTGAATGATACGCTTCTGAATGATCAAGCCTTAGATTCACCAACTCCAAAAAGGTTATGTCGGTTCCGGTCTGGTCCGGTCTGGTCTCCGCCTCTATTTGCGGATTGTTCACTGCCTCCTTTCTTTTTGCCTCGGCGTTCATTGCCTCGCGCTTTGTTTTGAACCACGACGCTGTTAACCTCTCGCCCTTCAGTGTGAAGTCGTAGCGCCAACCTTTCATTTTTACAAAATAAACGCTCATAAAGGTCCTCCTTCGATGGAAAAATTAGAGAACCTCCGAGCTTTCTTGCGCCCAGTTCCTTCCAATTTTTATAAACCCATGATGGGCTTTTTTTCAGGAAACGGGCAACCTCCTCAACTGCTAATATTTCAGGTTGGAAATCATTGTCAACATTGGATGACATTTTGAACTCCCCCGGATCTGCTCGTGCAGATTCTCTGGGAGCTTCGTATCGTAACATAATTTTTGGCCTATTCGTGGCCTGGGGTAACTGGAGACGATATCAACGGATCGTCTTTTTTTGATCGAAACCCCGATTCGTAAATGTTGATTCACATTCGATTATTAAATTTGCTTTTTATTCTTTTTTATCCGGGTCCTCCTTCCTGTGGTGGTTGTTTTTTGAAAGCGATTTTGTCTTTCAGCATTTGAGCAACGCGCAGTACAGAATTTCTTTTCATGTTTGGATGCCTGAAAGAAAAAATTGCGGCACTTTTCACAACGCTTGATACGATCTATCAAATTAAGATTATTATTAATGAGTTGGATAAATTGAATACTTAGCTTTGCCTTTTCGATATCTACATTAAGGTTTTCATTTTCAAAATATTTTTTGTGAATATCAAAGATGGTAGTCACTCCCTGATCATTACGGCGAATCCTATATTCACAAGGAATGGGAATCCCTATTGCAGGTTCATCCACAGATAATGAGTCCAGTAAAATATTAGCATGATCGATAATTTTACCCCAAAAAATTTTCCCATTATCAAGAGAATGATTCGGGTCGAGCAATTTTAAATATAATTGATGCTGCTCAGTAAAACTCAAAAATGAGGATCTATCACGGTCATCAAAGGTTATCATTGCAAGGTGATATGCAGCTACAATAAATTGATCGGTGTTTGATTCAGACGTAATGATGTTTGCTAACTTTATAAAATTAATTGATAATTTAGAATCCATTAAAAGTCCTTGCAAAAAATATAGTTTTGAATTATAAAAAATACGTTAATAATAACTACATTTTTAATGGTATTTTATAAATATGTCAATAAAACTTTTTATTATATTAAAATCATTAATAATTTAAAATTTAGGTGCGATACATAATTTTCTAAAAGAGAAACATTTCAGAATGTTATTCTGATCTAAACCTCCTTTCAATTTCTAATCTTTTGAAATCAGGAGGTTTTATGCAGATTGATCAATGTAGTGTCGAACACCCGCAAGAAATTTATCCTGCCACGCTTTTTTCACAAAACAATGGTTTTCAGAATGCCGAGAATGAATCAAGTTCCCCGGAGGACTTGATCATCGACAATGACAAATCAAATTCCCCTGTTGATGATCGGTGCTATAGAGCCATTCCGTGATCGCCGCAATCGAGCCACTTGATGATCGCCGTAATGGGGCCAGTTGGTGATCGCCGTAATGAGGCCAACCGATGATCGTCGCAATCGAGCCATTGGCGGTTTCAAG
>JBGSLR010000060.1:0-39573 GCA_041740615.1 Desulfobacterales bacterium
ATAGGGGTTATGTCTAGGTGTTTTTATTTAACTAATTCAATGCGTTGTAAAATTTCAGTATTTGTCTTTGCGAAAAAAAAGTTCAATAAGCCCTTGAACCCTTGTCGGCTGCGATGAATGACATTCAGTTAAAACTGCTGATCCCGGGGCCCCGAAATCACAGCCATCGGACAAACCGACGCCGGCACGCTCGAAAAAGGCGGCGGGGTTCTCCAGGTCTGCCCCACGGCAATCAATCCACGCCAGGTAGGTGGCTTCCACATGCGCCATGGACAGCCCCGGCATGGCACCGATCTCCTGTTCCACGAGATCGCGATTGTGCCGCAAATAAGTCAGAAGCGCAGCAAGCCATTTTCCTCCATTTGCATAGGCCCCCAAGGCGGCGGCATAGCCGAGGGTATTGACGGAAGGCACAATCCCCTCCATGGCCCGACGAAACCGCATGCGCAACTGCGCATCGGATATAATCGCAAAAGAGGTCCCCAGGCCGGGTATGTTATAGGTTTTGCTGGGGGCCATCAGGGTGATCACCCGGCCGGCGATATCCGGATTCAGAGCGGCCATGGGCAGGTGCTGTTTGTCAGGTTCCAATAGAAGATCACAATGAATCTCATCCGAACAAATGATCGTTCCGTTTTTCTCGCAGATCGCCGCCAGGTACTCCAATTCCTTTCGTTCAAACATTCTCCCGGTGGGATTATGCGGATTGCATAACAGAAAGAGTCGGACCCGGGGGTGCATGGCCGCCGCCATTTCATCGAAATCGATGAACCATCGATTATCGGCGTTTTGGCGCATCTTCAGATCGATCCGTTCCCGATCGCATAGACGCGGGGCGCTTAAAAACGGCGGATAAACCGGTACGGTGGTCATGACCCCATCGCCTGTTTCCCCCACGGCCCGGCAACTCAAATTCAAGCCCGTCACCAAACCCGGGATCCAGACAACCCATTCGGGCGAGACCTCCCAGTCATAGTGTTGCAGCAATCGAAGGCAGACGGCTTCCGTGAGCGCCGGAGGCGGGAGCGTATACCCGAAGATACCATGATCGATCCGGGCTTGCAGCGCTGCCATCACCGAAGGGGGACAGCGAAAATCCATATCCGCAACCCAAAGCGGATATATGTCGCGCCCGTGATACTTCTCCCATTTCAGACTGTCCGTTCCGCGACGATCGATGGGAGCGTCGAAATCATATTCGTTCACCGGTTCCGTCCTCACTGGGCCAAAATGGCCAGCAGGGCATGAACGGTGGCGCACGCGACCAGCAGGATGCCGGTTTTACGATGCACCCCGAAGGGCACTTTCAACAGTCGCATCCCGCTGCCCAGTTGAAAAAGTATCAACAGATAATTGAGGATGCCGGTAATCAGCAGTATGGATAGGCCTCCGATTTTCATTGAATAGCCACCTTTTTGGTGTCTATGCCGCTGCTGCCGTGAATATTGCAACTCGCTTCCGCAGTGATTTCAATTGGTTTTCGGATCGTGTAGGTGAAGGTGCGGGTGAAATTGTCCGACTCGGGTTTGTCAAAGCTGCTGAATGTCCACCGGGCGACCTCTTCTCCATCGATGTTGAGATAAACCCATTCGGTGTGATGTATGAAATTGTTGCCTTCATGGGAGACGTGCAGAACGATCGTAATCTCGCTTCCGGCGGCAGCGGTTTCCGGCGCTTCGATCCGGACGGAAGATTTGTTCGCATGGGCCGGACAGAATTGCAGAAATATCAATGCCAAGCATACCACCACTCCCACCATGTATTTTTCCATTTGGGTCGCCATCGTCTTTTCCTTTCCATCCGTTAGGTATGAACCGTTATGCAAATGATCATTGCTGAATCGATGATGTTGGGTCGGAGCCCTCCTCTGCTTCCTCAACCGGCCGGTCGGGAAGCGGCGGCGGGACGCTTGCCGCCGCCTTCATCTCGGTTCCCGGCGCGCTCCGATACAATTCGAACATGCCGTCCGGCCCGGAAAAAAGCCCGGGCCCTTTTTTCAGTTCCCGATTGCTCTCATACTGAAACGGCCGGGGTGAGGTTGCACACCCCACCGGCAGGACAATTGCCCACAGAAGGATAACCGCGCTGCAACGGATCAAACGTTTCATGGGAAACCGATTTAGAATTTTAGCCGAACTCCGGAGAGCACGGCGATGATATTGTCCATATGGGTATTGCGGCGATCCAAATCATAGTGGCGGCATCCAATATAAACCTCCGCGGCCCACAAATCGATTTGCTGAACACCCAATAACCCGACGGTTTTCGCGGTATCGCCATTTCGGTCGATGTCATAAAAAAAACCCAGGTCAAGCGCCAGAGCGGTCAACCCGATCTCCCAGAAGTGTTTTTGGAAGCCGCCCTTGAGATACAAATATTTGCCTTCCTTCTTACCGGGGGCGGAATAAACGGCCTTGCCCGTCGCAAGCGTACCGCTGATGCCACTGTCGTGCAATACCGACACCGAACCGTCGACGAGATAGTTGACGGAATCGGAAGAACCGCCGAGATCCGCGAATGCAGCGGCGGATGCCAGCGAAATTTCACCCAGCCGTGCATTATAGCGGATGGCGACATCATTGGCGCCTCCGGAAACATTGGAAACGGCCAATCTCGCTCCGTAGAACGTCGGTGAATCATAACGAATACGGTCATCCCGGCTGAGGCCGTCCATGTTGGTGAACACGTCGCCGACCGTGGCATTGGATAACCCACTTGGAGCTAAGCTATTGTAGAAAAAAATTCCGCCGGCCATATCGGCGACGCTGGAATAGCCGATCACATCCGTTCCCGACAGATCCACTTCGGCGGTTCCATTGGATGCGGTGTCCCCATACCCGACCGATAATTTTCCAAATTGCGTCGCCTCAATAAAAAGATCCATGTGTCGTTTCCGGAAATGGTTGTCCCCCACCCCGTTTTTGTTGTTCTGGCTGACCCGGTTGCTGTCGTTGGCCTGAAACTCGAACTCCAGTTTGGTGCCCGCCCGGAACTGGCCAAACATCGGTGTCGTTCCCAACAGGCCGATCCGCGTGGAAGAATTGTCATTGTCCACATGGAATACATTGCTCTCATTTCCGTCATGGGTATACAGAACGCCACGGTTCACCTGACCATAGAGCCGGACCTGCACCGCATCATTCCCGCTCTGAACAAGCACATTGTTTTGGCGGCCGACGGATAAAGCGGTTTCGGATTCCGGTTCTTTTTCCTTCCGAATCGCGGCGACTTCCTTCCGCAAGGCCTCGATGGTCCGCGCCTGTTCATCGAGCTGTTTTTGTTGTTTTTCGATTTCCACCGCCGGATCCAGGGGCGCCCCAAGGGCAACCGGCATGGTATTTGCGCCGAAACCGAAAAAAAGGATCGGCATCAGAACTGTCTGTAAAAACCGTGTAGATCTCAATTTCACTCCTCGTCGAACCGGTTCTCTCCTGCTGCCCGATCCCGTTTCGATCCGGACTTCCATGCGCTCAGGAGAGTTGTTTTCCAAGTAAATACACTTTACAATCATTGCGCAACTTGTTAATAAAGGCATCAAACCGCTTCGTACCTGCAGTGGTGGGCCTCGTCCATATGCGACGATGAAAGACGATTCGGCCGTTCATCTGTAACTGTATTCTTACATAAATATTAATTCTTCGTTTCTGTCAACTGTTCAGCAGCAACATTTCATTTCGAGGCCGCCATGACACAATATTGTCACCAGCATCCGACCCGACCCGCTCACTGGCATTGCGCCAAATGCAATATGGATTATTGCGCCGCCTGTGCGGTCAAACGGGAAAAGAGCGCCTCCCATGGGGGGGATGTCATGCATCTTTGTCCCAAGTGCATGGTGACGGCCCAATGGATCGCGGCCGCCAATCTGATCGAGCCATTCTGGAAGCGACTCCCGAAGTTTTTCAGCTATCCTTTTTCCCTCCGTCCGGTTTCCTTGATACTCGTCCTGACCATCATCACTTTATTTTTTTCCGGACAGGGTGCGATCAACTCCCTGATGCGAACAATCATCTGGGGGGTATTATTGAAATATGCCTACGCCGTATTGAAAAGGACCGCCCAAGGGAATTTGATCCCGCCCGGAATCGATGCCAAAACCCTTTCCGAAGACTTTACGCAGGTTTTCAAGCAACTGGGCCTTTTTTTTACGATTGGATTCGCCTTCTTCATCATCGCCCAACAAATGGGTATTTGGGTCGGCGCGCTGTTCCTGATCGTCGCCATTCTGTCCATTCCGGCAATGATCATCATTCTGGTGACGACCGACAGTCTGCTGAACGCCATCAATCCCATTCTGTTCATCAACCTGGCACTGCGCATCGGCTGGGGCTACCTGCTCATGTATTTTTTCCTGATTCTGCTGGCAAGCGCCCCGGCGATACTGGCCCAGCATGCTTTTTCATTTTTACCGGAGACGCTGACATTCTTTATCTTCACCCTGGCCCAGAACTATTATACGATCATTTCCTACCATCTGATGGGATATGTTATCCTGCAATATCATCAGGAAATCGGCTACTCCGTCCATTTCGAAGACTTCCGTTTTGACGGGGAACCGTCGGCAAAACAGCAGGAAGAGAAAAAGGAATCCCGAATTCTGGACCAGGTCAACTTCCTGATGAAGGACGGCAACCACGATGAAGCCCTGGTTCTGATGCGTCAGGAAAAAGAACGCAACGGACTGGACGATGCAGAGCTGTCGGAATACTACTACAAGCTGCTCAAAATGAAAAATCTAACCGAAGAGTTGATGCCCCACGCCAAAGACCATCTGGAGTTGCTGATACGGGGGAATCACAAGGAACAATCTTGCCAAGTCTATGCCGAAAGCATGTCCCTGGACGCCCAATTTTCTCCCACACCGTCGGCGCTCTTCAAACTGGGCGGCTGGTTCAATGAAAACGGCAAGAGCCGGGAAGCCATCGGAGTCTTCAACCGTCTTTTGAAATCCTACCCGGATGACCCCCTGATTCCCAAGGCCCTTTTTCGAGCGGCCCAGATTTACAATGACCGACTGATGAACCCCGAAAAAGCCGAAAAAATTCTACAGGGACTGCTGAAAAAATATCCGGGCCATGATTTTGCGCCGCAAATCGAAAAATATCTACAACAAATAAAACCGGGGGCTGCGGCGCCCTTATAAAACCTCGATTTTCCGTACCTCGCTCTTGAGCATATCAGCGGCGACGGCGCATTCGGGTGAGTCCTTGTAATACTTACAGACGATTTGAAGGTATCGCCTCCACTTCTCCTTCTCTCCTCTTTTCCGGCAAGCGGTTGCCAGGTGTATCAAACCGGCTGAAAGACCTCGCAGATCAGGCTTCTTTTTCAGCAGCATCGCCGTGATTTGCTCCGCGCTGCGAAGACGTCCGATGCCGGCAAACACCGAAATGAGTCGAACGTAGATATCCGGCGTCAGCTTCGGTGGTTTTGCAATGCGGACATATTCCTGATAGACATCCCAAACCTTGCCGTAATCATTTTTGTCACGGCATAGTCTGATCAGCAAGCGTTTGGCGGAAGCATGGAAGCGCGGTTCCCTGGGATCGATTTTTTCAACATTGAAGAGGTGCCTCAGTGCCTCTATGTTTCCCGGGTCTTTCGACAAAATTTCCTCCAGCAACTTCCGGCCACCCGCCATATCCAGGACCCCGATGCGTTGCAGCGCCTTCTCCATGAGCGGCAGGATTTCATCTGCGGCGTCTTCCTCTAAAAACGTCACCGATTCGACGTTGAACAATTTCATATTGATGAATCCGAGCAGCGCCCCGCTGATCAGCCCTCCGATATGGGCCATATAGGCGACATTGCTTTCTGAGTTGAACAACAATTGAACGAACTCATTTCCGACCCAGATGGGAAAAAGCATGATGGCCGGGAAGCGAATATAATTAAAATAAAACCCCAGCGAGTAGAAGAGTTTGATGCGGTTTTTCCCGAACATGACGGCGAAAGCGCCCATTAAACCGGCAATGGCGCCGGAAGCGCCCACCAGCGGGGCCATGCTGTCCATATAAACCAGCCAGAACAGGACGGCCGCCGCGATTCCGGTAATGACATATACCACGGCGCAAAACAGCCGCCCGCATCCCATCTCCAGCAAGCATCCGATCAGCCACAGAAAGATCATATTTCCCAACAAATGTCCGACACCGCCATGCAGAAACATATAGGTGAAAACGGCAACAATGGAGTGGCGGGCCGGACGGAATCCATAGGTCAACGATACGATCTGCACCAGGATTTTCTCATAGCGCCGCCGCAGTTCCCGCCATCTAGGGTAGTCCGGATCATCCGATGGAATCAGGGTTCGGTTTTCGATCTTTTCCTGAAACCGGAAATCCTTTTCCATCTCCTGGTGGACGTACAGCTGGGTTTCCCGATTCATGTCCTCCGCTTGCATCTCCTTGGAGATGGAATCCGGACGATAATGCGATAGATAGCGTGGGATCTCCAAATCAGAAAGGCCGGAATCAAAATAATAGGTGTACGCCTTGTAGTAATTCTGGTCATCCTTGGCCTGAAAAAAAAAGAAAACAAACACATTGACCAAAATCAGGGTGATGGTGACGATTGGCGGGTTCCGCCAGCTGATCTTTCCGGTGATGGGAATCAGGAGCATCTTGGACGGTTCATCTTTCCACTGATGTCTGGACGATCAGACAGCCCGGAGATGAATTCTCCGGGCTGCGCTTGTTACCGGCTGCCGGACGGTTTTCGATCTTCCACAAGAACGTACTCTCTGACCAGGCTGCCCGTATAAATTTGCCGTGGTCGGCTGATACGCCAATGGGGGTCGTCGATGCTCTCCTTCCATTGGGAAATCCATCCCGGGAGTCGACCGATGGCGAACATAACCGTAAACATGTTGGTCGGTATGCCCAATGCCCGCAGCACAATGCCGCTGTAAAAATCCACATTGGGGTACAAATTGTGATCTATGAAATATGAATCCTTGAGGGCGACTTCTTCCAGTTTCCGGGCGAGATCCAGCAAGGGATCCTTCGTTTTCAATTTGGACAGAACGAGATCACAGATCTCTTTCATGATTTTCGCGCGCGGGTCATAGGTTTTATAAACTCGGTGACCGAAACCCATCAGCCGGAAGGAATCGCTTTTATCCTTGGCCCGTTCCACCGCTCCGTTGACATCGCCGTTGTTTTCGGCGATCGTCGTCAGCATCTCGATTACCGCCTGGTTCGCTCCGCCGTGCAACGGCCCCCATAAGGCGGCGATTCCGGCTGAGATGGCGGCGTAAATGTTGACTTTCCCGCTCCCGACCACCCGCACGGCGGCCGTTGAACAATTCTGTTCGTGATCGGCATGCAAAATCCAGAAAATATTCAAGGCCCGAACAAGGTCTTCATCGATTTCATAGGGCCGTACCGGACTGTCGAACATCATGTTGAGAAAATTGGCGCAATAGGTCAGGTCCTGGCGCGGATACACCACTTTGTGACCGCGTGAAATCTTGTGGGACATGCATGCCAGGGTTCTCACCTTGGACAGGAGGCGCAAAAAGGTGGCGTGAATCGTCTCCTCCGTTGCCATCAATTCCGGATAGAAACTACGCAAGGCGTTCACCATGGAGGACAAAATGCCCATGGGGTGGGAAGCCCGGGGGAAAAATTTAAAGAAATCCTGCATATCTTCATGCACCAGCGAATAGTCATTCAGCTGCACGCGAACCTGATTCAATTCCTTCCGGGTAGGCAGTTCTCCGGTCATCAGCAGAAAAGAGGTCTCCACAAAAGTGGAGTGCTCGGCCAGTTGTTCGATGGGATACCCCCGATATCGCAGAATCCCCTTTTCTCCATCCATGAAGGTGATGGCGCTCTGGCAACTGCCGGTGCTACCGAAACCGGGGTCATAGGTGATATAAGCTGTCTCCTGCCGTAGTTTGCGGATATCGATGGCCTTTTCACCCTCACTGCCGATGATGACCGGCAGCTCGTAGGTTTTGCCGTCTATTATAAGTTTGGCGGTTTCCTGCATATTTTTTTCCCTTTATCAGCGTTTTAAATCGATTTTCTTGTTCATTGCAGCCTAGTTATAAACCATTACATGAATCCACCATACGGGTCAAGCGTCCAGAAAAATCATTTCGAATTATTTATTCGATAGGAATCCCACAAACCATAGAGAGAATCACTTTGACTTTTGACTTCAAAAAGCGACTAATAAGGTGATAAAATTCAACTTCAACCACCCGGATACGGATCGTTCTTTCGAGAGCGATGGGTTCAAGATGGTTGACAATCACGGCATCACCATCGATAAAGATATGGCAGGGAGGAGGAATACCGAATGAACGACGCTGACAGACCACGATTGACGACTACGGTTGCCGGAGCGGGCTGAGCCTCCAAACTGGCGCCAGGGGACCTGGACAGGGCATTGTGCGGAATTGAATTTCCCGTGGATTCCAACGTGATGGTCGGACTGACCCGGGCGGATGACGCAGGTGTTTACCGAATCAACGACACCCTGGCCATCGTTCAAACGGTTGATTTTTTTACACCTGTCGTTGACGATCCCTATTGGTTCGGTCAGATTGCGGCGGCCAATGCCCTGAGTGACGTCTATGCCATGGGCGGCATTCCCAAAACGGCCCTGAATATCGTCTGCTTCCCGGTGAAAAAGATGGATCTGGGGGTATTGCGCGACATCATCCAAGGCGGGGTGGACAAGCTCAAGGAAGCGGAGGTCGTGTTGATCGGTGGGCACAGTATCGAAGATCCGGAACTCAAATACGGCCTATCGATTACCGGCTTCGTTCACCCGGATAAAATTCTGGCCAAAACCAATTTACAGGCGGGCGACCGGCTGATCCTGACCAAACCCATCGGAACCGGTATTATCAACACCGCGATCAAGGCCGGGCTCGCCCCGAAAGACCTGATTGAAAGAACGACCCGGCAGATGGCGGCCCTGAATCGCGTCGCCGCCTCGGTGATGGCCGATTTCCCGGTGCACGCCTGTACGGACATCACCGGTTTTGGTCTCCTGGGGCATTTGGCGGAAATGGTGGCAGGCTCGGATCTGGGCATCCGTCTGTCGGTCCGGGAGGTACCCATATTGCCCGAAGCGCGCGCATTCGCCGCCATGGGATTGATCCCTGCCGGGGCTTACAAAAACAAGGAATTCCGTGAAACCCTGGTGCATTTTTCTTCGAGCATCGATGGGTTGACGCGGGATATCCTGTTTGACCCGCAAACGTCCGGGGGCTTGTTGATCTGCGTTGCCGCCCCACAAGCCGAGGCGCTGGTCCAGAAACTGCGGGAGAACGGCATCGACCAATCCGCCATTATCGGTGACGTCATTCATGATCCAAAGCACCCTATTGTGATTACATAGAAAAAAAGGAGTTTGCCATGAAAGAGATCGACGCCAGGGGCCTTGCTTGCCCGGCACCGGTTCTACTGACCAAAGAAGCGATTGAAACAGAAAACCCGGCGTTTCTGAAGATTATAGTCGACGGCGCGGCTTGCCGGCAGAATGTTTGCCGTTTTCTGGAATCCCAACAATTTGAAGCGACCGCCGAACAGCACGGAAACGAATTCCATATAACCGGCAAACGGACGACAGACGGCCCCGTTGGAGACAAACCGGCCGAAAAGGCCGCCACGGGATCAAAAAAGATCCTGGTGCTGGCGACCACCGACCGGATGGGGTTCGGCGACGACGAACTGGGCCGCAAACTCATGGTGAACTTTATCAAAACACTAAAAGAGATGGGCCCGAATCTGTGGCGGCTCATCTTTGTCAATAACGGCGTCAAACTCTCCATCGCTGAATCGGCCGTGCTGACCACCCTGCAGGAATATGAAAAAAACGGTCTCCACATACTGGTATGCGGCACCTGCCTGGACCATTTCAACCTGCTCGAACAAAAACGAGTCGGCCACACCACGAACATGTTGGATATCGTGACGGCCATGGAACTGGCGGACAAGGTGATCACCCTGTAACCGTTTCGGATCGCGGTGCTTATTTTCCCGGAGAATGCACGGCATGGCCGACATCGTACACTTGAAAACCTATCGACTCCAGCAAATTGACAAAAAAGGATTTGGTCCCTGGCGGAAACGATTCGGGGAGCCATTTCGCCGTGACACGCGCCTGGAGGACATTTCCGACTCCACGCTTTTCCGGCTGGCTCAACCTGGCGAGAATCAAGCCCTGCCGTATTATGAAATCATCATGGGGACGCTGGATTGGGGGAATCCGGTAAAATTTTATTACCTGGATGATGCCGAACGGATGCGGGTCATCGATATCCACATGTTCCTCGCCGACCAGATCCGGTTCGAAATGATGAAGCGCCTCGGCTGGATTGAAAAATTCATCACCGAACAGGTTGCCTTGATCGATTATATCCTCTCCTTTGACCACCTGCGGGCGGTTTGTATGAATCATCCGCCGCTCCTCTCACCCGCCCATCCCCAATTTTCCGAGTACAGCGCCCTGATGGATACGGACAAGCAGATTTTCATTCGGCGGCTGCTGCCCCGCGCACTGGAAGTTTTTCAAACGCGGCTTGTTCCCCGATAACCGCCCATATTCACAAATAGTTGATTTTGAATATAAATCCTATTCAAGGGTTACCGCGGCATTCTCTATGATAACAGGATACATGAGCCCGAACCCAAAATCCCGGTCAATGGAAAGGATACCATTGATCACGGCAACCTGTCCGACTTTCACCACGGCATCCGTCGTGACGACCAGATCGTTTGAGCCTTCATCGCCGCTGCCGTCGCGCACATGAAGCCAATTTCTCCCCATGATGTTCGGGGTGAACTTGACGACTTTCGCCCGGACGAGCACCGTCTTGCCGGCTCGATTTTTTCGATCGGTAATGATTTCAGCCACGGTCTGCCCGCCCTCCGCTTTTTCCACCGAACCGACTTCGATGGTGGATCCCCGGGAAAATTCACCCATCGGGGGGTGTGTCGCTTGCTCCCCGGCTCCGCCCCCCATGGGTGGATGGTCTTTCGGCAGCCCCTGCGGTTGCTGGTCGGCGACGTTTTCACCCTGCCGGTGAATAACGCCCACGAAATAAATCATGTCAAACTTCCGATTGAGCGTTTTGCTCTGGAAGTCCGCCATGGGCAGACCTGGTGGAACAGAAACCATCTCTCCGGGAAGGCCGTCAAAGACGGGCGCCGCCACCCAGATCATCTTCTTGCCGGTATCAATCCGCAAATAGGTATACGTATCGGCGTCGATCTTCTCCACGATCGTGCCGTTGAACGCCTCCGACGTCTTCCCACGGGGACTTTCGGAAGTGACCTGATCACCGTCCGATACCTTGGCGGGCGCGGCTTCGGTCCCCTCATTCGCTTGCCGGCAGCTCCCGGAAAAAATCAGTATCGGGACGATCAGCATACAACCAATCAACGTATAACCTGTTTTTTTCATTTTCATTTCCTTACTTATTACGAATTGTTTATGCCATGATTCCTATCCGGAAAAAATCGATGTGCCTTTCTATTTCGAATACGTTTTCGGGTTATGCTGTTTCCCATGGCAGTTTAAGAAACATTGCCCCTGAAAACGGCCCAGGTCATTGAATTCAAGGCGCCCCATTTCGTTGGGGATAACGATGGACAGGTCAAAATTCATGAGATGGCTGTTGCGCAAGGAACTTCCCTGCGAGATGCTCACACCGTGCGGGTCATGGCATGCGGAACAAGGTGTTCGTTGCTCCACGACATGTCTGCTGTGGGGAAAGCTCTGATCACGCAACAGGGCCGAACGGTCATGACAGGTATAGCACAGCGCATAGCAGGAGGGCGTTTCCGTTGTATAATCATCCGTCACATACCGCTCCGTCAGGAGGTATTGCCAATCCGAGCCATGCGGCCCCCGGGCGGCGGAGGGATCGCCGACGCCATGACAATCCGTACAGTCTATCTTGCTGCCGGTCGTATAGGGCGGTAAGAGACTCGGCACATCCGGATTTTTCCCCGACAACACCAGCGGATGAAAGGAAGGGTTGGCCGGATCGAACTCCAGACGGGTATTGAGTTGGCCGATCTGGCGGGTAACGGGCAGTTCATGGATGACATTGTTGTCGCCATGGCATTTGAAACAGATCTCAAAAACATAGCGGGCCGCTGTGAGTCCCCCTCCTGCTATGGAAATACCCGATACCCCCCTGTTGGCGCCCGAAACCAAGCTCCCCCCCGGAGACGGATCGGCGTTTGTCTGATGGGCGTTATGACAGTCACTGCATTCAACGTGCGGGGGAACGCGTCCGGAGGTAAAATCCTCCGCCGGATCATGAACGCCCGTATATTGGTTCACCGGATGTGTATATCGTCTGGTCATGATGGACGCGATATCGGAGGAAGCCACGCTTCCGTCGTGGCAGGCAAAACAATTGTCCTCCTCGTATTGAAAAATCAACAGCCGCTCGTTCGTTCCGGCCGTATGCGGTTTGTGGCAGTTCTCACAACCGTTTTCCGAAACGGATGCATAATGGGTATTCGGCCATCGACCGGATGTTCGGTCCAGCATCGCCGTCGACCGTGCATGGGAAGAGTTGTCCCAGTCCCGTTTATCATGACACGTGACACACAGGGAGGACGCCATATTGTCCATCACCAGGAATTGACCGTAGGCGTCGTCATGGGGATCGTGACAGCTCGTGCATTGTACTTGATGATTTTT
Source organism: Desulfobacterales bacterium (assembly GCA_041740615.1). Lineage (GTDB taxonomy): Bacteria > Desulfobacterota > Desulfobacteria > Desulfobacterales > SURF-7 > DYJD01. Next base: position 12,679 of record JBGSLR010000060.1, read on the forward strand.
GTCCAGTCTTACGGTTGGCGGCAACAGGAGCGGATCCCTGAGTTCCGTGTTTTCCAAAGACAGTGCGGTATCATAGACAAAAGATATAGGGTGGTCATCGGACAAGTCGGTACCCAAGTAGGAAGGTCTTTCTTCCGTTAGAAACCGGATGCCGCCCTTGAAGGGTATCTCCGTTGGAGAGGAAGCCACCGCACCGAGGGCAATCGTGCCGTCATGACAGCTCAGGCACATTCGCGACGAGCCGGTGGGTTGTCCCACATCGGCTTTCAGCGTCGAACTACCATAAGGGGTATAGGGCACGATAGGGGAAGAGCGATTCCATAGATACGGCATTTCCGACCCTTCCCGGTGGGGGATATGACAGAAAATGCAGATTTGGCCTTCGGATGATGCCGTTATGGACCCGGACCCGCTGACGGAAAGATTGTGCTTCGACGAACGGATATTCCCGCCCAGTGCGGAGGTGGCGAAAAGGCCCAGGATGACGATGGCGCTCGCGATTTCTTTGGTTTTCATGGGTATCATTCCACAACATCTTTCAGATACTGAAACACTTGGACCCGCTGGTTGCTGGAATCGGACACATAGATGGCATCTGTTTCATCGATATATATCCCGCTGGGAAGCCAGAATTCTCCATATCCGGCGCCGTGATCACCGAAGGACAGTAACAAGCGGCCCATCGTATCAAACACCTGGATATTGTCAAAAAGGGCGTCCACCACATAAATATTGCCGTCGCTGTCGGAGGCAACGCCTTTCGGCCTTGAAAAAGTTCCGGGCTCATGTCCCATCTGACCGAATTTATAAAGATAAATACCTTCCGGAGAGAATACCTGGATCCTGAAATTCAACGAATCGGATACGATGATGTGACCGGCCGGCGTCACGGAAACAGTTGTCGGGTAATGAAACCGTCCGTTCGCCATACCATCGCCGCCAAATGATCCCTTCTGCATCCGACTTGTCAGATCAAATCGGAAAACCCGTGACTGCAGGGTGTCCACCACGAGAAGCTCCGACGTCTTCGGATTGACGGCAATACCGGTTGGCCGTTTGAAAACCCCTCGGCCCAACTCCGATTCGAATTCGTTGCCGACGGCTTTAAAAATGTCGACAACCCCTTGTTTGGCATCGGTTACGTAGATGAAACCCCTCTGATCAACGGCAATGCCCACTGGTGCGGCAAGCAAAGCACCGTCCGTTGGAAACGTAGAATAGGTGTTTCCGTCGGCATCGAACACATGAACCCGCTTCAAGAAGGTATCCACGACATACAGTCTGCCCCGGGAGTCGGACGAAATGCCATACGGGGTGACGATGGCGGCCGCCGGATGGCCGACGATATAGGTGAACAATCGTTGAAAAATCCCGGGATGGATGTTCAGATTCTCCGGTGTCGATATGGCGTTCACAAACCGTATCCGCTTTACTTCTGGCGCCCCGGGCCAAAACAGATCCGGGCGTGGCCGCACGGATTCCGCCTGCCGAAAGCACCCGCTCAGACTCAGGCAAAGGATCACGATCCATGGTGCGATGATGACATTTTTACAGATCATGTAATCCGGAATCCTTGGTTTTTCAAACACGGTCACAACGTTTTCCTTGCGCAAGCTTCTTTCCAAGACGACTACCAGAGGCTCCTGCTGATGCCGAAATAGATCCGCTGCCGCCACAGTCCATCTCCATTTTCATGATCTTCTTGATCCTTCAGCTGGTAGGCGATAATCCCCGTCCAGACCCCATAGGTCAACCGGACGTTCGGAGCGATTTCCCAATACAGCATATCCTGCCGGTCTCCGGAAATACCGTTCCGCAGACAGATCAGACTGAAATGGCACCACCATTTCGGCGTCCAGCCGATGTCGGTTCCGAATGTGTAGAATGTTTCCATTTCGCCGGTGTCCGTGAAATCTCTTCTGCCGCAATCGCCGGATAAATTGAAGGAAACATTCCGCACCGGTCGAAGATTGATCAATTCCCGGACGCTCCTGGTAACACTTGAATTGCCGTTGCTCCGGTCTTGCCGCTCCAATAGAAATTGCGTTTCCGACCATTTGATTACGAACCGGAGACGTACGGTGTTGCGAGTGTCGTCGATGGGCTCGTTCATCGGGATTCCGGATTGGATATACTGATTCAAGCGGCCATGGGTATAGGTCAGATAGAAAAAAGACCACAGCTCCAGAGAGAATCGGTAATCTTGTCCGAATCGCGCATCATCATACCCGGAGTCAAACAAGTAATTGTACCGCACAATCACCTGCTGATTGTCCGCAATGGCTCCCAACAGGGTGCGGCTGATTCTCACATCCTGGCCCATGCTCTCGGCCCGGTAATCGACATCCCTGACATACACGATTGTACCCGTCGCATTGGTCACCATGATGGAGTTGAGATCGATATTCTGTTTGTTCAGGTACGTTTCCGTTGTGGATGTCAGGACATGGTGCTCTTCGATGGGTATGATATTCCCGACACCGCTCCGGTTCGTGATTCCGTAATCATATGCGGCGCCGAGTTCAAAGCTGCCCTTGGGGATCGGCCGACGATAGAGAAAGCCGAGATTGGAGTCGTAGCGATCTTCACTCCCGCTCTCGAAATCGCTGAACGCGGCCTCCGCTCCTAGATTCGTTGTCAGACGGTTGTACAGATGATGGATCAAACCGGCTTTCACGGCCTTTTCTTCTGTGTCGGTGTCGCCGACTTCCCACCGGTTGTAATGAAACGCATATTGGCTGAGCAGATCCTTGCTGTGTGTCCAAAAAAGGTTTTCCGACAGAATCAAGGTATCGTAATCGGCGGCGTCATATTCCGCCCGCGTATTATACACCAGGGAATCGAGTCTGACTTGATTGTCGTTTGCGAAAAAGTACGTATTGGTCAACTCCGTATTCGTCGTGGTGGATGCCGTATCCGCAGATGTCGACGCAGTCCGGGTCAGCCTGTCCGCTTCATCATGAAGCATATTCAGTTCCGTTATACTGCTTTTCGCATTATGCCGTATTTTTACCTGTAGTTCATCGCGGTCCTCTTCCGACCGATAAAATCCTGTCTGGACAAATTTCCGATTGGTAAATCCGAAGGACGCCGGCAGCGTCGGATTGGTGAAATGCAACCGGGTGCCCCAGGTTTCACTCTCAAATTCAGTATCCCGGGCATACGACAGATCGAACTGACGGTTGTTCCGGTTGGCAAAGACGTCCAGAGAACAGGGTTTGCGTTTCAACAGTGTCGCCCCCACATCATAGGCCATCACCGATGTATCCCGTTTTTCGGTTTGGCCATAGTTCCCGGCTGATCCCGATTCCCCGAATCTCTCCTGGCGCCACTCGGGTTCAAAAAAAAGTCGGTATTCCAATAAATTGGGATGGTACGCCCATCCGTTTGTACCGAGGGTCATGTTTTCCCGCATGTCATGGCTGGTGGCTTCCGTTTTCATTCCCGGGAACGTTCTGTTTTCCTCCTCCAATTCATAGGATGCGCCGAGTCCGAGTTTCGGCCGCTCCATAAAAAAGTAATTTCCTTCTTGGGCATATGGAATCGATACCGCTGTCAGAACAACAACACACGATTGAATCAAAACGATAAGAATCGCCAACCTGTTCCGGGTAAACGTCATTGCGGCAGCTGTTCCGGCATGTTGATTTCCCCACGGGACCCATTGTCGCCAATGGGGGCCTGCTGTTGAGAAACCGTATGTTTTGCTTCTTTATAATCCTTCTGCAACAAAGCTTTCGACCTTCCCAAGTGTGCATTATGGCAAGACAAACAGGGGGCCGTTACCTGCATCTCCCGGACGCACTTGGGAACGCCTGTCTTGTCTTCCGCGTTATGACAACGGACACACAAGTGGTCTCCGACAGCAACCAATCGATGGGGATGGCGGCCCTGATGAGGGACATGACACTGGATACAATCTCCCTCGGCGGCGGTCTTATGTAACTGCAACCCCCTCTCCTTCGCCCAATCAACTGTCAGATCTTTATGGCACTTCAGGCAGAGCTCCTTGACCGGAAGCGTCAGCTGCCCCGGCATGCCCCCGCCTTTTCTGAAAATGCCATCCCAGTCGACGCCGAAAATAGGCGTCGTGAACGCGGATGCATCTTTATGGCACTCCGCACATCTCCTTTCGATATAGGGTTTGTGAGAAATCAACAAATAAGGCGGCTCCTCGGATGCGTTCTTCTTTTCGGGGCCGGTTACCGTCACGGGCTTGTCCGGGCTCTTTTCCACCTCCGTCGTCGGTTTCTCTTCCGGGAACAGGAAGCTCAGCAGACTTTTTCCCGAATGCGATTGGCAGCCCATCAGCATCGGCACCGCCCCGATAACGGCGAGAACAAAAATATGTTTCAATGCCTTCCGGATAAAAACCATTTCAAACCCTTCCATCGCGCCCAAAATCGCGAACATCAAAAATGGTACCCGTGTTCCCCGCTTCTTTCTTATTGCGGGAGGTCATCGCCGACCCAATGTCCGAAGCCATATACATTCAACTTACTGTTACCGTAAGCATTGGTCACATAGACAAGGTATTCCACCTTGAAATTCGGGTCCGTAAATTGGGAGAAATAGTCGACATTGTCGTAATCGATTGCAATCCCGGCCGGAAGGCACATACCGCCCGGTCCGTATCCGGCGCCGCCGAAAAAGAGCAGCAGCCGTCCCCGGTCATCGAATATCTGTACATTTTCAAAAGCGGCATCCACGGCATAGAGATTCTCCTGCTTGTCAACGGCCAGCCCTTTGGGACGCGCAAATCCGCCCATCTGATCCCCATGGGACCCGATAGTTGCGACCAGTGTTCCGTCGGAAGTAAACTTTTTCACCCGGAAGTTGAAGGCGTCGTTTACAAAAACAGTGCCCGAAGGGCCCACCGTCACATGGGTCGGTTTGAAAAAATCCCCTTTCCCGCCTACGGTTTTCAGGAGTCCGCCGGTATCCTTGTCCAGGATGAACAATTGATTTTTCTCGATGTCGATGACATAGACCCGGTTTCCGTGAACGGCGACATCAACGGGCTTCTCAAACAGTTCCCGGCTGCCATAGGTCCTCAAAAAGGTACTGTTTTCATCAAATACCACCACTTGTTTTCGCTGCATGTCGGCAACATACGTCATACCCGCTTCCGAAACCCAGATGCCGGATGGATCGCCGAGACTTCCGACTCCCTGATCATTTAGAAACGACAACTTCTTGTCGACCAGATTCAGGATAACAATTTTTTTATAGATCCTGTCCAGAACGTATATTTTCCCCCTGGATGCACCGACGTCATAGGGTCTTCCCAGACTCTGATAGCGGGGTTTACCGATCAGGAACTCCTCAAAAGCGCTCTGCGCTTCACCCAGGTCGTGCCCCCCGGATATGGGACACAGGAACTGCAGTCGCGGTTGCAGGGGCAACGGTGGATAGAACACGGTTCCATCTCGTGTTTCCTTCTCGGGTGCGACAGCGCACCCCATGCAGATCATCAATACGGACAGGATAACGTATGTTTTTTTCATAATGATTCGTCGCCTGATGATGGAGAGTTGCTGTGGCGCAACCGTGCTTATTTGTCGTGACAAGTCAAACAAAGCGCGGATCCGGTATTGTCCTTCCGCAACAGTTTCGTTCCGGCAACCGCCCGCGTGTTATGAACATCGTGACAGGATGAACATTCCATTCTGCCCTGGAAAAGCATGTCATCATGAATGGTTCCCGAGCTCCCGACCAGGCCTGAAAACTTGGTCGACGGATCATAGAGTTCTCCATCTTCCGTGGCCAGGGAAGTGTCGTACACAAACGAAATCGGGTGATCATTGCTCAGGTCCGTGCCGATCAAGACATTACCGAAGAGAAAAATAGTTCCGTCCTTGATGTCGCCGTAATTTTCAAGCGCCACCGTGCCGTCATGGCAGGAAAGGCAGATTTTCGAAATCCCGTTGGGCTGACTGCTCACATCCGCATCCATGGTCGGGGACTTGGTGGAATCATACATGGTGTAGGTGACCGTGGACAATTCGTGATTCCACAGCGGCGATGCCAATGCCTTCGTATTATGGGGAGTATGGCAGGGTTTGCATATCTCGCCGCTTTCGTTCCACAAATATCCCCGGAAATCATGGGCGGACCCTGCTATGGTTCCCGCCTGCGCCGCAGATGAAAAACCCAAAAGCAGTATGATCACTGTCGATATTTTCTTCTTCATATTCCCCTCACGCAACCTCTTCCATCCTTCATGCTTTTTTTAGGATATCCTGCGGAGATAATGTAGCGATTCCGATAGGATAAGACAAGGACTATTTTCCCTCAACAAACCCGATTCCATCCCCATGCCAACATTTTTGATGCAACGACATGATACTACATTTGATGGCATTCCTGACAGAGATTTTCCGACAGACGATGCCGGTATTTACTACCGGCCCCTTTTGCCCCGGGTCTGTCCTCCGGAATGACTCCCTTTTCATGGGGATTATGACAGGTAATACAGGTCATTTTCCCGTTTTCGTCCAGGGGAAGTCTCAGGTTATGCTTTTTTTCCATGGCCTGGATCCGTTTCATGCCGTCCGCAGAGGGTCTGATACCCATGTGGTCGGCGTTTCCGGAATGATTTCCGGTTATATGGTGACACCGCCGGCACATCACTTCGATATCCCCGATAAATTTGACATCCGAAAAGGTTGCATGCTTCTCATCCGGTTTCTCCGCGTGGCATATCAAACAATTCGCGATGATCAGCTCACCGGCGTCATTTATCTGATGATGGGGATCAAGCGGTTGATGGGTTTCCGCCGCATGACATCGATAGCAGAAATCCGTCCGTTTCGGATACGGGGCTCCCCGTAAAGAATTCCGGTTGAACAACCGTTTCCGGCATTGCCGATAAATATCGTGGCACGTGATACAGGCGACGCGCCCCTCTTTCAGCGGGAAATCGGCGGGTATTCGCTTCTTTTTTTCCGGAGTCGGTTTTATATCGCTGGGATGGATGTAGGCGGTAGAAGAAAAGACATGACAGCGGCACAACTGCTTATCATCGCCCGCGTACTTCAAGTATGGATCGCCGCCCTCAACCGGCGTTTTTTCGTGGCACTCGTTACAATATTGACCGGTATAATGGATATTGGTGTCCGGGGTCAGGTCCTTGTTTTCGAATTGATACTCATCTGCGGCCCTTTGCCTTCCCGCTGCCACGGCCGCCGGAGACTTGTCGGAGACCGCTTCCACACGCCGGGCGTCCGTTGAAATGTATTGACAGGAAAAAACCGACAGCCAGATGATGACACCACTGACCAATAGAATACCGATCAGCGGTTTTTTCATCCGACCGGCTGCGCTGTGGTTACGGCTGGACAATGGGCGATCCTTGTGAGGCATGATTTGCTTTTTTCCGGTTGCCGGCCTTATGGAAATACTTGAACTGAAACAGTGAATCAATGCCGTGGCAATCCTTGCACACCCGTTCGTGTATCAGCGGCCGTAAAAAACTGGTGGTGGCATTGCCTGCGGTGCGGGTCCCCTCCTGCTCGGCTGCGGCATCGCGCGTCCAGTGATGCACATCGTGGCATGACGGACAGGACATATTGCCCGCCTTGACGGGCGCTCCCGTTTTCTTGTCAAAAAGCGGGAAGACCCGTTTCGAATCATGGTTGTCGCTCCCTTTGTCAATAATGATGGTATCCGGATGAGTGGATACCGGCGGCACTTTTTCCGCTGCCACCCCCTGTTCCGCATGACAGGAATTGCACGTCCGGTCCATTACCTGATCGCTGGCGCCCAACTGTCGGGCCCAGAGCACAATCCTTTCGGTGCCATGATGCATGAGGTGACAAGCGCCGCATACGCCGGACTCAAATGCGGTCCTTCCATCTGCGTTTGTTGCGGCAGGGGCGCTTATGTCCAGATTATGATCCGTCTTTCGGATATCGGTCTTATCTTCGTGGCAGTTGATGCATAGCTCGGACGATGGCGCATTTTCCATGCGCAAGAAGCGGTTGACGGGGCGTCCCTCCACAGTGACGACCTCGCCGTTCTTCGATTTAACCGGAGACCGGCGATGGGGGTCATGGCAGGTATAGCAGGTCATGATGCCGTTTTCCGTCCTGTTGCCGGATGAGTTGAAAAGCGGCAAGGAACTGGTGCGCACCCTGTCTCCAAGGCCTATATTGACAGGATGGGAGTTCTGGTTGACCGTCATGTTCGGGGCAAGACCCGTCGACTCGTGACAACGGGTACACAAATCCCGCACCCCGCCGCCCGCTTCCGGGATCATTGGTTGGCTCCATACATAGCCTTCCTTCTCACGGTTATGGATCCAATGGCAATTCCGGCACAGGTCCGGCTCCGGAACCGCCTGTTTCAGAATCCGATTGCCGTCGGGGAACACGCCGGCCAAATCGTGCCGGGTATTTTCGATGGCGAACTTATCCGCATGGCATGTACGACAAATCTCCGGAGAGGGTTTTCTCAACAACATGTTTTTTGCGGCCGGCGCGCCAGGTTCGGCCGCCGGCGCCGGCGGCACGGAAGGCCCGCCATGGGTGTCATGACACGTGGCGCACGTCATCTGCCCCTTTTTGTCCGCCACCCCGAATTCATTGAACAAGGGCAGGGCCGGCACGCCCTTTTCCCGGACAACCGCCCGGTATTCAACGGCGTCGGCGCCCTGAATCGTTTGTGACAACGTCATGCCCACCGGATGCGAATAGCCCGCAAGCTTTTTATTTTCCGCTACGCCTCCCTTGGCGTGGCAGCTCAGACAGAGGGCCGTTGTACGCCCCTTGTCTTCCTTCTTTCCGTATGGCCTCCGGGCCGCTTTGTGTGGCAGATGACAGGCCGAACAAATGCCCGATTCCGCCACGGTTTTTCCTTCCAGATTTTTTTCCGCTTTGGCCGAGATGGACAGATTATGGTTTGTTTTTTCCAGGCGCTGTTTATCCGGATGGCATTCCAGACAAAAATCGGATTGCCGGTTTTCCCGGATCAGCAGCATTGCCTGCTGGATGTGGTTGTTATGAATCTTATGGCAGGTCTGACAGGTAATGCGGCCGGCATCTCCCAGTTTTGCCCCGCTTTGGTAAAGGGTTTCCGGTATGACCGCTTTTCGGGGTTCCACATTGATCACATGGTTGGCGTTTCGTTCGCCCGACGGCGTCATCATGCCTTTATCCCCATGGCAACCAAGGCAAAGCCCGCTGTCCCCGGCACTCGTTACCAGATAGCCCTCGCTTGGCGAGCCATGGGCCGTATGACAGGTTTCGCAGATCACCTGATTTTTTTGACGCCCTTCGTAGGCACCGCGCATCTTCAAATCTTGCGGGATCGGATGGTCGCTCCGTCCAAGAGAATGATTGCCCGCCTTGACGCCACCGTCTTTATCGGCGTGACACATGCGGCACATGGCGGAATCCGTGTTCGATGCCCGCAGGAAGATGGTTTCTTTCACATTGGGCCCGCTCGGAACACCATGGGCCGTGTGGCAGGTGGCGCACTGGACCTTGCCGCTGTCATCCAGGGGAAAAATCTCCGGTATTTTCATGCCCGCCGGAGGCTTCACATCCGTTTTATGCGACTTGCCGTGCATCACCCGCTCCCGTGAGTCCACGACACTGCCGTCATGGCAGGAAAAACACATTTCCGGTGTTGCCGCCACTTTTTCCGATTGATAGGGAACCAAATCCGTCCCCCTTCCCTGGACAAAAAAGGTGCCGATCCAACGGTAATGACAGATGGCGCATTCCTTCGCCGAATTGGGATTTCGAGGGGGAGTCGTGGTTGCCGCGAAGCTGTTTCCAGCGGTCAGCTGCCCGATCATCACCTGCAGGACCCATAACAAGTGAATATACCAGAAATCCCGGAAATGTAGTCTCTGTCTCATCTGCCTGTTGTTTCAATGCCATAGACGCTGACTTTTTGAGCCAGCATTTCAACTACATACAATCGGTTTTGATCGTCGATGCAGATACCCACGGGCGTCTTGAACTTCTGGATCGTTTTCCTGTCCGCATCCCCCACGACGCCGGTGAATTCTCCATATTTGTTGAATACCTGGATGACACCCATATAACTGTCGCTGACATACATTCGGTCATCCCGATCAACGGCAACCCCTTTGGGCCGGAAAAATTGACCTTTTTCAACGCCCCAGCCGCCAATGTAGGTGACGAACACGCCTTCGGGATCGACGACCTGAACCCTTGTATTGATGACGTCGACGATACAGAGATTGTGCTCTTTATTCAGGGCGATGAAAAAAGGATACCGAAACATCAGTTCCCCGTAACCCGGTTCGCCGACGGTTTTGATCAATTTCAATGTCGAAAGGGCATAGACCAGAAATCGATGATTGTCATTGTCCACCACGTACAGGCGGTTTCGCGTCCCATCGACCGCCACATCGGTCGGATCCGCAGGCTTGCCGTTCTTTCCAGGCAGGTCGATCTTTGCGGTAAATACCGCGTTGCGATTGAAAATTTGAACCCGGCTGTTGCCCGAGTCGGCGACATACATATTCCCGGCGGCGTCCACGTCCATGCCGAGCGGATACCGGAACCGACCGTCGCCATCACCTTTTCCTCCGAAGGATGACAGTGCCTCGCCGTTCTTGTTGAACATTTTGATCGTATGGTTCACCCCGTCGACGACATGGACATGACCGCTTTTTGAAACCGCCACATCGCTGGGTTCCTTGAAATCAGCCGAAATATCAAAAAGAAACCGGACAGGAACGATCTGAATCCCGAACACGGGACGCGCCGGCAGAGCGGCAACAACCAGGAACAGCGAGGCAAGAAAAATACCGCCCATATGCCGAAGGCGCCGACCCGTAATGCCCGTTACCCTGTTGATATATCCCCTTTCGCCCGCCGTATGACGCAATATCCCTCCCTGCTTTTTGTATTCGGTGCCGGGGCCGGTATTGCGCCCCATATACGTTCTATTGAAACAGCAATTTTGGAAAATAAAAGACCTTGTATTTTGTCACAAGGCCTTTAATATTCAAATAGATCAGATCATTCGCCTTTTTTTCCGAAAAACCGAGTTCCTTGAAATCGAGGATGCCGGCCTTCGAATGGCATTCATTGCAGGTGACACTGATCTTGTTTTTATGGATATCCCGATGAAAGTACGCCAACTGTTTTTTCTTTTCATCGGGGGGCAGCTTCCCTTCTTCCGCGAGATAGGCCCTGGCCTTCTGTGTATCCCAGGTATTGACCAACGACCTTTTGGTTCCATCCTCTTTGGAAAAGACCGTAATGCGGGATATGAAATGTTCGGATTGGGAGGCATCGCCGATTTTGGGGTTGAACCGCGCTCCAAAGGGTTTTCCGGCAAATGTGGCTGTTTCCGAATTCGTCCAGTCGTACTGCAGCGATGTAAATTTTTCCCGGCTGATGTGGCATGTCTCACAGGTCATAAATCCGATATGCATATTGATGAAGCCTCGCGCCAGTTCGCTGCTTTGGTGAGGGTACAACCGGTGACATTCCCGGCAGGAAGACCCATCCGTCAGACGGGTAATATACGATTTCTCCTTGTTATGTAACGATGCCAGGTCATATTGTGCAATCAACCGCTTGTCCTTTTCGGCCAGGTGGCACCCGTTGGTACAATTCACTTCCGTCTCACCCGTGTGGGGAACCTTGGCAACGGTTGTGTGGCATTTCCCGCAACTGATTTGGCCGTGGGGCGATTGCCGGTAGCGCTCCTCATCGATATGGAACACCTTAAACCCATCCGGCATCTCCGGCCTGACCAGTCCGGGATATTGATGACAGGTGAGACAGCCGCTGTCATCCATGGCAAGACAACTACCCCGCCACGGGACGGACGACATCATCAGAATCGACATCAAAACAATCAACCGGTATGGTTTCATTGTTCACTCCTCTTCCACAGCCCGCCTATTTCTGTCCCCCCCTGAAATCAATCACCTCCGGCAGGTGAAACGTCTTATATTTATCCAGCATGCCGACAATTTCACTGGACACCAGGTGATCCACCCTCGTCTTGGGAAATCCGAGTTTTTCAAAGTCAAGATAGCCGTTCTGCCGGTGACAATCCGCACAGACCACCGGTTTTTCCGAAAGCGACGCGTGAAGCTTCTTCCTGGCCTCGGCGACCTGATCCGGCGTTCGTTCCGGCCGCATCTTCAAAAACTGTTGGGCGTCGGCGGTGTTGATCGGTGTTAAAACCTGCCTGGGCCCTTTTTCGGTATACCGAATGGGATATATGGTCGCAGGGTATTTGCCGTATTCTCCGACTGATTTATCCGTCATTTCTCCGGTCTCCCGGTCCACCCATAAAAACGCAATCCGCTCATTTGGCGGCATTACCGTCCCTTCCGCGTTTGGTTGATCTTGACGGACATGGCACACGGAACAGTCGATAAAGCCGGTGTGCATGTTCAACAGCGCACGAACCTTCTTGTCCTTGCCGTGCGCATACGTTCCATGGCACATGACGCAAATCGGCGGCTTCGACTCCTGCTTTCCAACATACGCATCGATCATGTGAAAATGACCGCGGGGCACCGGTTCATCTTTCCGCGTGAGGATCTTGAACGGATCATCCGCCTTCCGGTATCGGGGAAACGAAATCGAGGCGTTCAAATCCAATCCGGGAAAATAAACCAGACGGATCAACCACAGGCCGAAAGCGAAAAACGGTAGGACATAAATCACTTTCAACCCCAAAAGAAGGATTCCTTTTATTTCCTGAAGGACCTTGCTCAATATGGCAGTTTCCGCTTTGTTACCCATGGGTATCCGATCTTTCCCGGATATAAATTTTCTGCAATTCCGGGTCGTTCATAATTTTTTGATAATGCAGGGGATACTCTTCCATCATTTCCGTTTCGTCGATCACGCCGGTCAGCCACGTTCGATCGATCGGGAACTTGTGCGGTCTCAGATGAACCTCGTACAAGTGCCAGATCATCACCGCCAAACAGGCCAATGTGGCTTCCATCTGGTGGATCAGGGCGGCGATATCGATCATGAATTTATCCCAAAAAAACTCGGACCACAAAATAATGCCGGTAACGGACATCAATGTCGTGCCGGCGATCAGCGCCAGGTATTCCATTTTATGCTTATAGCAGAACCGGTCAAACGCCGGTGGATGGTCTTTGACCCCGATATAATAAACCATATTATGAAAAAACTCTTTCATATCCTTTGGTCTCGGCATCATGTCCCAAACCCAGCGCCGGCCGGCCTTCGTAAAGGTCAAATAGAAGAGATGATATAGACTCACCAGCATCATGATCGTTCCGGCAATTCGGTGCAGTATGCCCCGGGCCAGAAAAACCGGCTCCTTCGCCCTTCCCAGAAAACGAAATGTCTCTTCGGGCAGCAGGATCATGAAACCGGTAACGGCCAGAATCAGAAAACAGATGACGAATATCAGATGTTGCATTTTCTCATTTTGATTCAGCCGGACGAAGTACCGTGGATTGCCGGTCCGCCTCTCGCCGGTATCCGATCGATTTGTTTCCATTGCCGTATCAGTGTGCGTCATGGGTACCCTCCTGGTTCGGATGTCCGTGTCCCGTTTTCATTTTTTCCCTGGCGCGCCTGAAATCCAGCAGTTGGTGCAGCGACATAAAACCGATCACACCCGCGATGAGGAATCGATACAGCAACTGGATCCATGACAACACCGTATAATGGAACAGTTCTTCGTCCGAAACTTCTTTGCGGGCCCGAACCATGATGGGAGATTCGGTTGCCGGTTTTTCCGCCTTGGCCCTCTCCGCGCTGGCCATGAGCTGCACCTTTGTACCGTAGGCATGCACCCGGCCCTCTGCGAAATCGGGCGTCGCACCGGGATGACAATTTTGAATGCCGCCCTGATTGCTGCAGGTTTTGACACGATTTTTTTTGTTGATCGGTGAAACCGGATCGGTTCTGACATGAATCTCATGGGTTGTATACCCCACCGGAACATGACAGGTAATGCAATCGGGCGCATTTTGGACATCGTATTTCACCAGCGTCCAATGAAAGGTGTCCTTGAAAGTGGAGATCGCCTCGATTCCGTGTCTCGCCATCTTTTGTTCATCTTCATGACAGCTTGTACACAACTGGATAATCTCGCCTTGGTCTCTCCTCCGCCGCATGCGATGAGTAACATGCGCGTATAGCTTTTTGGTCCAGGCCTTGTCCACATGGCATCCCTGGCACCTTGCCAGCGTTTCCATGGCCAGTTCCTCGCTCTTGCCCCAAATGCCGGCATACGGGTTATAAGATCGATTGTCATGGCAATAGGTGCACGTGGGACGATCCCCTATAAAACGTTTCGAATAATCGATATCTTGTCCATGAACGCTTTTCTGATATTTTTCCACCATATTTTTATGGGAGAAATCCCGCTTGGAGGAAGGTTCCTTGATATGACAGTTTGTGGAACAATCGACTTTTTTGACCTTCTCATGGGGTATCTTATCCAAATCCACATGGCAGCTTTTGCACCGCAGCTTCCCATGAACGGAATCGGCAAACAGTAGGTCATTGATATAGTAGACCCGTTTATTCCCCTGCTTGTCATAGCGTCCCAGCCCGGGGTATCGATGGCAAATCAAACAGTTTTCTTCATCAGATGTTGCATCGGTCTGCGCGGACCCGATCCCGGCGCAGAACAGAACGGCGCCCATCGCCATTATGACTGACAGTGTCAACACCCGAAAGAACCTTGTCGCCATTCTTCTTCCGCCGAATTTGAATGGATTATAATCGAAACATGAGCGCCAACGCGGGCCCGACAGAAATGATACCGGTTGCGGAACGCCCATCGTCAACGCCCCCCCTCGCTTTTCAACATCGCCCTCTTTTTCGGCGAATGAAAGTAGGTGTATCGCCAGATAGCCGTGTCTCCATGGCAGTCAATGCAGACGGCCCGATCGCTCGATGTCCGCAGAAAACTGCTATCGGCATTGCCCTCGATGTTCTTACCCGGCCCCTTTTCCATGACGCGATGATCCCACTGGGCAAAGGAATGGCAGGAAGAGCACGACAGATCGCCGACGTTGACCTCCTTCCAGGTATTGTCAAAAATCTTGGTATACCCTGTCGGTCGGCCATCGAACCGAATGATAGTATCCATTAATTGTCCTTCCGGATGTGTTGCCGTGGCCGGCGTTTTCCGTTCAGCGATCCCGCCCGATGAATGACAGCCGGTGCATACCCCGTTCATCGGATGCTGCTTTTCATCCACCGGACCAACCGACCGGGCCCACAGCAACCGGCTTTCGGGACTGTTATGGACTGCGTGGCAGGCGCCGCATTGTCCCGATTCCGCTACGGTTTGGCCCATACTATTTGTCGCCGACGGCGCGGTAACGAACAGGTCGTGATCGGTACCGATCACCAGCCCGGCGTTTTCATGACAGACGACGCAGAGGTCCGGAGTGGGAGAAGCGGGTTTTCTCAAAAAGCTGCTGGTTGCGTTTCCTTCGATGTTTTTCGCCTCCTCACCGGTTGGTTCGGCGGACGCCGTATCCGCAGACGGTCGCTTGGAGATGGCTGACCAGATATGGGGATCATGACAGGTAAGGCACAGGATACAATCGCCGCCTTCCGTGCCGCCTTCTGTGTTGAACAGGGGCAGTATCGGGGTGATCCGTTCGGCCGAGGGGATCTGCAGCCCTTTTAAGGTTATATTGACCGGATGATCGTTCTTTCCGACCGGTTTTGCGGCTGCCGCCCCATTTTCGGTGTGGCATCCCATGCAGTATTGCGGGGCCGGATCCATACCTTTTACTTCATTTCTCGCCCACAGCCTTTTATCCGCCGCATGATGGGGAATATGACACGCGCCGCACGGCCCGGAAACCCCGGCGGTGACTCCCTGGATGTTTTTCGCTTCCGGGGCGGTTACGCTCAGATTATGATCAGACGATAGGATTTGCCGTTTATCCCAATGGCATTCCGTGCAAAGCGCCGATGTGGGGTTGTTTGAAATTCGTAAAAAACTGTTGGAGGCGTCGCCATCCACATCTTTTCCACCCCGGTCGGCCGGGGTGGCCGGATCCCACTGATGAACATTGTGGCAGGTGAAACATTGAATCGTGCCGGTGGGTGACCGATTACCGTTTGGATCGAAAAAGGGCAGGGCATCCGTCCGGTTCATGGGGATTGGTGGTTGACCCTTTTGGGAAACGGGCTCGATATTGTTCGGATGGGAATACCGGCCGATCCCCTTTATCTTCGCCGGCATCGTTCCATCCGGTTTTTCACCGTGACAAGCCAGACAGATCCGGGAAGCGGGATTGCCCGGCGCAGATTGCGCGATACTTGCGGCCCAAAGTCTTCCTCCGGCGGATTTGTGCGGAACATGGCAGACAGCGCACGGCCCGGATTCCGACGACGGCTGACCATTCATGTCGGTAGCGCCCGGTATGGGCGCCTTCAGGTCGTGGGGGGTCCCGACAATGGCCCGCTCACCATGGCAAACCATACAAAGCTGTGAACGGCCGTTGTCCATCACGGTCAAGTTGCGTCCCCTTGCCCCGTGGACCTTGTGGCATGTCTGGCAGGTAACCATGTCCTTGTTTACCGCTTTTACGCTTCCCAGCTCAAACAGCTCTTGCGGTATCTTCCCCTTGCCGGTGTGCAACGGGTGCCCCTTGGTCCGTTTGTAGTCGGCGGCATCCGCATGGCACTGTTCACACAGACCGGAATCGGTGTTCGACAGCCGAAGAAAAGACATCGGACCCGGGGGCATGGTTTGACCGGAAACGGTCCCGGTGAGAGAGGCCTCGCCGCTGTGGGGCGTGTGACATGTCCCACAGTATATTTCATCCTTGTTGCTCAATGTCAGGGTAGCGGGAACCCGGATATTCTTGGAGGGTTTTTTAAAACAGGTATGGTTGTTGTATTTCCAGGTAATATGGCGTGAATCTGCGACATAGCCGTCATGGCAGCTGTAGCAAACTTCTTCGGCGCTGACGATTCCCTGTGTATCTTTCATCAGAACATTTCCCGGCTGCCACTGGATCAGGGTCTCCTTCTCCGTTCTGAACACGTCCAACCACATGACATGGCACATGGCGCATTCTTTTTTGGAAGATTTTTCAAGTGCGGCATCGGCGGCCGGGCAGCCGATCATCATCAACCCATAGCATATCAGGAAGTACAGTGACCTCCGTTCGGACATGCCCATGGGACGATCGCCAAAAAAAAGTTTCATGGGGCTACATTCACTTTCCGTATCCGGTTGGCGCGCATTTCCACGACGTATAACCGGTTTTTGGAATCAAAAGCGAGGCCCACGGGTGTCGTGAACTCTCTTTTTGTTCCGTTCTCGCAAAGCACCCCGCTAAAACCGCCCAAATCCGTAAACACCTGAAGGCATCCCATGAAGCTGTCGGAGATAAACACCCGCCCGGCCTTATCGATGGCGACCCCCTTGGGCTTGAACAACTGCCCGGGGCTCACCCCCCAGGCGCCGATTTCGGCGATAAAATTGCCATCCGGATCGAACTCCTGAATTCTCGTATTGAGCACATCCACCACAAATATCTGGTTATATTCATTCGCTGCCAGTATTCCCGGGTAGCGGAACCGTCCGCGCTCTTCGCCGAATCCTCCCCATTCAAATACGAAGGCGCCGTCCTGTTTGTGAACCTTTATTTTATGATTGTCGTTGTCCGAGACATACAGATACTGTTTGCGATCCAGCGCCAGCACATCCACCGGGTCCGCCGGCTTTTCGCCGGAGGCGGTCTTGACCGGGAACATATATAAAAAATCCCCTTTGGGAGTAAATACCTGAATCCGGTGGTTGCCGGTATCCGCAACAAAGACTCGCCCGTCCCTTGAAATGTCGATGCCCAGGGGATATCGGAACTCGCCCGGTTTGCTCCCGCTTTTGCCGAAGGCGAATCGCGGGGCGCCTTCAGCGGTTGTCACCACGATTCGGTTATTGACCCCGTCCACCAGATAGAGTTCCCCTCCCGGTCCGATCGCCAGATCACTCGGTTGATCCACGCCCGAAGGTTCGATGGACAACAGGATATCACTCTTGACGCATTCCATGGAAAACGACACGGTGACCGACAGCAGCAGGACGAACGACGCCGTCGCTGCCAGACCCTTTTTCCGTCTATCGGGAAACGGCTTCTTCATTCCCACCCGCTCCATTTGGTCCGACTGCATCAGATTGTTTGAATAAATCAGGAAGATAGAACTCATCATACTTGGTAATCATCCCCTTGATGCTCAAATTTTCCAGATCGGTGATTCTTTTTGGGGAAAAGCCAAGTGCCTGGAAGTCCAGAATGCCCTTCGATGCATGACAGGTCTGGCAGGCCGGTCCTTTCGGCCGGATATCCACGTGGAATTTCTTCTTGACCCCTTCCCGCTGTTCGGGTGTCAGTCTGTCTCTGACTTTTACATAATCCCGGGCCAGCGGTGCATTCTGCATGTTCAGAGTAGTGTTCAACTTCTCACCGGCCTGGTAAAACGGGGTAATTTTTGAAAAGTGATCCGCAACATCTTTGAGATCTCCTGTTTCGGGATCATAGGATGTTCCGAAAAAGGGGCCTTGCGGGTTTTCCGCCGCCGGAGAATACCATTTGTATACGACGGTCTCCCCCTTTTTGGCTTCCAAATGGCAGGTTTCGCACGCAAAAAAATTCGTGTGCATGTTCAACATGGCCCGGATCTTCTTGGTTTTTCCATGGGGTAATGTGGAGTGGCAGATAAAACAAGTTGTCCGGAGTGCTTCCGGGACTTCCGGATAATCGACAAAATGATGAAAGTGCCGGTGTTCCTCGGCTTTTTGATGCTGTTTGAATTCTGCTACGATATCCGACTCCTTTTCCCGAAATTTCTCGACCACCGGTACCAGAAGCCCCGGACCGTGGCTCGAGAAAGCGAGATGATTGATCACGCCGCCCAACACAAACAGAATGATGCACAACACAAACAACCCGATCAAATAGACTGCCTTGGGGTGTTCCAGCCGCTTCGGATCTCTTCTCATTTAGGATCCCCCTCTTCTTCCGCATATCCCAATTCGGATAGCAGCGATCGCATGTACTCCCGCTCTTCCGGAATTTCCGAAAGGTTTCGAATATATTCCAGAAAATGTTCTTCCAGTTGATGTTCCCGGGTAATCCGGCCCGTGAAGACCGTCCATTGCGCGGGGAACCGGCCCGGTACGAGATGGACGTTGGATAAATGCCAGAACGCAACCACAATCAAGGCCATAATGGCCTCGTCCGCGTGCATGATCCTGGCCAGGTCCTGCACGAACGACGGGTCGAAAGGCCACAGCAACGCCACATATTCCGGATACAGCAATGCCATGCCGGCGGATATCAGGACAACGGTCCCCCACAGGATGGCCAGATAATGCAGCTTCTGCTTGTACATGAATTTTTCCATTTTGGGACGATACGGCGCAAGTCCCAAAAAGTATTTCAGATCGTTTAGTAAATCGAAAAGATCTTTCGGCAGCGGCACCTGCGTCCTTCGGATATCGAATTCTTTTTTGGCGATTTTTCGGATGGTTGAGCCGGCGATGGTTACCAAATGATACACGGACGCCCCGATCATCACAAATGCGGCGCTCCGGTGGATCACCTGCGCCGTATCGATGCCGCCGAAAAGGGAAAGCACATACGGCGCCCAGAACAGGTCGCTGTAGTGCAGGGGAATTCCGGTGGCCGCCAGCACAATGAAGGTCGTAAACACCAGAATGTGCTGAATCACGATATGGGCCGAGTACCGGGGAAGATCGCCCAGGGGATTGGATTTTACATATTTATAGATATCACGCGGGATGTATCCGACCCCCGCCACATGGGTAAAATAATCTTCCGGCTGCGCTTCGGCCGCCTGCCCGGACTGGGATATCTTCTCAGTGACGGTCGTCATCTTGGCTCCTTTTGCACGCTTTTTTTCATCGTTCCCATTTTTTCCGGCATCCGCCAGCTGCTCCCCGCTTTTATTTTCATACCGATGCCGTCCTTTTTTCTGCGGTATGTTTCCAGAAACAAAAGCCCCATGAGACCGAATATGGTGCCGTATAATATGAATCGGAGAAGCATATTGCTGATGATAAACAGGATCGGATTATGGGGGACCGCGATACTGGGATGGACGGCGATTTTGACGAAGTGTTCGTTGATCTTTGCGTGGCAATTCCGACAGGTGGATAGCAGGTTCTTTTCGTATATCGAGGAGTTTGGATTGTCTTTTTTGTAAATGTCATGAATCAGGCTGGACGAATGACAACTGATGCAATCGGCGGCTTTCTCCGAACCCAGAGTGGTCATCTTACCGTGGATGGACTCCTTGTAGGTTTCAACGACTTCCAGCGCTCTCCCGGAAACCCCCAGTTTTTTCATCAATGGGGCGTTCCCGTGGCAGTTTTCGGAACACAATGCCACGATTTCCTTGGATGACCGTGATGTCTTATGACGCAAACGATGGGTCATATGCCGATAGGCCACGGTCACCCCTTTTTTCTCATGGCAGTTCAAACACCGATCGAGGGTTTTGCCGTAGGCAATGTTTTTTTCATCTACTCTCTTGTACAACGGGTTCAAATGGCAATACTTGCAATCCGGCTTGGCGTCTTTCATCAACGGCGAGTCGTCTGTTTTTTTCGCATGCTCGCTGGTATGAAACACGTCAATAATTTTCTGATGTGAAAAATTGTTTTCCGCAAAAGGCGGTTTGATGTGACATTCATTGGCGCAATTGACCTCTTCCGTAACCGGGTCATGGGGAAACTTCTTGATGTAGGTGTGACATTCCCGGCAGCCCACTTCACCGTGCAGACTATTTAAAAAGACATGCGCGTCGACATGATAATTTTTCACCAAACCGTCCTCACCGACTCTGCCCATGGACGGATACTTGTGGCACATCAGGCAGTTTTCCTTGTCCGCCGCCGTAGCGCTTGAAAAGCCGGTCAACCCGCTTCCCAGCGCGGCAAAGAGTATCAATGTCATCAGGAGATATCGTCTTTTCACCGCTTTCGCTCCCTTGTCGTTTCGCCTTACATTTTGTGGCATTCGATGCACATCTTTCCCGGTAGCCGGTGCCGATATTTGCTGTCCGCGCCTTTTGCCGATGGCTTATCCGCCGGTATGACGCCTTTTTCATGAGGATTATGACAAGTGATGCAGGTCATTTTCCCGTCTTCCGTCAGCGGTAGAATGATTTGATAGGTACTGATCATGGCCGCCATTCTCTTTAAAGCCTCTGCCGACGGTTTGACCCCCGTATGGTCGAAATTGCCGGAATGATTTCCCTCGATGAGATGACAGCGTCTGCAGAGCGCCTTGATATCCCCGACAAACGTGACTTCTTTGTAGGTTGCGGTCTTCTCATCCGGTTTTTTCCCATGGCAGTAAAGGCACGTCTTGACGTCAAGCGTCCCATCTTTTTGTATTTGGAGATGCGCGTTCAACTTCGTGTACTTTTCCTTGATATGGCAGTTGTAACAGAAATCCGTTTTCCGGGGATACGGCCCTCCCCGCAATGACTGCCGCTCAAACAGCCGCTTTTGGCACTGTCGATATACATCGTGACAGGTGTTGCATGTCATTTTTCCCGCCTCTATCGGAAAGCCGGCCGGGATATTGACCTGCTTGTCCCGCTCCGGTTTCATTTCCAGCGGATGGCAGTAACCGGGCGACGTGCCGTGATGACACCGGCACAATTGCCCATAGTCCCCGTTGAATTTCAAATAGGCATCGCCGCCTTCAACAGGTGTTCGCGTATGGCATTCACCACAAAAAAGACCGGTATAGTGTATATTGGTGTTCTCATCGAGGACGACGGTCTCCGGCGGGGAGAGCTCTTTCCGCACCGCCTCCTCGGGCAGCGGCCGGCAGCCCCCCATCAACAAAAGGGTGATCAGAACAACTACTTTTATTTTCATATACCTTCTTGACCGTTGCGTCGTCGGTGTCGGATTCCCGGTTGCCGTTCCTTCGAATCCGATTCCAACACCGACCCGATGGTTTGAATCAACCTGCCCTTGCGACAGGGGTACTACTGCAGCCCGGCAAAAACATGACAGGAACCGCACACATCCGTGATTCCGGCCGGTGTCGTATTCGTTATCCCGCGGGCCGCTCCCATGTTGTTAATCGCTTCGGTGGCCATCACGTCAAATGTATGCGAACTGATATCGCCATGCCGATAGGAAGAACCCGACCTTGTCACCAGGGCATTGCGGTAATCGGCCGACACGGCCGTCTTGGGCATATGACAGCGGATGCATTTTCCCATGGCCGTACCTTCGGGGTCATACGGGCCCATTTGGAGCGTCCCGGTCTTATCGAAAAGATGCGCCGCAACATCCTCGCCGATAACCTCCTTGTCCGCCGGTGTGGCCGCATCCTGTTTCAGTCTGCCCACCATCCCGTCGTCGACATTCGGGAAGGTACGGCCGGGGCCGTAGTGGCAGGGCAGGCAGGCGGCATTGGTATCGGCGTTATACCGCAACATGTGTTCATGGGAGGAGCCGTGCCCATCATGACAACTGGCGCAGGTCAACAGTGCCCTGTCGTTCCGGTACATCGCGCTTCTGACGACATCCTGGTAATGCTGCTGATTCGCTTTTGAATGGTTGACCTCGGCGCCCCACGGCATGTCTATCCAGCTCGCGGTTGTGTCGGTTTCAAAGTTGATGGATTCCAGATAACCATTCCCGGCGAGTGATCCCATTTCCTTGATACCGAATGGCGCAATTGTTTTCCCCGTCCCGTCCCAAGTCCCAAAAAACCGACCGGGACTCATCCCGGGTCGAAAGGTCTCGTAATTCCCGCCTTCAACGGCCATCAACGGTGCGCCGCCGCCGATATCCGTCTGGTTTTCGCCATGGATATGGCAGGTTCCGCAGATCATGGTCAATCGACCCGCGGAAAGCTTTTCCGGAGAGATGATCCGGCGCCCGTAACCGCCGGCGGCAAAATGGTTGTATCCGGGTCCGTGGCATTTCTCGCAACCGATATTGATCTCCGAATGGACGCCGTCAAAATCGTATCCATTATCGTTTTGCGGAAAAACGGCGGCCCTTCTTTCCGTTGCCAACCCCGCATTGACGGTTGTAATCCCGGTCGCGCCGTGACAGGGCGCACAACTCAGGTCAAAGGAGGTGCGCTCGGCGTCGCCTGTAAAACCATTGTTGCCCGTACCGGCGAAATCCCACCTCTCGGCATGATAGGTGACGAATTCCCCGCCATAAATGGAATTACGATCCTCGTTATACTGGATCGGAGACATCACATAGTACGCGTAGTCGTCTCCGTTCTGCCCATGCACGGGGGCATACCTTCCGTCACCGGCGGTTACCGTGGTCATGAAGTGTCCCTTCCATTTGCCGGTCTCCCCCCCATAGCTATACGCGAGATAAAACTTGGGATTGGTGTCGGCCGTCAATTGGAAATAGAAGCCGGAGGTGTCTTTACCAAGCCAGAATGGGGTGGCGGGATCATTTGCAAACGTGTACCGCGTCGCCGGATTGGTAAATTTGTTCAGCATGGCGTCATTGTTCGCCGACAAATCATAAACAGATGTATCCCCCATATTCATTGCATCGTTTACGACCGTACCGTTTGGACCGATTTTTCGAATGCCGACAAAATGAAGCGTGTGCTTTATGTGGTTTTTCTGGGAATGACAAAAAAGACAGAACATGGATCCGATGTAGGCGCTATCGGAACCGTTTGTATCGGAAAGGGTGATATCCTGTTTGAGGGCGGTTGCCCCATCCAGGTTCAGACTTGCCCTGGAGGCGGTTCCACCCGGCAGGAGATCGCCGGATAACTCCGGAGGCGGCTCGACAAAAACGAAATAGGTCCCATTTGCCGGATATGCATCGGTAAAATCACGCTGGGCAAACTGATAATGACCATCCGAACCAGTGACGGTTGCGGGATAGAAATCATTTGCATTCGCCAGATCCTCCACCGGCGAAATCGAATCCGTCCCTTCGACGTCCCCGGCCTTTACCAGGACAACCGTTGCCCCGGCCACGGCCCTGCCGGCCGCATCCTCATCGGTATGATTGTTGAAAACCGCACCGGATAGAACGACACCTCCGGCGCTCGGATTCCCTTCGTTCGATCCCCCGCCGCCGTTGCATCCTTCAAGCAGCGCCAACACAACAACAGCAGCTGCGACACGCATTGTCCATTTTGTTACAAACCGTCCCAACTCTGGTTCACCTTGTTATCTGGAACTTATTCCGTTGCCGGTTGAATCTGACTCTTTACCGAATCACCAAATTGCAAGGCGTCGTTTTCGGCTGTTAAAAAACCCCCGTTTTTGAAAAACGGGGGTTTACATGGAAGTGAGCGGGCCTTGCGGCCCGCTCTTGTGTCAAATGATCGGACGACTCTCTCAGAAAGGGCCGCCATTCTGACGCATATGGTCGATAACCCCTGTAGCGCCGACATGACAACCCGCGCAAGGCATCATGAACGGATTGGTCTTGTAGGCGACGTTGCCCGAGGTGTGGCAGGTGACGCATCTGTCGGGATCCTGCGGGTAGGTTACTTCCGACCAGTCGCGGGTGCCCCGATTCGGGTCTATGGTATAAAGATCGCCTTCGGTGTTGGTGCTGTGTACGGCATGCACCCGGTTGGCGATGGGTACGGCGTAGTTGCCTGACTGATCGTGGCAGGAGAGGCACTCATCGGTGTCGAACACCACCGCGTGGCGCTCATCATGGAACGGCGCGGTGCCGGTGCCGTGACAGTCGATACAGGCGGTTCCGGCAACCTTCTCTTCCATGGTGTCGGTGCCGATCTGGATATTGGTGAAGGCAAGCGATTCAATGTGGTAATTGCCCGTCCCAAACCGGCCGTAATCGCCGATCCGGACACGCACCATGTAGGTGCCGGATGCCATGCCGGCTGGAATCGGCAGCAATTGATATGCAAAACCGCTGCTGCTGGTGGCGACCTGGGAATCGGTGCCGCCCACGAATAGTTTGTGATCCTGGGTCGGCGTGCCGGTCGCGGCGTTGAAGGCGGGATCGGTCATCGTACCGGTGGCCAGAACCGGCAAGGCCTTGGCCCGCGGGCCGTATACATACAGACTGGCGACATTCAGGCCGCCTCCCGCGGCGCCTGCGGCACCCTGCTTGGTGGTGTAGATCGCCGGATCCACATCGAGCCCGGTGGCATGATCTTTCAGGGTGACGGTCACCACCGGCGCTTCACCCGCGACATAATGGGTGCCGTTGGCAGGTGGCGTGATGCTGAGGGCCACGTCGAATTCCGGCACATTCACGCCGGTGGGGGTGGTATCATGCGCCACCGTTACGCTCTTGCCGAAACCGGCGTCGCTTGGCGGATGGCAAGCCGCACAGTAGTTGTTCGTCGTTTGCGCTCCACCGGGATGGTTGACTCCGGTGGTGAAATCGACATTGGTATGACAACTGCCGCAGATCTCGGCGGTCGGATGGTTCTTCCAGTTATCGATCTGATCGCCGGTGCCCAAGTTCAAGCCGCTGTCGGTATGGCAGACCACGCAATCCTTGACTTCCTGGGGATAGGTGACGGCGCTGTAACCTTTGCCGTTGATACGGCCCTCCTCCGTCCACACCGGGATATCGATGGCGGCGTGTATCTTATGGATGAAAACGGATAGATGCGCATCATCTTCCTGCATGATTGTGCCGTAGTGACCCAAGGGACTGTGGCAGACGACGCAAGCCCGGGTATCGAGGTAACTGCCGGCGTGGGCCGCTTGGGCCATCTGCGGGCCATGGCACTTCTTGCAGGCGTCGATGGTCACGAACATCCGCTGTGAATCGACCCCCGCGGCTGCCTGGCCGACGGCGGGAACGACAAAGTCCAGAAAGCCGACGGTATTGTTGGTAAGGGCCATACCATTCGCGTCCGTTTTGCCGCTGACACGTATGAGAAGCCGCTGGTTGTGGGTCGGGTTATAGTCGGGGGCTTCCGCCAGCGCTGCTGCGGAACCAAAGCCGGTGACGAAGGTAAAGGTGTAACTGCCGCCGCCATTGTTGGTGAATACGGAACCACTCGTCGATGAAAGCTCGTAGGCCCATCGTTCGAAGTAGGGGCTGGACCAGGTCCCCCAGCTGGTGGCGGTGCCCGCCGGAACCATGTCGGAAATATAAAACCGACAGTTGCTGAAGGTGAGATCCGTGACCGGACCGCTGGCCGTGGCGACGTAGAAGGACACCTCCGGAACCCCGCCTCTGTTGGTCAGGGTGATGTTCGATACGGTTACGTCCTGCGCCGTCGGGTCGGGATGCGCCACTGCAATGTCGGCAATTTTACCATCCGTATGACAGACGATGCAGGATTCACTGGTGGCAGTAGTCGTCCCGGCAGGTCCTGCAGGCCCGGCCGGACCAACACTCCCGTCATCCCCGCTGCAGCCGACAAGCAACATCGCTGCTAAAAATACGACGATGCCGTAGAGTGCAAACCCGCTTTTTTTAAAATGACCACAAGACATTGATCTCTCCTTCTTTTTTGAAGATTTCATCAACAAACGTCCCCTGGAACGAATCATTTTTTCATAATAATGGAAATTACTTGGATTACGTAAAATTTTTCATTACAGAACGATCTTCGGAATAAAAAAGTCTAAGAAATAGCCGAAACCACTCTTTTTATTATAATTAATATGAATAAAAAAACCGCTGCAATCTACACGCTTGTGCAGATGGTATTATTTAAGGAACTGTTGGAGTAATAATGTAGATGGGAGTTCTTTTATACGGTTATTTGACATAAATCCAGTCCCGATGTCAACCGAAACAGGGCAATCGCATATCTTTGATGGCATAGAATTTGATGCATTGAATTGAGTGCCCATGCATCTATACGCATAACCACTCAATTTTATAAACAATATCATTATTAAACAACCTATTGAAAATATTAAATAAATCTAGACA
>JBGSLR010000061.1:0-47735 GCA_041740615.1 Desulfobacterales bacterium
TGTCTAGATTTATTTAATATTTTCAATAGGTTGTTTAATAATGATATTGTTTATAAAATTGAGTGGTTATGCGTATAGATGCATGGGCACTCAATTCAATGCATCAAATTCTATGCCATCAAAGATATGCGATTGCCCTGCATCCCAACCAAATAGTATTTGACAACAACACAAACCATCCTGCATATGCTTTATTGAATGAGGCCTTGAAAAGCAAATCAAAATTACCGTGAAGGAACTCTATCATGACCCAAGAAAAAGATGTCGTCTTGATTCATTTTGAAGACAAACCCGCCGGCTTCGCCAGGGTGGAATCGATTTTACCGGACGCCAAAAAAGACTGGTATCACGTCAAAATGCTATTATTGCAGATACCCTTGCAAACCGTGACCTGGATATTGAAGAACGATTACATCAATGGCACCGAATACACCATGGGGGGGAATCGGATGCGGCTGGAGCGTGTCGTCTGCCCGGACGACGGACCGGCCCGCGACACCGGAGAAACGGATGCGCAAAAAACCAGTTCTTCCCCGGCGACGGACAATCGCTTCTCCAAGGGCAAGGTTATTTCACTATCGAATATCAAGAAGCGATAAGTTACGGCCAGGTCGACTGCAATGGAAGCTGATTTCCAGACGGTGCTTTCCGCCTCCCGAAGAACCGATATCCCTGCCTTCTATATGCCTTGGTTCATGGATCAAATCGAAAACGGCGCCTTTGAGGTGTCCAACCCGTATACACACAAGACGACAACCGTCCTTGCGGAACCGGGTCGGGTCCACACCATTGTATTCTGGTCAAAAGATTTCGGCCCCTTTCTAAACGGACAATACGGGATGGCGCTCCAAAAAAAAGGGTTTCATTTGTTCTTCAATTTTACGGTCAATTCCGAAAACAGTGTCCTGGAGCCGAGTGTGCCCCCTTTATCCTTGCGGCTCAACCAGTTGACTCAGCTTTGTGAACGTTTTGGCCCGCAAGCCATCCAATGGCGCTTTGATCCCATCTGTCATTATCAGGACCCAAACGGCATCATTTTTAACAATCTCAAGGATTTTATTCTCATCGGTGAGATAGCTGCATCCGTCGGCATCAAGCGTTGCGTCACCAGTTTTATGGACCCATACCGAAAAGTTCTTCGACGGGCGGAAAGCAGCGACCACAAGATTACCTTTATCGATCCGGATCTGGGGGAAAAAATCGAAATTTTGCAGCGGATGCGGGACCGCCTATCACAAATGGACATGGAACTGCTGGTCTGCTGCGAAAAGGATGTGCTATCGGCCATATCGGATGGCAAGGCCGTTTCAGCTGGCTCTTGTATACCGAACAATTACCTGATGAACATCTACGGTGGAAGACTGAGCCTGCAAAAAGATCGCGGCCAGCGCCTTTCGTCCGGTTGCGGGTGCATGGTTTCGAGGGATATCGGCTCATATGAATTGCACCCCTGCGGCCATAGATGTCTGTATTGCTACGCCAATCCCGGCACGGGGACAGGGTTATCGAATGACGGAATCGGCCGTCTTTGAGATGCAGGAGAAATATGAAGATCGGTACCGTTCGCCTTCAGAATAATGTGATTTTCGCGCCGTTGGCCGGCATCAGCTGCCTCCCACTTCGATTGCTGGCCAAAGAAGCCGGATGCGGCCTGGTATGCTCGGAGATGGTCAGCGCCAATGGTTTGCTGTACGGCTCGACCAAAACCATACGACTGATGGACAGCCTTCCAGCCGAAAAACCGCTGTCCGTTCAAATTTTCGGCAGTCAACCGGACGTCATGGCCCAAGCCGCTCGCCTGGTAGTCGCGGCCGGTGCCGATATCATCGATATCAACCTGGGATGCTCCGTAAAAAAAGTAGTGAAAACAGGAGCGGGCGTGGCATTGATGCGAACACCGCAGGATGCGGAAAAAATATTTAAATCCGTCAGAGAGGCGATCGACATTCCACTGACCATCAAAATCCGAACCGGCTGGGATCCCACAGGCGCCCAGGCATTTCAGATCGCGGCCATTGCCCAAGATTGCGGCGTGGATGCCATTGCCTTCCATCCACGGACAGCTGCGCAAGGATTTAGAGGAAAGGCTGACTGGTCCCTGATTGCCGCCATGAAAAAACGGCTGCACATCCCCCTGATCGGCAACGGGGATATTACAACCGCCGACGACGCTGTCCGGATGCTGATGGAAACCGGATGCGACGGTATCATGATCGGGCGGGGCGCCATCGGCAACCCCCTCTTGTTCTCGCAAGTGCTGGCGGAACTGGCCGGCAACCCGAAACCCCGAATGGATCTGGCGCGTCATTTTGATATGATGATCCGATTTCTGGATGCATCCATCGCCTATTTTGGCGAAGCCCATGCCTGTCGCACCATGCGAAGCCGTTTGGTATGGTTCGTAAAAGGGTTCCCCCACAGCGGGTCCTTCCGGGAGTCGATTAAAACGGTGTCGTCCCGTTCGGAAGTCATTACGTTCATTGAAGCGTTTCGACGCAAACTGGAAGATGAAGGGCAAGTAGGACACCGATAGTTCCAACATGGACGTCCACCTTGAAAATAGAAAAACCGCGCTGGTTTCGCGCGGTTTTTGGGGTATGCCATATTGAATTCGATTGGCTTATTTCATGGCGTTGGACCTGCAAGATAGGATTCCAATAACGCATGGTGATCCGCCTCGCTCAACTCTTTGGGTAATCTTTCCATGGCCAGCTGAATGGCCGCATCGATCATTTCCACTTTCAGCTTCTCCCCGGCTTGCCCGATTTGGTGCTGAATTCTCTGTTTGGCATCCGCCAACAGGTATCGGCTTTGAGATTGAGCATCATTGATGATACGCTCTTTTTCACGTTCACCCTGAGCGATGATTCGCTGCTTAATCCCGGCGATATGTGCCTCACCTTTATTAATCAGTTCAGTCGTTTTTAAGCTATCGGCGTCAGCTTGTTTTTTCTCTTCTTCGAGTTTACGCAGTTCAATCTCGGTTTGCTCTTTTCGGAGGTTTAGAAAATCGACAATGGGCTTTTTCAGAAATTTCAAAAACAAGACCACGAGAATGCCGAAATTGATCCATAGCATGAATACATCGTACGTTCCGCGCCAGCTGCTGCCTTCATCAGCAGCCCAAGCATTGGTCGCCAAAATGCCGATGACGAAACCGATGGGGCTTGCCCAGGTAGAAAGCTTACGAAAGAAACCGCTCATGAGGACAACCTCCGATTCAATACATTTTCCATGATTGCTGTTGACAGTATTTTTGCTTCGGCTTGAAACGATGCTCGGGCATTTTTAATCTGTTTCTGGACATTCGCCGCTGTTTTGGATTTCAGTTCCATAATTTCATGGCGGGTGGCAGCGAAGATTTCAGCTGCTCTCTGATCACCGCTTTTTTCCACTTCCTTGCGCAGCTGGAAGGCTTCATTTTTTGCGTCCGCTTCAAGTTTTTCCAGCTGCTGGGTAATGCGAAACATTTCTGTTTCTGCGAATCTCACTTCTTCCTTGAGTCGCTCCATGTAATTGTTGCGTTCCCGCATCACTCGATTCAGGGGGCGGAACATGATCCGGTTGATGATGAACAGGAAAATCAAAAAGGAAATCACCTGGACAATCAGCGTCTCATTGATGGTTATCAGCGCGATATTACTGATTATTTGCATAAGTCGCATCCATACTTAAACGATATTAAACAACAAAAAGCAGCAAAAGGGCGATAACGAGCGAATAAATCCCAGTGGATTCAGAAACCGCTTGACCTACCAACATGGTTCGGGTGAGGAGCCCCGCTTCCTTGGGATTTTTACCGATGGCCTCGCAGGCTTTGGCTGCTGCCATTCCTTCACCGACACCCGGCCCGATGGCGCCGAGCCCCATTGAAATACCCGCACCTAAATAAGCTGCTGCCTTGACAAGATCCGCACCTTCAATAGCCATGTCGACCTCCTGATAAATAAAAGTTTTTCATTTTATAATTTCGGCTTTACCGAAATCGTTTAGATTACAAAAATCAGCACCAATGCAATTACCAAAGAATAAATACCTGTTGATTCCGCCACGGCCTGCCCCACCAGCATGACCCGCGTAATTTCAGCGACCATGTCTGGGCTTCGGGCAACCCAGCTGACCGCGCTTCTTGCGGTAAATCCCTCACCGACGCCAGGTCCGATGGCACCGATGCCCATGCAGATGCCGGCACTGATCAGCGCCATAGCGGGTGCCAAAGCATCCGTGGCTGGAGCATCCTTAAAGATAAGGATAAAACTGATCAGCAGTCCGTAGATAGCGGTAGTCTGGGTAACCGCTTGCCCCAGCAGCATGACGTTAAGTATGGTAGGAGCGGATTGCGGCTGCCGGGCGGTACCCTCACACCCCGATTCAGCCACCAGACCGCTGCCGATGCCCGATCCGATGGCACCCAATCCCGCCGCCAAACCAGCCCCCAGCATGGCCGCCCATGTTGGCGAAACCGGGCGGCCGGAAAAATTGGAAAAGAGCAGGATGAAAGCGGTGACAAGCGCAAAGATGGCCGGCGTCTGACAGACAGCCGAACCGATCAGCATGTTGGTCATCAGTCTGTTGCTGGCCGCTGGTTGACGTATCATGCCGGTACACGCCGCACCCGCTGGAAATCCAGCACCGATGCCGGCGCCGATGGCGCCGAACCCCATGGATAGTCCTGCTGACAACAACACCCAAGCCGTCAGGTAGGATTGGGCTGGAAATTTGCTGAACAGTAGCAACATCGCCACTACCAAGGCAAAGATGGAAGCGGATTCAGCAATCGCCTGTCCCATCAGCATGGTTTTGAAAACATCGCCGGCCAATTTAGGGTTTCTGGATATGGCGGCATTGGCCTGGGCGGCAGTGTATCCTTCTCCCACTGCTGCCCCTATAGCCCCCAACCCCATGGCCAAACCGCCTCCGCTGAAGGCCGCCACTTTTATCCACGTTTGAATATCAAAGTCTATCATTATTTAACCTTCAAAGAAATATAAACTGTCGTCAACATGGTAAAGACAAAAGCCTGAATTGTACCAACGAATAGGCCGAAAAATGCATTCAGAAAAGGTGGCAGGGCTACACTATAGCAAAGATAGGACACCACCAGAATAATGATGGACCCACCCATAATATTGCCGAATAGACGAAAAGAAATGGAAACCACATTGGCCAGTTCCCCAATCAAATTCAACGGTAGCATGAATACAAATGGCTCGAAGTAGCCTTGCATATAGCTTTTAAAGCCTCTGGCCCGGATACCGGCGTAATGGGCCACGAGAAATCCCATCACCCCCATCCCCAAAGTAGTGTTGAGATCCTTGGTAGGTTCGTGGAGATATGGGATAATACCCAACCAATTGGACAGCACTAAAAACATAAACAACGCACAGATCATGGGCCCGTATTTTTCCCCCAACTCTTCATCAAGGGTTTCCTTGGCCAATCCGAAAAGCTGTGCGACCAAAAGCTCCCCCAATACTTGGATAGGAGAAGGGATGATGCGCGTGCTGCGACCAGCCATAAAGCCAAAACCGATAAGAATGGCGATGACAATCCATGTCATGACGATCACATCTAAATTGAAGGTCATTTGATACCCACCCGATAGGGGCACGATCAGCTGATAGATTTTTCCCAGTTCATCCATATTATTTGGTTCCTAAGTTTGTCTTCTGAAACGATCTGTCAGCAAACCAAAAGCATGATCGGCCAGTAGTACCACCTGAATCATGAAGATGCCGATGATCGCCGCAGAAAAATTAAACTGCGGGTATTTGATGGAGATGATCATCGGGACAGTGAGCAGGGCATACCGACCACCGATGGTCAACAAGGCAACCATAAGCGTCCTGCTTTTCGAACGGGCCAACTTTAGAGGAAGCGTTTCGCCAATCAGTATAAAATTCAAGATACTGAACAGCGTGCCCAGAATCAAACCCTTGCCCACAGGACTCTGTCCTGTGATGATGAATCCAAATCCAATAAAGATGGCTGCTATCAAGGCCCGTGAGCAATATTTTTTTTGCGTTTGCCTAATGCTTTCCATCTTGGGATCCGTAGTGTTTCTCGTTCTGCTTTTTAGCCGTGATATCCATAATCTGACGGTAAACGACGTTGCCGCCGCCGATGACTCCGAATAGGATGAAAATCGTCGTAAAAATGCCTTTCGAGCCCACGAGGCCATCAATCCAGCGGCCCACAAAAAAACAAAAAATGATGCACCCAGCCATGGTCAGGCCGATCTGCATGACGATATGAGCGCTTTCCGCCCATACGGGATTGGTTTTAAATTTGAAAACCATGTCGCCCGTCTCGGTTCAACAGCACTATAACATATTGATTATGCAAGCATATTATTTTGACATAACGGGCCGTCCAAACAAACAAAGCTTTCTTTAGCAGCATAATACCCCAACGTCAAGAAAAGAAATTGAAAAACAGACGGGATCAAAACTGACTCAACGATCAGATTTTTATATATATATCGTGCAACAACCCGAAGTCTTTGAATCTACCGTAAAGTCGATCATGCCTGCGATTTTCCCCACCGCCAACATTCATTCCCCATTTCCCTTGCGGCACTCTGGCCCCTACTATTCCATTTTTCATCTCTGAAAATTTTATTGTAAAGCATACAGGTACATCGTATCATGTACATTTTAATCGATTGTTGTTACGCCGGATGCGGACATGAAAATCGAGGAAAAAACAAGATAAGGTATTTTTAATATGGCTATTTCTGCTTCGGAACGTCTACGCCGTTTTTACGAGCGCTTCAAAGGAGACGATCAGGTTTTGATCATCATCAATGCCGATCCGGATGCCATTGCCAGTGCCATGGCTGTTAAACGATTGCTCTGGCGCAGGGTTGCCTACGTAGCCATCGCCCACATCAACTTGATCAAACGACCGGATAATCTGACCATGATCCGGAAACTGAGCATCAATCTCAGCTATGAAAAGGACATGGACAAAAACCGGTTCAATCGATTCATACTGGTGGACTCCCAACCCAATCACCATGAATCATATGGACGATATACATTCGATGTCGTCATCGATCACCATCCAGACACCATACCGATTGCTGTCTATTCGGACATTCGACCCAAATACGGCGCCACTGCCACGATCCTGACCGAATACCTTCAGGCCGCGAAGATCAGGCCGTCCGCCAAACTGGCAACCGCTCTTTTTTACGCCATTAAAACCGACACCAGCGATTTTGAACAGCAGGCCTTGATAGAGGATGTACGGGCATTTCAGTTTCTTTTCCGCCTTGCCAATATGCACCTGGTTCGAAGACTGGAACAGGCTGATTTGCGACTGGATTTTTTAAAATATTTCCAAATCGCCTTGGAGAGGAAATGCATCCGCAAGGGACGCGCCTATGTCCATCTCGGATCTGTTTTGAATCCGGATGTTTGTGTTGTAATTGCCGATTTCTTCATGCGAATCCACTCCATCAACTGGAGTATTGTTTCCGGTGTATATGACAAAAAGCTGGTAGTGATCATCCGTAATGACGGCCTGAAAAAAAATGCCGGCAAAATGGTGAAAGAGAGCTTCGGCCAGATCGGCTCCGCCGGCGGCCATAAGAGCATGGCGCGTGCCGAGATTCCGTTGGAGGCCCTATCCGGTGTGGTTGACGTGGAGGACCACAAATGCCATCATCAATGGTTGATTCAACGGATTGAGCGCAGCACCGGTAAAAAACAAACTGGAAAAAAAGCAAATACCCATGTCGCCGGATGATCCCCGTTTGATCATAACCACATTAGGAACCGGAACTTGCGTGCCGTCGCTTTCCCGCAGCGCCTGCTCCGTATTGTTGGAGGCCGGAACGGAAAAAATTCTACTGGACGCTGGACCGGGGTGCATGCGACGGCTGTTGGAGCATGGCGTATCTATTTTTGATATCACCCATATTTTTTTCAGCCATTTCCATCCGGATCACACCGGAGAACTCGCGACATTTCTGTTCGCCAATAAATATCCGGACGAAACCCGCAGACAAAAGCCGCTGACCATTGCCGGCGGCATTGGTTTCCGGTCTTTTTTCAACAGACTGGAAACGGTTTATGGGGACTGGATCCGACTTCAGCCCCAATTATTCAACATCCTGGAGCTCTATCCCACCGGCAACAATCGGCTGAACATTCAAGATATCGCCCTTTCTTTTGCATCCGTGGAACACCGCCCCGAAAGTCTGGCGTATCGCCTGGATTTTCCGGATGGGATATCCGTCGTATATTCGGGTGACACGGATTTTTCAGAGAAGCTGATCGGCCTTGCCGAACAGGCCGGTGTGCTGATTTGTGAATCCGCCTTACCGGACGAACGCAAGGCTCCGGGCCACCTTACTCCTTCGCTGGCGGGCGAACTTGCCCGTCGCGCCCGTGTGCACATGTTGGTCCTGACTCATTTTTATCCGGAATGTGAGAAAGTGGATATTGCAAGTCAATGCCGCAAAACATATAATGGACTTCTTTTTTTGGCTGAGGATTTATGGCAAATCCCGCTTACACTATTAAACCGTCACCCCCGGAACGATGAAATACTACCCGGTAAATCTTGATGTCCGCAATCGACGTTGCCTAATCGTGGGCGGCGGTGGTGTCGGTACGCGAAAGGTCAAGGGGCTTCTCAAATGTGGGGCGATTGTTCATGTGGTCAGTCCCGCCATCACCCCGGATATCGAGAAACTCGTCGAGACCGGGAAGGTTACGGTAGCGACCCGCAACTATCGTTCCTCCGATCTGGACGGCATGTTCCTGGTCATCGGTGCGACAAGCGACCCGGCCCTGAACCGAATGATCAGTGCAGACGCGGCTCGTGAAAACATGCTATGCAACATCGCCGATGTACCGGATGCCTGTAATTTCATCCTGCCATCCATCGTGGAAAGGGGTGATCTGATTATCGCCGTTTCCACTTCCGGCAAAAGCCCTGCATTTGCAAAATCACTTCGGAAATCACTCGAGAAACAGTTTGGCGAGGAGTATGCTGAATTTCTTCGTTTGATGGGGGCGATTCGTACAAAGCTGTTACAGGAAGAACACGCCCCGGAGGCCCATAAGCATCTGTTCGAAGCATTGATTGCCGGTGGTCTCCTGGAATCAATCCGAACGGGAAGAAAGTTGGATATCAATGCGTTGCTATGCAACGTCCTCGGAGAAGGGTTCGATGTGGATTCATTGGAAGCCCTGAACGAATCCGAACAGGCGCCAACCGGTGATTGATGTCGTAAAAACATTTTACGCCGGCGGGGTTGAAGACGGCCGGGAACTCTTTCTGCGGGAAAGGCGAACCGAATGCACCGATTGAGTATCATCATTATTCTGTTGTATCTCCTCAGCACAGCCGTATATATCGCCTATTTCTTCTTCCAGAAGAAAATGACGCGGGAAGGAGGGTATTCTTTTTTATTGGCCGGTTTTATCGTTCATTCGGGAATGCTCGGATATGCCTTCATCATGGCGGGAGCATTGCCGGCCAGCAACCTTTCCGAAAATCTTTCCATCGTCGCTTGGGCGGTCGCAGGTGTATTTTTATTGCTGCGATATAAATTCGATCTGAAAATTTTAGGTGTCTATGCTGCCCCGCTGGCCGCCTTGACATTGATTACGGCCTCGCAGTTGCCGAATCATCCGCCGGAAGCGGTCAATCTGTTCAAAAGCTTTTGGCTGACGGTCCATGTGATCGCCATATTTATCGGTGAGGCCGCCTTTGCGCTGGCTTGCGGTGTCGGCATTTTTTATCTGATGCAGGAACATGCCATTAAAAACAAGAAACACGGTTTTTTCTACAAACGCCTTCCCTCTTTGGATCTGCTCGATTCTACCGGCTACGCCTGCATCGTCGTCGGTTTTATTCTGCTAACCCTCGGACTGATTTCCGGCTTTATCTATGCCAAATCCATATGGGGAAGATTCTGGTCGTGGGACACCAAAGAAGTCTGGTCGATCATTTCCTGGCTGGTTTACGTGGCCTTGCTTCATCAGCGCCTGACGGTGGGATGGCGGGGACGAAGGGCCGCAATCATGGCAATTATCGGGTTTTGTGCCCTCCTGTTCACTTTCTTCGGAGTCAACTTTCTCCTGAAGGGGCATCATGATACGTTCACCAAATTTTAACAACCTTGCCGTTTCGGAGGATCCATGCAAAACCGATTCGGCTATGGCGCAAGCAGGTAGGGTATGTTGGAGCAATGAAACCGAATAGAGCGGAAATCGTTTTACTGGGACTGAATCATAAAACCGCCCCCATCGAATTGCGCGAATGCATCGCCTTTTCCAAGGAAGAGACCGCCGATTCGTTGTTGAAGCTGAAAGCCTCGTCTTCGATCAGCGAACTGATCATTTATTCCACCTGCAACCGAGTGGAAATCCTGATGGTGACCAGCCAACAACAGTCGGCCATCGATGCCGCCAAAGCGCACATTTCCGAATTCAAACGAATTGCGGTACCGAAATTCGAAAAAGCCCTCTATGTTCACGTGAATGAAAATGCCGTGCGACATGTATTCATGGTCGCAGCGAGTCTCGACTCCATGATCATCGGCGAGCCTCAGATACTCGGACAAATCAAGGAGGCTTATCGAATCGCCACCACCAAACAGACATCCGGCGTCTTGCTGAATCGATTGTTGCACCGGGCCTTTTTTGTGGCAAAAAAGGTTCGGAGTGAAACCGGCATCGGTGACAGCGCCGTTTCGGTGAGTTACGCCGCCACAGAATTGGCCCGTAAAATTTTCGGTGACCTTAGCGGCAAACAAGTAATGTTGATCGGAGCGGGTGAAATGGCCGAGCTGGCGGTTGAGCATCTCATCCGACATCGAGTTGGAACAATTTTTGTCGCCAACCGCACCTTCAAGCGCGGTGTTGAATTGGCGGATCGATTCAACGGGCAGGCAATTCGCATGGAAGAAATCAACGATCACTTGAAAAAGGTGGATATCATCATCAGCTCCACCGGTGCGCCCGGCTATATGGTCACTTGCGCCCATGTCAAAGACAGCATGCGCAGCCGCCGGAACCGCCCTCTGTTTTTCATCGACATCGCGGTTCCCCGTGATATCGAACCGGCCATCAACCGGATTAACAACGCCTATGTCTATGATATAGACGATTTAAAAGGTATCATCGACGAGAATATTGACGAACGCCGCAAAGAGGCGTTCAAGGCGGAACGCATTATTGATGAAGCCGTCATCAGATTTCAGGAATGGCAAGGCAATCTGGATGTGGTGCCTACGATTGTCGACCTGCGAGATAAACTGGAGCGAATTGTCAAGACCGAGATGGAAAAAACCCTTCATGGACTGAAGCACCTGACGGAGAGTGATCATTCCGCCTTGAATCGAATGACAGACGCAGTGGTAAAAAAGATTCTTCATGATCCGGCCTTATTCCTGAAAAGCGACGGCTGTTACGGCGATAAAGCTGTTTATATGGATATGACGAGGAGATTGTTCCGACTCGACGAAATGGAATGATTGCCATCGCGCCCCGTCCGACGAAAACAATCGTAAAAAGGCTGCAAAACCCCTTGGATGAACCCTTCAACTCCGTAATGATATCCTTTGATTTATACACAATTTTGCCCTTTACAAAGCGACTGAAAGTTGTTAGCTTTCTTTTTTTAAGGACGTCAATGATGCTCATTCTGAACTGGAAATGACTTATGAACAAAAAAAATCTGCAATTTTTCAAAGAGCTTCTAACCAAACGGCTTGAAGATCTGATGAGCCAGGCGGATGATACGGTTTCCGGCATGATTACGTCGAAAGAAAGCTTTCCGGACCCGACAGACAGAGCATCCCATGAATCCAACCGCAACTTCATGCTTCGCATCCGGGATCGGGAAAATAAACTCATCAAGAAAATCAGTCAGGCACTGGAACGTATCGAAGTCGGAACGTTCGGTATTTGTGAGACCTGTGAAGAAGAGATCAGTATTGAACGACTGAAAGCACGGCCGGTTACCACACAATGCATTGAATGTAAAACAAAAGAAGAGGCTTTGGAAAAAGCCCTTGGATTATGATGCGATTGTGAGGATTGATCTGCATGTCCATTCCACAGCCTCGGATGGAACGCTCTCGCCGATAGGGATCATCGAACAGGCTGAAAAAATCGGTCTAGGCGCCGTCGCCATAACCGACCATGACTCCATCGAGGGTATTCGCGAAACGCTCCAATATAACATCTCCCCCCCGCTCAAATTGCTGACCGGCGTCGAAATCAGCGCAGCCCCCCCAACCACGTTCCCGCACAAGGGCAGTCTGCATATACTCGGATATGGATTTCGCCTGGATGATCGCGTTTTGAACGATGCGCTCCTGACACTACAGGAGTCCAGAAAAAATCGAAACCCGGAAATTCTGGCTCGTCTGAAAAAGATCGGAATAACCCTTTCCATGGATGAAGTCAGGATGGAAGCCGGGGAAGGACAGTTGGGAAGGCCGCATATCGCCCGTCTGATGCGAACCAAAGGGATTGTTTCAACCATCGATGAGGCCTTCGAACGCTATCTGGGAAAAGGCAAGCCCGCTTATGTGGATAAATATCGCATTCCTTGCGCAACCGCCATCGAGATCATCCGGAATGCCGGCGGTGTCGCCGTGCTGGCCCATCCCGGATTGCTGGGCACCGATACCCGCGGCAAGGAACTTGATGCACTGGTTTCCACTCTGACAGAATGCGGGCTGGGGGGAATCGAAGTCTATTATCCCGCTCATTCATCGACGCAAACCAATGCGTATATTGCCATGGCGGAACGATACGGGT
Organism: Desulfobacterales bacterium; assembly: GCA_041740615.1. Classification (GTDB taxonomy): domain Bacteria; phylum Desulfobacterota; class Desulfobacteria; order Desulfobacterales; family SURF-7; genus DYJD01. The sequence continues at coordinate 12,789 of JBGSLR010000061.1, forward strand.
TACTGTTGACAGGCGGAAGCGATTTCCATGGTACGATGCAGGACGGAATCGATATGGGTTCCGGAAACGGAACGCTGCGCATTCCTTTTGTGTTATATGAAAAACTCCAGGCGGCTATTGAGGCAACCAGATCGAAAAGGTAAAGGGGAGCGCTGACGCCGATGGATATAAAACGTCTCGAAAAAAACCTCGGTTACCGGTTCAAACAAAAAAAATTACTACAAACCGCCCTTTGCCACAGTTCCTTTATCAACGAACAACCGGCCGAGGGTTTACAGAACAACGAACGCCTCGAGTTTCTCGGTGATGCCGTACTCAACCTGATCGCCAGCCACATTCTGATGGAGCAGTATCCGGAGGTCAAGGAGGGGGAACTCTCCAGAATGCGGGCCGGACTGGTAAACGAGACCCAGCTCGCGACCGTCGCCCGCAAGATCGATCTGGGAACTCACCTTCTGCTGGGAAAAGGAGAAATTCAAACCAACGGGTATGATAAAAATTCGATTTTAGCCGATGCCCTGGAAGCGGTGATCGCAGCCGTTTACATGGACGGTGGATTTATGGTGGCCTTTCGGCTGATCGAAAAACATTTTGCGAACCTCTTCAGCGCCATGTCGTCGGCGACCGTTGACCTGGATTATAAAAGCCGATTGCAGGAACTGGTCCAAACCTCCCTGAAAGTGATTCCGCATTATAAGGTCTTCAACGAAAGCGGCCCGGACCATGACAAGACCTTTACCGTTCAATTGAAAGTCCAGGACGTCATGACCAAGGGAATCGGAAAAAGCAAGAAGGCCGCTGAACAGGATGCGGCAAAAAACTACCTTGAACGCATGGAACACAAATCCGAATAGTTCTCAAACCCCATCGACAAGTCGGAGTAAAAAGCACCGCTGTGCCAAAAAAACCCCTCATTATACCAATTTTTCTGCCTCACAGCGGATGCCCCCAGCGATGTATTTTTTGTGATCAGTCGACAATCACCGGACAATCGCAGACGCATATCACCGTGGCCGATTTTCAGGAACGCGTCGACACCTTTCTTTCCTATCGACAAACCCATCACACCGATGTCCAGATAGCCTTCTATGGCGGCAATTTTTTAGGAACCATACCGAAACGATTCCTGACCTTGCTGGAATACGCCCAAACTTATATACTCCAAGGCAAAGTGGACGGAATCCGCTTTTCCACAAGACCGGAAAGCATTCAACCGGATACGCTGGACGCCGTTCGTCGGTTTTCCATAACGACCGTTGAACTTGGCGTACAATCCATGGACGATGAGGTATTACGCCTTTCGAACCGGGGCCATACTTCCGAGGATACGTTCCGTGCCGTGGAAGGCTTGAAAGAGACACCTTATCGAATCGGTCTGCAAATGATGGTAGGACTTCCGGGAGATCCGGGTGAGCCTTCCATTGCCTCGGCGCGGGAACTGATCCGGCTGAAACCGGATTTTGTGAGGATTTATCCTACCATTGTATTGGACGGCAGCCCCCTCGCCGATTGGCTCCGGAATGGGGAGTATCGCCCTATGCCTCTTGAAGCGTGTGTTACCCTGGTCAAACAAATCTATCTGATGTTCAAGCAAGCCGGAATACCGGTCGTCCGGATGGGGCTCCAGACCTCGCAAACGCTATCATCGGACGCCATCATCGCCGGACCGTTTCATCCCGCATTCGGCCATCTGGTGCACTCGGAAATATTCCTTGATTCGGCAATCGCGGCCCTGAAAGGCACTCCCGGTATTCCAAGGCACGCATGCATTCGGGTCCATCCCCGCAGCGTGGCGCGCATGCATGGTGAAAAAAATTATAACGTTAAAATGTTACGGAAAATATTTGCCCTTGAAACACTGATAATCCAACCGGACGATAGTCTCCCTGAAGATCATGTGGCCGTCGGCTCACGTGGCTGAGTCATCCGGCAGGCGCACCATCAACACGGGTATTCGGGAGCGGTGCAGCACCTGTTTGGCGGTGCCGCCGATCAATTTGTTCTCCGACGTTCCTTGGCCGTGGCTGCCGATGACGATGAGATCGCAACCCTGAATTGTTGCTTGGGCAAGGATCTGTTCCGCCGGATTACCCGACTCAATGACGATTTCATCGCAAACGCAGGGTTGTTCTCCCATGCCGCCGGCCACGCAACCGCAAAAACTGTTCAGCACCCGCCGGATGGTCTCACTCTTTTTTTGTTTTCCGATCAACGCTTGACGGGCATCCTCAAGCTGCTGCCGTTTGATCTCCTCCAGCTGTTCGGCGCCGACATGTCCAACCAGTTTGTCTTCCAGATCCGCGTCATCGATAAGCACATGAAGAAGGACAAGATGGGCTTCATAAAGATTGACCAGACTGACGGCGTATGAAAACGCGAACCGGGCATTTTCGGAAAGGTCGGTTGCATACAGGATTTTGTTGATTTTCACTTGGGGGACAGGCATGGGTGATCCTCATTTCAACAAGGAAAAGGACGGCTGATCTCTATTCAGAGTCAGTGGGTTTCACAGGAATCAGGCCCGGTCTGTTTTCGGAGCGAACCCGATTCGGCGATGTCACTCTATTCTTTTACAGCCAACTTGTAAATCATAAAAATAATCGAAAAGGGATCTGCAAATTTGAATTGACAGATATACTCGGCCAGCATATTCAAAACCATAGGAACGGCCGATATACACCGATTCTTTCCAGCGCACCCCTCCGCCCCGAGCGGCCTTCAAATCACTCCGATGTAGCAGTTTCTTGTCTTTTAGTGAATCCATACGGCATGGTTTTGAAAACGCGCCGACCGTTTCATGTCGAACCGAAAAAAGCCGAAAGGAGGATACCATGTACTTGATGGCGAAAACGGTCTTTATCACAGCACGAAATGCATCCCTCGGAACCGGCTGGATCCCGCCGATGCCTGATCTGCGGGACTTCACCGATGAAAAAAAGGAAATCGCGCAACTGGTTCAAAAAATCGGTTTTCAGCGATCCGGAACCAAAAAAAAAGCACTGCCGGAATCCGTTGATCTGTCCGAATGGTGCTCGCCCATTGAAAATCAGCAGACCATCGGCTCTTGCACGGCGCATGCTGCCGTTGGCATGGTGGAATATTTCGCCATGCGGGCCCATCAAAAATACGTCGATGGGTCAAGACTGTTCATATACAAAACGACGCGAAACCTGATGGGCGTTTCGGGAGACACCGGCGCATGGTTGCGCAATACCATGGGCGCGCTGGCTCTGTGCGGAGTACCGCCCGAAAAATATTGGCCTTATACGGACGAGAAACCGAATTTTGACATCGAGCCGCCTGCATTTGTGTATGCGGTGGCCGATAACTATGAGGCCTTACGATATTTTTGTCATGATCCCATCCAAAACGATATTCCACCCGATCAGGTGCTGGGGAGCGTCAAAAAATATCTGGCGGCCGGCATTCCTTCCATTTTCGGATTCTTTGGTTTTCCTTCCTTTGATCAAACCGATGTTCCCGGCGGGATACCCTACCCCGTATCGGATGAAAAAGCCCAGTGGGGACACGCCGTCATGGCAGCGGGGTTCGATGACACCAAAAAAATCACCAATCTGAAAAGCGGCCATACCACTGTCGGCGCTTTGAAGATTCGCAATTCCTGGGGGCTTGAGTGGGGGGAAAACGGATACGGCTGGATGCCCTACGAATATGTGCGGAACCGCTTGGCTGCGGATTTCTGGTCGCTGCTTTGGATGGAATGGCTGGATACGAAACAGTTCGGATTCTAACGCGTGTCGGGACTTGCAGAAAGTCCCTCCGCGAATATCTCGATGGTATGCCGGACCGCTATCTCCCGACCCGACTTGGAAAGCTGATCAATCAACTGAAGCATGCAGGCCGGACATCCGGTCACAACGGTGTTACAGCCTGACACCAGAATATTGTTCCGTTTTTGTTCACCGATTGCGGCAGACAAGTCGTAATGATCGATACTGAAACTACCGCCCATGCCGCAACACTGTCCGGCCAAGGGCATTTCCACCAATCGGTACACCGGATTGGCCGCAATCATTTTTCGAGGCTCCGCGGTGATGCCGAAAGATTTATTCAGATGGCAGGGATCATGGTAGGTTGCTGGAATTCCTTTTTCGGAACCCCCCTTCGGAGGGGACAGACCGACGATGGAAACGAAAAACTGGCTGATGTCCATGGTTTTTTCCGCCAGTCGATGTATTCGTTTCTCCAGAGCCGCCGGAAACTGCGCCGCCATCAAGGGCCAGATTTTTTTCAAGGTGAATGTGCAGGTAGCACAGGCGGTCACCAGGTAATCCCAGTCATCGGTTTCAAACAAGGCCATATTATGGCGTACGAGCCGATGAAATGATTCTGTATCACCCGCTGAGAGCGCCGGTATCCCGCAACAGCCCTGACCTTCCGGCATGAAAATACCGATATGGAAATGTTTCAAGGCCTGCAGACTTGAAAGTGCCACTCCGGGGAAGACCTTGTCCAGAAGACAACCGGGGAAAAACGCCACCCGAATACCGCCGGCGACGGCTGGCGTGTTCAGGAAGGGAATACGACGATGCAAGGGGATGGCCGGCAGAGGCGAAAAATGTCGGTTTTTCAAATAGGCCGGCCCGATTCGGGCGCAGGATGTTCCCAATTGACTCTCTGTGGGTTTTGACAAAAGACCTTGGTGTCGGGCCGCCCAGGCCATAACGCGGTCAAAGAGCTGCGGACGGGCCAGCAGGCGCCTGAAAATCAACTTTTTAGCGGCTGGTAGTCCATTGTAACCGGATAATATGGCACGCGCCTTCAAAAAAATTTCCAAGGCGTGGACGCCGCTGGAACAATTCCGTTCGCAGGAGCCGCACAGCAGGCATCGGTTCAGACGCTCCGCAATTTTTTGGGGTCTATCGAGCAAGCCTTGCGCCAAACCGTCTAATAGCGCCAGCTTTCCCCGAGCCACATCGCTTTCATGGCCGGTCTGGGCAAACAATGGGCAGACCGCCTGGCACATGCCGCACCGGGCACATTCGGCCAACAGACCATCCAGCTGTTGCATCAGTTTTGTCAGATCGGCAATACGCGCCATGATGCTCTATTTGGCCATCAGATGACTGACCGCCTTTTCCAGTCCGTCAAGGGACAGTTCAAACATGGGGAAAATGCGGCCGATGGTTAAAATGCTCTGGGTATAATTCCACATGCGCGGGGGCACCGGATTGAGCCATGCGCTGCGATAGAAGATCGATTCGAGAAATTTCAAACGCTCGATACTGGCCTTGCCGCTGCGTTCATGGATGTAAATCGATCCGTCGCGCGCCATCAATTCATATGGCGCCATGCTGGCGTCTCCCACCAGTATCAGCCGGGTTTCCGGATCACGACGGGCGAAATCGTCTACCCGCACCGGTTTTTTGTAACGACTGGGGTCTTCCCATACCGTGTCATAAATGGTGTTGTGAAAAAAATAGGTTTTGACATCCTTGAATTGGGCCCGGGCATAATCGAAAATGGTCTGAACCACGGGTATGTATGGATCCATCGACCACCCCCCGTTATCAATGGCCAAAATAATTTTCAGACGATCTTTCAGGCTGCGATCGAATATGATTTCGATCTCCCCGCCGTTTTTCATGGTGCGATAAATCGTTTCATCGATATTGACCTGGTCTTTGGGGCCGGAGGGCAGCAGGTTGCGCAGTCTTTTGAGGGCCTCGCCGATCAACGCCTGGGTGAGTGGACCGCTTTTGGAGTAGTCCCTGTAGCGTCTTTCCATGGCGACTTTGACGGCGGACTTATTTCTCGAAACGCCCCCCACCCGCATACCGCCGGGGTGATATCCGGAGTGGCCCACCGGTGAAGTGCCACCTGTTCCAATCCATTTGTTGCCGCCATCGTGTCGTTCGGTCTGGTCCTTCAGCCGCTGTTTGAAGTATTCAATCAATTCGTCCGGCGTGAGGTTGCTCAGTTCCGATGCATCCATACCCAACGCCCTGGCGAATTCCTGCGGATCCTTCAACCATTCCTCCAGCAAGGCTTTTGCCATTTCCTCCAGCTCGATACCTTCGGTATCCGGCATTTCCGCTCCCTGGAAATGGTGGGCGAAGATCTGGTCGAACAAATCAAAATAGCGCTCACTTTTAACGAGAATCGAGCGTGAAGCGGTATAAAAATCATTCAGGCTGTTGACCAGGCCGCTTTGCAGCGCACGATGAAGCGTCAGAAAAGCAGTGGGATTGACCGGGATGCCGCTCTCCCTCACTTTATAAAAAAATTCGACAAACATGCGACAGTACCTTTAGCAGTCAATGGTTAAAACAGTTTCCGCCGGCTGACATTGTTTTGCGCATGGGCATAATCCTGACTTTTTTTGAAAAGAATGCCGAGGTAGGGCAATTCACCTTTGGTCAACTTTTTGGGTGAAAAATCCGGATCCGATTGCAGGGCTCTAACCCAGTTAATGAGTTCCCGAGTGGCGGGCCGTTTTTCAATGGAATCCAGTTCACGTAATCCATAGAATGCCGTCACCGCGTGATCCGCCAGTGAACTATCGATGTCCGGGAAATGCACATTCAGGATTTTTCGCATCATCTTGGGATCCGGGAAGGCGATATGATGAAAATTGCATCGGCCCAGAAACGGATCGGACAAATCCTTTTTGGCGTTGGAAGTTATAATGATCACCGGCCGATGCCGGGCACCGATGGTTTTATCGATTTCGATAATGTCGAACTGCATCTGATCCAACACATCGAGCATATCATCCTGGAAGTCGGTATCCGCTTTGTCGATCTCATCGATCAACAGCACGGTCCGTTTTTCCGCTGTAAACGCCTGCCCGATCTTACCCATGCGAATATAGTCCTCGATATTGCTCACATCCCGTGAGGAATCGCCGAAACGGCTGTCGTTCAGACGTGTCAGGGTATCATATTGATACAGAGCGTCCACCAGTTTCATACTCGATTTGACGTTCAATACGATGAGGGGCATTTTCAAGTTCTCGGCAATGGCATGCGCCAGCATGGTCTTACCCGTGCCCGGCTCCCCTTTCAGCAGCAGCGGCATCTCCAGCGCCATGGAAATATTTACGATTTGGGCCAGTTCATCATCCAGTATGTATTTGTTGGCCCCCGCGAAATTCCTTTTTGTACTGGTTTCAAGCATAATCACCTCTTATTTCGATATGAAAACAGGTTACTGTTTGCTCAGCGTCCCGCCGCCTCGTTTCGGATCCGTTGGGATACTCCCGCCGTAAGCTCCAGGACCCGTGTCGCCTGCGCAAGTGTCAGGGAGCCGGTTCCGCATGCCGGCGTGATCAACGACCGGGAAAGGACGTCTGCAACGGGTAAACCCGCGACCGCGGCAAGCTGGGCGGCCCTTTCATGCCACATGGCGGTCAGAGAATCAACGCTTTCCTTTTCCAAATCCTCAGGGCTGAGGGTCGGGACGATCCCCCAGGCAATGATCCCCCCACCGTGAAGATATTGTTTCAATTGCTGTGGATACAGCAGGAAACGGTCGAAATACGCATATGCGTCAAAGCTGATGATATCGGCCGAAGATTCAAGCACAAGAGACCATTCGGCATTGGCACATATATGAACACCGGCCAACCCTCCCTGGTCATGCACCGCGTCAATTACCTCCTTGAGACAGGCCGCTATTTCCATTTTTGAGATACTGATAAAGGCGGAGGACCCAAATCCGGTCAAGGCCGGTTCGTCAAAGAAAAGCAGCACGGGACGCCCATATTTTGATAGGCGCTCGACCTGCCAGCGAGCTTTCAGCGCCAGCATTTTTACGCTCACATCCCGAAGCCGTTCGTCATAAAAAATCGCGCGCCCGCTCTGGTCCGTCATACCGGTCCCCAAGGTGATGGGCCCGGTAATCTGCCCCTTCAAGGCCAGGGGGGGGGTGTCAAGCATATCCAGCTGAAACAGCATTTCAAAAAAACCAGGGGCGGTATCCTTTGCCAGTGAAAACCGGGAGAGTTCCAAATCCCGATTTCCCTCGGTAACCGCAAGAAAGTCTTCATAAAACGATAGTAACTCCGGCTCAAAGTCATCACCGTCCGTATTAATAAAGGTTCTGTCTCCCGCTTGGGTAAGACCCGGAAAACCGGGCAGGAATTGCACCATCATGCCTTCCTGCCGGAATACCGGCAGCTGCACCCAGAGGGGAATGTCGGGTGTGTGTTCCAGTACCAGACGGGCAGCTTCCCGATGGTCATTCATGGGCAAGCTGCCGATGAGGGTCGCATTACCGTTTGCCTGAAAATCGGCTTTCATACGACTTCCTTTCCGAGTCCCGTCATCTTTGCAAATTCTCAAATGACGAAAGTGATTAAATGGTGAAGCGCTGATCGGAGAGGTTCGTCCCTCTCCCGAAAGTAAACTGATAGTCGATTCCGGCAAAGTTCTCAAGGGATTTCGAAGGGAAGCCGCGAGGATCTTGTTTTTTGAGGTTTGTTGACACGCCCCATACCCGGTGATATAAGCTTCCCAGCTACTAACCCGGATCGAAAACGATGGACCGCCGGGGGGCTGACAACGCGATCGTTTCAACATCTTTTTGCAGGCCCCTGAACGGGCCGAATTATGGTAACACTTAGGAGGCGTATATGTTTGGCATCGGCATGCCGGAGCTACTTGTCATCCTTGTCATTATTCTGATTATTTTCGGTGCCGGTAAACTGCCTGAAATCGGGGCAGGACTTGGTAAAGGCATCCGCAATTTTAAAAAAGCGACCACCGAAACCGAGAAAAAAGAACAGATCGAAGACAAAAAAGATTCAGACGATATATAGGGGAACATCACTTCCTTTCCCCGGAAATGAGCTCCTTCGGCTTCTGAATTAGTTTTTCGGGAAGTTTGAGAACCCGGAGGAGCGTGTCCGCCATGGGCTCCGAGACGCGATTGACAGGCGCGAGATTAATTACAGGGTTATCGGTTGTACCGGTGATGCTGAGGGTCACCACGATGAGCTTGCCGCCGTCACCGGTCAGGACCCATCCGATCACCGGAATGGCGCTGACGGCACGGTCCAGGGACTCAAGGGGTTGGACCCCTACCAGGGCGTCGATTTCATGGGTGTTGATGGTATAGGTTCCGACGGCGGACAACTGAATGGAATCACTGTCCAGATAGAAATCGTCGAAAGCCGCGATACTGTCTTTAATGGTGAAATTGACTTGAATGTTGTTATAGGAAAATCGTTTTTCTTCCAAATTCAGGCCGCGTGATTTGATGATTTTATAAACGTTCAACGCCCCAAACAATTTTGTCACGAGCGACGATTTCATGGTATGGCCGTGTTGCGCCGAGAATGAAAGAAGTCCGTTCAGAAGCTGGCTCGTCCCTGTCAGACGGCCCTGTAACCGCAGTTTCCCCTCGATCAGGCTTTTCCCCGAATAGAATGTGTTGAGCAGATTTTTCACACCCTGATCCCGAAAATCGACGGAAAAATCCAGCCGAGTGGGCTCGAAATTCGATATTTCCAGATCCCCCTTGATGGATCCGTCTTTTCCGTTGAGTTCGGCCCCATAAAATTTTAGCCTTCCATCCTCGAGGCGGGCCTTTGCGGTACCGGTATCAAATTGAATACCGTATAGCATAAGATCCGAAAACGACAACCCGGCTTCGGCGACGAGATCTTCGGGCAACTGTGAGGCTTCGCCTGGCTTTTTGCTGATCCGTAATCCCTGAACCGCCACTTCACCCGTAAAACGAGCCGGCGGGACGGTGTTGTAATCACCGGATACGCGATACCGGGTATCTTTGCGTAATACATTCAATTCGGCGGTCGAGAGCGTTTCACCTTGAATCGATATCGGTCCGTTGAGGACGGTAATGGCATCGTCATAATACAAGGCGAACTCCCTGAAATGAAATTGTCCGGTCAATGGTCGACCGGCCGCCCATGCCAGATTCATATTGACATGTCCCTTCAGTGGCCGGGCCGGTCTGGGGTGGCCGTCAACGAGTTCGTATACGGCCAGGCTTCCCAGGACGGACACGTCACCGCCGTTTTCCTGCAAGTGATGTTCCAGTGCGATGCGGCCATCGGGCATCTGCAGACTGGCGTCGGTCAGATCAAATCTGAATTCAGGCCACAAACGGCCGTTCATTTTCCCCGTCCCCTGGATTTCCCCGTCCAACAGCCCGTACTGCTTACCCAACATATCAAATCCCGAAACACGGATGTCGACATCCCCCTGGTAACTCTCGCCCTTGCCGGAACCGGTCGCGAGGATCAGACTGTCGCCGTCCAACTTGAACCGGTTCGCGTTTGGCAACTGCTTCGCCGTCAATTGGAATCGATAATGCGGTTCCCCGAAAAGTTCAAAGAGTGTGAGGTCCAAACGGCTTACCGGAAAGCCGTTGATCAATCCGGCCAGGTGAATATCGGCGGGCTTACCAAAATCCGGAATCACGGCATTGCCTGAGACATGTTCAAAAAACCGGTTGCCCCAGGTAAACCCGCCATCCTGCAGCTGGACATCCCCTTTTATTTGCGGCGCCCCGTCTTCCATCCCATGCCGGTAAACGACCTTCGCCGATATCCGACCGCCTTCGATCCGTGCCAGGGGATCCAACAGGTGAAAGCCTGCCTCAGAATACATACCGGCCCGCCAGGCCTTTGTAAAATACATGGCCGGCAGATTCATATCGACCGTCACCACGACCCTGCTCCCCGGATCGAGTATTTTTGGAAAAAGCAAATCCACCGTGTTCATCCGAGAGTTTTCGATGGTACCCGAAATATTCGTAAACGCCAAATCCCCGTTTGCTGTGCAAACTTTTGCGGCGATGTCGGTGATGCGATCCTCACTGTATCCGGCTCCGAAGCTCATTCCGCTCAGTTCACCTTCGATGGCGAGACGATTGAAAAAATCTCCTTGGGCATTGAATGCCGAGAGAGGGCCACTGTAGGCGATCGATTCAAAATGCATACTTCCGTTGCGAATCTGCCTGGCGAGCAGGATGGTCAACCAATCAGGAAAATATTCCATGGGCAGATGACGAACGAGTTCCTCATAGTCGAAGATGTTCGATGAGAGGGCCAGATTCAAATTGGCGCGTTTCAGTTTTTCAAGATCCAGGGGGCTGCTGACATGGGCCTTACCGGATATCCGGATAAAGGGCGTTTGAATCATCAGATCCGAAAATTCCAGATCGTTTTCGGTGATCGTTGCCTTCAATTGGCTGTTTAGCTCCCTCATCGGTGTGCCGCCACCGGGAAAGACGACCTCCCGGGCTCTCATATTCGTTGAAAGGGAAATGCCATGCCGACCCAAGTCGACCTGCATATCCAGATCGGTTGTTCCGCCGACCCGTGAATCCAGCGCATGGATTTGGAGGTCGTTGATATTTATTTCACCTCTCCACCCGGACGCCATGCGTCTCACGAAGCACTGGGTTTCAGCCCCCTGATACCGAGCGACGAGTCGCAGGTTCTGTTCATCGAGACGCCCGTTTACGTTGGAAAAGGTCAATTCGGTGTTCCGGAACAAAGCGGTAATGGTGCCGTCTTCCATTTCAATGACGGGGACGGCGGCGGCCGATTGGGACGCAACATCCGTCATGTTTTCCAGTCTCACGAACAATTGGGGACGGGATAAATACAGCCCCTGTATCCCCTTTTCACCCCGGATCAGATTCAAAATGGAAAGCTTGGCCTTGATATGCCCCACAGATAGAAACAGCCTTTCCTTGTTTCCCATCTGGATGGAATTCAGATCGACGATCAGCCCTTCCCGAAAACCCAGTTTGACCTTTCCGATAGCAACCGACTGCCCGATGGTCTTGCGAACCTCGGCCTCGATCAAAACGCGCAGCCTGTTCTGGTCCAAGAGGATCATGCCCACATAAAAACCAGCGCCTATCACCGCGAGCATGACCAGGAGAAAAACCGTCAAACCAATTTTCCGGGGGAGGTTATTCATAGAAAAATAAATCTGCCTGGCTTGTCACTGGTTTCCAAAGCCATTCTGGGCTCCGCAGTCCGGGCATTGCCAGGTAATACCGTTACAGGACATGCCCCAGACGTTTTCACCCATGCAGACCTGACAAATGCTGAAGCCGCATCGGCATTGCCAGCAAAACGGCGCCTCCTGCCGACAACAGCAACAGGCATCCAGTCTGCGACGATGACGCCTTTTTCGGGTTTCCGCCGGCATGGGCGTGCCGGTCGATCGATATCCGGATTCACCGGCAGCCTGCGCTTGTCGTTTGTCTGTATCCATGCTATGGTCCGTGCCAACCTATTTGAAATTACGATGAAAAATTTCTACCACAGCCTTGTTTTTTTCGCCATTGGGTCATCAATGGAAAGTTTATTATACTACGGCCATTTTGACGGTCCGTCAATACGGTCCGTCAAAATGGGATCAGGAATCAACAATGAACTCTCGGAAAACCATCTACCTTGTCGACGGAAGCGCTTATATCTATCGGGCCTATCATGCCATCCGCAATTTATCCAACTCCAAAGGCATTCCCACCAATGCGACGTTCGGTTTCACCAAAATGCTGTTGAAATTGATGGCGGACAAAAATCCCGAATATGCCGGCATTTTTTTTGATACCCCAGGTCCCACGTTCCGTCACAGGATGTATTCCGATTACAAAGCAAACCGTCCGCCCATGCCGGAGGATCTCGTCGTTCAATTGCCTTACATCAAGGCCATCGTTGACGGATTCAACCTGAAAATGATCGAAATGGCGGGATTCGAGGCCGACGATCTCATCGGTACGATTTCCCGCAAAGCCTTGTCACAAGGATTTAGCGTCATCATGGTCACCGGCGATAAAGATTTCATGCAACTGGTATCCGACGGGGCCATCATCTGGGATCCCATGAAAGATCACCTTACGGACACCGAAAGCATCCAACAATCCTTCGGCGTCCTTCCGTCGCAGATGATCGACATCATGGGGCTTTCCGGCGACACATCGGACAATATCCCGGGTGTTCACGGCATCGGTCCCAAAACCGCGGCCGCTTTGATCCGGCAGTTCGGAAGCATCCCTCTTCTCTACGAACGGATCCATCAGGTATCTCAACAAAAACAACGGGAGAAGCTGTTGCAACAGAAAGAGCAGGCGCTGCTCAGTCGTGATCTTGTGACCATCGATACTCAAGCGCCGATTGACTTTATACCGGATGCCTTTCGGGTTACAAACGTCAAGGACGACGCCCTGGCAGCCATCTATCAGGAACTGGAATTCAAACAGCTGCAGCATAAAAAGGTGATACAGCAGGATCTTTCAAAAAAAAGCTACCGTATGATCACCCGTATGGAAGAACTCCACGACCTGACGAAACAGTTGGAGGCCGCCGGTCGATTTTCCCTGGACACCGAAACGACCTCACTCGACCCCATGCAGGCAAAACTCGTCGGTATTTCAATTTCATATCGGACGGACGAGGCGTTTTACATTCCCGTCGGTCATACCGATACCGATGGGGTTGTGCAACTGCCGATCGGCAAGGTGCTGCAAACGTTGCAGCCGCTGCTGGGAAATCCGAACATTCAAAAAGTAGGTCAGAATATCAAATATGATTGGATCGTACTGCAGCAGCACGGCATCCGGCTGGAAGGCGTTTTCTTTGACACCATGCTCGCATCCTATTTGATAGACCCTTCCAAGCGGGCGCACGGCCTGGATCAAATCGCCCTTGATTTTCTCGACCACAAAATGATTTCCTATGAAGAAGTGGCGGGAAAGGGTAAGGCCGCCATCAGCTTCGCGGATGTGCCCCTTGAGAAAGCATCGGTATATGCCTGCGAAGACGCCGACATCACCTTGAAGGCATTTCACGTCCTCAGCCCCATGCTGGAAGAATTCGGATTGCGATCCTTGTTTGAAAAGGTGGAAATGCCCCTTGTGCGGGTTCTGATGAAAATGGAGATGCAGGGTATTTGCGTGAACAAGGACAAGCTGCGCGAGCTCTCCAAATCATTCGAAACGCGTCTCGACAGAATCGAGGAAGACATCTACCGCCTGGCGGGGGAAACCTTCAACATCAAATCCTCCCAACAGCTGGGTGCGATTCTTTTTGATAAGCTCGGCCTGCCGGTTCAAAAGAAAACAAAGAAAAAAACAGGCTACTCCACGGATGTCGAGGTCCTGACTTTTCTTGCAGAGCGGCATGAGTTGCCGGCGCTGGTATTGAAACACCGCACCCTGGCGAAGCTCAAGTCGACTTACGCCGACGCGTTAATCGAGCTTATCAACCCGGAGAGCAACCGCTTGCACACCTCCTTTAACCAGACCATTACCGCGACCGGCAGACTGAGCAGTTCGGAACCGAATCTGCAAAATATCCCGGTGCGTGACGATGACGGCCGGGAAATCCGCAGCGCCTTCATTCCCCGCGAAGGATGGAAGCTGGTTTCGGCCGACTATTCCCAGATCGAACTTCGGATTCTCGCCCATTATGCAGAAGATCCCATTCTGATAGAAGCCTTCCAAAATGACGAAGACATTCACACGCGAACGGCTAGCGAGGTGTTTGAAATGTTGCCGTCTTTCATCACGCCTGAAATACGCAGACAGGCCAAGGCGATCAATTTCGGAATCGTTTACGGTATGAGCCCCTTCGGTCTTTCAAGGGCCCTCGGCATCAGTCAGAAAATGGCGAAAACCTATATCGATCATTATTTCTCACGCTACAAAGGCGTCAAACAATTTATCGACCGAACCATTGAAGCCACTCGGAAAAGCGGTCGGACCACCACCCTGCTGGATCGGATCCGCCTTTTGCCGGATATCAACAGCAGCAACCAGAACCTTCGTCAGTTCGCGGAAAGAATCGCCATCAACACCCCCATCCAAGGGACCGCCGCCGATTTGATCAAGCTGGCCATGATCAACGTCTCTGCGGCATTTGAGGAACAAGGCTTTCGGACGGCAATGATATTATCGGTGCATGACGAACTGGTCTTCGAAGTGCCGACGGAGGAACTTGCGGCGGTTCAAAAAAGCGTAAAAACAGTAATGGAGGAAGTTTGGAGACTACGGGTGCCCCTCAAGGTGAATATCGCTTGTGGAGAAAACTGGGCGGAAGCACATTAGAAAGTATGCAGGATTGTTGTGCGGGTTCCGGATAATGCAAAAAGACGCGCCTCCGGAACACGGTCTTTTAGACTGTTTAGTCGACCTTTACGTTCCGTTGCTCTGGATCCGGGCCCCCGCCCCGCACGGCCTCCGCCACCGTTCGATAAATAGCGCGGAACGATTCATCGAACGCCGCCGGGGAAATTCTTCCGACCTCGATAAATTTGACCGCCACCTCCTTTGCCGTGCGGAGTATTTGTTCGTCCAAGGATGACATGGGAATCCCCTTTCAAAGGAAAAGTGGGTCTCGGCGACGAAACGCGCCGCACCACAAAAACGCAATCCGCTACTGCCGTTACTGACCGGCTTGTATCAGGCGATCGGCATTGTGTCAAGTTCGAGAGCCGGGAAAGCCAAAGAGATTCTCCTTGACATATTGACCCGATTGGTTTTTATATAATTCCCAATATCATCCCGGTGCCCGAAAGGGGCATAAAAGGGAAAGCGGTGAGAATCCGCTGCGGGCCCGCCACTGTATGTGGGGACGAAAACCGTAATGCTCACTGTTCCAAACGGACGGAACGGGAAGAGGCGGTAAGTAGAACGATCCACAAGCCAGGAGACCTACCCGGATGAAAAGAAAGCGCCTTCGTGGTCAAGGTTGTTTCAGTTCGGGATCGCCATTTAAAACCCCCCGCCTTGCTACGGACAAGACGAGGGGTTTTTTGTTACGAAGCGCATTCACACAGAGAGCACAGGAGAATTACTCGAAGCGTTTACCGCAGACGCCTGTTGAAACCGCCACGTTCAACAGATCCATCCATTCCTTGGGTGACACGTTTCATGGATCATCCAAATAATGATGGGGTTCGGCTACGAATCCGGCTGTCGTCTCCCGGACGCATTCATAGCAAGATTGTTCTGGGCTCTCTGTGTGTGTGCGCATCGGCGCTATTGATCAAAGGCCCATGGAAAAAGGATGGCCGCAGACCTTCCACCGGCCGTTATCGTTAACGACCGTAACAATCTCGTCCAATGGACGATAGCCTTCCTTTGTAAAAAAAGATTTCAGCGGCGGCTTGACTTCGGCCGTCAGTCGTATTTCAGCGTTTTTCTCGTCCCCACTGATCCGATGGGTCCGGATCTCATACAGCTTGTCCTTCAAATAAAATAATCCCAAACCTCTTTCCCGGGCTTCTATCGTTTTTTGATAAACATACCGACCGACGGCATCTGAATCTGCCATGGATTTGTCGCCATCACAAAACCGGCCCTTCATCGCCACTCCGTCGATTTGGAAATATGCCCTCGCGAACTCGATGACCGCTCTGCCAGGTGTATCCTTGGTATCCGGAATGATGAATAATACCTGTAGAACAACGCCGACAATCAGCGTGAGCATCATTGGTACGAATTTCTCGTTTTGTTTCATTGATTCGCTTTCCTTTCAAGAGATCCTTATCATGATGCAAGAATACCATTGTTTTTTCAAGAGCACTCCTGAAAAACTTTTCCCAGATAGCATATAAAACACGTTATAACAAGACTTTTGCTCCCGGGGAAGGGAGTTTCCCGGGCTGCCGTTTTCGGTGATTGGGATTCAGTCTTGAATCATGTGTGTAAATACGATAGGGGAACAACTGTCCTTTTGCAGATCAGCCAACGGAAAAAGGGAAAAATATGCGCATCCTGGCAGTCGCCGATATCCATTCCCGTCAGGACCGGCTTCTTCTGATTCAGCAGGCGATCCGGCGTCATTGCCCGGATGTCTTGGTCGTGGCCGGGGATGTCTCCAGTTTTTTTCGGCCAACCCCGATCCTTGACGATCTGGAGGATTTGGGGCTACGCGTGTTGGTCGTTCGCGGCAATACGGACCGGCCCGACATGGAAAAGCTGCTTCTTAGCTACAAAAACGTATCCTCCCTGCATTTACGGGAGATCGTCATGGATCGAATCCGGTTCGTCGGTGTCGGCGGTACGATACTGCTGCCGTTTCGATCCCGGCTTTGCATTCGGGAAAAACGAATGATGGCAACACTTGAAACGATTGTCCATTCCCGACACGTCGTTGTGACGCATCCGCCGCCATTTGGCACCCTGGATGAAGTTGCCGGTAAATGGCACGCCGGAAGCTCGGCGGTCAGCGCGCTGGTGGATGCGAGGAATCCGCGGATGTTGTTATGCGGCCATATCCACGAAAGACCCGGAATTGTCGAAAGGGGAAAGACCCTCGTTGTGAACTGCAGCGTAGGGAAAAGCGGGGCCGGTGTATTGATTGAAATGGATGAAGAGAACATTTTTTCGGCCGAACGTATCTAAACGCCTACCCGATTTCCGAATGACGCTTGCATGTGACTCCGCACCCTTTTTGTTGCGGCCGACAAAGCGCGCAACGATCATCGCCGCACAGTTGGCATGAATAACAACCTTTGCAGTCATATTTTTTTACCACCAGAACATTCTCTTTGGGTATATACACCTTACCCGTCAGTCCGGGTTTTCTGCTGAACGGCATGCTGCCACCAAATCCTTTCCGACCGAATCTCCGATTATCCGGTACATCCTCTTTTCGAATAACACGCGTTTTTTCGACCGTTGATCTTACCGGAACATAATGGTGGCCCGGATGTTCGTCAACCGATTCCATAAAAATATTCATGGACCTGACAATCTGAAATATCATGAAATATGTACGGATACCGTCTAAAAAATCAGGAAAAAGGTGATAAATCGGTTGACAGCTCTCCCGTATTTTGATTGTAATAATTTGCATTTATTGGCGTTTAATTGGGCTGCGTCCGCACCAGATCTCTTGTACCGAAACGAAAAGAAGCGAGCCATGCGAAGCACAATCACTCTTGTCGTCCTACGGAATTGCGGATCCAAAATCAATCAGACGTCTTTTCCCAAATCGTTTGTTTATTCCGTCTGTCTCTTGGTGGTGGGATGCCTGATGGCTTTTTTTCTGATGACGCGCGATTACTGTCATCTGAAACAAATCAACACCAGAAAAAAAGCGCTTGAACAACAGATGCTCACCCAGCAAGAGGAAATCACCCGGCAGCGAAAACAAATCCAACTTTTTGCAAACGAGATCAATGCGCTGAAATCAAAACTGGTCACCCTGAACGATTTTGAAAAATCGATTCGGGTTATCGCCAATATTACCCAGCCGGATGAGAACAAAGGGATTTTCGGTGTCGGCGGATCCATACCGGAGGATTTGAATCCGACGGTCTCCCTCACAAAACGCCACGATAGTTTGATTCGTGAGATGCATGAACAGATGACAGGCCTGGATCGGGCCTCGGACTGTCAGCAGAAAGAATTCGAGACCATTCTGAAACGGATGAAGGAAAAGCAAAATATACTTGCCTCGACACCATCCATCTTGCCGGTGCAGGGCCGGATTTCCTCCAGGTTCGGATATCGGCTCTCGCCCTTCACCGGTCGCCGCGAAATGCATAAGGGACTGGATATTGCCGCCCCAAAAGGCGATCCCATCTTCGCTTCTGCGGATGGTGTCGTGAGCTTTGTGGGTCAAAAGGTGTTTTTGGGAAAAACATTGGTGGTCGATCATGGTCATGGTATTTCCACCCGTTATGCCCACTGTGACAAGGTGATGAAAAAAAGCGGCGACACCGTCAGACGCAACGAAATTATTGCCCGTGTAGGAAACACCGGCCGGAGCACGGGCCCCCATTTACATTACGAGGTGCGTCTCAGCGGTGTTCAGGTCAATCCGGAAAAATATATTATGGATATCGCCGTTGATAATGCAATGGAATTTACCAAATTGGAAGGAAATCATAAGGCCGCGAACTAATCTCCCGATGTTCATCCCACCAGTCGAACGATCTTCCGGTTAAAATACAACGACATATCGGTGTGTTCCACTTCAGCTTCCATGAAAAATCGATGTGCCCTTTTATCTTGACCTTTGGACAAGCTTATGTCTTATGAAGCAAAGCATGATGCTACTGGAGTATAATGTATGATTCAATTGACCAAACAGCAGCAGGTGGCTGTTGAACATAACGGTTCGCCGGCGCTGGTAATTGCCGGTGCCGGTTCCGGCAAGACCAGAACCCTGACGGCCAAAATCGCCCATTTGGTTTCGTGCGGATTCGATTCAAACCGGATTCTTGCCATTACGTTCACGAATAAAGCCGCCGGTGAGATGAAAAGTCGGCTCGTTCACCTCACCGGACTTTCAGCCGCCCGCTTTCCCTGGGTGAGGACCTATCATAGCGCCTGCTACCAAATCCTGAAAGACCATTGTCATTTGTTGGGGTATCAACGCCCCTTGCAGATTTATGCCGATTATCAGCAACAGAAAACACTGACGGAAATCTTGGTGAAACTGAACTACGACAAAAAAATCGTCCGCACGGTTCTCGGACAAATTTCAAATGCCAAAAATTCAGGTGACCCCGGACGATATATGGATCACTCCGACCATATTTCCCATATTCGGCTGGCGGATATTTATTCCTTATATGAAAAAGCGCTGCGTGATCGAAACGCGGTTGATTTTGACGACATCCTTTTCCAGGTACGGAATCTGCTGCGTGACACCCCGGAGGTGCGGGAGCAATACCGCAGCTTTTTTCAGTATGTTCTGGTCGATGAATATCAGGACTCCAACAATCTTCAGGAAGAATTGACGCGTCTCCTGCTGGCAAACGGCAACCTGTTCTGCGTGGGAGATGACTGGCAGGCGATATATGGTTTTCGAGGCAGCAATATAAACCATTTCCTCTCTTTTCAGAACACCTATAAAGGCGCTCAGATTTATAAGCTGGAAGAAAACTTCAGGTCTTCCGATGAAATCGTACAGGTCGCCAACGACCTGATTGGATACAATGCCAGTCGCATGGAAAAGGCCTGTTTCTCCCAAAAACGCGGCGGCATAGTCGAAACCCATGAATTTTTCAATGAAGAGGCGGAGGCCGATTGGGTGGGACGGAAGCTTTTTTCATTTCAGAAAATGGGGATTCCACTTGAAAAAATGGCGGTTCTATACCGGACAAAATTTTGTTCACTGGCCTTTGAAAAGGCCTTTCGCCGCCTTGGACTGCAATACCGTATGATGGGTTCAAAGGGATTTTTTGACCGAAAGGAAATATTGGATATTAACTGCTATTTGACCGCGGCTGTTTTTCCAAAGGATGATGTCGCGTTTGAACGTATCATCAACATTCCCAAACGCGGCCTTGGACCCGCCATGATTACCAAGATCGGCAACAATCGCAAAGACGAGATGAGCCTTCAGGATGCAGCGCGTTGGGTACTGTCCCAGAGAATCCTGTCCGGTAAAAACCACCAGTCGCTTTCCGCGTTATTTGATATTCTGGATGATATCAAACACCACCCTCCAGGTAAGGCCGTCGAGGTTCTCCTGAGAAAAAGCGATTATTTGGATTATCTTCGAAATTATTCCAAAACCGAATCCGATTACACGACGCGGGTGGAAAATATCGACGAATTACGGTATACCGCATCCCAGAAGGAAACCATCGCGGACTATCTGGAAGAAGCCTCCCTGATCCGGGAGGATCGCGAGGAGGAAACCGAGAATCCGTCAAGCGGTGTCAACCTCTCAACCATACATGCCAGCAAAGGGCTTGAATATTTTACTGTTTTTATATCAGGGTGCGAGGAGGATCTGTTTCCACACTGGAGATCGAAGAACAATGACGACGATTTACAAGAAGAAAGACGGCTGATGTATGTGGCGATAACCCGTGCCGAGCGGTATCTTTTTCTGAGTTGCTCGCAATATCGCAAAGGGGAGCCGACGCAGAAAAGCCGATTTCTGGAGGAAATTGAACATTCAATTTGCTGTTGAAAGAATGGAGGAGGCCATGCATGATGTCCGGATAGACTTGGAAAAGAACCGACTGTACATAACAGTGGGAAAGAGAGAAAACCAAGATGAAATCAAAACCATTGTCGAAAAAGTCGGTCAAGCCTGTCAAACCTTGAAACCGGGGTTCACGTGTGTAACCGATTTACGAGAGTACGAAGTCGGTCCCGAAGAGGACGAAAAATATATTTATCAGACACAAAAAACGATGGTTGAGGCCGGACTGAAAAATGTGGTGCGGGTGAGAAAACAATTCGGAGCCTTGGGCCACTTTCAGTTTGACAAACAATCCGTCGCTCTCGGCTATCATGCCCGAAATGTAACCTCCATTGAAGAGGCGGAACGCATATTGGATGAAAGCGAGGGGTAGCGGAAAACGATCCACCCATGGAGAGCCTCGCATGCGAGGTTGAGGTCAACGATGAAGAAACTACTCGGCTTTCAACGAAAATTTTTACGGTCCCTGGCCCACGACATGAAACCATGCGTCCACATCGGACATCGGGGAATCACCGCGACCGTTATTCAGACATTGAATGACGCCCTGGATGCCCACGAACTGATCAAAGTAAAATACATCGATTGCAAGGAAAAAGAACGGAAAGTGGAAATTGCCGATCAAATCCAAGCCGAATCGTTTTGTGAAATGGTCGGAATGATCGGACACACCGCGATTTTTTTCCGCAGCCAGAAAGACCCCAAAAAACGAAACATCACCATCCCGCAACGATCATCATCGTCTTGGGAGGACTCCGAATCGAATAAGCCCTAATGAACTGCGGAATTCGAACCGTGATATTGGAGATACGCAGTCACCCGGAGCTATCCGAAATTGAGGGTGGACCTTCTTATCCGATTATGGTATATTCCTTCCATTAAATATCTCGAAACAAATTCAACCGATTCCATTTCACATTTTTTTATTTCTCTCGTGACTGTCGAGCTGTTCTCTTTTTGATAAAATCGCTGCTGTGACGAATAGGCTCGAATTTCATTCGCCACCCCATTATAACCGACGACGGTTTTATGGCGTGGCGGGAAAATCGAATTTTCAACAACCGCGGAGGATGATTGCAATGGATCTATCAAAGAAAATTCTCGTCGTTGATGATTTTTCAACCATGCGCCGAATTCTAAAAAATATTCTCAAGCAGATCGGGTTCACCAACATTTCCGAAGCGGATAATGGCACTACCGCACTGGAAGAACTTAAAAAAAAGAAATTTGATTTGATTATTTCCGACTGGAACATGCCCCAGATGACCGGCCTGGACCTGTTGAAAACGATCCGGGCCGATGACACCCTGAAGGATATCCCCGTATTGATGGTGACAGCCGAAGCCCAAAAACAGAATGTCATCGAAGCCGTAAAGGCGGGCGTGACAAACTATGTGGTCAAACCGTTCACTGCCGATTCCATATCTGAAAAAATAGAAAAGATTTTCAAGTAGCATCTCTTCCCAAACAATCCTACTATCCGTTTTCATGCAAAGCCAACCAATCACGAAGGAGGGTAGAC
The DNA here is from genome assembly GCA_041740615.1 of Desulfobacterales bacterium. Lineage (GTDB taxonomy): Bacteria > Desulfobacterota > Desulfobacteria > Desulfobacterales > SURF-7 > DYJD01. The sequence goes on from JBGSLR010000061.1 coordinate 35,216, forward strand.
AATGGCCGACAAACCCGTCATTAAAATAGGACACCTGAAAATCACCGACCACTTGATATTGGGAGTGACGGACCTGAAACTCAAAAAAGGAAAAGAGACGTTCCAGCATTGCTCCTTGGAAACGGTGTTGAAAAACGGTTGGAACGAAATTGCCGACGGCCTTGCGAGCGGTGCCATCGACGGCGCTTTCATCCTCGCGCCGACGGCGATGGACCTATACAAATCCGGGGTCGGTATAAAACTGATCCTCTTCACCCATAAATCCGGTAGCATTCTCGTCAAAAGCAAGAAGGCCAATATTGATAAGATAGAAGATTTTGCAGGCAAAGTCGTATTGATCCCCTATCAGCTTTCGGTCCACAATATGCTGTTTCATAAACTCTTGGCGGAAAAAGGCTTGAGACCGGGAACCAGCAATGAACAGGGAATTGATGTAACACTGGAAGTCATGGCGCCGATGATGATGAATGACGCCATTCAGTATGATGATGAGGGCGAAATCGCCGGATTCATCGTTGCCGAGCCCATCGGTTCACAGGCCATTGCAAGCGGCCTATGCGAAGAATTTTACCTTTCCAAGGATCTTTGGCCCAATCATCCTTGCTGCGTGCTCGTCATCAAGGATGATATGATCGCACGACATCCGGACGCCGTCCAGGAGTTGACCAACAGTCTTGTCAAATCGGGAATTGCGATCGATGCGCAGCCGGACGCCGCCGCCGCTATTGGTGCGAGTTTTTTAGGCCAAGACCAGTCCGTTGTTCATCGCGTATTGACACAACCACCGGATCGCATCACGACCAGTGAGTTATTTCCGGTGATTGCCGATTTGGCCACGATTCAAGATTATATGCACGACAAAATGAAAATCATGACGACCAAAATCGATCTTGAAAAATTCGTCGATTCACGGTTCGCTAAAGCTGCGGGTGCGAAATAACCGGAGTCAGGTGGCAACCAGTTCGAGCGCTTTCAGCACTTCTCGCGCTTCCTTGAAGTCCGGCTCCAGCTTGAGCGCCCGCACAAAATGTCTCTTGGCTTCCGCTGGCGACTTCATTTCCAGGTATATTCGACCGATGTTATAGTGTATATGCGATTCGTCCGGATGGACTTTCAGGGCTTTCTTGTAATTGCCGAGAGCATTGTCAAGATCCCCTTTTTTGCGGTAAAGGACGCCCAAACTATTGTATACATTGATGGTGTCGGGGCTTATTTGCAGGATTTCATTTAATATTTCTTCGGCATTTTCAACTTTGTCCTTGCTCACATAAATATCCGCTGCCTTCTGCAAAAACTTTTGGGCCTCTGCGGTATTGCCCATTTGGCTATACGCTCTTCCCATGGCTTCATACGCTTTGGCATATAGACGATCCAGCTGGGTGGCCTTGCGAAAAGCGGTAATGGCATCCCCATATTTTTCCTGGGCGGTTTTGATATATCCAATATTATAAAAATATTCAGCATTTTCGCTTTTTTCGGTCAGTGATTCGAAAACCGCCAGCGCCTTTTCATAATGATGGTTTTCAATCAGCGACATCCCCTCTTCGAGACTTTCTCTCGCTTCGGACGGGATGTCATCTGCGGAGGGCTCGGAAAGCGCATTGATTTTTTCCTTTATGTTGCTGATATCAAAAGGACAGACCATCAGTCCGGTAACACCGGATTGCCCGGCCTGAATTACTTTCACTTTCGTGAAAGCCGTATCCGTCAGAAAGAACGGCATACTGAAAAGACGGTTATCTCCTCTGGTGATTCGCAGTAGCGCGAGACCGGACATATCGGGCATATCCCAGGCGGAGATGACGCAGGAAAACGTCTGCGCGCGCAAGATAGTCCACGCATCGCTTGCATTGTTTGCCTGCTGGATGTCTTTGCAGCCGATATATTTTAGGATATCCGCCAACTCACGCAGGGCGATGGAATTCGTGTCGACCAGAAGGAATGACGGCTGCTTCATCTGGTTCAATCCCGACCTTCTTCCGCCACGCGATTACGAAGGACAGAAGAGCATTTGAACGTAACCACCTTTCGTCTTTCCAGCATCATGTCCATGCCGGTGGCCGGATTCCGCCCTTTTCTTTCCGCCTTTTTTTTCACACAAAATTTCCCGAAACCGCTGATCAGGACGTCATCACCATTTTCAAGGGATCGCTTAATAATCTCCAACAGCGACTCAACCAGCTCTGCACTTTTTTTTCTGTGGAACCCGATTTGGTCTTGAATGGCATCGACAATTTGCTCTTTCGTAAGTGTCATAGAGTTGCTCCTTGTGTGTCGTTTGACCTTTGATGCTTGCGCAGCATGTAGATATAGATAATCTCAAATGTTTGTTTTGTCAACGAATAATTGTGTTTTTGCGCCTCATTAGGTTATTTTTTGGGATCGTACCTATTCCATCGCCATCGCTGACAATGCATTGCTGAGAGAAACGTATTCAGCAACGGAGAGGCTCTCGGCCCGTCGTATGGGAGCAATTCCTGCCTGGTCAAGCACTGCGTTGGCCTGAGGACCGTCTATTCCAAGTTCACTTCCGGCCAAAGCGTTTTTCAAGGTTTTTCTCCTTTTTCCAAATGCGGCTTTCATCACCTTGAAAAGGAGGCGCTCATCCATCGCCGGGGCATCCACCTCCGATTTGAACCGAATATCCAAAACCGCTGAATCCACTTTGGGTTTCGGAAAAAACTGATGGGCCGCGATATGGGTAACGGTTTTTATGTCGGCGCAATATTGAAGCATCGCGGAGATCCGTCCGTATTCCTTGCCGCCGGGAGATGCGGCGATCCGTTGGGCAAGCTCTTTTTGAAACATCAGAACGGCACGGCTGATGAATTTTCTGTGGTCAATCAACCGGACGACGACTTGCGAAGAGATGTTGTAGGGCAGATTCCCCATGATGATGATTTTTTTCCCTGCGGCCTGCGAAATTGCCGGCAGATCGACCTTGAGAATGTCGTCCATCAGGACCTCAACGTTATCCAGTTGATGCGCCAGAATCTCGTCCTTGAGAATCTGGATCAAACCGGTATCTTTTTCCACGGCGAAAACGCGTCCGCCTGTCAGTGCAATGGGAATCGTCAATGCGCCTAAACCGGCTCCGACTTCCAAAACGACATCGTCGGAGGATAGCCCAGCCAGTTCGACAATCCGTCGCGCCGTTGCCGGTTCCGCCAGAAAATTCTGACCGAACTGCTTTTTGGCAAAGACATTCCATTTCTTGAGAAGCAATCTGGGAGACGACATCTTGTTCTCTTTCGAGCCGTTGGCCGATAAAAAAATCCCCGCTGGATGATCGCCGGGGTGAGGGATCGTTGATTGAACAACTTACGATAGCATGAAATCGGACGGGGATCAATGAGGCATGCAGGATCGCAAACAAACAGTCGACGTATTTTACTATTTTCTGTTTTTATGATTTCTAGTTTATAAACTCTTTTTTACACAATTAACAATTTGGATTCTTGACTTTTATGGAAATATTAGCTATTTTAGTAACTCTATAGTAAAGATATTTTCTAATGTCTACTCGCAATTCTTGACTCAAGGAGGTTCCCATGGCCAAAAAAGAAAAAATCGTCACCTTAGACGCAATGATGAAAGTCGTTCTGCAGAAATATAACATCGCAACCAAGAAAGATGTTGAAAAACTGCTGACCCGTTTGGACAGCCTTGAAAAGTTGATCAAAAAGTCGACGCGCACTCCTGCCCGCGGTGTCCGTTCGATGGAAGGGAGCCAACCGGTGAAAACAAGAAGCAGAGGCACTGCCACGGCAGCCGATGTCGCTCTCGAGGTGGTAAAAACCAGTAAAAAGGGGGCTGATTTTGCGGAGATCCAAGCCAAAACCGGCTTTCCGGATAAAAAGTTGCGGAATATCATCTTTCGATTGAACCGATTGGGAAAGATAAAACGCAAGAGTCGCGGCATTTATGTCATGGTCTGATGAGCGGAATCGATGAAGAAGCGGGGACTTAGGATAAAAACATGCTGAAAACCGGTGAACGAATATTGGGCTATTTGGTTCGACAAGTGACGGCGCTGCCTGAAATCAATGCCGTTTTCCATCATTTGGAGCACATCCAAACAGGTGCAAGGCATGTGCATATACAACGGGACGATCCGGAAAACACTTTTTCGGTGGCCTTCAAGACCGTCCCTACGGACTCTACCGGTGTCGCCCATATTCTGGAACACACCGTATTGTGCGGTTCGAAAAAATTTCCCGTCCGCGATCCGTTTTTCGCCATGCTCAAAAGAAGCTTGAGCACGTTCATGAATGCTTTCACTTCCTCGGATTGGACCATGTACCCTTTTTCCACCCAGAACCGGAAAGACTACTACAATCTGATGGATGTCTATCTGGACGCCGCCTTTTTCCCCCGCATTGAAGAACTCAGCTTCAAGCAGGAAGGCCATCGGCTGGAAATCGATCCGAATTCACCATCTCCGACCGCGCTCGTCTATAAGGGGATCGTATACAATGAGATGAAGGGCGCCATGTCCTCCCCGGACCAAGTGATGGCGCGCTCCATGCTGAACGCCTTATATCCATCGACGACCTACCGGTTCAATTCAGGAGGCGACCCGACGGAAATTCCCGTGTTGACGCACGCCCAACTCAAAACGTTCCACCAACGTCATTACCACCCCAGCAACGCCTATTTTTACACCTATGGCAACCTCTCTATAGAGACCCACTTGGCGTTTATCGAGGAAAAAGTTCTGAAACACTTCCAACGGATCGACCCGAAAACCGAAGTCCCCTCCCAACCGCGCTGGAAAGCACCACAAAAGGCCACTTATTCATATGCATTTTCGGATAGCGAAGATCCAAAACAAAAATATCAGGCCTGCATCGCCTGGCTGACAGCCGATATTAAAGATTCCTTCGAAGTATTGGTCCTGACGCTGTTGGAACAGATTCTCCTCGGGAATTCGGCTTCTCCTCTCCGAAAGGCATTGATCGATTCACAATTGGGAACAGCCTTGAGTGACGGGACAGGGTTTGACGCCGAAAATCGGGACACCCTTTTTGCCTGCGGCCTGAAAGGCGTTGCCGAAGACAGCGCCGACAAAATTCGACAGATCGTTTTTTCCGTCCTGCAAAATCTGGTTGCCGAAGGCATCGATTCTCAAATGATTGAATCGGCCATTCACCAAATCGAATTTCATCGCAAAGAAGTCACCAACACCCCTTACCCTTACGGCATCAGAATGCTGTTGACTTTCGCAGGCGCTTGGTTTCACGGCGGTCATCCGGAACGGGTATTGCAATTGGATTCAGATCTGAAACAGGTGCGGGAAGCAATGGGAAGAGAGCGGTTTTTTGAAAATCGAATTTCACGCTACTTCCTGGACAATCCTCACCAGGTGCTGATCACCCTGAGGCCGGACACGCAAAAGGCCAGGGATGAAGAAAAAAAGGAAGCGGAGCGACTCCGCAGCCGGCAGGAAAATCTTTCTTCCGAAGAACTTCAGAAATTACGGGAAGACGCGGAGCGGCTCCGGAAAATCCAGGAAGCGGAAGAAGATGTATCCTGCCTACCGACGCTGGCGAGGGCGGATATTCCACCCGAGATACAATGCGTGCATCCCCGGGAAGAACGGGGAGAAGGGTTGCCGGTTTTCCGTTATGAACAGCCGACATCCGGCATTTCTTATTTTTCGGCGGCGGCCGGTATCGGGGAGTTGCCCCCCCGCCTGCTTCCACTAGTGCCTTTTTTCTGCTCAGCGATTCCGAGAATGGGCACGACCCAGCGCGATTATACCGAAATGGTCCGACAAATCGACCTGTACACGGGCGGTGTCGGGCTGGGAGTCCAGGCCCGGACCCGCCATGACGACGCTGGCGATTGCCTGCCGTTCGTGATTGTCAACGGGAAGTGCCTTGTCCGCAACATACCGAATATGTACGCCATCATTCAGGAACTGTTGCTCCAGTTTGCTTTTTCCGATTTGCAGCGTCTCAAGAACCTCCTGTTGGAATATCAGGCCGGACTGGAGGCGGCTGTGGTTCAAAACGGCCACCGGCACTGCATTTTGCTAGCATCGCGAAATTTTTCCATCACCGCATCCTTGAACGAAACCTGGTTCGGGATTCATCAACTGAAGGCCATTCAATCCGTCACGGCGGCGCTGTCCGGCGGACCGGAAAAAACAGTCTTGGAAAATTTATCAACAGACCTGGATCTTATCGGCAAAACCATTTTCAGACGCAATAACCTGAAAATCGCGCTTGTGGGTGAAGAAAACGCGCTTTCCCTACCCTACGATTTGTGCAGCAGCCTATACACGGCTTTTCCCGCTGCCCCGAAAAACGGATATTGCGAACCGGCCGTGGATCTATCGGATATGATTCCACAGGAAGGCTGGACCACCGCAACCGCGGTTTCTTTTGTAGCGCGCTCGATTCAAACGGTCCGCATGACGCATGAGGATTCCCCCGCGCTGGCCGTCATCAGCAAAATCATGCGGTCCATGTACCTGCATCGTGAGATTCGGGAAAAAGGCGGCGCCTACGGCGGATATGCCATGTATAATCCCGAAACCGGAATCTTCAATTTCGCATCCTATCGGGATCCTCACATTCTGGAAACCCTCAGGGCCTTCGACGGGGCCGCAACCTTCATCTGCTCGGGAAAATTTCAGGAAGAAGATGTAAAGGAGGCCATCTTGCAGGTGTGCTCCGAAATCGATAAACCCGACACACCGGCAACGGCGGCCAAGAAGGCGTTTCAGAGATGGATTGTCGGCCTGGAAGATGAACGTCGTCTGCAGTTCAAAAAACAACTGCTGGCCTTGCAAAAGGATCGGATTGTCGCCGCCGCCCGTAAATATTTCACCGAACCCTTGGCGGGCAAAGCCCTCGCGATCATATCCAATGAAGAGAAGCTGCAAGCGGCCAATGAAAAACTCGGCGCGAAAGGCGTGCGGATCGATAAAATATAGTATACCATCCGGCAAGGCATGAATGGCGTTTACTCCCGCTGATCACCTTGCAGCAACCAATGCAACGCTTCTGCGGCGGAATCGGAAATACCGGCCTCGCGGGCGATGGGGATGGTATGTCGACCGAGGACCTGATAGCATTCCAGAAGCGACAAGGAAAGCCGGCCGATGGCTGCGACGTGATTTCCTACGGTCTGGATGTCTCCCCGAGCGATGGGCCCGGTCAACGCCTTGGCAACGCCCAGGTTTTCAATATTTGCCAACGTGCCTTGAATCAACGGTTTGAGCACCCCGAAAGCATCTTTTTCCGGAATACCTGCCGCCTGTAACAGATGAATGGCCAAGGATTCAAGAGTCACAAGGTAATTGGAAGCCACGACGGCCGAGGCGTGGTACAATATTTTGGCTTCGGTCTTGATCGTATAACACCGGGCTCCTAACTCCTCCGCCATTTTCCGGGCCACGGATAGGGCTTTTTTCCGGCCTTCGATTGCAATCACAATACCCTCAAAGGGATTATCGTTGGCCTGCGTGCCGGCAAAACTTTGCAGCGGATGCATGGACCCGACAGCCACCTTGCAGCTTCCGGCAGACGACAGAATTGTGGACGGAAGGGCGCCGCTGCAATGCAACACCACAGCGCCCGCTTTGAATCCTCGGTGCTCGGCAATTCTTCGACAAGTTTCCTCAATCAGACCGTCGGGAGTGGTGATAAACACCACGTCCGCAGCGGGCGTCACTTCCCAGGGGTTGGTTGAGAGAAGAACCGACTCACCGGGACGGATCCGCTTTCGGACCGATTCGATGGATCGACTGGACGCTCCCGTCAGTGAATATCCCAAGGCGGTCAAACGGACGGCGAGCGCCGAACCCACTTTCCCGCAGCCAATGACCGCAAACGATGGTTTCATGGCAGTTCCCCGACATGATGATAATGATAACCTGATTTCAACGGGAGGGCTCTGATTTGCGGGCCTCCATTGCCGCAAGACGGTCCGCCGCTTTACGGGCATAATCGCTGTCCGGATATTTTTCAATGATCCGCTGGTATAGTTGCTGGGCATGATCCGGACTGTTTTGGATTTCCTCCAATTCGGCGGTTTCAAACCATTCCTGGGCCTGGTTGCCGAAACAACCCCAGAAAGAGGTCGCAAACAAAAGGACGACAATCCAACCGATTCGTTTCATGAGAGTTCGCTTTCGTTTTAACTGGTTATTTTTACATGCAAAAATATAATCATCCGACCAATCTGTCAAGGGAAACATTGGTATTGACTTTCCAGCGATCGGTACGGTAACATTCCATGTTTATATAAAACCACAAAAGTAGACAAACCAGTTGGATAACATGATTCAGTTAATTCGAGGTTTCAAAGACATTCTGCCTGCGGAGGCCGCCCTCTGGCAACACATCGAGGAGACCGCCCGGGCACTTTTCGAGGATTTCGGCTTTCACGAGATCCGCCCCCCGGTGATGGAACGGACCGAACTTTTCAAACGCAGTATCGGAGAAGAAACCGATATCGTCGAAAAGGAAATGTATACCTTTGCGGACCGGGACGGGGATCCGATCACCCTGCGCCCCGAAGCCACCGCTTCCATTGTGCGTTCCTATATCCAGCATAAATTGTATGCCGTGGACCCGGTTCAAAAATTGTACACCATCGGCCCCATGTTCCGGCGGGAACGTCCCCAGAAGGGCCGCTACCGGCAGTTTTATCAGATCAACGCCGAAGTGTTCGGGCTGGAGTCGCCGTTTATCGACGCCCAGCTCATCTACATACTGAAGGTCCTGTTCGAGCGGTTGGCCGTAAATGATATCGCCGTCCATTTAAATTCCCTGGGTTGCCCGGAATGCCGGCCGGGTTTTCGCGAAAATCTGACAAATTATTTGGGACAGAGGATGGACCACTTGTGCGAAAACTGCCAACGCAGAAGCGTGCGAAATCCCATGCGCGTCCTGGATTGCAAGGTCCCCGCCTGCCGGGAATCCCTGGCCGATGCGCCGGCGATTACCGACTTCCTTTGTCCGGATTGCTTGCGCCATTTTGAAACCGTGCAGGAAACCCTGTCCCGCCAGCAAGTTGCCTTCGAAATCGACAAACGGTTGGTCCGGGGGTTGGATTACTATAACCGCACGACCTTTGAAATCCTCACCGGTTCCCTGGGCGCCCAGAATGCCGTGGAGGGCGGCGGGCGATACAACGGACTGGTGGAAATGCTCGGCGGGCCTTCCCAACCGGGAATCGGATTCGCCATCGGTTTTGACCGCCTAGTGGAAATAACGGCTTTGAAGGCCGCTGATTTTCATCGCACGCCGGTGATTTTTATGGCGGCCATAGGGGACGAAGCCCAATCGGAAGCCTATCCATGGGCGGCAGAACTGAGCAAGGCCGGTATTCGAACCGAAATGGATCTAACCGGCCGAAACCTGAAAAGCCTCATGAAACGGGCCGATCGTCTCGGAGCCCGATACGTCGCCATCGTAGGAGAGAATGAGCTGTCCACGGGCAAGATGGTCTTGCGGAACATGGCCACCAAGGAACAACACGACATCGGAATTGACGGCATCGTCGCCAACATTCGAACTTTTCTGGAAACGACAACCGCCACAAAAGAATAAATGCGGATATGAATAAGGAGTGATCCATTGACTGATATTTTGGGAAACATGAGACGTACGCATTACTGCAATGATCTGGGAAGCAACCATATCGACAGCGAAGTCGTCCTGATGGGGTGGATCCAGCGCCGAAGGGACCATGGCGGCGTTATTTTTATCGATCTGCGCGACCGCGACGGCATCACCCAGGTGGTGTTCAATCCGGAAATCGAGCCGGAAGCCCATGCAAAAGCCCATGAACTGCGCAGTGAATATGTGATCGGGGTTCGTGGACGAGTGAACGCTCGTCCCGAAGGAATGATCAATCCCAATCTGAAAACCGGTGAAATCGAAGTGCTGGTTTCCGAATTGCGCATTTTGAACAAGGCCCAGACCCCGCCCTTCCTCATCGAGGATACCGTGGACGTGAATGAAAATATCCGCCTGCAGTATCGGCATGTGGATTTGCGAAGGCCCCAATTGCAGAAGAACCTCATCACCCGGCACAAAGCCGCATCCACAATTCGGAAATACCTGAACGAAAACGGCTTTCTCGACATTGAAACGCCGGTGCTGACCCGCAGCACCCCCGAAGGCGCGCGGGACTACCTGGTTCCCTCGCGGGTCAACCGAGGCCAGTTTTACGCCCTGCCCCAGTCCCCCCAGCTGTTCAAGCAGCTGCTGATGATGGCCGGCTTCGATCGCTATTATCAGATCGTACGCTGCTTTCGGGATGAGGACCTGCGGGCCGATCGCCAACCGGAGTTCACGCAGATCGATATGGAAATGTCCTTCGTTGGCGAGGAGGATGTCATGAATATTTCCGAAGGACTCGTAACGGCGGTTTTCAAGGACGTGTTGGGACTGGATCTTTCGCTCCCCTTCGACCGCCTGTCCTACGACGAGGCCATGGACCGATATGGTTTGGACAAGCCCGACCTGCGCTTTGGTCTGGAACTGAAAAACATATCGGACATCGTAGCCGGTTCCGGCTTCAAGGTGTTCGCCGATGTGGTGGCCAAGGGCGGGATTGTCAAGACCCTGAACGCCAAGGGCTGTATTGACTTTTCCCGCAAGGAAATCGATGACCTGACTGCGTTTGCCGCCATTTATCGCGCCAAGGGACTGGCCTGGATCAAGGTCAAGGAAGAAGGCTGGCAGTCACCCATCGCCAAGTTTTTCAGCGCCGAAGAAAAGGAGGCCCTCACCAGACGAATCGACATGCAGGTGGGGGATTTGATCTTGTTTGTGGCCGACCAGGCCAAAGTCACCAACGAGGCTTTGGGCCACCTGCGCAATCACCTGGCTGAAAAACTGGGTCTGATCCAGAAGGACACATTCAAATTTGTCTGGGTGACCCGTTTCCCCATGTTCGAATACGATGAAACCGAAAAACGCTATCAGGCATTGCACCATCCCTTCACCGCACCGTTTGAGGAAGACTACGACAAACTGGAAAGCGATCCGCTGGCGGTTTACTCCCGCGCCTACGATCTGGTGCTCAACGGGTCGGAAATCGGCGGCGGCAGCATCCGTATCCATCGGCGTGACCTGCAGGAACGGGTCCTCAAGGCCCTGGGCATGACCAAAGACGATTATGAAAAGAAATTCGGCTTTCTGTTGTCGGCCCTCGACTCCGGCGCCCCACCCCACGGCGGGCTGGCCTTCGGTTTCGATCGCCTGGTGATGATCCTGTGCGGCCAGTCATCCATACGGGATGTCATCGCTTTCCCCAAAACCCAGCGGGCCGCCTGCCTGCTCACGGATGCGCCTTCCGAAGCCGGCCGCGAGCAACTGCTGGAACTGGCCTTGCGGGTGGTAAAGGATAGTTGAGCATAACCATTTGAATAAGCAAACATTTGCCGATTTTCAGGCCCAAACCGAAATTCCGCTGATTTTCCTTGACACCGGCCGGATTATCGACTAATTAGATCACTCGTCATCTGATCCCCAGTAGCTCAGTCGGCAGAGCAAGTGGCTGTTAACCACTGGGTCCGCGGTTCGAATCCGTGCTGGGGAGCCAAAATTCAATCCGCTCATTTCAGCGGTTCTTGTTTAACGCAAGACCCCGTGGGGTGATCCCCTCGGGGTCTCGTCGTTTCTGGCGTGTCCACGCCGACTTACGCCCGCCCGCACATTTACCCTGATTCTCTATTTCGAAACCCACCGCCTGGGGTTCGGGTGCAACCCTGGGGGTTGCGCGCGCTCTCCGAAAATGTCCTTTCCGAATTCTCCCGTTCTCCGTTTTTCGAGTCGCCTTGTTTAACAGCCCAGTTGCATCCGGGCACCCGCTTCGACATTTCGAACTCCCCTCCGGTAGGTATCTGCCGAAAGCCGGACCAGTGGGTCCGGCGCAAGCGGATTACCAGACAGCGGAATCGGCCGTGAGAACGGAGACCGTTGTGGGTGCCGACGACATCGCCCTCATGCGGTGTCGGGCGGGCTCCAACGGCCCCTTTGGACGGCTGGTCTTATCCCGCCCAGGCGGCATCCACTGCGGTCCCTTCCGCGGCCTCCCGCAAAGGAGGACCGGATGCAGGCCAACGAACACGTTCCAGCCTCGCTTGAAGAGGTGACATCGGAGATCGCAACGATCCTGGCCCGGGGCTACATGCGCCATCGAAAAGGCCGCCGACTCGCCTTTGATTTGGATGGCGGAGCGGCGCATATGGCGCAAGTCGAAGAATCTGAGGCGTTTACAGAGAAACGCCTTGATGTTTCGGGCCACCGAAGCCTTCATTCATTCACGAGTTAACGCCCTGAGATTGCGGTGCGGACGGACCGCCCGCCAGGGCGAAGCCCATGAACCAAGGAGGTTTCGGATGGAAGCAACGACGTATCAAGAGGTCCAGGGACTCTCCAGGATGACAGTCGGAGAGCTGCGGGGAAAATACCTCGAGGTCTTCGGGGAGGAGACCCGCTCCTACCACAAGGAGTTCCTTCGCAAGCGCATCGCTTGGCGTATCCAATCCCTG
>JBGSLR010000062.1:0-68984 GCA_041740615.1 Desulfobacterales bacterium
GCTTCCAAGGCAACTTTTGCCTTAAATGACGGTGCATGGTTCCTTCTTGGTCGTTTGCTCATACGTCGATCCTCCTTGAGGTCATTGTAGAACAGTTTTCACACTTATGCACCTGTCCAGTTTTTCCCGAACCGCTCTTCCTTACGGAACCAGGTGCAGTCAAAAAAATGGTTCCGGAAAGACTCCACAGTGCCAGAATAATTATGCCCAGAAATTTTTCACTTAGTATCATCTTATTCTCCTTATTTAGTTAATGCGGTGCAACCAATCGTCAAATAATCGCCTTGCATTAAATTGTGCTATTGGTACAATCAATATTAAATAAAAACTGCAATGTCAAAGAATTAATCCATATATTACGCAATTTGATTGTACCAAAATGGCTATCATTGCTCTTTTAGTTAAATATATGAAGTTGATTTAAGCATATATTGTTGAATTGGCTGTACCAAAATGATTTTGTGTGCTATGGTTTCCATCAAAGATAATGCAAAAAGGAATGATGAAATGAAAAGCTCAAATAAACCGTTAAACCACGGGGATCCATCAACACAGACATTTTCAAAAAGGATTGCAGATAGAATTATAGAAGATATCATCAACGGTAAATATTTGCCTGATAGCAAGCTGCCCACCGAACGGGAAATGGCAAAAATATTTGAGGTGACCCGTCACGTCATCCGTGAGGCATTAAAAAGAGTCGAATCATGGGGGCTTGTTTCGATTCAGCAAGGTTCAGGTGCTAAAGTGAACAACTACAAAACATCGGGGGGGATAGAGCTTATAGAATATCTTATTATCCGGGATAAAGACATGGTTAATATGGACTTTATCATGAAAATTTTTGAATACCATGAGATTCTTTCAATTGGTGCAATACAACTTGCCGCTCAACATATCACAGAGGAAGAATTGAACCAATTCGAACGTCTTGTCAAAAAGAGAGGTGCGTGTACAGATTGTGAAGAGAAAGCCGGTTTAACGTTGGACATTTCAAGAGCCATTCTTGAAGGTTCAAAAAACACATGCATCCAGCTTACGTTCAACTCCGTAATCCGTATTTCACATAAATTCCTTCCTTTTTTTAATTTAACGTACTCAATCCCCTTGGATTATCAAAAATTTTTTGAACGTCTTGTCGTATTCTTTAAAGAAAGAGATTATGAAATGGCCGCTTTGCTTTCGACTCGTTATTTTAAAGAAACAAAACACTATTTCATTGAGAATAAATCGTATTTTATGCAATATTTCAGAGACTTGATTTTAAATGTGGATAATAATTCGGAATAATTCGGGGTCGGGCCACCGCAACTAACAGTTAAAATAAGTAAATGTCGAAAAATGTGCTACTAATTTTGGCTTAGAGGCAATATTCTATACCCCAAATGGTGGGTTTAACAATTTTCTAAGGGAAAGCCGCCAGCCATAGATTCATCTGTCCATTCGAAAGCATTGTCAGCTTAAAGATGTCATTTATGGATGGACACCAAACTTAAGATGGGTTCAACTGCGCATGCTCCTGTAAAAACCGAATCTGGTCACCGACGGTCCGCTCGAATCCGGGGGGAACGTAAACGTCGAAATGCCCGACGGGATAAACGATCAGCCGACCTTTCGGGGCTTTGCCGGCCGCCTTGACGGCGGGCTTCATCGGCGTGGTCACATCGCCGGACGCCACCTGAACGAGCCAGGGAACCTGGAGTTTGGAAGCCAGTCTTCCGGGTGAATACCCGGCGATGGATAAAAATATCCGTGCGGCCACCATTTCCACGGGCTGGAAACCGTCCGGGAACAGCCTGCGGGCCGCCGTCATCTCTCCCGGCGCGGTCATGGCAGCCAGGTCACCGGGTTCACCGAATATCGAAACATAATAGGGATCTCGTTTCAGAAGCATGCGGGCGACATCCTTCCAGGCAGCGACGGTAAGTCTGGCATTTTGGGACAAGCCGCTGACCAGGGCGGCCGACAAGCCGCTCATGAAGGGAACCTGGGAGATGACCGCGGCGATATCCGGTTCCCGGATGGCCACGCTCAGCACATGACCACCGCTGAACGACGTGCCCCAGAGGATGATCTTGCCGGCTTCCACTCCGGGTAGTGTTCGCGCATGACGGATGGCTGCATGCCAGTCCTGATGCTGTTTTGGAATGCTCAGTAGTTGTCGCGGCTCACCTTCGCTGGTCCCGAAATGACGGTAATCGAATACCAGGGCATGGTATCCGGCCCCGGCGAATCGCTCCGCATAAGCGTCCAGTCGCATTTCCTTGACACCCCCGAAACCATGACCGAGGATCACGCAGGGAGCGTCCTGTTTCCCGGAAGCCGGGTAAAACCATCCGCTGCACTTCAAACCTTCCGATACGAATTGAATGTCCCGCCGGTTCATCCGTCCACCTGCTCCGTGTTATATAGGGTCTGCATTTCGGAATGGGTTCTCTGACTTTTCAGGGGGAAAAAGCGGCATACAACCCGTCTCCCTTCTGTCGGTCCACGTCACAACTCATAGAACGGCCCCTACCCAATGTCAAGCCGGCATGCGGATCGGGTTTATGGAATAATGGGGCTCGGACTTGCAAATTTTTTCACCAGCACGTAAAAAGATACATGTTCGTGAAACATAACAAATCTCCCTTGGAAACATTCATTGGATTCGGATGGGTCTTGTGCCTGATGTGGATGCTCCCCTTGACCGTTTCCGCGGAACAAGGGATTCGGATTCTGGCGGACCAGGAACTGTATCCGATCACCGGAAAAAGGCTGTCCATTCTGGAAGATCGGGATCTGACGCTGACCATCGAACAGATCATGACACCTGAAATCAGCCGACGGTTTCAAGAAAATCAGCAGGATTCCCCCAATTTCGGTTTTTCCCGTTCCGCCTACTGGTTGCGTTTTTCCATCGTCAACCCGAATCCGGAAAAGCACTCCTTCTTTATGGAGATCTCCTATCCGTTGCTCGACGAAGTGGACCTTTATTGCCATGGCCCCGGGAAGGAGACATCCGTCAAACGGATGGGACAGCGGTTTCCCTTCTCCCAAAGGGAAATACAACACCGCAATTTCATCTTTCCCATCGATGCCCTCCCCCACGGCCAACAGACATATTATCTGCGGGTGGCCAGCCAGGACTCCGTGACGCTGCCCATGGCCCTGTACAGCCTGAAAGGCTTTGTGCGGAAGGAGCAGCAGGCCCAGTATGTTCTCGGATTGTTCTACGGCATCATGATCGTCATGATCGGATACAACCTGTTCATTTACCTGTCGATCAAAGACGTCAGTTACCTGTTTTACGTCCTGTTCATCGGCGCCTTTTTCTGTTACATCATTTCGGAAAACGGGATCGCCTATCAATACCTGTGGCCTCGATCGCCCGGGTGGAGCAAACGGGCCATTCCCTTTTTCGTATCCATCACCCTCGTCTTCAGTTCTTTTTTCGTGCGCAGCTTTCTCCGGACCAAGGTGTATACGCCGCGGATTCATCGCCTGCTCTCCTTCTTCATAACGGCGGCGCTGGTGGGGGCCCTCTTTTCGTTGTCATTCGAATATTTTGTCGCCGTCATCTATAATGTACTGCTGGTGTTCGCATACGCACCGGTTCTGATTCTCTGCGGATATTTCTGCTGGCGCAAAGGGTTTCGGCCCGGTGTTTATTTTCTGGCCGCCTGGACGGTGTTGTTGATCGGTTCCATCGCTTACGCCTTGAAAGTCTTCGCATTCCTTCCGGAACTCTTTTTGACCCGATACGGCGTCATTATCGGCGCGGTATCCATGGTTATCTTATTGTCTCTGGGTCTGGCCGATCGGATCAACGCGATGCGCAGGGAATTGCAGGTGCTGAATACAAGCCTGGAACAGAAAGTATTCGAAAGAACGCAGGCATTGCATAGCGCCTTGAACAGATTGTCCGACGCCAATCAGAAACTCGAGGCGCTCAGCACCGTCGACGGCCTGACCAACGTCAAGAACCGACGTTTTTTTGATGAAAAAATACTGCGCGAATGGAAACGATCTCACCGGGAGCAGTCACCCCTCAGTGTGTTGATGGTGGACATCGACCACTTTAAAAAGGTGAATGACCAATTCGGCCACCAGACGGGCGATGAATGTCTGAAGGCCGTGGCCGATACCATTCAAAAAGCAATCAAGCGGTCGTCCGATGCCGTGGCCAGATATGGCGGGGAGGAATTCGCCGTCATCTTGCCCGGCGCCGATTCCTCGGATGCCGCCCATGTGGCGGAACGCATCCGTTCGGCTGTTGAATCCACATCGATACTCATCAGCGACCATCCTTTTTCCCTTACGGTCAGCGTGGGGGTCGCCACACGGGTTCCCCGGTCCGTGGAAGAAACCGAAACGCTGCTGGCGGAAGCTGACAGCGCCCTCTACCAGGCCAAGGATACCGGTCGCAACCGGGTGGTCGTGTTCGATGCGTATAATTGATGTAACCCATATCATCGCCAACGACATGCCGGTGTATCCGGGAACGGAGCAGCCCGTATTGACCACCGCCTGCGAGATCGAAACGGATGGCTTTCTGGAACAGAAAATCACCTTCTATTCCCATACGGGCACCCATATCGATGCACCCGCACATATCATCAAGGGGGCTGCGACACTGGACCTGTTGCCGATCCATCAGTTTTATGGTAGAGCGGTAAGGGTGGACATCACACCGGATGCAGGGGATGCCATCACGATGGAGCACCTGATCGCCCATCGGGGGATCATCCAAGGGGCCGACTTCCTGCTGCTCCATACCGGCTGGAGTCGATGGTGGGGGCAGAAACGGTATTTCGTGGATTATCCGGTTCTGACCCCGGATGCAGCGGAATGGTTGCGTGGATTGAAACTGAAAGGAGTGGGGTTGGACACAATTTCGGCAGACCGTTTTGACTCCCTCGATTTTCCCGTTCATAAAACCCTTCTCGGGAGCGATTGCATTATCATTGAAAATCTGACGAACCTTGATAAATTGCCGAATCATTCTTTCCTGTTTTCGTGTTTTCCGTTGAATTTCAAACAGGCCGACGGTTCACCCGTGCGAGCAGTGGCGATCATCGATGAAGAACATCCCAGCTGATTTGAACCGAGTCATATTCCGATCATGAAAACCACCCGTCACCTGTTGGTTTCATCCGTTCTGGCGCTGCTGATTATCGTTATCGGAACCGTTGGGTATATGCTGTTGGAAGGCTGGGCGTTCATGGACGCCCTCTACATGACCGTCATTACCATAACAACCGTCGGTTTCAGCGAAGTCCGTCCGGTGGATTCGAACGGACGGATTTTCACGATGGTGATCGTGCTGTTGGGGGTTGGGTTGAGCGCTTATGTGGCCGGCGCCGTGGTTCAGTTTATGGTGGAGGGACGCATCCGGATCATTCTAGGGAGAAGAAGATTGGACAAACAGATCAACCGCTCGAAAAATCATTATATTGTTTGTGGATACGGCCGAATCGGCCGCGTTTTATGTGAAAGCATCCGCGGTAAAGTTCCCAATCTGATCGTCATCGATAACGATCCGGAGCATGTTCCGATGATGGAAGCCGACGGTATGATCTATATCACGGGTGATGCAACGGAAGAAAACACGCTCATGAAAGCCGGAATTGAACGCGCCAAAGGTCTTGTGGCGGCTCTGGGAACCGATACCGAAAATGTTTTTCTCGTTTTGACGGCCCACCAACTCAACCCGAATTTGAATATCATTGCGCGCGCCGGAAAAGAGTCCGCCAAACCAAAACTGAAGGCGGCCGGCGCCAACTATGTGGAGTCGCCGTACGAGATGGGAGCGGCGACAATGGCCCAGCGAATCCTGCGACCGACGGTCACCAGTTTCATGGATCTGGCCTTTACCCATCGGAAAAGCCATATCCAGATGGAAGAAATGCCGGTCAGCCCTTCCTCATCCCTGGTCAACTTGATGCTCAAGGACTCCGGCATACGACAGAAGTACAACCTGATCATCATCGCCATCAAGGAAGGCGACGGCGGCGCCATGATTTTCAACCCCTCGTTTGAAGCCGTTATCCGTGGAGGCGACACCCTGATTGCCGTTGGTGAAGTCGTCAATCTGCAGAAACTGGAACAGGTTCTCAATCCGGATTCTCCAGCCTGAAGCCATGGGAAACGCTCTTAAAAAGACCTTGACATATGAAGTCCGATATACTATCTGCTGAGAAAATTCAGAGGAGATCGTATTTCATGTTACAGGCATTTTCAGGCGGATTTTATTATTTTTATTTTTGGTACTATTACTTTAGTACCGGTCTGCCTGGCTGAATGCGCGAACACCGATAGAAAATAAGATAAGCGAAAAAAGCCGTGAGCAGACAAACCTCACGGCTTTTCGTATTTTGAAGGCCGCGGGGTGAAACACCACGCGGCCTTTTTTCTTTTTACGATTACCCCAAAGCGTGTTCATCAAAAAAAACGGATCCGTGACAACGGAGATACCAGGAGGACATCATGACCATTATCGGCAAACAGATCAGAATGGAACGCATCATCAATCGCAATACCCGCAGGACCGTGATCGTGCCCATGGATCACGGGATATCGGTAGGACCCATCGCCGGCGTCGTAGACATCAAGGCGGCCGTACAGAAAGTGGCCGAAGGAGGCGCGAACGCCATCGTTGAACACAAAGGGCTTGTCGGCGGCGGGCATCGCAAACAGGGAAAAGATATTGGCTTGATCATCCATCTGTCGGCTTCCACAAACCTTTCCCCCTATCCCCATGCAAAGACCCTGGTCTGCTCCGTGGAAGAAGCGATCAAACTCGGCGCGGACGGGATTTCCATCCATGTCAACCTCGGCAACGGACAGGAAAAGGAAATGCTCAAAGACTTCGGGCAGGTGAGTTATGAGGCGCGCACATGGGGCATCCCCCTGCTTGCCATGATTTATCCGCGCGGCGAAAAAATCAAGGATGAGTATCATGTGGATGTGATCAAACATGCGGCTCGCGTGGGCGATGAAATGGGCGCCGATATCGTAAAGGTGTCGTATACCGGCAGCCCGGAAACATTCCAGGAAGTCGTTGCCGGTTGCGGGATTCCCGTGGTGATCGCCGGTGGTGAAAAAATGGATTCGGACCGTGACATTCTTGAAATGGTCAAGGGCGCCATCGACGCCGGCGGATCAGGCGTCTCCATCGGTAGAAACGTTTTCCAGCATCGCAATCCCACCCGGATGGTGCAGGCCATGTCGGCGATCGTCCATGAAGGGGCCGGAGTGAACGAGGCGCTGGAGATGTTAAAAATCTAACCTTTCCATCAACCATCAATGCAATGAGGAAATTCAGCAATGCGTAAAATCTGGGTGAACGTCGACCCCTGGAACAAAGAACTCGTCACCACCGCGATCGAGGGCGGCGC
The DNA here is from genome assembly GCA_041740615.1 of Desulfobacterales bacterium. Lineage (GTDB taxonomy): Bacteria > Desulfobacterota > Desulfobacteria > Desulfobacterales > SURF-7 > DYJD01. The sequence continues at coordinate 7,380 of JBGSLR010000062.1, forward strand.
GGACGGGATTATGGTTCCCAAGGGGTTCTCCGAAAAAGTCAAGGAACTGGGCAAAATCGAAACCATCGCCGAAGACGGCGACCTGAAACCGGGCGAAGATATCGTTTTCTTCACCATTACGAGCGGTGAAGACGAGGCCGAGATCGTCAACATCAGCCGGTCCAAAAAAGTGGTCCTGACATGCACGGACTGGACCATCATTCCCCTGGAAAACCTGATTGCCAAAAAAGCCGAGGTCATCGCCCGGGTCGCCAATCTGGAGGAAGCGCAAATCGCTTTCGGCATTTTGGAGAAAGGCGTCAACCATATCCTGTTTGACTCCAAAGATGTGTCGGCTCTGAAGACGGCTTTGGACAGACTTCGTGAGAATGAAGACAAGACGGTCCTGGAGGTGGGAGAAATCGTTTCCGTAACACCGGTCGGCATGGGTGACCGGGTATGCGTGGACACATGCACATCCATGAGCGTCGGTGAAGGAATGCTGGTGGGAAACAGCAGCAGGACTCTTTTTCTCGTTCATTCCGAAAGCATTTCCAACCCCTATGTGTCACCGAGACCCTTTCGGGTCAATGCCGGCGCCGTACATGCCTATACCCGCGTTCCGGGAGGCAAAACCCGATATCTCTCCGAACTCGCCGCCGGTGATCCGATTTTGATTACGGATTACAAAGGTCGCACCACGATCGGAATCGTGGGCCGTCTCAAAATAGAAAAGCGGCCGATGATGCTGATTACGGCCAAGGTCGGCCAGGAAATTGTCACCACCATCCTCCAAAACGCGGAAACCATCCGACTGACCACGCCGGAAGGGACTCCTCTATCGGTAATCGGTTTGAAGCCGGGCGACAAGGTACTGGTATCGGTTGAGGCGGGCGGACGCCATTTCGGTCACAAAATCGATGAAACCATTACGGAAAAATAAGGTCTGCCATGAATCACACATCCCCAAAAACGAGCCCTGAAAATGACGACCTCGACGCATTGCGCCTGGCCATCGACGGCATCGATGACAACCTCCTCGCCTTGATCAACCAGCGCATGCTGCTTGCCCAAAAAATCGGCCGTCTCAAACGGGAACACCGGGAGGCTTTCCCCAAGCTCGACAGGGAGGCAAGCATCCTGAACCGTTTGTGCGCCCAGAACACCGGGCCATTGAACAAAAAGAATATCGTGACGATCTTTACGGACATCATCAGCGCGGGCCGGGAAATACAAATGCCCCAGCGCATCGTCTATCTGGGACCCGAAGCGACCTTTACCCATATCGCCGCCATGAATCATTTCGGCAAATCCGCTGCTTTTATTCCCCAGACCAGTATTCAGGATGTTTTTTTTGATGTGGAGAAAGGCGTTTGTCAATACGGCGTCGTACCGGTGGAAAATTCCATCGAAGGATCGGTCAATTATACGCTGGATCTTTTTTTCGAATCCGACCTGAAGATCTGCGCGGAAAACTATTTGACCATTTCCCATGACCTGCTGTCCCAGAGCGGGGGTATTGATGACATCAAAATCGTTTACTCCCATCCCCAACCATTCGGCCAATGCCGGAAGTGGCTTCGCAAAAACCTTCCCCATGTTCCGCTGGAAGAGTGCAGCAGCACCTCCGCCGCCGCCAAAAAAGCCGCTGAAACGAAGAACGCGGCCGCCATCGCCGGCTCGGAAGCCGCCAGGATTTACAATCTACAGGTGGTGGCGTCGAAAATTGAGGACTTCGCCAAAAACACGACACGGTTTCTGATCATCGGAAAGGAAGGCACCCTGCATACCGGCCGGGATAAAACCTCCATCATGTTCTCGGCCCCGCATGTTCCGGGCGCCCTTTACAAGGTGTTGCAGCCCATTGCCGACGCCGGCATCAACATGATGAAACTGGAATCCAGGCCATCCAAACACAAAAACTGGAGTTATTTCTTTTTTGTGGATCTGGAAGGCCATCTGGAAGACCGGGATGTGCGCGAAACCGTTACCTGCATGGAAAAGATCTGTCTGTTTTTGAAGGTGCTGGGCTCCTATCCACAGGCCGTATTGCCGGATAACGGCTAAACAAAACCATATGAACGAGAAGAGAAAACAATGAACACCATCGAATTAAACGCCAAGACGGCCCTCTTCGGCGTCGTCGGCGACCCGATTTCCCATAGTATGAGTCCGATCATGCACAACGCGGCCTTTGTGGCAACCGGTTTCAACGGGGCCTATCTTGCTTTTGGCGTCAAGGATGTGGCTTCCGCCGTAACCGGAATGCGCGCCCTGGGAATCAGGGGCTTCAGCGTTACCATTCCCCACAAGATTACCGTCATGAAGTATCTGGATCAAATCGACGACATGGCCGCAAAAATCGGCGCCGTCAATACCATTGTCAATAGGGACGGTCGTCTGTGCGGTTACAACACGGACTGCCTGGGGGCCATCCACGCCTTAGAGGAAAAAACAACCATCGAGGGCAAAAAAGTGCTCCTCCTGGGAGCGGGCGGAGCCGCCCGGGCCATCGGATACGGCATTCAGGACCGGGGCGGTCTATTGACCATCGCCAATATCCTGGAGGATGAAGGCCGAACCCTGGCCGGTGAATTGGGCGTCCGATACCATCATCTCTCCGAATTCCATAGTCTTGCGTATGACATCCTGATCAATTCAACGCCGGTGGGGATGTCGCCGGATACGGAAAGCATGCCCGTAAGACCGGAAGATGTAAAACCCGACAGGGTCGTGATGGATATCATCTACAACCCGTTGAAGACGAAACTGCTGCTGGAGGCTGAAAAAAAAGGTTGCCGTATTGTTGACGGCGCGGCCATGTTCGTGTATCAGGGCGTGGCCCAGTTTGAAATGTGGACCGGAAGAACGGCGCCGGTTTCGCTGATGCGCGAGACGGTCCTGAAAGCCCTGGGGCGCCTGTAGGAATGAATGATGCTTGAGATTCGAAAAAAAGACATACGGGATACCACCGTCACCGTGCCGGGCTCCAAAAGCTATACCCATCGCTTGCTGATCGGCACGGCGTTATCGGATGGTCCCTGCTCCATCGAGAACATGCTGCGAAGCGAAGACACCCTGCTCACGTTGAAGGCATTACGGGAGATGGGCGTCATCTGCGAGGACACGGGCTCCATTCTCACCGTGCAGGGCACCAATGGACGGCTGCGTCCCTCCCCTTCGCCTATTTATCTCGCCAATTCTGGAACTTCCATGCGACTCTTAACGGCAGTGGCAGCGCTCGGTAGTGGTGTTTACACCCTGACCGGTACGGAACGCATGGGAGAGCGGCCGATCCAGGATCTCTTGGACGCCTTGAAACAGATCGGTGTCGACGCGCGATCCTTAAACGGGAACGGCTGTCCGCCGGTGGAGATTATCGGCAACCCCATTGCCGGCGGTCCGGTTTCCATTCGTTGTCATGTCAGTAGTCAATACCTTTCGGCGCTCCTGCTCATTGCGCCCTATACGAAAAACGGATTGGATATCACCGTCACCCAAGGCCCCGTCTCCAGGCCCTATATCGATATGACCATCGACATCATGTCCCGGATGGGCGTCGTCGTGAGGAAGACAGACGATACCCGCTATTATGTCGCCGGCGGGAATGGCTATCGCCATGGCGACTATGTTGTGGAACCGGACGGATCCAATGCCGGTTATTTCTGGGCTGCCGCCGCCATTACCGGCGCCCGCATCAAGGTGCGGGGAATCACCCTCTCCTCCTGCCAGGGGGATGTGCGCTTTGTCCATGTTCTGGAAAAAATGGGATGCCGGATCGACCAGGACACAGACGGTATCGCGGTAACCGGAGGGAGGCTTTTCGCCGTTGAAGTCGATATGTCCGATATGCCCGACGTGGTTCCTACCCTGGCCGTCGTCGCCGCTTTTGCCCAAGGAACGACCGTCATTACCAATGTCGCCCATTTGAAAGAAAAGGAAAGCGATCGCCTGGGATCGGTTGCCGCCGAACTTCGCAAGATGGGGATCGACGCGACGGCAACGGAAAGCGGGCTGGTCATCAAAGGCGGTCGGCCCCATGGAGCCGAAATAGAGACGTACAAGGATCACCGGATGGCCATGAGCTTCGCCCTGGCCGGACTCGTGACGCCGGGTATGCGGATAGTGGACGAAATGTGCGTTGAAAAATCCTTTCCCAATTTCTGGGAAGTTTTTGAAACGTTGTATGGGTCGGTTGCGAGCGTTGCCCTATGAATATCTACTTGATCGGATACCGCTGCACCGGAAAAACATCGGTGAGTCGCTGGATCGGCCGTCATCTGGAATGGCCGGTGTTGGATGCGGATGAAGAGTTGGTCCGGGAACAAGGACGAACGATTGCCGATATCGTGGCCGCGGAAGGCTGGAGCGTTTTCCGGGAAATGGAAAAAGCCGTTCTGAAACGTCTCGGCGAATTGGATCACTGTGTGGTTGCCACCGGTGGCGGGGTAATTCTGGATGCGGAAAATGTCGCCGTCATGAAAAAAAGCGGTACGGTCGTGTTGCTACGCGCCGGGACGGAGACCATTTACCGGCGACTGGTCGGCGACCAGACCAGCGTTGATTCGCGTCCCGCGCTGACGGACAAGAACCAATATGATGAAATTGTCTCCACCCTCAAAACCAGGACGCCGCTGTATGAAAGCGCCATGGACTTTGCCGTGGATACCGATGACATCCCTGTCGAAGAAGTCTGCCGGTACATTCTGAACCGTTTCACGCCGGATCGAAAAGGAACGGACAAGCCGTGATGGCAGGAAGGAGCGTATATGTCAGGCAATAGCTTTGGGGTGCTGTTCCGAATTACCACCTGGGGAGAATCCCATGGCAAAGGTGTCGGCGTCATCATCGACGGGTGCCCTCCCCGGATACCCTTGAATGAAAGCATGATTCAGGAAATGTTGAATCGGCGACGCCCCGGCACTTCCACCGCAAGCACCAGCCGGAAGGAACCGGATCACGCCGCGATTCTATCGGGCGTTTTCGACGGCATGACCACCGGCACACCGATTATGATTCTGATCGACAACAAGGACGCGAACTCGTCGGCCTATCAGCCTTACGCAGACATGTACCGCCCGGGACATGGCGATATCACCTATCAGGCCAAATACGGCGTGCGCGACTGGCGCGGCGGCGGACGCGCCTCGGCCCGCGAAACAGTCGGCCGTGTGGCGGCCGGCGCAGTCGCCAAGGCGATTCTCGATCGCCGTGGAATCCGGGTTCTGGCCTATACGGTCGAGCTTGGCGGCATGAAAGCACCGGTTCGTGATTTGGATGTGGTGGGTCGGAATCCTTACGGCTGCGCGGACCTGGAAGCTGTTGCCGCTATTGAAGAACGTGTTGCGGCTGTCCGCAAACAAGGCGATTCCCTGGGCGGAATCGTCGAAATCAGGGCCGACGGTGTGCCGTCGGGCCTGGGAGAGCCGGTCTTTGACAAGTTGGATGCCGATCTTGCCAAGGCCCTGATGAGCATCGGCTCCGTCAAGGGCGTTGAAATCGGAGACGGGTTCCAAGCCGTCGGTCTGCTCGGGTCCCAGAACAACGACGCCATCTTGCCCAATGGGTTCGGCAGCAATCATGCCGGCGGTATTCTTGCCGGAATCAGCAATGGTGATTCCCTTATTGTGCGTGTTGCGGTCAAACCGATTCCTTCCATCGTCAAGGAACAGTGGACCATCGATACCTCCGGATCCCCCCTGACCATCTCCATCAAAGGGCGTCATGACATTTCCGCCATCCCGCGGATCAACGTGGTTTGCGAAGCCATGGTTTCCCTGGTCCTGGCAGACCATCTGTTGAGACAGGAGGTCAATTCATGAAGGCGGTCACCATCGGCATTATCGGCGGCACCGGTGGAATGGGGCGCTTGTTCGAGGAATATTTCAAACGCTGCGGTCAGCGGGTATTGATCGCCGGTCGCAAGACGGAGTTGACCTATGGCGCCCTCACAAAAAAAAGCGACGTGGTGATTCTCAGCACTCCCCTGGAATCCGCCATTCCCATCATCGAAGAGATCGGTCCACTGATGACGGCCGATCAACTCCTGATGGATTTCTGTTCGCTCAAGGAAGTCATTGTCCAAGCCATGCTGGCGCATTCATCCGCCCAGGTGATCGGCACCCATCCCCTGTTCGGGCCGTTTACATCTTCCCTTCAGCGGCAGAATATCATCATTTGCCCCGCCAGAGGCCGGGATTGGATCGACTGGTGCAACAGCATTTTTTCACGGGAAGGTGCGCTCGTCACGAGCATGGATGCCGCCGAACATGATCGGTACATGGCAGTCGTGCAGGGACTTACCCATTTCATCACCATTTGTATGGGACGCACCCTCATGAAACTGGATATGCAGCCCCAGAGGTCCCTGCAGTACGCCACCCCGCTATTCCGGTTGAATTTGGATTTGATCGGACGGCTCTTTGCCCAAGACCTGGAACTATTTTCAAGTCTTGTAAATAAAAATAATAATATTTACAAAGTTTTGGATACTTTTTTTGAAGTTTTGGATGAAAGCCGGGCGCACCTGCTCGGCAATGCGCCCATGAATCAGATCGCCTATCTGGAGGGTATCCGCGATTTTTTGGGAGACTTTTGCGGTACGGCGCTGAAAGAAAGCAACCAGTTTCTGGAAGCGATCTATACCAAGGAGTAGGACTCCCAGCCGTTCAACGTCGCATCAGTCTTTCAATCGCCGCTTTTAGACTGATCCGCAGCCGTTCGAGGGCTTCGGCAACTTTGCCGATCTCATCCTTGCGTTTGAAAACAATTTTTTGATCCACATCACCGTCCGCCAGATCCACGGCCATTTTGGAAAAAGTGACCAGGGGCTTCAGCGACCGGTTCACGATCAAAACAATAACGGCTCCGGAAAACAACAAGAAAATCATCCCCGCGATCGAAAGCGATCGCAGGATGTCGGATTTATCAATGGCGATGGATGCCGGTGTCATTCCGACTTTGAAACAGCCCCAATGCCGGCCTTTGACGAAAATCGGTGATGAAATATCCGCTACCGTTTCCTCCTGGTCTTTCTGAAAAATCTGGACGAACCCCTTGTTTTGGTTTTTGGCGGCCTTGGTGGAATAATCATCGGCAAAAATACGTTTGGTGCGATTACCCGACAAGTCTCTGGCTTCATTCCCCGTGACCGGTTGTTGATACCGGGTATTGTGGGTCGGCAGATACCCATTGGTGTCTGTTGCCACAGCGTACAGCACCGCCGGATTTTCGAGAAATTCATCCTGAAATTTCAGAATCGCCCTGTCCAAATAGGCGTCATATTTTGTATGATATTTCGGCGGGCTGAAACCCGGGATGATTTCGTATTGCGTATCGAAAACATCGTCAATGGAAAGGAGCTTGTTGTCGACGGCCTCTTCGATTGTCGCGGCAACGCTTTTGGCTCCGATCATGGAAAGGATTTTGCCTTCCTGAATCATTTTTTGCTGGATGGTTCCGGATTGAAGTTGATACAGATATCCCACGCCGACGGCGATCATGACCGCCAGGAAACAATTCACTTGAAGGGCGACCCGTATTCCCAATCGGTTTTTTACCAGTTTCACCATGTTGCAACTCCCTTTTTACCGAATCTCAGCAGCGACGCCCGTGCTATTCGATCGGTTTTTTTTCTCCGTAAACCGCGATCCCGAAAATTTCCGGTCCGCTGTGGCAAGCGACAGTCGGCATTGCGCGGCCGCGAATCACTTCAATGTCATTGATGTTCAATTCATGACATTTTTCCATGAACATTTCGTTGGTTTTTTCCATGTACTGTCGGGTCGAATCAAACCCATACATCAAATAAACTTTCCGATTGAACGGGCGTTTCTTTAGAAATTTGTATGCGTTTTCCGTCATACAGGCAATCACACGGTCGATGCCTTTTTCCTTGGAGATGGGGATCACCACGCCGTCCTCGACTCCGAGGATCGGCTTGATGTTCATGACAAGCGCCGCAAAGGCTTGCGCCCTGCCCACCCGTCCGTTCTTTACCAGATATTTTACCGTTGGAACGGAAAATTGGATGTGAGTGGATTTTCGTATGTCAGGCAACAACGCCATAATATCCGGATACATTTTCCCGCTGTTCAGAAGCGAAAGCACTTTTTCGGCGATGAAGTAGGCGCCGGCGGAGACGCTACCCGTATCGATGATGTTGACATTTATCCCTTTCACCATCTGTCGCGCACGATCGCAGATTTTTACGGTGTCGGACATTTTGGAAGAAAGATGGATGTCGATGAGCTCGTCATAGCCGTTATCGCGGATTTCTTCATAACGGTCAAACACGTCCCATAAGGTGGGTGGATTGGTATGGAATTCTTCGACGCGCTCAATCATGCCGTAATATTTATCCGTGTCCAGGCCTTGCCAATCCCAATATTCTTCCCCATCCAAGACGACCTTGATGCTCATGACGTCCAGATTGTATTTGGCGACGATCTCTTCGTTTGGTGCACACCCCGTGTCGATCATCAGCATCCGTTTCGGCATGCATCCTCCACGCTTTTCCATCGGCAATCATTGTAATCGATGCGGTAAAACGGCGACCCCTCCCGAATACCGGCCCTTATCTTTCGAACGACTCATATCACGGTGTGTTTCCAATATGCAAGTCATTGCGACCGTGCGATTTTCTTTCGACGATTCACCCATGGTCGTGGATGCGAAACTCCCATCGGGGGGCCGATCTTCGTTCCGGTCCGTCCTTACTTGACATGCATCCGGCCTTCCCCTATACTGGCGTTGTAAGCAATAAAACAATCTTAATTCCGTAAGGAAATCCATGCTGAAAGTAAAAGACATCATGACCAAAGAAGTGATCAGCGTATCCCCGGATACGGAGATCGTTCAGGCCGCAAAAATACTGTTGGAAAAACGCATCAATGGAATGCCGGTGGTGGACGAACAGAAACGACTGGTGGGGATCATTTGCCAGAGCGACCTCATTGCCCAGCAAAAACGATTTCCCATACCGAATCTATTCACCTTCCTGGACGGTTACATCACGCTCACTTCCGTTAAGCAGATTGAACATGAAATCCAGAAATTCGCGGCCATCACGGTTAAGCAGGCGATGACCCCAAAACCGGTGTCCGTTCGCCCGGAAACGACGATCGAGGAAGTGGCGGCTCTCATGGTTGATAAATATTACCATACACTACCGGTTGTTGAAGATGGAATACTTGTGGGAATCGTGGGGAAGGAAGATATTCTGAGGACTCTGATGACGGGATCGTGAAAGGCCGGCGACACGTCAGGATGCCGGGCGCAAATGAAATAAAACCGGTTTCTTGCTGTTGTCGGATCAACAGCAAGAAACCGGATGGGTCTTGGATGTATTACGACGCCTGGAGCGGAATTGTCATGGGTATAATTTCATCCTCATTTTGTCCCGTAAAATGAATCTGGATTTCATTGTCTTGAAAATTCGTTAAATTCCTTCGAAACACATCCCGGCCAAAACCGGAAACGGAGATTTTTTCCAAATCGCCGGTATGAATAAACACATTGTGGGCGGAAGTGCAATCATCTTTCAAAACGCTGATCAATTCGCAAATGGAGATATCGGTAAAATCGCCGAATAATCGCAAGTGAATACTGTCGACTTCTTGAATCCTGCTGATTTTGAATTTTGAATTCATGCCCTACCCTCCCGGTTTTACAAAAAATTATTTCCTGGAAATGCAGACCGTCCGTATCGAGCTACGGATTACCTGATACAAAAACCAGGCCAAGATATCCGGAGATTTGCGGATGATAAAATCATCTTTAATCTTAGCGAGTTTCATTTCCAGACCGGCGACCAGGACCTTCCGCGGACGTCATCCGGGAAAGAAGCGTCTTATGATACAGGACTATTGTCCTATTTGAGAAGACAAATGGGCTGGGTTTCTTGCGATAATGGATTGGCGCTCGTCTGCAAGGGCGTGTCAAATTGGAATAAAACGCTGTATTCGATGGAGGGAATTTGTCCGATCCCATAAGAAAAACCGTGGAATGGCGTAACCGCAACCCCCTTTGGCCTGCGTACCACCGAATGGGACTATTGCTTTACAAACCGAGAAACATTGTATTTTTTCATGAGACCGTACAGACGGGAACGGGAAAGTCCGGATAATTTGCCGGCATCCTTGATTCTACCCTGGGTGACAGTCATCAGTTTTTCGAGATATTCCTTTTCCAAAGACGCCAGACCCGTTTCGCGGTAATCCTTCAGGGACGGCAGCACGGATGGCGGCATCTCCGGCCTGATGATTTTCGGGACCTTGTTCGTCGACGGTTTTTCCCCCAAGGAAGCCTGTTTGACCTTGATACGAATATGCACCGGAAGGTGATACGGAAACAGGATCGGAGCGTCCAGCGCTTCGGAAATGACACTCTCCAGCGTATTGATGAGCTCGCGCACATTTCCCGGCCATTCATATGCGGTCAGGGCTTCGATGAATTCCGGGGAAAAGCCTTTGATGGCGATACCGTTGTTCTCACACAGCTTGGCCATGTAATACGTCAGCAATTCCCGGGTATCTTCTTTTCTTTCGATTAGAGACGGCAAATGAATATGAAGGGACCGAAGTCTGAAGATCAAGTCCTTCCGAAAATGATGCTCTTCGACCATATTGTCCAGGTCCCGGTTGGTTGCCGCAATCAGTCTGAAATCGCTGTGAACCTCCAGTTTGCCGCCCACCGGTCGGAAATGCCGCTCCTGCAATACCCGTAAAAATCGTTTCTGTACGGACAATGGCAACTCGCCGACCTCATCCAGGAAAACCGTTCCTCCGTCCGCTTGTTTGATCAACCCTTCCTTGGTCTGATTGGCCCCGGTGAATGCGCCTTTTTCATGGCCGAACAGGAGGCTTTCAACGAGTGTCTCCGGCAAGACCGTGCAGTCAACGACGACGAAATTTCGATGGGCCCGGGGACTGTTGTTGTGAATCGCCCATGCAAAAAGCTCCTTACCGGTCCCTGTCTCACCGGTGATCAGCACGTTGGCGTCACAACTTGCGGCACGGGCTACCACATCAAGGCACTCCTTCATGGAGGGACTGCTGCAGACGATTCCGTCCAGATTCAGGGCCACCGGCTGTTTGGATTCGATTTTGTTCTGCCGGTATTGCAACACCCGCAAGAGGGGAAGCGTCATCTCCTTGATCGAGGACGGTTTCTTGACGTAATCCCAGGCGCCGCTCTTAATGGCAAGTTCCGCGCCTCTGGAATTGGCGTAACCCGTTATAATGATGATCTCCGGTTTTGACGGTGCGCTTTTGAATTTGGGCAGGCTTTCAAGGCCATCGCCATCCGGCATCCTTACATCCAGATATACCACATCGTACGGATTTCGATAGACTTCCTCGAGTCCTTCTTTCAGATTGTCTCTGCAGGTCACGTCGTGCCCTGTCCGTTTAATGGCACGGGACAAGGCATCGTTCATCATTTTGTCATCATCTACAATGAGGATTTTGGACATAAGCGACTCTTTACCGGCGTTATTCTGGTTCACCACCCATTACAGCGTCTGTTCACAAACAACTCCGCTTAACTGGAACGCGACAGGTCATTCTGATAACATCTTTGTATTATGAAATATACATATCAAATGACAGCAGGAAATAAAAATAATTCATGTTAAGGTCAATTCTGGATTTATGGAAGATTAAGGCATGTGAAACCGTAGTGTAAATACCATAAACGAAAAAGCAATTTTTTGCAATAGGCATTTGGCGTAACAGCTGGATTTTTTACTGTGGTTATGATGCCATCAATAAATAACTTGCTTTTCGAATTCATTCTGTTTTATATGTGTGACCACATGGTCATTTTCGATAACCATTTTATTTAAAGACTAATTACTGTAATTTTAAGGTGTTTGATAAACATTGTTCTAATTCGTAAACAGGATTTGTGGCGACGATGTGTTGAGCGACAGAGGGGAGCGATATCGGCAATGATGAATAAAAAACCTTCCGGCTATTGGATCCAGGGCGATATCCCGCCGGAACCAATGCAGACGTCAATGAATGAGGCCCTATTGCAGGTCAACCGTCCGATCTTCGTCGTGGCTTCCAATGGCCGCCTTGAGGTCGCCATGGACGGCAAGGCATTTATCGCCGAGGATGACCCACCGGATCCATCCTCGACGCCCATGGCCGCTTACGCCCCCCCCCTTCATCCGATGACCTTCGGGGATCCTCATTTCAAACAACAATACGGCCTGCGGTATGCATACCTGACCGGCGCCATGGCCAACGGCATTGCTTCCGTGGAGATGGTTCAGGCTGCCGGCAGAGCCGGCATGCTCGGTTTTTTCGGTTCGGGCGGACTATCCCTCGATCAAATCGAATCCGCCGTCATGCGCCTTGGGAAAAGCATGGCCGATCTACCATATGGATTTAACCTCATTCACAGCCTCCATGATCCGGAACTGGAAGCGGCCACCGTGCAACTATACCTGGATCGCGGGGTGAAATTGATCGAGGCGGCCGCATTCATGCGACTGACCCCTCCTCTGGTATATTATCGCGTCAAAGGGATTTATCAGGATCCTTCTGGCCGGATCGTGTGCCCGAACCAAATCATCGCCAAGGTGTCCCGCATCGAGGTGGCGAGACAATTCTTTTCTCCGCCACCTGAAAAAATTCTCAAACAACTTCTCGCCCGAAAGATGATTACGGAAACGGAGGCTATGCTGGCCGGTCGTTTGCCGATGGCGGACACCCTGACGGCCGAGGCCGATTCCGGAGGGCATACCGACAACCGTCCGGCCCTTGCGCTGCTTCCGACGATGTTGGCCCTGCGGGATGAAATGGCCGGACAATATCAATATCCCGCGCCGCTTTACGTGGGCCTGGGAGGCGGAATTTCCACTCCGCAATCCACCGCGGCCGCCTTTGGCATGGGGGCCGCCTATGTGTTGACCGGCTCCGTCAATCAGGCCTGTATCGAAGCCGGTACTTCGGCATCCGTTCGTCAGATGCTGGCCGAGGCCGGCCAGGCGGACGTTACGATGGCGCCCGCTGCCGATATGTTTGAAATGGGCGTGAAAGTGCAGGTCCTGAAAAGAGGCACCATGTTCCCGGTGCGGGCTGCAAAACTGTATGAATTCTACAACCGCTACAGTTGTTTTCAGGACATTCCCGAAAAAGATCGCAACAACCTGGAAAAAAATTACTTCCATTGCAGCTTTGATGAAGAATGGCGTCAAACCAGTGCTTTTTTTCAAAGAAGAGATCCAAAACAAATCGAACGGGCGGAAGTGGACGCCAAGCATAAAATGGCCTTGGTTTTTCGATCGTATCTCGGACGCTCCTCCAGCTGGGCCGTCTCCGGAGATCCCAGCCGCCAGATCGATTACCAAATATGGTGCGGCCCGGCCATCGGCGCCTTTAACGAATGGGTCAAAGGCTCTTTTCTGGAAGAACCGCAAAACCGAAACATTGCCACGGTTGCCATGAACCTGTTGCTCGGTGCGTCCGTAACCACGCGTGCCTCCTGGCTTCGCAACCAGGGTATATCATTACCGGTCGGTGTGGGAAGTTATCTACCCTTGCCGTTGGATGATATTTTGCGACATGTGGGGAAACCGTCAGTCGACTGACGAATTCTTCCCATTGTAAACCGATTCAGGGATAGGAAAGACCATTGAAAAAAAACAACAAGAAAGCGACAAATGCCGCCATCGCCATTATCGGGATGGGATGTCTTTTTCCAAGAGGGGCCGACATCAAAGAGTACTGGCGTCTGCTGTCAAGAGGTGAAAACGCCATAACGGACATACCCGACACCCATTGGTCGGTGAAGGATTATTACCATCAGAATCCCAAACAGCCGGATCATACCTATTGCCGAAAAGGCGGATTCCTGTCACCTGTCGCGTATGACCCGGCCGAATTCGGCACTCCCCCCAATATACTGGAAGCCACCGACACGTCTCAATTATTGGGTCTATTGGTGGCCAAAAAAGCGCTCGAAGATGCCGGGTACGATTCCACACGCAAATTCGATCGGGAACGAGTAAGCGTCATCCTCGGGGCCACCGGGACTCAGGAATTGGTCATCCCGTTGGGGGCCAGGTTGGGCCATCCCATCTGGCGAAAGGCGCTCACGGATTCCGGAATCGCCGCCGAGAAAATAGAGGAAGTGATGGATCGTATCTCCACCTCTTACGTCTCCTGGCAGGAAAACTCCTTTCCGGGGCTGTTGGGAAACGTCATTCCCGGCAGGATCACCAACCGTCTCGATCTCGGAGGAACCAACTGCGCAGTGGACGCCGCCTGCGCCAGCTCCCTGAGCGCCCTCAATTTGGCCATTCTCGAACTTCAGAGCGGCCGTTGCGATATGGCGCTCACCGGTGGCGTAGACACCCTGAACGATATTTTCATGCACATGTGTTTCTCGCAGACCGGGGTTCTTTCCCACACGAGCGATGCACGTCCCTTTTCCGAAAATGCCGACGGAACCGTTCTGGGAGAAGGTATCGGCATTCTGACCCTGAAAAGACTTGCCGATGCGGAGAAAGACGGCGATCACATCTATGCCGTCATTAAATCCATCGGTTCATCCAGTGACGGAAAATCCCAGAGCATCTACGCCCCCAATGCCACCGGACAAGCCAAGGCACTTCGTACCGCCTATCGAGAAGCCGGAATAGAACCGGGAACCGTGGATCTTGTGGAAGCCCACGGAACCGGTACGCGGGTCGGCGATGCCGTGGAGTTTTCAGCCTTGAAAACCGTATTCGGCGAGAGCCGTCGGGTCGGTCCCCGCTGCGCCGTCGGTTCGGTCAAATCCAGTATCGGGCACACCAAGGCGGCTGCGGGCGCCGCCGGAATGATAAAAGCCGCGCTGTCCCTTCATCACAAGGTATTGCCGGCGACACTGAAAGTCGGAAACCCGGATCCGAAACTGGGGATTGAAAACAGCCCCTTTTTCCTCAATACCAAAACCCGGCCATGGATTTCGGTCCGTGACTATCCACGTCGCTGCGGCGTGAGCGCCTTTGGATTCGGGGGCAGCAACTTCCACGCCGTACTGGAAGAATACGGCTCCCAGAAAAAAGCCCCTTCCTGGGACGGTGCAGTGGAAATTATCGCCTTTTCCGCATCGGAGAATTCGGGACTTGTCGCAAAGCTGAGCGGTTTCCTGTCACGTCTCGTCCCTCGTCCGGTTTTCAAGGATATTGCACGGGCAGCAGCAACCACTCGAAAGGAATTCTCCAGTGACGAAAGCACTCGTCTGCTGTTCGTTCTGGAAAGACCGGACGATGCATCCGGGGCGGAAACCGAGGTCCTGATCGACCGTTTGAAAGAAACGCTTGCCGCACTTGAGGCCGGCGACATTTCCAGAATTCCTTCCACGGATGTATATTACGGCGGAACCGAAGATAACGGCAAACTGGCGTTTCTGTTTCCGGGACAAGGCAGTCAATATATCGGTATGGGATCGGATCTGGCCTGCTGTTTTCCAGAATTTCATGAGATACTGGACACCTGCAATCTTCAGTTTCACAAGGCCGATCAAAGCCGAGAAAAACGGCTCTCGGATCTGATATTCCAAATTCCAACTGTTACGGAAGAAACACCCGATGCAGAGGCGGCCCTGCGCGCGACGGAGGTGGCGCAACCGTCCATCGGTGCCGTCAGTCTTTCCATGATGCGCGTATTGGCCAGATTCGGGATTACACCCCATGCAACCGCCGGCCATAGTTATGGAGAACTGCCGGCCCTTTTTGCCGCCGGGCGATTGGGTTTGGAAGACGTCATCACCCTTTCCATCCAGCGGGGAAAATTCATGGCCGCCACGGGAAACGACAGTGGGACCATGCTGGCCGTAAAAGCCCCCCTGGCCGATCTGGACCGGTTGATTCAGGAAGAGAGCCTGAATGTCGTGCTGGCAAACCGCAATGCGCCGGAGCAGGGAGTTCTCTCGGGTGATACCGCGGCCATTACCGCCGCCCAGAAAACCTGCAAGGAAAAGGGGTATCGATCCACCCGTTTGCCGGTATCGGCTGCGTTTCACAGCAGCCTGGTCGCTCAGGCGGCGGCTCCATTTCAGGAAGCCTTGAAACCCGTTCCATTCGATCAATCGGATATCCCGGTATTTTCGAACCGGACTGCCGAACCGTATCCGGTCGAGGCGGATCAGTGCCGCCACTTATTGGGAGAACAACTGCTGAATCCGGTCAATTTTGTGCAACAGATCGAAAATATGTATGCCTTCGGAGTCCGAACATTCGTTGAAGTCGGCCCCAAACCGGTTTTGGGTGGACTGGTCAGCGCCATCCTGAAAGGCCGTCCCTTCCATTCGGTCGCATTGGATCGCTCGTCCGGACGCAAATCCGGCATGGTCGATCTGGCGGGGGTCCTTTGCCGTATTGCCGCGGACGGACATCCGGTCCTGTTCGAAAACTGGGAAGAGCCCATGGAAGAAGAGCGGAAACAGATGATGAGTATTCCCATCAGCGGCGCCAACTATCGCGCACCGTTCAAACAACGCCCCCCTGCTAAAAAGACGCCTGCGCCGCAACCCGAGAAAAGCAGCACCCAACCACCGCCCATGGATCGTCCGGCTGCTCGTCAGTCATTGGCTCAACAGCAGGGACTGGAAACAACATCTCCAGTCCAAAGCCCCGGGACGCCGGCACTTCCGACCGCTGCCATCATATCCGGAAAAGCGGTTGATCCAAAACAAAGCACCTTTGCGGGCGATGCGCTGAGAATCGTTTCGGAAAGTTTGAAATCCATGCAGGCGCTTCAGGCCCAAACTGCTGAAACCCATCGTAAATTCTTGGAAACCCAGACAGAGGCGACACGCAGTTTGCAGTCCATGCTGGAACGCACGCAGCACCTGACGGAAAGCGCGTTTGGTCTGAAACCCACCGATTGGAGACCGGTGCACCGGCCAAGACCCGAAACGACCGTCGGTGCCCCCCTGAAGCGACCGGAAGCACCTCCCGGCCGGTTGACGACGATTGCGGGACCGGCTCATGGCACCCCCGACTTACCCATTAAAATCGTCCCGATGCCGGCGGAGACTGAAAAACCGGCGCAACTCCCGACAGGCGTCAAAGGCCTTCAAATCGAGAAAGCGCTTCTTGCGGTCGTCAGCGAACTGACCGGCTATCCCATTGAAATGCTCTCCCCGGACATGGACATCGAAGCCGACCTCGGCATCGATTCCATCAAACGCGTGGAGATCCTTTCCGCCTTTGAGGAAAAAATGCCCGATCTGCCGTCCGTATCGCCGGACGCCCTGGCGACCCTCAAAACCCTCGGACAGATCGTGGCCCAGGTGACGGCCGCCAACGGTCTGACCCTGGAAACCCATTCAACCGAAGACCATATGGGCGGCCTGGAGGTATCCTATACATATCCCTCACCCCAGGCGGAAATGGAGGACCCGGTCGTCTCCCAAGTCATCCGAAGAATTGTCGTGCCCGTTGAAAAACCGCTTCAGACCGGCCATTCTTTGACGATTCCCAAAGACCACAGGGTTTATATCCTCGATGATCGCACCGGCCTCGGAAAATCGATTGCCGCGGCCCTCGGTTCACGGAACATTCCGAGTGAACTCATTCCCATGGAAGCCCTCAATGAGATTGACGCGATTGGAATCCATTGGCCCAAACCGGCCGGTTTGGTTCTCATACCCGATGTGGATCCGATTACCGACCGCTTCACCCGTAAAAACGCCTGGAACGAAAGCAATGAACAATTTCTGAAGGCGGCCTTTCAATTTTCAAAAGCCTTTGGTCCTCTGTTGATGAAAGCCGGACAGGCGGGAGGCGCCTTTTTCACAACCATCACCCGTCTGGACGGTTGTTTCGGGTTCAGTGGACAGGGTGTACTCCATCCCTTGCACGGAGGGCTATCCGGTCTGGTCAAGACCGCGGCCATTGAATGGCCCAAGGTCCAATGCAATGCCATTGACGTGGATCCCTCCTGGAAGGAAAATGATGCCATCGCCACAAAAATTGTGGACGAGATGGTCCAGGAAGGCCCGGTTGAAGTCGGATTGACTTCATCAAAGCGGTTTGAACTCCTATTGCAACAAGCGCCCTCCCCCGAAGGAAGAATCGATCTCAGCCCCAAGGATGTGGTGATTATCACCGGAGGCGCCAGAGGCGTCACCGCTGCCTGCGCCTACGCCCTCGCCAAGCATGCCAAACCTTCCATTGCTTTGCTGGGAAGGTCACAGCCGCCAATGCCGGAGCCGGAATGGCTTCGCTCCCTTCAAGACGAAGCGACCATAAAAAAAGCGATTATCGCCCACGAATTTTCAGATGGATCCGCTACCCCGGTAATGCTTGAAAAGGCGTACAAACGGCACATGGCCAACCGTGAAATGAAACGCAATTTGGAAAATTTAAAATCCACGGGTGCCCGAATTCGGTACTATTCCGTGGATGTTCGTGATCCGTCCGCCGTCGGCCATGTACTGGACCGTATTCGTTCGGAACAAGGACCCATCGCAGGACTGATCCACGGCGCCGGCGTACTGGAAGACCGCTTTATCATCGACAAGACGCTTTCTCAATTTGAAAAGGTTTTCGATACCAAAGCGGGAGGATTGAAAGTGCTGCTGGAAGCCACGACACCGGACAAACTCCGCTACCTGGTGTTCTTTTCGTCCGTGGCGGGCAGAATGGGTAACAAGGGCCAGGTGGACTACGCCATGGCCAACGAAGTGCTCAACAAAATCGCACAGCAGGAAGCGTTCCATCGCAAAAAATGCCGGGTGGTATCCATTAACTGGGGTCCATGGGACGGCGGCATGGTATCTCCCGCTCTCCGCCGGGAATTCAAGAAGCAGCATATCGATCTGATTCCCATTGATTCAGGCGCCATGTGCATGATTTACGAAATGATGGGAGACCGAAACGCGGCTGTGGAGGTGGTTATCGGGGCCGGTCTGCTGCCGGATGAACATTCGGCAGCCGCCAAACAACCGGATGTTCCATCAACCGGATCCCCCGTGAAGGGATCGGCGCCGAACGCGACGTCGGGCGCCTCTTTTCATTCATTCCGTCAAACCGTCGACCTGATAAACTACCCCATCCTCGAAGCCCATATTCTCGGAGGCAAGCCGGTCGTCCCCTTCGCCTTGATGGCCGAGTGGATCGGCCATGGAGCGCTACATCTAAATCCTGATTTGGCTCTTCACGGGATCGACGATATGAGACTGCTGTCAGGCATTAAGCTGAACGGGGATGCCAGGGAAGTCGTCCTCCTGGCCGGCGAACCGGAAAAAGTCAACGCGTTCGTCAAGGTGCCGGTGGAATTGAGAAACAATGAGGTCGGTGAAACCGGTACGGTTCATGCGCGCGGCACCGCGATTCTGACCGAGAATCTGGGCATGCCCCCTGCATTTTCCATCCCGTCGGAAATCGGCTCGTCTCCTTATCCCAAAACCATACAAGAAGCCTACGAAGAGATCCTTTTCCATGGCGAAAAATTAAGAGGAATACGAGAGATCCGTGCCTATTCTCCAAAAGGCATGATCGCCCATCTCGCGGTCGCCCCGCTACCCCATGAATGGATCCTGTCTCCTTTTCGGGACAACTGGTTGTCGGATCCGCTGGTATTGGACGCCGCTTTTCAAATGGCGATTTTATGGTGTCATCAAACCCTCGGCCGGGTATCGTTGCCGAGCTACAGCGCCAGCTATCGCCAATACGCCCATCGATTCCCGCAGGAAGACATTCTTGCGGTACTGGAAGTCTCCCGATGGACGGACCACAAAATGGAAGGGAATTTCACCTTTCTCGGCAAGGACAATCAGGTCGTGGCCAAATTGCAAGGGTATGAGGCCATCATGGATGTATCTCTGATGAAGGCCTTCAAGCCAGCGACAGCGGAAAAATAATGCAAATGAAAAAACGAGCACCAATAGCGGTGGTTGGCGTTTCGGGGATTTTTCCGGCCGCGCCGGATGTGGACACCTTCTGGCGAAACATCATCAACAAAATAGATTCCATCGGTGAGGTACCGCCTGAACGCTGGATTGTGCCGCCGGAAGCCATCTATCATCCGGATTACGTCCCGGACAAGGCCTGCTCCCGGCGAGCCGGCCTGATCGATCAATTCACCTTTGATCCAACCGGCTTCACCCTGGCCCCCGACCTCTTAAAGGAACTGGATCCGCTCTTCCAGATGGTCCTTTCCGCCGGCCGCGACGCCCTCATCGACGGGAAACTATCCTCCATCGAGAGGAAACGAACCGGTGTTATCCTTGCTTCCATCGCCTTACCCACCGACGCCTCCTCTTTGTTGACCCGAGAGATCGTCGGCCGCTCATTCGAACAAAAACTGATCCGCAAACTCCGCTCCACAAATGGGCAGGAATCCAATCCGATACCCTTTTCAAAACTATCCCGGAATCAATGCCTTTCCGCCCGGGTAACCGGTCTTTCCGGCGCAATTCTGTCAAACGGACTGGGTCTTGGCGGCGGTAGTTACACGTTGGACGCGGCCTGCGCCTCTTCCTTATACGCCGTGAAGCTGGCCTGCGATGAACTGAATGCGTTTCGCACGGATGTTATGCTGGCCGGCGGCATCTCACGACCTGAATGCCTCTATACCCAGGTCGGATTCACCCAACTGCAGGCCTTATCCCCGACAGGGCGATGCGCGCCTTTCGATCGCACCGCCAATGGACTGGTGGTGGGAGAAGGTGTCGGCCTTTTGGTGCTGAAACGACTGGAGGACGCCATCCGCGACGGCCAAAATATTCTGGCGCTGATTCATGGTGTCGGCCTGTCCAATGATATCGGTGGCAATCTCCTGGCGCCTGACAGCGAAGGCCAGGTCCGAGCCATGCAGGGCGCCTATGATCTCGTCGGTTGGTCGCCCGACGAGATCGACCTGATTGAATGCCACGGTGCCGGTACACCGGTCGGGGACACCATTGAACTCACCAGTCTGCATCGGCTGTGGCGGGATATGGATTGGAAGAAACGGCAATGCGCCATCGGTTCCATCAAATCCATGATCGGGCACCTGTTGACCGGCGCCGGTGCAGCCGGATTGATCAAAACGATTCTGGCGTTGAAGCACCGCATTCTGCCACCTTCCCTTAATTTTTCCGAACCGGCGGAAAACAGTCCCCTGTTCGACAGTCCATTTCGCGTTCAAACCGAACCGGCGGAATGGATATCCGAAAAAAAGAAACCCCTGCGCGCGGCGGTCAGCGCTTTTGGTTTCGGCGGAATCAACGCCCATCTCTTATTGGAGGCCTGGACCCCGGAGGTTTCCAGCGCAGCAACGGCCGCTGCGAAAAAAATCCAACCCGCCTTCTCCATGGAAGCGGAAACCGCAGCATCGATCATTCACCCCCGCGAACCGGATTTGCCCATGGCGGATAACTCTGAAAGGCCGCCCGTGGCCATTATCGGAATGGATGGTCTTTTCGGTCGCATCAAATCCATGCGGGCCTTTCAAGAAGCCGTCTTCAACGGTCGTTCGGACTTTTTCCCATGCACCACGGAACGCCTGCGCGGGTGTGACGAGATCGTCGCCATGCAGATGGGGAAACCTGTTTTACAGGGTAATTTTTTTGAAGAACTGTCCATTCTGATCGGTGAATTTCACATTCCCCCCAACGAAATCCCTGATATTCTGCCGCAGCACCTGCTCATGCTGAAAGCCGCGGCGAACGCCATCAGCGATGCTGGCCTGCCTCATCGCCAGGACCGACCGCGAATGGGGGTAACCATCGGCATGGAATACGATTTCGGGGCCAACGATTTCCATTTGCGCTGGAACTTGCACAATGAAGTTCAAAAATGGATCCGACATTTCAATCTCCCTCTTGATAAAGAGCAGACGCAACAATGGCTTGAGGCCCTTCGGGACGCCGGAGGACCGCCACTTACTTCCGCCCGCACCGTCGGCGCCTTGGGCGGGATTATCGCCAGCCGGATCGCCAAGGAATTCCGTTTGGGTGGTCCCAGCTTTGTTGTTTCCTGTGAAGCCGCCTCGGGACTGAAGGCCCTTGAAATCGGTGTCCGCTCGTTGCAGTTGCATGAAACCGATTTGTTTCTGGTCGGTGCCGTCGATCTGCCGGGAGATTTACGAAATCTGATCATGTCCCACGGAATTCGGCCATACTCCCAGGGCGATGTCGTCAGGCCATTCGACAAACAGGCGGACGGCGGGCTTCCCGGAGAAGGCGCCGCAGCGGTTGTTCTCAAACGTTTGGACCAAGCGATCCAGGAAGGAGATCGGATCTACGCTATCGTGAGAGGAATCGGTTCCGCCTGCGGCGATGGGGTTGAATCTCCGGCGCCTTCGCGAGAGGCATATCTGCTGTCCCTGGAGCGTTGTTTCAAGGATGGTCCGGTTTCTCCATCCACGATCGGCTATGTGGAAACCCATGGCAGTGCGAACCCGGAGGAAGACAAGCTGGAAGCGGAATGTCTTTCCGCTTTTTTTCAAAACCGGACGGATGCCGCCGATTCGGTTCCGGGATACGACGATAACAGCATCGCCGTTGGATCGGTGAAAGCGAATATCGGCCATACCGGAGCGGTTGCCGGTCTGGCGTCTCTCGTCAAAACAGCCTTGTGTCTCTATCACGAGATCGTCCCACCCCTTTCCGCCTTCGAGTCTTCATCGGCGACTACCGGATTCACGAGACAGTTCCATTTCCCCAAATTTCCTCATTACTGGCTGCGCAATCGCCAGGATGGTCCACGCCGAGCTTGTGTCGGTGCAATGACGGACGACGGCAATTGCACGCAAGTAGTCCTGGAAGGGTTCGACTATCTGACACGATGCAGCAACAAAACCCTTCTTGCGCAAGTGGAAAATGAACGCAAGCGCCCCTTGGGACGGAAGGCGACCGGTTTGTTCGTCGTGGAAGCGGAAAAAAAGGAAGACCTGATCCATCGACTGGATGAACTCTATCAATTTGTGCGACAATTTGCCGATGCCCATGGAGACATGGAGCAAACCGCAGCCGCCTGGTTTCAGCAAAACAAGCCTGATTTCGAAAAAAAATATGCGGTCTCGCTGCTGGCCGACAACAGCTTTCACCTTGGCAAATGGATCAAGGAAGCGCAAAAATCCATCGAAGCGGATACCCCCCGCCAAATCACCGGCGCCGGTGGATTCAAATATTCTCCGGTTCCCATCGGCGGAAACGGAGATATCGCCTTTGTTTTTCCGGGGTCCGGAAACCATTTTGTCGGCATGGGTCGCGGCATCGGTGTGACCTGGCCGGAAATCCTGCGGCGCATGGATGCCCAGACGCAACAACTGAAAACCCAACTCATACCCAGTTGTTATGTTCCCTTTCGTTCATCATGGTTGCCCGGGTGGGAAACCGAGGCCCACGAAAAAATCATTTCGGACCCGCTCCATATGATTTTCGGTCAAGTTGTCCATGGCGGTGTCATTTCGGAATTGATCCGTTCTTTCGATGTTCAGCCCCAGGCCGTCATCGGATACAGCTTGGGGGAATCCGCCGGATTGTTTGCCATGAAGGCATGGCCGGACCGGGGCCATATGCTCCAACGCATGGAAAGTTCCAATTTGTTCCGCACGGAATTGGCCGGACCTTGCAATGCGGCGCGAAAAGTCTGGCGCGTTCCTCCCGACGAAGATGTGGGCTGGACCGTAGCGGCGGTCAACCGGCCGGCGTCCGTCGTAAAAGAGGTCATCCGCAAAATTCCCGCCGTCGAATTGCTGATCGTCAATACGCCCGACGAATGTGTCATCGGCGGGAGACGGCAACAGGTGGAAACCGTCATCAATCGGCTTGGATGCGATGCCTTTTATTTGGAAGGTGTGGTCACGGTTCACTGCCAGGCCGCCGTACCGGTTAAGGAAGCCTATAAAGAGCTGCACGTTTTTCCAACGACGCCGCCGTCGGGAATCCGATTCTATAGCTGCTCGTTTGAGAAGGCGTATCCCGTAAGCAGCGAAAAAGCCGCCACCTCAATTTTAAATCAGGCGCTATTCGGCTTTAATTTTCCTACCACCATTCACCAGGCGTATAAAGATGGCGTGCGGGTTTTTCTTGAAATGGGGCCGCATGCTTCCTGCACCCGAATGATCGGCGGTATTTTGCCGGACCAGCCGCATTTGGCTATTTCCGCATGCGCCAAGGGGGAAGATGACTATATCACGATCATCAAGTTTCTGGGCTCTTTGGCCGCCGAGCGCATACCGGTGAACCTTGGGAAATTGTACGGTGAAAACGCCTACTCCCGACCGGTGCATGCCCGTCCAGCCACGGCAACCGGACGGGAAATCCGATTGTTGTTGGGCGGTGATCCGCCGGCGCCTCCTATTCCGGAACTTTCAAAGCCCCGAAGTCCGGAAAAGAAATTGACGACGGTCTTCATTCCCCCTGCTCCGGCCGATGTTTTTACCCCGTCGCCCCTTTCAATCCCCTCCGAAGACGATGGAGCTCGGCCCTCGCTGGACGGGATGCCGGATCATCCGTATACGGAACTTTTCAAACCCATTGCCGAAAATATTGCCCTCAACGCTGCGGTTCATGATGAATTCCTGAATTTCTCAAACAGTTTCAACCAAACGTTTGCCACCGCGATCGCGTTTCAGCACCGCCTCATCGAAAAAGTCGTGGCCGATGGAAATTCCGAGATTTTGCAATCTCAGGCGCTTGAAACGCTTCTTACCTCGCCCATGCAGCAGTCGATGGAATTCCAGACAAAGCAGCTTTCCCCGGTCAAGAATCCGTCACCTCTCGCCCCTATCCCTGGCTCCTCTAAGGCTGGCTTGCCAGCGGTCGGAAAGACGCCGGCGTTCTCACGCGAAATGTGTCTGGAGTTCGCCATCGGCTCCATTGCAACCGTTCTCGGTCCCCAATTTCAGATCGTCGATACCTATGAGGCCCGTGTGCGACTGCCGGATGAACCCCTTATGCTGGTGGACCGCATCGTCTCCATCGAAGGAGAAAAGGGCTCCCTGGGTCCGGGTCGTCTTACAACCGAGCATGACGTTCATCCGGACGCCTGGTATCTGGACGGTGGACGCGTACCCGTTTGTATCGCTATCGAAGCGGGGCAGGCCGATCTGTTTCTCTGTTCCTATCTGGGTATCGATCTGGCGGTAAAGGGTAAGCGGACCTATCGTCTGTTGGATGCGGTGGCAACTTTCCATTTCGGACTGCCCGAGCCAGGCGATGTGATCCGGTATGAAATTGAAATCGACAAGTTCATTCGTTCGGGTGAAACCTACATGTTCTTTTTCCACTTCAACGGATTTGTGCGCGACAAGCACATCATCAGCATGCGCAATGGATGCGCCGGCTTTTTTACCCCCGAAGAAGTGAAGAATTCTGGAGGGATCATTCTTACGGAAGCGGAGAAACGATCCATACCCGGCAAAAAGCCGGATGATTGGCGACCGCTGGTACCGGTGGGGATTGAACATTACAGTGAAGAAAAACTCGATGGACTTCGCGACGGCGACGCGGCCCGCTGTTTCGGACCGCTCTTTTCCCATATCACCTTGGCAAAATCGATTCGACTACCCCGCGGACGCATGCGTCTGATCCATCGGGTAACGACTCTTGACCCTGATGGTGGACGCTTCGGCCTGGGCATTATCCGCGCCGAAGCGGACATTCGCCCGGACGACTGGTTTTTGACTTGTCATTTTGTCGATGATCGGGTCATGCCCGGCACCCTGATGTACGAGTGTTGCGCCCATACCTTGCGAGTGCTGCTACTGCGCATGGGCTGGGTCACGGAAAAGGAAGGCGTATGTTATGAACCGCTGCCGAATGTGGGGGCTGTTCTGAAGTGTCGCGGCCCAGTCACCCCCGAAACCCGGACCGTGACCTACCAGGTGGAGATCAAGGAAATCGGCTTCAACCCCGAGCCTTATGTGTTGGCGGATGCCCTGATGTTCGCGGATGGGGAGCGGATTGTCATGTTCAAGGACATGTCCATGAAGATGACCGGCCTGGATCGGCGGGAACTGGAGGCTTTTTGGCAGGCAAGATCCAGAAAACCGACCGAACGGCAGGGTCGGGAAGATAAAAGGACATTATATTCCCGGGAACAATTGCTCGCTTTTTGTCAGGGCAAACCGTCGGAAGCTTTCGGTGAACCATATCGTATTTTCGACGAGGAACGCACCATCGCCCGTCTGCCTCGCCCGCCGTATTTTTTCATGGATCGCATCACCAGCACCGAACCGAAACCTTGGATTCTAAAGGCGGACGGGTGGATAGAGGCCGAATATACGATCCCGACGGATGCATGGTATTTCAAGTCCAACAGAACCCAGTCCATGGCTTTTTGCATTTTGCTGGAGATCGCCCTGCAACCCTGCGGATGGCTGGCGGCATTTGTCGGCTCGGCCTTGCGCAGCAAGACGGATCTCAAATTCAGAAATTTAGGCGGCAATGCGATCTTGCATCAAAACTTATTCCCGCATTCCGGGATGTTGACCATGCGCGCCCGATTAAGCAAGGTTTCCGAAGCCGGCGGCATGATCATAGAGGATTTCGATTTGGAAGTTCTGCAACACAATGCAATGATCTACAAAGGCAAGACCAATTTCGGTTTTTTTTCAAAAGAAGCGTTGGCCAATCAGGTGGGCATTCAGAATGCACTGCAAACGGCTTACCAGCCTTCCGATCGTGACATGGAGAACGGAATCACATTTACATTCGCCGATGAAGCGCCCTTGACACCCGATGACCAGGCGGAAACGCATTCCTCGGCGGCCGCATTACCTTCCAAAGCGCTGCGGATGATCGATGAGATCTCTCTCTATTCGCCGGATGGCGGCCCGCAAGGATTGGGCTTTATCCGCGGTATTAAAAAGATAAACCCCGATGAATGGTTTTTTAAGGCCCACTTCTATCAGGATCCGGTCTGTCCCGGTTCCCTTGGTGTGGAATCGTTTCTGCAACTCGTTAAATTCGCCGCCCTCGATCGATGGAAGGCGCTTGCCACGACCCATACCTTTGAGTTGGTGACCGATGTGGAACACAATTGGATCTATCGCGGCCAAGTTGTGCAAGCCAATCAAATCGTGGAAGTGGATGCGTGGATAACCCGCGTTACCACTGAAGCGCACCCGACATTGTTCGCCGACGGTTTTTTAAAGGTGGATGGCTTGTATATCTATCAGATGCGGAATTTCGGAGTTCGGATGGTGCCGCTGCTTTGATAACCTGATGAACGCAATTCACCATTAAATCGTTGCTTCATAGGTCATCTCGCCGTCTCCGACCGGCCCGACGATCGATTCAGACACCAGGGATTCGTTCCATTCCGGTTTGAACATAAAATAGAGAACCCGGTTGAACATGATGTGCATCACATCATGGACCGTTAAATTCGGGGGCGTTTCCTCCAGCCGTACCCGATATCGCTTTAATTCCTCACGTTTGTGTTTGAGCCGGCTCAACGCGGCCAACCATTTCACCACCTTTTTCAAGTTCTGGGCTTCTCCGCCTTGTTTTTCCGCCTGCCGTTCAAACTGATCCTGCAACTTGACGATGTGCGCATGGGAAGCACGCTTCAAATTCTGATGGTTGGTTTCTCCCGGAAACAACTGTTGACAGTCGATATACATCTCGATTGCCCCATCGATTTGGCCGTTGAGAACGGTGACGGCCTCTTGTAGAATTTCATATGCATTTTCACCCATTTTCAGGAGAATGGACTGAAGTTTGGGCGCACTCTCCTGGAGTTTGGCGTCAAATTCCGCTTCCGCACTACGCCAGAACATTCTGCTGACATCCATTGCAATGGTTGCGATTTCTTCTTTTTGTGCCAATCGCTTTTGGAAATGTACGCGAACGGCCGGCAGTAACATTCCGGATTTTTCGAACAAGGCCGTTCCGGTAACGACCTTGTAAATGATGCCGACAATCGCTTGCCAGTCCTGTAGATGCAGGACGGTCTTCAAATCGCCGTAGATCTCCCGCAGCCATTCGTTTTTCAATAGATGGGATGGCGTTGCATAAAAAGGTGTTCCGCCAAGCTGCGGCTGCTTCACCTCCCCTTCCCCGGGGCCGAAATAGACGGCGGTTTCCACATCGATGAGACCGATGGAAAACTGGTCCGGAGATGACAGAAAACGCGGGTATTGAGATCGATCCCCTGCCACCAGCAGGTTATCCGGTTTCAGATCACGCATGGAGACCATCTTTTTGCCCAACCACGTCAACA
Source organism: Desulfobacterales bacterium (assembly GCA_041740615.1). Taxonomy (GTDB): domain Bacteria; phylum Desulfobacterota; class Desulfobacteria; order Desulfobacterales; family SURF-7; genus DYJD01. The sequence continues at coordinate 35,521 of JBGSLR010000062.1, forward strand.
GTTCCAGGAGGTTGATGATCATACTGGCCATCTGGGTTTTATTTCGGGTGAACATGACATCCCGAATTTGATGCCGGATCACTTCCCGATAGTCCTGGACCGTTTCGGCGTTTTCTTCCAGGATCGTTTTCATACGCATGTTGATCAGTTGCATCTGTTGCGCTGAGAGATCCTGTTCTTCCGCTCCTATTTCCCTGCCGGAAAGGTAGGATAAAAACCATCCTTTAATCCGATAGGAGGGAATAATCACAGACGTGTCCGACTGGGCCAGATGCCGAAGCAAATCCCTTTCACAACTATAAAAAAGTTCCTGCATCTTAAAACAAATCGTCCCATTGCGTTGGCCATACCGACCGGCAAAACCCTGGGCATCCCAGATCAAATCCGGGTAGCTTCGTATTTCTTCATTGGTCTTATCCGCCACATTATGCAGGTTGTCGATGATATGAGCCAAAAAAAAGTATTTCGACAAGTCCATAAAAAATACAAACGTTTTCCCGATTTTTAAATAGTTCTGAGCCTCCACTCGATTGGTCAACCACCGGATATAGCGGGCCTCTATTTTTTCCGGTGCAAGCGTGTCTTCATCATGGAATTGCCGCACACGTCTTAAAATAACCGAAACTTTTGGTATGATACATTCCCTGGGCAACAGTTTCGCTACGATCTCGCCTTCCTTGCGAATGCTGTCGATGTAGACGCTAAAATCGGTCAGTGGCTTCGGAGGGATTTTAATAACCATGTGAACGTCGAAGATCACATAGTAGCATTTGCTTTTGCTGCCGCTTTCTTCTCCGAGCGGGCCGATGCTCATCCGTCTTTTGGCGCATTCTCCACTTTGTTTGATGCGCAGTTCGTACACCTTGTTTTTTTCCGACATTGCCGATTCAAGGGCTTCGAACTCCGTAACCGCACTCTCCGGCGCGCCCAGCTGAAGACGATATAGATTCAAGAAAAACAGGATGATCTGATTTTCATCCGAATTCTCCTCGAACTCCGGTACAGGAATCGGACGAAGCGGGGCCTGCTCCTTTTCCACCAAGCCGACCTCTCTTCGGTCCTTTCTGGGGGAACGAAACAGGAACCGCAAGATAACGGTAAGAAAAATGACGGCAACCACACATAAAGCGATTTTCAACAAGAAGGACTTCCGTAACGAATCCAGATTCGACCATTGACCTGCCGAGTTCACAACCGTATGAAAGAATTTTTTAATGAGCTGGGCCCCGCTGATTCGCTCGATAAACTCTCCTTCCACGATCTGGGAGACATCTTTCTTTAGAATCATCGAAATCGTTTCATCGTTTTGATAATAGATTATCTTTCCACCGGACCACGTTTTATCGGCGATGATGGTCGGACCCTTGACCAGATAGATGACGTCCTTTTCAACAATCCACTCATAACGCCAGAATGCGATTCCGGAAATAGCAAGCAGCACGATAAAAAGTAGCAGCAGTTTTTGTTTCATTTCCGTTCTATACGATGAGGCTTCAATCCATTAGCGCGTCTGAAAGCCAGTTATCGTTGTTTTGTTGCCGCCATCTTTGACGCAATTGTCAAAAAATGGCTTTCACGGGATAATATTCGGGAATCGTTCGAGCGACTGAATGGCCGGCCATCGACCATTAAAAATATCTCTACCACCTGCCGGCCAATGAATCAATATCTGTTTCCGTTGATACGGGAATCCATACAGGACGAGTACTTGAAAAATGGCAACCAATTAGGGTAGTGTCCATCCAACAGCGTCCAGGACCATGTATTTCGGAAACAACACAAAGGATCTGCGGCCTCCGCCAAGGAATGAAACGGCATGAAACGCATATATCAAAACGGACTATCCTGGTTTGAATTCCCACATTTTGCAAAATACCCGCAAATCGTTCAGGCTGTATTCACCCGCATCAATGGCTCCAGCTCACCGCCATACGACAGTCTCAATGTCGGATGGAACGTCGGTGATCAAAGGGAGGACGTTCTCAGAAACCGGACAGCGATTCTTTCCTGCTTCGAGTTTTCGGAGCTAATCGATATGGAACAGGTTCACGGCAAGCACATCCGGATCATCGACCATTCGGAGATATCGGGCGATTCCGCAGCGACGGGACGGTTGGTTCAAGGCGACGCCATGATCACCAGTCTTCCCGGAAAGCTTTTGCTGATCCAGGTGGCCGATTGCCAACCGGTCATGCTGTATGATCCCGTACGACAGGTCATCGCGAATATTCATTCAGGATGGAGGGGCAGTATCCTGAATATCATCGGACATACCGTTGAGACCATGGGGGAACGCTTCGGTTGCCGATCGCATCATCTGCTGGCCGGCATCGGGCCCTCTCTCGGCCCCTGTTGCGCCGAATTCCTTCATTACCGAGATGAAATCCCGCAACAGTTCTGGCGCTATGGTAACGAATCCCATCATTTTGATTTCTGGGCCGTCAGTCACGATCAGCTGGTTTCGGCAGGTGTACCTCCGGCCAACATTCGGACCAGCGGCCTCTGCACCCGATGTCGGTCGGACCTTTTTTTTTCGTACCGCCGGGATAAGACAACCGGACGATTGGCAGCGGTCATCGGGCTGCGCTCCGATGAAGTCTGAAATGGATTTATCGCTTTCATCTTTTTTATTTTTCTTGTATGTTGGCTGCCGTTATGATTCAGAAAGACACAATCATTTTATGGAACCGGCAAGTTGGCCCTACTTATTTTCACATGGGCCTTTCGTGCACCGAGGGTTTTGAAACCGCAATCCCGGGCCAGTTTGTAACCCTGCGGGCCAATCGCCAACAGACGCCGCTGCTGCGGCGACCCTTTTCCATCCACCGACTGATTCGCGAAAACAACAGCGTCCGGGGAGTTGAAATTCTGTATCGGGCTGTGGGAACTTGCACCCGGCATCTGTCAACGCTTGTCAAAGGGGACCGGGTAAACATTCTCGGCCCCCTGGGAAACGGTTTTCCCACATCGAACATTGGTCGAAGCTATCTGGTTGCGGGTGGAATCGGTGTGGCGCCCATGATTTTTCTGGCCGAAACGCTTCAAAAAACGAGAACCGAACCATCCGGGGATATCATGTTTCTGGGGGGACGAACCAAAGAGGACCTGCTCTGCACGGATGAATTCCAACGCGCAGGAATGTCGGTGCAGCTCTCCACCGATGACGGCAGCCTCGGATATAAAGGACTGGTGACGGATTTACTCGAAAAAGCCGTCGCGACGAAGCGACCGGATTGGATTTTTGCTTGTGGTCCCATGCCGATGCTCAAAACCGTCGCCCGATTTGCCCAATCGAACCATATTCCCTGCCAGGTCTCCATAGAAACCCTTATGGCATGCGGTTTGGGGGTTTGTCTCGGCTGCGCGATGGACGACAACAAGGTAACCGAAAAATACCGACATGTCTGCATCGACGGCCCGGTGTTCGACGCCGCGACCCTTACCTTTCCGTCATGATTCCACACCTCCGTCCTGACATTTCAGAGTTACAGATTGGATCTAAGCGTCTTCATAATTTCAGTTTTCATCCTCTTTTTGAATTGACTTAAATAGGTGTCTGTGTTAGTAGCCGTAATTTAATTTAATCGAGACTGTTGGGCAACGATTTCCAACGAGGCATCGATTGCATGAAGAAAGAAACAAGACGCGCCGTGAGAGAGCTGGCTTATTACAGCAGTCTCGGAATTTCCATTGCGTTGTCTATTTTTATCGGTCTGTTCGTGGGCGTATATCTGGATGGCCATTTTGACACCCGCCCCGTTCTGACCCTTATCGGATTGGGGCTGGGTATCGCGGCAGGCTTCAAGAACATCGCACTTGCCGTAAAAAAAAGTCGAAAACTCTAAACAAAACGATACTGTGACGATACAGCAACGCATATTGAAATTTGTTACGCGGTCCAACTGGATCCTGTTCATTGCGGCAAGCATTATCGGGGGGATCATCACCTCACCTGCTGTTGCCAAGGGCATTATTTTCGGCGGATTGATCGTTACGATCAATTTTCATGCCCTGGCCAGGACATTGCGGAACGCCCTGACGCCGCCCTATCCGTCATCCCATACGTCTGTATTGGCCAAATATTATATCCGCTTCACCATCAGCGGTGTCGTTATTTTTTTTCTCATTTCCCAACAAATTGTTAACCCGATCGGTCTGTTTATCGGCCTGTCGGTGGTTGTCGCAAGTATCCTGATCGCAACCATAAGCGAGGTAACCAAAATCATCTTTAAGGAGGCCGTCTAAGGTGGAACATCCCTATCTATTCTTCGTCAAGCTGTTTGAATTGTTGGGCTTCGAACATTTCGCTCATTCCTATCCACACATCATCTACTCATGGGTCGTAATGGCGATTCTGATCACCGCAGGGGCTCTGGCCGCCAAAAATATCGCCATCATTCCAACCAAGATGCAGAATTTTTTCGAAGTGGTCATATCCGGAATTGAGGAATTCATGGTGGACACAACCGGCGAAGAGGGACGCTGGCTGTTTCCGTTGGCGGCGACGATTTTCATTTATATCTTCGTGGGAAACCTGATCGGACTTGTTCCCGGATTTTTCCCGCCGACAGCCAGTATCAATACGACCGTCTCTTGTGCGTTGGTGGTAGTTGTTTTTACGCACGTGATCGGGATCCGGTATCACGGCGCAGGCTATATTAAACATTTTCTTGGACCCGTTTGGTGGCTGAGCCCCTTGATTTTCATCATCGAAGTGATCGGTCACCTGGCCCGGATATTGTCTCTGTCATTCCGGCTTTTCGGGAATATGGCCGGCCATGAAATCGTTCTGGCCATCCTGTTTAGTCTGGCCGGTCTTTTCTTCGCGCCACTACCGATCATGGCCCTTGGCATATTCGTCTCTTTTGTTCAGGGATTTGTATTTTTTTTGCTGTCCATTATCTATTTTACCGGTGCCATGGAGCATGCGCACTGATCCAGTGGAAATTGAATTCATGCGGATAAGCAACGATGTTGTTGCTTAATTGATACGGGTTTTTGGAAGAAGCCCAGAATAACATTTTTTCTTAAGGAGGTTTGTAAATGGAAGCTGAAGCCCTAAAGTATTTTATCGCGTGCGTCACGGCAGCAGGTTTTGGTATTGCAATCGCCGCTTTTGGTTGCGGTATCGCCCAGGGACTTGGTCTGAAAGCCGCTGTGGAAGGAATTGCCAGAAATCCCGAAGCATCCGGAAAAGTTACCGTGACCATGCTGATCGGTCTGGCAATGATCGAATCCCTTTGTATTTATGCGCTGGTCGTTGCGTTGATTCTGATTTACGCCGCACCTTTTACGGCAACGGTTACCGGCATTTTAGCCAAGTAATCCGCCGAACATTCCGTGTTCCATCAAAAAGGCCGGGGAATATCCCGGCCTTTTTTATTCTCCTTCCGAACGGTGGATACCCCCCAACACATCACGGAGGAATACCCCGGTATGGGAAGTTTTGTTCCGTGCAATTGCTTCCGGGGTACCGGCACCTACCAACCAACCACCGTCATCTCCGCCTTCCGGACCTAAATCGATGACGTAGTCGGCGGATTTAATGACGTCCAGGTTGTGTTCGATCACAATGACCGTGTTCCCTGCTTCCACCAGCCGGTCCAATACGTGTAGCAGCTTCTGGATATCATCCATGTGAAGCCCGGTGGTCGGTTCATCCAGAATATATACCGTTCGTCCGGTTCCTTTTTTGCTCAACTCACGGGCCAATTTGACGCGTTGCGCCTCTCCCCCGGAAAGCGTCGTGGCCGGCTGGCCGATATGAATATATCCCAGTCCCACATCCACCAGTGTTTCGAGTTTCACGCGAATGGCGGCGATTCTTCCAAAAAAAGACAAGCCTTGGTTGACCGTCATGTCCAGTACTTCGGAAATATTTTTCCCCTTGTACTTGATTTCCAGCGTTTCCCGATTGTAGCGCTTGCCACCGCAAACGTCACAGGTGACATAAATATCGGGAAGAAAATGCATTTCGATTTTGACAATACCATCCCCGCCGCAGGCTTCACAGCGACCGCCCTTGACGTTGAAACTGAATCTTCCGGACTTGAACCCGCGAAGTCGTGCTTCGGGCGTCCGTGTAAAAAGATCGCGTATAAAAGTGAACAAACCGGTATACGTACCCGGATTCGAACGCGGTGTTCGACCGATCGGGGATTGGTCAATGTGAATCACCTTGTCCACATGGGAAAGCCCGCTCACTTTTTTGTATTTTCCGGCCGGCACTCGGGCATGATACAACCGTTGCGCCAGCGCCGGGTAGAGGGTCTTCAAGACCAGACTCGATTTTCCCGATCCGGAAACGCCGGTGACACAGACAAAGCATCCCAATGGAAATTCCACTTCAATATGTTTTAGATTATTTTCCGACGCTCCGTAAATCGTGAGCTTTGGACAATCCGCGCTGGGACGTCTGGGGGGTACACTGATTTGCTTTCGACCGGAAAAATACTGCCCCGAAAGAGAATGCTCGTCGGAGAGCATTGCTTCCGGAGTTCCGCAAAAAACGACCTGCCCCCCGTTCATTCCGGCCGCCGGCCCCATTTCCACCACATAGTCGGCCCTCATGATCGTGTCCTGATCATGCTCCACAACCAATACCGTATTCCCCATGTCCCTCATTTTTAATAGGGTTTCCAGCAACAGGCGGTTGTCGCGCTGATGCAAACCGATGCTCGGTTCATCCAGTACATAGAACACTCCGGTCAGTTTGGAGCCGATTTGAGTGGCCAGACGGATCCGCTGACTCTCTCCGCCGGAAAGCGTTGCGGCAGAGCGGTTCAATGTCAAATAGGCAAGACCCACATTTTTCAGAAATCCGAGCCGCTCGATGATCTCTTTGAGTATCTTCCCCGCAATCAGCGCATTTTTACCCGACAGAGAAAGAGAATCAAAAAAATCGAGAGCGCTGGATATGGACAGGGCGGAAACCGCCGTGATGCTGATCCCGCCGACCTGCACGGAACGGCTGGCGGGATTCAATCGCTCTCCATTGCAGGCCGGACATGGTCGAAATGCGATGTATTGTTTTATTTCCTCACGGATCTGATTGGATTCGGTCGTCTGATACCGTCGATTCAGATTCGGGATCACGCCCTCAAATTTTTTACGATAGACGACGCGCCGGTTGTCTTTTTCAAAATAAAACGGAATCTCCTGTTCCCCCGTACCATATAAAAGCACATCGCGAAAATGGGCCGGCAAATCCTTGTAGGGCGTGTAGATATCCACCGCGTAATGCAATGTCAACGCGTCCAAGAATTCGCCGAACGGCACGGAATTGCGATCACTCCAAGGGTTGATGGCCCCTTCCCGCAGGGATAAATGGGGATTGGGAACAACCAGGTCTGGATCAATTTCGGTAATGGTTCCCAAGCCGTCGCATTTAGGACAGGCACCATGGGGAGAATTAAAGGAAAAACTGGCGGGTGTGAATTCCGGACAGCTGATTCCGCATTGGGTGCAGACTTTTTTTTCATTGAAATGGATTGGGGGACCGTCTTGGATATCCACAATGACCGCACCGCCGGATTGCGCCGCAGCTAGTTCCAAGGAATCGGCCAAACGGTTACGGATGGAGTCCTTTATAACCAACCGATCGATGACAACCTCGATCGTATGACTTTTATGCTTGGCGAGTTTGCCCAATTGTTCCATTTCGATGCTCTCACCATCCACCCTCACCCGTGCAAAACCATCTTTTTTGAGGCGCCCGATCAATTTTTCGTGTGATCCCTTCTGCTGGACCACAACGGGGGCCAAAATGATCACCCTGGTTTTCTCGTCCAAGGCCATGATTTGATCCACCACTTGATCCAATGTCCTGGTTGAGATCGGCCGTCCGCATTGATGGCATATGGGCGTTCCGACTCTGGCATACAGCAACCGAAGATAATCATAAATCTCCGTCACGGTTCCGACGGTGGACCGGGGATTATGGCTGGCGGTCTTTTGTTCAATGGCAATTGCCGGTGATAGCCCTTCAATCAGGTCCACATCCGGCTTTTCCAGTCGCTCTAAAAACTGCCTGGCATACGTGGATAGCGATTCGACATATCGCCGCTGCCCTTCTGCGTAAAGTGTGTCAAAAGCCAGCGATGATTTTCCGGATCCGGAAAGACCCGTGACGGCGATCAATGCATTCCGTGGAAGATCCAGATCGATATTTTTCAGGTTATGTTGGCGGGCGCCGCGAATGATAATTTTATCTGCCGTCATCCCTTTTCCACCTTTTTTCATTGCGCGGCATGGAGCGCTTGCAGCGCCGCCATGCGAACGGCGGCCGTCAGACTTCCCGGATCGGCGCTACCGGTTCCGGCGATATCATAGGCAGTACCATGATCAACAGAGGTCCGAATGATCGGGAGGCCGAGGGTGGTATTGACGCCATCGGTAAAATGAATCATCTTGAACGGGATCAACCCTTGATCATGATACATGCAAACCACAACATCGAAATCTCCACGTAGCGCCTGATAAAATAACGTGTCAGCCGGTAACGGCCCCCGAACGGAAATTCCTCTTTTCACTGCGATTCCACATGCCGGTGAGATCAACAGGTCTTCCTCCTCTCCGAAAAGACCGCTTTCACCGGCGTGGGGATTGAGGGCGGCCACGGCAATTCTCGGTTTCTGAACACCGAAACGCTCAATCATCCCCCAATGAGCGATTTCGATGGTGTCCAGGATTCGATCCACCTGGAGCGCCCCGGAAACCGAATGATGCGGGATATGGATGGTCACCAGAACAACGCGTAATCGGTCCCCGGCCATCATCATGGCAAATCGATGGGCCCCGGTGCGTGACGCCAGCAGCTCGGTATGACCGAAAAAAGCGCTTCCGGCCAATTTCATGGCTGTCTTGTTGATGGGAGCGGTGACAATGGCGTCGATTCGGCCGTCCATTGCCCAATCAATGGCCATCGTTATATAGTCGATCATCGCCTGTCCGGTTATCGGACTCGGGTGCCCCCATCTGGTTGCCGCGGAATTCAACCGGGAAACGTTGATCACCTCAATGGAATCGGGAAAATCGGACTCGATCGAAAGCGCTGAAACCGCTTTTGGCGCTATTCGACAATTCAGTTCCGTCGCCACCTTCCTCAAGCGCCCCTCATCACCAAAAACAATGGGCCTGCAGAAACCGTAAATCTCCTTATTTTGCAAGGCTTTCATGACAATTTCCGGGCCGATGCCCACCGGATCCCCCATGGTAATTCCAATAATCGGACGTTTTTTTTTCACCGCCGCCTCTTTTCCTTTCAATCTCCCGGATGTATCCGCTATGGCTGAACGTACGTATTTTACAATCCGTGCCGTTGATTGCAACCAGTATTTATCAGACCGACATGGGGCCGAAGTTTCGATATGGATCGAAACGGGTGTAAATAAGCGTGGCTGCAATTGTCGATAACTTGTCGAAAACTCAGCCCCTACAACCGGGCCCCTTTCGATGTTCCTGCTGGTTGCCCGTAATCGGCCGATATCGAGAAATTCGTTGACTATTTTCCAACCCGAAATTCAATATCAAACCAAATTACCGGATACGATCTATCCGATGCAACATGCCGTGAAAACATAAAAAATATTTTTATTCAATTATTTCTGATAATTAATATACTACATGGACAACCCAAGGAAAATGTTCAATTTTTATTAGAATCGATCCATTGTCCATTGAAGATAATAAAAATTTCAAATTTCATAGATTTTAGAAGATATTTTAAGAAATTCAAAGAATGACAGTTTTTTCAAAATGATTGAATCCAACTGCATATAGTTAGAATGCTTAATAAATACCTCACTGAAAAAAGAACCATGTTTCTGAATAGTTGAATTCGATGGGTATCTTTTTAAATTCATTTCATAGAGTTATATGTCCAACCGAATGCCCCTGAAGAGGCTTGTAAAACAGAATCTATTCGGTTTGACGGAAGAGTATCGATACTTTATTGAGGTGCATCTGCTTTTGAAGGGGCGTCCAACTCTCACTGAGGCCATTCCTGAAAAAGCCGATTGTTTTCCTCAAAAACACCGTTTTACATTCGAAACCACGTTGATCTGTTGTGAACCGAACGATCTGTTTGTTTACTATTAAAGTTGAGTGAATATGGACGCGACCTGGCAACAAGTTAAAGAAGCCCTGAAAGTGAAGCTCCCCGATCATAGTTATCGAATGTGGATTGAGCCTCTGGAATGTGATCAGTTTCAAGACGGACAGATTACCTTGCTCAGTCCGAATCTTTTTCAAAAAAAACGAGTTCAGGAAAATTTTGGCAACATTCTGGAAGATGTCATCCATTCCGTTGTCGGACAACCCTGCAACCTCAGTTTTGATGTGGCGGAGAAACAAAACCGACCGGAATCAAAAAATAGAATCAACGGGGAAAAGCGTACCAGCGCTATTCCTTTGCCCGCCGAACTCCAGAAGGATCTGCCGGAATTCGACTTTCGTCCCCATTCCGGAAGGATGCTGAGAAAAGATTTCACCTTTGACAATTTTGTCGTCGGCGGCAATAACGATTTCGCCTATTCGGCATCCCTTTCCCTCGCCACCCAGAAACGTTCCGCTCAGAAGTCGCTTTTCCTTCTGTCCAATACGGGATTGGGGAAAAGCCATCTGTCCCAGGCCATTGGTCATCAGATTCTTGCGGATAGGCCATTTGAACGCGTGTACTACATTACCGCGGAAGATTTTGCAATGGAGATGATCCATGCGTTTCGGCATGACTCCATCGATAAGTTCAAGGGGAAATATCGAACCCAATGTGATGTGCTCCTGCTGGAAGACATACATTTTTTAACCGGAAAGGAACGCACCCAGATCGAACTGGCCCAGGCACTTGACTATCTACTGGAAGCGGACAAGAAGATCATTTTCACCAGTTGCTACCTGCCGGGAGAAATACCAAAATTGAGCGAACAGTTGAGATCCAGATTATCCTGCGGGCTCATTTCCAATATCGATCCGCCCGGTTTTTCGACGCGCGTTCGTATTCTGCGGACAAAGGCCAAAAAAAACGGTCACCACATCCCGTCGGAAGTCATCGAATATCTGGCAGGTGAGCTTTCCGAAAATGTCCGTCAGTTGGAAAGCGGCTTATTCGGCGTAATTGCAAAATCCTCCCTTTTGGGGGCTCCTTATAGTCTTGAGTTGGCCGAAAGCGTCGTTAAAAATATCGTACGGCAAAAAATGACCATCACGGTCGATATCATCAAATCGCTCGTGTGTAAAAATTTCAGTATTTCCGTCAAGGATATCGTCTCGAAGTCCCGCAAGCAACAAATCGTCCGGCCGAGACAAATTGCGATTTTTCTGGCGCGTCGCTATACCGATCAACCGCTTCAAGCCATCGGCAAGTATTTCAACCGACAACATGCAACCGCCATCCATGCGATCAATTCCGTTGAAACCGCCATTAAAAACGGAAACGGCCCGGTAAAAAAACAGGTGGATTATCTCTGCCAAAAACTGGAGACCGGTAACTTCTAACCGAATTTACGCTTCATTCTACGATTCGAACGAGAGGGCAGACGGTGGCGCCGCTCAACAACCAGACCTTTCAAAAAATCAGGCAGATCGTCGGGGAAGCCCATTGCTCGCGTGAAAAAGAAGACCGTGTGTGCTATGCATATGACGCAACGGCCCGCCATTTTCTACCGGACGCAGTTGTTTTTCCGGGTAATTGTGATGAAATAGCGGCGTTGATGTCCTTATCTTACCAGGAAAATTTCTTTGTGACACCTCGCGGGGCAGGCTCCGGAATGACCGGCGGCAGTCTCCCGGTGCAAGGTGGCATCGTGCTGGTTTTAACCCGACTGAATCGGATACTCGCAATCGATCGAGACAACCTGATCGCCCATGTCGAACCGGGAGTTGTAACCGCCCGTTTCCATCAAGCCGTTGAGAAATTGGGTCTGTTTTATCCACCGGACCCGGCCAGTTCTGATTTTTCAACCCTTGGCGGTAACCTCGGGGAGTGTGCCGGTGGTCCGCGAGCCGTGAAATACGGGGTCACCCGCGATTATGTTCTCGGCTTGGAGGCGGTGCTACCGGGAGGCGAACGGATTCAAGTGGGTGTTCAAACTGCGAAAGGCGTAGTGGGGTATGACCTGACCCGACTCATCGTCGGATCAGAAGGCACGCTTGCCGTCATTACACGCATAACCCTGCGTCTGCTCCCCCTCCCCGAGGCCATTAAGACCTTGACGGCGGTATTCACGCATATGGAGACCGCAGCGCAGACCGTTTCGGAAATCATGCGCCAGGGTATTATCCCGCGCGCCGTCGAATATATGGATAACGCATCCATCCGTTGCGTCGAAAAATACCTTCAAAGCGGCCTTCCGGTATCGGCCGGTGCCATTCTGATACTGGAAGTAGACGGTGAAAAGGAGGAAGTGGAACGCGCTGCGAATAAGCTCAGGGAACTTTGTCAAGTCCAAGGTGCAACGGCTGTCCAGGTCGCCGGTACGGATGAAGAGCGGATTGCTTTATGGAAAGCCCGCAAGGCGATTTCACCGGCTCTCTACCAGTATGGTCCGGATAAAATCAACGAGGATATTGTCGTACCGAAAAACCGAATTCCGGATATGGTCCGGAAAATCGCCCAATTGCAGTCTGAAACAGGACTTACCATGGCCAGCTTCGGACATGCCGGCGACGGCAATATTCATGTAAACATCATCCTGAATAAAAACAATGAGGGTGACCTGCAAAAGGCCGAGGCAGTTGTTCACACGCTCTTCGATTATACGCTTGCATTGGGTGGAACGATTTCAGGTGAACACGGCGTCGGGATCACCAAGGCGCCTTATCTTGGGAAAGAGATTGGACCGGTGGCGCTTTCACTGATGAAACAGATAAAATCCGTTTTTGACCCGAAAGGGCTTTTGAATCCGGGAAAAATATTCCCTACGGAATAAAATTGAGTTCACCGAGATCCGTCAGATGTCGCATTGTGTTCTGAGAAGTGTCTTGACAACATCCTATCAAGATTTATTGAATTTTTTCACTGAATCCTTCCGGAAAAAGCAAATCTTCCAATAGTTCCATACGGGAACTCTGCTCCTGTTCAACCGCACACCGCAACCGAAGCACGCAATATTTCCTGCAGATGGAGTCGGTGATGTTGAAATTACCGAAACAGCCCATATGGTCTTCCGAATTATCGGCTATATGAAGATTTTTTATCATATCGAATTTCTTAACTCCAGCAGGGATAACATCTCGTCATGGATCTTGCCGTTGGTCGCTAATATCTCTTGGCTTTCCATCAGAAAAGGATTGTTGGCAAAATCGGTGACCATCGCACCGGCCTCACGGGCGATGACAATCCCGGCGGCCGTATCCCAAGGTTTTAATTGTTGTTCCCAAAAGCCATCGAAACGCCCGCAGGCGACATAGCACAAATCAAGGGCGGCCGATCCCAGTCGTCGGACGCCCCTTGATGCTGCAAGGCAGTTTTCAAACCGGGCCAGCAGCGTTTTCAGGATCGCTTTCATGGTGTAGGGAAAACCGGTGACCAAAAGGCCTTCCGAAACCTCCATCGTGTCGGAAACCTGGATTTTTTCACCGTTCAGCTCAGCCCCTCTTCCTTTGACTCCGGTAAACAGTTCACCGCTGACAGGATTCAAAACGATCCCGACAACCGGCTCGTTTTGATATGCAAACCCAATGGACGTCGCAAAAAGTCCCAACCGATGCGCAAAATTGGTTGTGCCGTCCAGGGGATCGACGATCCATCGACATTCATCGGCTCCATTGGTGTACCCCGTCTCTTCGGCCAAGATGGCATGGTCGGGAAAAACGGCTTTGATCGTGTCGATGATCACTTTTTCGGATTCCATATCGGCTTCGGTCACAAGATCGATGGATCCTTTCTTATGAATCCGCGAAATGTTCCCCAAACGCTCATGAAGTACACGCCCGCTTCGATAAGCAGCGCGTATACCGATTCTTTTTACGTATTCCAAGTCCATACTCGCCGTATTTCTAATATCCTTTTGAACCGGATGTCAACCCCAATCATCTTTTATTATCAATATAATGCATGACAACCGGAATACAAGCCCAGTATCTTGTAGTCACGTGCATCCATCCGGCCTCGTTTCAATCCGGGTCTTCCGCCATCCATTCCGGTTCGCAAACCGGGATGGAATCCCTTTCCGCCATCGACGTGATCATCAATTCCATGCGTTGGATCAGAGGGATGAGCGATTCACGCTTCAGAGCGGAAACAGCGATGCCGTCATAGCGCTTGACCAGGTTGGAAACCTGGTCCGGTTCGACAAGATCTTGTTTGTTCAGTACGTGGATCATCGGTTTCGATTGCAGTTCCAGATCCGTCAAAATTTTTTCTACGGCATCGATCTGTTCCGAATAGCGCGAATTACCGATATCGATTACGTGGAGCAGCAGGTCGGCATATTCCAATTCCTCCAAAGTGGCCCTGAACGCCACCAGCAGTTCTTTGGGAAGAGCCCGGATGAAGCCTACCGTATCGGTAATAATGACCTCCAGGTCACGGGGAAACCGCAGCCGCCTGCTGGAAGGATCCAACGTGGCGAACAGACGATTTTCAACCAGGACTTCGCTGTTGGTCAAGGCGTTCAGTAAAGTTGATTTGCCGGCATTGGTGTACCCGATGATGGAAATAACCGGGAGCGCTCGTTTGCTGCGACGAGCCTTCTGCTGCCGGCGCTGCACTTTCACCAACTCAAGGGATTTTTCAAGCCTGGTGATACGATCCCGTACGCGGCGTCGGTTGATTTCCAGTTTGGTTTCGCCTGGGCCGCGACCACCGATCCCACCGGTCAAACGGGACATGGCGGTGTTTTTGGTGACCAACCTGGGAAGCAGGTATTTCAATTGCGCCAGTTCGACCTGGAGTTTTCCTTCCCGGGACTGGGCCCGTTGGGCGAAAATATCAAGGATCAACTGGGTGCGATCGATCACCTTCAAATCAACCATGTCGGTGATGGATCGAATTTGAGAAGGATTCAGCTCCTGATCGAAGATGAGCAGGGTTACCCCTTTCTGAAGGGCCGTAACGGTAATTTCCCCCAGCTTCCCTCTTCCAATCAAGAAACGTGCATCGATCTTCCTGCGTTGCTGGCGGACACATCCAAGCACTTGGATGCCACTCGAATCCGCCAACTCTTTCAATTCCGCCAATGACTCTTCGGCATTCTGCTTGGAGGCTGTCGTCACACTTACCAACAAGGCTCTTTCGGATTCAAAATCCGCGTCGATTTGTGCGCCCTGATGGGCGATTTCCGTTTCAAGCGCCTTGATCAGTTCCTGACAGCCGATATCCAACTGATGGATTGAAATCGGCGGCATCTGCTGGTAGGCTGCGGTGGTGTCGAATCCGGGTCGAATATGGGCCGCATGGACAGTACGAATGTTCCCTTCCCGCGTGACCAGGATCGCCGCCATCAAATCAAGACGCAGCAAGGCCAAATCCGTCAGATCGTCCTGTGTCAGCGGTTCTTCATTCAAGTGGGTGTGAACGCATCGCAGGCCTTTCAAACGACCCGGGGCGACCCGATAGTCACTGAGGTCCGGAATCATAATTTTCTGATGATCACCGACGATGACATGCTGGATATTGCCCCAGCGATCCATCAGCAGTCCGATCTGTCGTTGAATTTCATGGGAAAGAGAGGATACATCGCGAACCAATTCCGGTGAAATGATCCATTCGGGAGATGTTTTCCGGCGATACAGATTTTCGAGTCTGCGAAGCTGATCGGCTTTTAATCCACCTGTATTTCCATGGGCTTTCTTCATGCTTTGTAAAAGCCTGGTGGTTTATAAGAATTACTGTCGCCCGGCATAATCTACCGTCTCCAGATTTTCAAATCGTGTATAGGCGTTCAGGAATGCCAAAAAAGCGGTCCCCACCGGTCCGTTACGCTGTTTGCCGAGAATAATCTCGGCCTTGCCGCGATTGGGATTGTTTTCATCCTTATTGTAGACTTCGTCACGATAAATAAACGCTACGATATCGGCATCCTGCTCCAATGCGCCGGACTCCCTTAAATCGGAAAGCATCGGTCGTTTGTCGCTGCGCTGTTCCAACATACGGTTGAGCTGTGAAAGGGCCATTACCGGCACATTCAATTCCTTTGCGAGACTTTTCAGGGATCGGGAGATTTCCGATATCTCCAGATCACGGCGCTCTCCGGCACTGCGCGCACGCATGAGCTGGAGATAGTCGATGATGATCAAGCCAAGGCCCTTTTCCATTTTGAGACGTCTTGTTTTGGCCCGTATATCCATTGCCGTGATATCCGGGGAATCGTCAATATAGATGGGAGCATGACCAAACAAGCTGGCGGCGTCGGTCAATCGGTTCCAATCGTCCTTGCTGAAAAACCCACCGCGCAGACGTGCGGAGTCGATGCGGGCTTCGGCGGTCAACAAGCGCATGGAGAGCTGCTCTTTGGACATTTCCAACGAAAAGATCGCCACCGGCACCCCGTGATCAACAGCGGCGTTACGGGCGATATTCAACGCAAAAGAAGTTTTCCCCATGGCCGGGCGCGCCGCCAGGATAATCAGGTCGGAATTTTGAAATCCGGACGTCATGTTGTCCAAACGGGTGAACCCGGATGGGATACCGGTCAACATGGATTTATCGGCCTGGCGTTCTTCCAGGGCGTAAATGTTGCCGGCCACGAGCTCGCTTAGCGGATGAAAGTCCTTTTTGGCCTTTTTTTCCGATATCTCGAAAACCGCTTGTTCCGCGTAGTCAATGATCTCATCGACATTTCCACGGTCCTCGAAACAACTTTGAACAATACGGTTGGCTTTCTCGATCAAACGGCGAAGAGAAGATTTGTCCCGGATAATACCGGCGTAATGGATCGGATTTACCGCCAGGGGGACCGTATCGACCAGACTGGCCAGATAACCGCTCCCGCCTATGGCTTCCAGGGTCCCTTTTTCCTTCAGGCGGTTTGCGAGGGTCACTAGATCAACCGGCTCGCCGCGGCTGAATAACTCTTCAATTACCGCAAATATTTTTTGGTGAGCACCGCGATAAAAATCTTCCGGCGTCAAAATTTCAAGGATATCGAACAGCGTGCTGTTATCAATCAGGATGGAGCTTAGAATCGCCGCTTCGGCCTCGACATTCTGGGGCGGCAGTTTGTGAAGGGTGAGATCGCTTTCGTTTTTCAGTCCGTCCTCGTTCATATGCGTGTGTTCTATCTTTACCGATCCGGATCGGAAGAGTTCGTTTCGAGCAAGCCCCGACTGATGTTGAATGATCCGGAAGGAGCCGTCTCCATGGTGCCTTACCCGACGGTTTCGAATCCGTCTGAAAAGGTGTTACCGAGAAACGAGCTCTTTCCGGATTGCAACGGAATTATTCCGCGACCACCTCAACGGTAATCTCAGGTTTGACACCCTTGTAAACCCGCACCGGAATCTGAAAGCTTCCGATGGTTTTGATCGGCTCGGCCATTAAAACCATTCGCTTTTCAACTTTGATCCCCTGACTTTCAAGGGCATTCATGATGTCATGAATGGTAATGGAACCGTAAAGCCGGCCTTCTTCACTGACCTTGGCCGACAGCTTGCAGATGACGCCTTGCAGTCGTTTGGCCATTTGTTCCGCCATTTCGCGTTCTTTGGCGATCTGTAGTTCTACTTTGGCGTGTTCCAGCTCCAACACCTTGCGGTTCTGAGGTGTATCCAGAACCGCCTTGCCCTGGGGCAGCAGATAGTTACGGGCGTATCCAGCCGCCACCTGAACCTCGGAACCGATAATACCGAGTGATTCGATGGTTTCTCTCAAAATGACTTTCATAGCTTTCCTCCACTCCGACAACTCGTTTCGCTCCGAAACGAGTTGATGAATCAGTTGATTTCAATATTGTTGTTATGCAACAGGTGCATCACCCGGTTTTTTCCATCCCCAGTCGTCTGAAATTCAGCCAGACATCGAAAAAGCCGACACCGGCGATGAGCAATACAAAAAGTTGCTGCATGGCAATCATGGTATATAAAAAAACCCTTGCCAGACGCGGAAGTCGTTTTCTTTCAAAATAAAACGACACGATGGCGATCCCTTGGAAAAAATAAACGATCACCAAAACGATCATTCCGTTTGCAGCCAACCATCTCAAAGATTTCCCGGCCAAGAGGATCCCCAGACAACAGACAATAACACCCCATACCAACGTTTCCGGCGATCTCCATTGATTCAACGTCCCGAAATCTCCTACAGAAATCTCCTTGCGTCGCAGAATCGGCCGGGCAATCAGGAGATTCATCCAGGTTATCAGGAGGGTCATCGAGACCACCAGCGCCGGGATGATCCGGACCAAAATATATTCGATCCGGTCCAACGAACTGGCGATCAAATGAACTTCCTGATCCGGCATGCCCACCTTCTCATATAGTGCCACCGTCATCGCAAGGTTTCTGGCCACATATTCCGAAACCAGGGTTACCGGCCCGATTTGCAGGGAATGACTATAGGCGGCCAGACCGAGAAGGCCCACACCGATCACAGCTCCGGCAGGATAGAGAATGGTTTTTTCCACGGATAGATTCTGTTCCATACATTCGGCGAGAGTAAAACCGATCAGCATCAATCCGCAAAAAAAGAGCAGATCGACGCTGACTCCGCCAAAACTTCCCCCCATAATCAGGATTGTCGCCGCCAGAACGATGGTGGCGTTGGCTCTGCCGAGTTTCATCCGATAAAACAGCAGGGCCAGGGGAAGCAGCAACGCGCAGAAGAAACCTACGACTGGCAGAACCGCCGCAATGACCATCATCAGACAGGTAACGGCGATTCCACCGATAATCCCCCTCGAGGTTTCTCCCCGGGCAGCTTGAGGCACTCTTCGCTTCTCCTTACCGGCAAGGCCGAATATTACAAATCGAAGGCGCCGACATACGGCAACAGCGCAATCGTCCGCGCACGCTTGATGGAAGTCGTTAAGGCGCGTTGATGGCGGGCGCACGTCCCGGATATTCGTCGTGGAATAATCTTGCCACGTTCGGTAATGAAATAACGTAACGTTTTGGTATCTTTATAATCTATCGCCAAGCTGCTGTCGGCGCAGAAACGGCAGACTTTACGGCGGTGATAGAAATTCTTCTTTTTTCGCGGCTTATCAAATTTTTCTTCTCGCATTGGGGACCATCCTTTATTCGTCGTCTTCGGTTTGTGTTCCGGCTTCGTCTTCTTCATCGGAACTTCCGGCTTCCATCGCTCCCGACTCTTTCTTTTCGGCGGTTGCTTCGCTAGCTGCCGCCCGGGCGCTTTCTTCCTTTTGAGCCAATTCCGCCTTCAATTTTTCGAGATCAACGTCCTGATCAAGCAGGATGGTCATATATTTCAACACACGATCGTCGATCCGGAACGAACGTTCCACCTCATCCACCATGGCACCTTCACCGCAGTAGTCCATGCGGACATAATGGCCGCGGTTTTTTTTCTTGATCTCATAGGCCAGTTTGCGGCTTCCCCACACATCAAACGTCGCCATAAATCCGGCAAAACCCGTGACAATGTCTTTCGTCTTGCCGAAAACCTGCTCCCGATCCTGATCTCCCAGATCCGGATCGGTGATAAAAATTGTCTCGTACCTTCGCATATGCCTCCTTTTGGATCTAAAGCCCTGAATTTATTTCAGAGCAAGGATTAAAGAAAACTCCTCGGTTAAAAAACCTAAGTATTTAACACCGGTCAAAATGTGCTGTCAAGCTATTTTGATACCCCGGGATCATCGCCGGGATCATCGATTGACACAAAACCCACTTTCGCTTATAGTATTTATTCAATAAATAATCCAACTATCCTTTTTCGTTATCCCTGTCCTTGATTGCTGGTCGGAAAAGACCGTTAGTGGTAAAAAAAACCATCATCCGATCTCTTGAACAAAACCCACTCCACGATCCAAGCCTTTTAAAAAAGGAGGAATGTCGTGAGTAAACGAAAATGGGTCTGCGTCATCATGCTTTTCCTGTCTGTATCCGTCGCCATTCAACTATCGGATGCAAACCAAGTCACGGTTCTGGAAGAAAGTCTAACGGTCGGGGAGAAACAGTACCTCAGCGCTGCCCGCTTAAAAGGCGGACTCGTCATCGCAACCCGGATAAGCGAACATGTCTATTATCCACGAGAAAAAGAATCAACTATTGGTTTTTATTATAAACTGCTTCAAAACTGCGCGAAGGAATTATCATTGCCGCTAACCTTCACCGTGGTGCAATGGAATGATTACTTCAGCAAAGATGGCGCCTTCCCGGAACAGGTGCGGACGGAACCGAATTTTATTTACACACCTGATTTGATGAAGACCGTCGATCTATACATGGACGCATTTACGCTCTCTCCCTGGCGGGAAAAGATATTGCTGCCGGTCAAGCTGTTTCCAATCAAGACCATGGCCGTTACCCGGAAGGGTGAGGAACTGGTACGAATCGAAGAGCTGAAAAACCGACGCATCGCCGTTCAACCGGTGAGCACCTATGCGGATACCCTTCGGGAAATCGAAAAGCGCCTCAAGACGGAGTTTCACTATTTGAAAATTCAGACCTTCGCCCAGGGCCTGGAAGCTGTTTCCAAAGGCGAAGCCGACGTTACATGCATGGACAGTCATGATGCCTGGATCGTCCGCTACCCGAATCTCACGCTGAGTCTCCCTTTATCGGATATTCAATATATCTGTGTGTTTACTGCGAAAACCAACCCCATGTTAGCATCCATCCTAGAAAAATACATGGCGCACGCCCATGAAACGGGCCTTTTTGAAACCTACTGGCAGGAGGCATACAAAATATCATTCAACCAATATCTAAATCTGATTTTCCGAAAACCATAAACCCGTCAATAAAAGGGAATCACTCAGATCACCAATCCAAATAAGACGGTTCGCATGTCCTACAAAACCAAAATACTGATTCTGATTGTACCGCTGATTGTCATACCGGTAATGGTGGTGGCGTCGGTTTTTATTTTCAAGGCTACTCGCGATATCCAGATACTGCAGACGGAACTCATGGCGGTGCGACTGGAGTATCTGCTTGAACGGTGCCGACAGGCGAATGACGTTTTGCGCATGTCCGGATATACCGGGGTGTCTTTTTATGTAGAAAGTTCGCAGGCGGAAATTCTATCCCTTGCCAAACGGACAACCTTTCGTGGCGGAGGGATTGCGATCTTTCAATCCGACGGAACTCCCCTGGTGAACCCCTATGGAAATCTGAAACCACCACGGACTGTGTTCCAGGAAATGAAGGAACAGAAAGCCGGTTGCAAGGTTCTTGATATAAACGGGAAATGGATCATGGTTTTCCGTACGTTTGAGGATTGGAATTGGACGTTGACGGCTGTCGCCAGGGAGGACGATCTCTTTCAGGCAATCCATGAAGCGCGACGAATGGCCATGTTGATCACCGGTGGAATCCTGTTGTTTGCGCTTCTCATTCTGTATTTGATCATTGGCGGGATTTCAAAACCCATCAACCGGTTGACGGAAAACGCCAAAAAAATCAGCCAGGGTGATTTTGACATTCAAGCGGACCCGGCGCCGAAAGATGAAATCGGTCGTTTGACCATATCGTTTCTGGACATGTCCGTCCGCTTACGAGACTCCATGACCCAGCTCAGTGAAAGCCGAAAGCGTTGGCAGGATATGGTAAACAACGCCATAGTAGGCTTTTACCAGGTGACCGGGAGCGGACAATTGCTTCTGGCCAACCGAAAGATGGCGCAAATGTTCGGATATGAAACACCGGAGGCTTTTCTGGAGGCGGTTCCGAACATATCGCAGCTTTACGTGGACCCGGACGAACGGCTCCCGATTGTCAAAAAGCTCGAGGACGATTCGTATCTCGAAGGCCTGGAAGCCCGTTTTCATCACCGCCAGGGACACACGATCTGGGTCCGCATTCATGCCCGCAGAATAGAAGATACCCAAAAGGGGAAAATCCATGAGGGCTTCATGTTGGATATTACGAACAGAAAACAGGTGGAAGAGGCATTGAAGGAAAACGAGGCCAAATACCGCCAACTGTTCGAGATGGAATCGGATGCCATTTTCATGATCGAAAAGGAAACCGGACGGATTCTGGAAGCCAATACAGCCGCATCCACCATGTATGGTTATTCCAAGGCGGAATTGCTGGAAAGGAGAAATGTCGATCTGTCCACGGAGCCGGACAAAACGAAATCCGCGACACAAAGCGATTCGAAAACCCACATTCCGGTGCGCTATCACCGTAAAAAAGACGGTAGTGTATTTCCAGTGGAAATCGTGGCCAGTCACTTTACATGGCAGGGAAGATCCGTTCACATCGCCGCCATTCGGGATATTACCTTCCGCCTCCAGGCGGAGGAAGAACGTCGTCAACTCCAGACCCAATTCCAGCAAGCCCAAAAGATGGAAGCCCTGGGAACCCTCGCCGGTGGAATTGCCCATGACTTTAACAATTTATTAATGGGAATCCAAGGACGTGCCTCACTGATAATGGCGGACACGGACACCCCCCCCTCCCATAACGAACATGTAAAAGAAATCGAAACATATGTCAAAAGCGCTGCTAGTCTGACCAGACAATTGCTCGGCCTGGCCCGAGCAGGAAAATATGAAGTCAAACCCACGAATCTAAATCAATTGATTGAAAAAACAGCCTCCATGTTCGGCAGAACGCACAAGGAAATTCATGTCCGTTGCCATTTCAAAGAAGAGCTGTGGTCTGCGGAAATCGACCGCGGTCAGATCGAACAGGTACTGCTCAATCTGTTTGTGAATGCATGGCAGGCCATGCCCGGCGGCGGAAAAATTTTTATCGGGACCGCCAACGTCCTCATAGATACCGAAACATGCGATGCCTGCGGGGTTCCCTCGGGTAAATATCTGGAAATTTCGGTGACCGACACTGGAATGGGGATGGATGAAGAGACCCAAAAGAAAATCTTCGATCCGTTTTTCACGACCAAACAAAAAAGTCGCGGAACGGGTCTGGGGCTGGCGTCGGTATACGGCATCATGCGAAATCACGGCGGTTTTGTCAGCGTCAAAAGCCGCGTCGGACATGGGGCGACTTTCAAACTGTATCTGCCGGCCTCCGACAGACCAATCCACGAAGCGGACACGCAGTCGGAACGCATAGTGAAGGGCAGCGGGACGATCTTGCTGGTGGATGATGAGGAGATCATCATCGAAGTCGGCTGCCAGCTCTTGGAAGCCTTGGGATATCAGGTCATAACCGCCCGTTCGGGAAAAGAAGCTCTGACAATTTTTCAACAGAAATACCGTGAAATCGACTTGGTGATCCTGGACATGATCATGCCCCAAATGAACGGGAAAGAGATTTTTGAAAAACTGAAAGTCATCCAACCGGAAGTCAACGTCCTGTTGTCCAGTGGATACAGTGTCAACGAACAGGCCCTGGAAATCCTGGAAAACGGCTGTAAGGGTTTCATCCAGAAGCCGTTTAATCTGGAGGAACTCTCCCACAAACTCCACGAAACAATGACGACCTCATAATATTTACATTTATATTTACATTGACATTTACATTCAATTCATGATAGGGGTGATGCCGGCAATCAAGGAGATGACATATGCCCCCGAAGCTCACCCCCAAACAGGCTCGCCTGTTGCATTTTTTGGAACAGGAAATCATCCGCACCGGCGTTTCGCCCAGCTTGCGCCGAGCCGCCGCCGCCCTGGATGTCAGCCACGCCGCCATATCACAACTCATGAAAACCCTTGAACAGAAAGGATTCATTAGGCGCGCCGGACGCTACGGCCGGAATTTGTTTCTGCTGCAGCCGTCGCTGAAAACCGAGGGGGCCCTGCGCGGGAAACCAGTGCCCATTGTCGGAACCATTGCAGCAGGACTGCCCCTTTATGCGCAGCAGGAATGGGCCGGCAATGTTTGGGTGGATGCAACCCTATACCGCAAACAGAACCTGTTCGCCCTCCGAGTTGAAGGCAATTCAATGAAAAACGCCGCCATTCTGGATCAAGACCTGGTTATTTGTGAACCGCGCCAGTTTGCCCAAAACGGTGAAATCATCGTCGCGCTGATTCGACAGGAAGAGGCAACGGTAAAACGATTTTTCCGGCAGGGAGCGACCATCGAACTCCGGCCTGAGAATCCGCGCTTCAAATCGACCCAATATGATCTCGACGAAATACTGGTGCAAGGCAAAGTCATCGGTGTCATCCGGAACATGGAATAAAATTCGCAATTGTTTTTTTATGCCAATGCAACCGACTCTCCCCTCCCCAGATGCTTCCGCCGACGGATGTTTTTATGTCGGCACCAGCGGCTATGCTTATACGGAATGGGTCGAAGCGGGATTCTATCCCCCCGGCACCTCCGCAAACCGCATGCTCCCCCTGTATGCGCGACAATTTCCGGCGACCGAGCTCAATTACACTTGGTATCAGATGCCCAAGGCCCAGGTCATCGAGCGGCAACGCAGACAGGCACCGACGAATTTCGTTTTCGCCGCCAAACTGACCCGCACCCTCACCCATGAAATCGATTCGCAAAAATGGCCCCTTCAAGCCGCCGAATATCGGGAGGGCATTGCCCCCTTGCGTCAAAGCGGTCAACTCGGGGCCGTTCTGGTTCAGCTGCCCCCTTCCTTCAACCGGACCCCCTCCCGCCGAGCCCATTTGGCCGTCCTGCTCGACGAACTGGCGGACCTGCCCCTGGCGGTGGAATTCAGACATCGCTCCTGGGCGAACGATCGGGTCTTTGCCGAATTGGAACGCCGTCGCATCACTCTGGTCACTGTAGACGCCCCCGCCCTCCCCGGTCTTTTCCCGACCCTGGACGTGGTAACCAACCGGGATTTATGCTATATCCGCTTCCACGGACGCAACGCACAGGGCTGGCGCTCGGGAAGCCTGCAACGACAGTTTGATTACACCTATTCCGAAGACCAACTGCAGGAGTGGATCCAGAAGACAATTGTTCCCATGTCCGGCCGGACCAAACGAGGGCTTTTATTTTTCAACAACCATGTCCGGGGTCAGGCCACGGAAAATGCCCGGCAACTGATCCGCCTGCTCAAACAGCAGGGCCTGACGGTGATCTGACATGCCCGTCCGCGAGATCATCCATCTGAATGTGGCTGATTTCGCCGTAGCCGTGGAGCGTGCGGCGGATCCCCGACTGCGGCAACGGCCGTTGATCGTGGCCCCGGCAGGGGCGTCCCGGGCCGCTGTCTACGACATGAGCGAGGAGGCCTATTGCCAGGGGGTCCGCAAAGGCATGCGCCTGCACCGGGCACTGCGACACTGCCGGGATGCGGCCGTAACCCCTCCCCATCCGGATCGCTATGAACAGGCCATGGCGGCTATCTTCAAACATATCCGCCCCTATTCGCCCCTGGTCGAAATAACGGACCATCAGGGACACTTTTTCATGGATGCCACCGGAACCGGCCGTTTATTCGGTCCCCCTCAGGATGTGGCTTGGCGTATCCGCAAAAACGTCCGCGCCGATCTGGGCATCGATCCCATCTGGACCGTCGCCGCCAACAAACTGGTGGCCAAAGTAGCCTCGCGCCTGGTCAAGCCGACGGGCGAATATATTGTCCGGGCGGGAGAAGAAGCGGCTTTTCTGGCGCCCCTGCCGATTCATCTGATCCCGAGCATTGAAGGTGTTGATCAACGGCGATTGACGGAATTCAATCTCACCCGAGCCGGCCAGGTGGCCGCCCTTAGCGCTTCCCAACTGGAAATCCTGTTCGGTCGCCCCAGCCTCGATCTTCTATCGGCCGTCCGGGGCATCGATCCCTCACCGGTCTGCCCCCTCGTGACGCAGGCCCCCGTCGTCCGTCTGCATCACGATTTCGGCGACGACACCAACGACCCCGTCGTCGTGGAAACAGCGCTCTACCGCCTTGTCGAGAAAGCCGGCGCCTGGTTGCGCACGCAACGCCTGGCCCCCCGGCGGATCGGGCTGCTTCTGGATTACTCCGACGGCAATCGAACCGCCCGGCAGAGTGCTGTCCACCCCCCGTCCGACGATGACCGCCGTCTTTTTGATGCGGCCCGGACGGCCCTGAACCACGCATGGCTTCGCCGGGTTCGGATTCGCCATCTGACCCTGGTCTGCAACCGATTGGGACCGCCGCCGACCCAGCTGGAGCTCTTTGAAGATCCGACAACCGGAACCACACGGGAACGACAATTAATGCCGACTATCGATCGAATCCGACAACGTTTCGGCGCCCAAGCACTTTGCATGGGACGAACCCTTTTCAAACCGCCGGACCGTCGCAATGGGAACGAAATGCCGTGATACCCCTCACCCTCCGGTCCTACTATTCCCTCATGTGGGGTGTATCTTCCCCCGAGCAAATCTGCCTGCGCGCAAAACAATTGGGCTATCGGCGGCTGGCCCTCACGGATACCGACAACTTGTACGGTCTCTGGCCTTTTCTCAAGGCCTGTCGCCGGAACGGACTTTCTCCCATCGTGGGCGCAGAGGTGACCGATCCTTCGGCAAACCGACGGGCCGTCTGTCTGGTGAAAAACACGGTCGGTTACGGCAATCTCTGCCGCTTGCTTACCGACCGACACGGACCGGGAGCCTTTGACCTGACAAGGGCTGTAAGTGTCCGATCCGAAGGCTTGGTCGTGCTGACCCGCCACCCAGGCCTGCTGGAGAAATGGCGAAACGCCGGCGTATCCGTGGCCGTACCATTGCCCCGGCGTCCCTGCGCCGCTGATCTCCACCTGCGGCAACTGGCGCGCCGTCTTGAAATCCCGCTCGTGGCCACACCGGGTGCCTTCTTTCTTCGGCCCCGGGATATTATGACTCACCGTCTCCTGCGCGCCATTGATCGCCATACGACCCTTTCCCGCCTGACCGAAAACGATACGGCAGCGGCCGACGCCTTTCCGGTCTCACCGGCCGAATATATGCATCGTTTCGCCGCCTGGCCGGAAGTCGTAACCGCCACCGGCAGGCTGGCCGAAGAACTGACCTTCACCGGACCGGAATTCGGCCTGGTCATGCCCCCCTGGAACGACAGCCGCGGACGCCCCGCCGCGGACATCCTTCGGGAAGCCGCCTACAACGGGGCCCGCCGACGCTATGGCGAGGCGTTACCGGAAACCGTGGTGGATCGCCTGGAACATGAACTGGCCGTCATCGACCAAATGGGGTTTTCATCCTACTTTCTGGTGGTGCAGGATATTGTGCGCCGCAGCCCACGGATCTGTGGGCGCGGCAGCGGCGCCGCCTCCCTCACGGCCTACGCCCTGGGCATCACCAATGTATGCCCGGTCAGGTACAATCTGTATTTCGAACGGTTTTTAAACCCGGGGCGCAAGGACCCACCGGATATCGACATCGATTTCGCCTGGGACGAGCGGGATCAGGTGTTGGCTTCCGTCCTGACGCAATACAGCGGTCATGCGGCCATGGTGTGCAACCATGTCCTGTTTCAGCCGCGCATGGCCATCCGGGAAGTCGCCAAGGTGTATGGCCTGCCGGCGTCCGAAATCAGTCGAATCACCCGACGTCTGCCCTGGTACTGGCGTGTCCGCCACGTGGAAGACGACCTGCTGGCCCAACTGGAACAGGTACCGGAAATGGGATTGACGGCGTTTCCCGACCCCTGGCCGGAAATCATCCGTCTGGCCCGTCGTCTCATTGGCATCCCGCGCTATATATCCGTCCATTCCGGGGGCGTGATCATCACCCCCGCGCCCATCACCGACTACGTACCCATTGAAACCGCCCCCAAAGGCGTTCCCATTATCCAGTGGGAAAAAGATGCCGCCGAAGAAAGCGGTCTGGTCAAAATCGACCTGCTCGGCAACCGCAGTCTGGGCGTCATTCGCGATGCCATCGCCGATTTGCGGAAAAACGGCGCCGTCCTTGACGAAACTCGCTGGGAACCGGAAGACGATCCGATCACCCGGGCCGGCGTTGCCGAGGGGCATACCATGGGCTGTTTTTATATTGAGAGTCCGGCTACCCGCCAGCTCCAGAAAAAAGCCAAGGTCGGCGATTTTGAGCATATCGTGATTCACAGCAGCATCATCCGGCCGGCGGCAAACGCCTTTATCCGTGAATATATCCGCCGCCTCCACGGGGCGCCCTGGGACCCCATCCACCCTCTCCTGGCCGATGTGTTGCAGGAGACCTACGGGATCATGGTCTATCAGGAAGATGTCTCCAAAACCGCCGTGGCGCTGGCCGGTTTTTCCCATGCCGAGGCTGACGGGCTGCGCAAAATCATGTCCAAAAAAGACAAGGCCCACGAACTGAACGATTATCGGACCCGATTCTTTACCGGCGCCCGGTCTCGGGGACTCACCGACGAACGAATCCAGGCCGTCTGGGAAATGATCCTGAGTTTCAGCGGCTACTCCTTCTGCAAGCCCCACAGTGCCAGCTACGCCAGGGTTTCCTTCCAGTCCGCCTTTCTCAAAACCCATTATCCGGCCGAATTCATGGCCGCAGTGATCAGCAATCAGGGCGGGTTCTACAGCACCTTCGCCTACATATCCGAAGCCCGACGCATGGGCCTGACGATTCTTCCCCCCGATGTCAATCAAAGCCGGGTTCGCTGGCAGGGGCAAGGAATCCATCTGCGGGTAGGACTCCAGTCCATCAAAAATCTGGGGATCGGCCTCCAACGCAGCATAGTTGAAAACCGTAAGGCCGACCGGCCTTACGAAAACATCACGGACTTTCTTCAACGGGTCCGACCCGACGAAACGGAAACCCGGGCCCTGATTCACAGCGGCGCTCTGGACACCCTCCATCCCGGTGAAAGCCATGCCGACTTATTATGGGCACTGGCCGTCTGGCGGAATTCCCGAAATCTGCGCTCGCAACAAGGCGATTGGTTCGAATTGTACCCAACGGTCCAACGCCCGATCCTACCTCCGGACAGCCCATACCAACGCCTGCGGCGAGAATACGAAACGCTCGGGTTTCTGTGCGACCTTCACCCCATGACCTTGTACGGCGATTGCCTGAAGGACCAAAATCTCGTCAAGGCGGTGGATTTCCCCCGATATGTGGGCCGCCGCATCCGTTTCGCCGGTTTGTTGATCACCGGCAAGGTGGTACGCACCCGGTACGATGAACCCATGGAATTTCTCACCTTCGAAGACGAAACCGGCCTGGTGGAAACCACCTTTTTCCCTGACGCGTACCGCCGCTTCTGCGCCCTGCTGGACCACAGCCGCCCCTTCCTCCTCAGCGGCAAGGTGGAAGAAGACTTCGGCGCCCTCACCCTGACCGTGTCCCATGTGGCGGCCGTACCCAAGGATTTTCATGGCATGTCCGACCGAATTTTCGTTGGATAACCCAGTGGGTCGAATTGATATCTATAAAAAATCTTATGGTTGCGATTCAACCGATGGTTGACGATAAGACATGGATGCTTTATCCATGTTTTTGAGAAGCCCATCCAGTTCTTCGGGACGATCCAGAAAAGCGGAAAAACTTTTTAGGCCCACCGAAGCCACCGGCGGCGGTGTCGCCAGATCGTAATTGAAGGCCCAATAGGATGAACGTTTGATATCGTTCAGTATTCGCTGCTGTAAATCAGAATAAAAATCAAACGGAATCCGGCTGCTGGGAGCAAGAGCACCGGACCCCTTGCTCATTGCCATTTGCGGCTTGTTATCGGAGAAATATTGCAGTGCATCCTTGGCGGCCGATACGTGACCCTCTCTTGGAATGGCGATAGCGTCGATGGGTCCCAAGGCGACAACGGGTTGTTCCGGATCGATGATTGGGAACGGGAAAAAATCAAAATCATCCCCCGGATGCCAGCCGAGTTTGCTTTCGAAAAGGCCGATGATCCATGTGCCCATCAAGGTCATTGCCGCTCTTTCGGTGTAAACCATCTTGGCGGCTTCCGACCAGTCATACAGGTTGGGATTCGGAATAAAAAACTTATCGGTAATCAGTTCGCTCCATAACATGAAGGCATGGCGCACGGCCGGTTCGGTATAGGCGGCTTGACCCGTCATCAAACGACTTCGGAAATCATATCCGGCTGTTCGAAGCAGCAGATAGTCGAACCAAAATTGTGCCGGCCAACGTTCGCGGGCCCCCAAGGCAATTGGAGCGATCCCCTTGGCTTGGATCTGCTTGCAAACGGACAAAAAGTCTTTCCAGTTCCGGGGTGGTTCAAGGTGTAATGTCTGAAACAGTTTTTTATTGTAAAAAAAGCAGACATAATGCTGGGTGACCGGTAGAATGTATTTTTTCCCATTGTACGTGGATGCTTGGGCAATGGATTGTGAAAACCGCTCATTCAATTGGGCTTTTTCCCAAAGGTCGTCGATGGGCGCCAAGTAGCCGGCATCAACGATGGCTTGCACCCTGGCGCCGGCCCAATAGGAAAAAAAATCCGGTGGGTTACCGGCTGCCAGCATCACGCCGATACTGGTTTTGAATGTTTCGTGCTCAAAACCCGCTGCCTTTACATGGTACTGTGGATGCGTTTGGTTGAAGGCCGCCACCATTTCTTCAATGCCGCCGCTTAAGGCTTCGGTCCAATAATGGAGAAAGATCAATCTTTGGGGTTGTTCCGCACATATATTTTCTGGTATAAAAGCAAGTAATAGACAGACGAAAACATATCGCCATCGCCGTCTCATCATCTTTTTTGTTACCAATGCTTCCTCCTCGGCAGGATTCAATGGGCCACCAACAGAACAAAGAGGCATTTCAAAACAATCCCTTTTCGGGAAATGCTATCGTTATCCGATGCATTTGTAAATATGGAATATCGGGCTTGGAAAAAATCGACGGATAGATATGGAACCGTATCCGCTTGAAGCCGTCCTGCTCGATCGGTATCGCACGGATGAATATGAAGCACTGGATGAACAGCCTGATTATCAAGATCGGAACAATCGTCGTCGTCGTCGAGAGCATCGTCTTGCTCTCCATTGGTTTTTTCTACAGTCGCCAGTTTTCGGCGGAAATTAACAGCCGCATGAATCGGCAGGTGTATTTGCCGGGAAAATTGATGAACCGACAATTGCTGCGATATGAGTCGGTCAGTGATAAGGTGGTGATGAACGCGTTGCTCGGCGAAGAGTTTGTGGATGGATTGGTCGTCGACGGCAACGGCAAGGTGTTTTATGCCCTGAACGCTGAATGCATCGGCAAAAATATACAGGACCTTCCCGGATTCGGATCGGTCATGATCAATCGATCTGAAACCGAACCCCGGATTCTGAAACTGCGCGAAAACGATAACGATTTTCTGCTCAGCATCATGCCGCTGGTTGCTTATGAAAACGCCAAGCCGTTTTTTTTCTCTTGCATCAAGGTCAACACGGCCGTTTCGAAGAAAACCCAACAGGAAGTCTTCCGATTGTTTGTGTTCGGCTCCATCTTCTGCATGGCGGTAACATCCATCATTATTATTCTATTGACCCGGTCCATTGTCATTCGACCACTGAAAAAGCTGGAAGAGAACGCCGAGCAACTGGCCAAGGGGGATCTGGAGCAAACGATCGACCTATCCCGGCATGACGAACTCGGAAGCCTTGCCGAGAGTTTTTCAAAGATGCGCGATGCGATTCGTTCCCAAATCAAACAAATGGCGTCTTTCAATCGTGATCTCGAAAAAACGGTCGCAGAAAGAACCCATGATTTGAACCAGAACATGCAACTGTTGAAACAGGAAATTGAAGAACGCATCAACAGTGAAAATGAAAAAACAGAATTGTCGGTAAGGTTGCAGCGCGCACAAAAAATGGAAGCGATCGGGACACTTGCCGGAGGCGTCGCCCATGACTTGAACAATATACTGTCCGGCATCGTGAGCTACCCGGAGTTGTTGCTCATGGAGCTCCCCTGCGACAGTCCGTTGCGCAAACCCGTATTGACCATTCAAAAATCAGGTGAAAAAGCCGCAGCAATCGTTCAGGACCTTCTGACCCTGGCAAGAAGAGGGGTTACCGTCACCGAAAACATTCGGTTGAATGATATGATTCTGGACTATCTGCGCAGTCCGGAATTCGATCGGTTGCAACAGTACCATGAACACGCGTCCGTTATCACTGATTTTGACGACGACCTGATGCCGATATCCGGATCACCGGTACATATATCGAAAACAGTGATGAATTTGGTATCCAATGCCATGGAAGCGATGACAGAGCCGGGAACGGTTCGCATCCAGACACGAAATCAATATGTTGATTCTCTGCTCAAAGGCTATGATGCCGTCGAGGAAGGTGAATACGTCGTTTTGATTGTAAGCGATTCTGGTGAAGGAATTTCCGCCGAAGACAAGGAACGCGTTTTCGAACCATTCTATACCAAAAAGAAAATGGGCAGAAGCGGAACAGGTTTAGGGCTGGCGGTTGTCTGGGGGGTTGTGAAAGACCATCGGGGATATATCGAAATCGAAAGTCAGATCGGCAAAGGCACGACGTTCAAAATCTATTTTCCGATTGCACGCGGTGCCATGCAGTTGCCCATGCAACCGGAATCGGAAGACGACTATCGCGGCAGAGGGGAATCCGTTCTCGTTGTTGACGATGTGGCGGAACAAAGAGAAATCGCTTCTGCGATGTTGGAAAAGCTCGGTTATCATGTGACGGCTGTTCCCAGCGGAGAAGCAGCGGTCGAATGGATGAAAACCAGACGGGTCGACATTCTGGTTCTGGATATGATCATGGATCCCGGATTGGATGGCCTTGAGACATATGAACAGATTCTGAAAATCCATCCCGGACAAAAGGCCATCATTGCCAGTGGTTTTTCTGAAACCGAACGAGTTCGCGCGGCCTTGAAAGCGGGGGCCGGCGAATATCTCCGAAAACCGTATTTGATCAAGAATATCGGTGCTGCTGTTCGAGCCGTGCTGGATCAGGAAAAAACAGGAGGAGGATATATATCAACATAAGAAAACGAACATCCTGATGGAAATGCTGCTTCACGAGTACACATTACAATGGAATTTTCGACCACAAAAAGAACATCGCGCTACTGATGTGTGCAAGGATATCGGGAAAAAACACAACAAAAAGAACCGTGATCAGATGAAATAGATAGGATGTCAAAAAGCTGTGGGATCGTTCCCGAACGAACCCCAGAGAAATACTGAAAAAAAATGCGGCGAAATACAGAGAGCCCTGCCTGAGGGTGATGGAGATGGGATGGAAGGATTCATTGTTGCAAAATGGCAGGAATGTCAAAAATAAGCTATACAAACAGGCAGTTCCAAAATTTGGCCAGGATATGAAATATCTGCCGCCATAGCTCTGGATTCTCGATCGTTGCGCCAGGATACCGTGCAGCACGGCCCGGAAAAGATATTCTGCGCTCAGCAATTCTAACTGAACAGCCAAATGGCCTAAGGCGGGACTGATAGGCAGGGGATGAAGCCTTGGACTGACGGATGGTACTCTGTTTTTCATCGTTCGGCGAACGAATTTTGGAAAAATGCAACAAAGATAGGGCGCGGA
>JBGSLR010000063.1:0-52469 GCA_041740615.1 Desulfobacterales bacterium
TGTCTAGATTTATTTAATATTTTCAATAGGTTGTTTAATAATGATATTGTTTATAAAATTGAGTGGTTATGCGTATAGATGCATGGGCACTCAATTCAATGCATCAAATTCTATGCCATCAAAGATATGCGATTGCCCTGCCACCTGTTACTGTTCCACTTGATCAAATGGATGAAATCGTATATTCTATGCACTGCTGTTTTTAAAACGGCAGCATCTCTTGCATGACAAAATCTCTTTCCCGAAAATCCAATGCGCATCGCTGAACCGGCGCAGCCGACGGCGTGACGGCTTTTTTTGTCCGCATTGGAAGAATTCCGAACCGATCGTTGCGTTTCACCGGAGGATAATTCCATGCCAAAACGCTCACTATCCGACAAGCCTCAAGAATCGGGCGGATCACCGCCGGCGAAATCACTTCACGAGGATATCCGACGTCATACCTTGTCCACCCTTGGCGGTGATCCGGATATGCCCACTCGCTACAGCTGTTTTACCGGTCTGGCTTTCAGCCTGCGGGAACGCCTGATCCAGAAATGGATCAAGACCCAACGCGCCTGCTACGACAGCCTTTCCAAACGGGTATATTACCTGTCGCTGGAGTTTCTTCCGGGGCGTTTTCTCAAAAATTACCTGATCAGTCTCGGTATGGAGGAAGAAGCCGCGCAAACGGTACGCGCCCTCGGGTTCGACCTGGATGATATCGAGGAGGAAGAGTGGGATTCCGGGCTCGGCAACGGCGGTCTGGGAAGGCTGGCCTCCTGTTACATGGATTCCATGGCGCGTCTGCGTCTGCCGGGATATGGATACGGTATTCGATACGATTACGGCATTTTCCATCAGGTTCTGGTGAACGGATACCAGCAGGAACAGAGCGACAACTGGATGCGGCGCGGGAATCCCTGGGAAATCAAGAGACGGGAACAATTATATACCGTCCGTTTTTACGGTCGCGCCGAGATGTATACCGATGTGGAGGGCAGGAAACGCTATCGCTGGGTGGATACCGAAGGGGTCATGGCAATGCCGTGTGATATCCTGATCCCCGGTTTCGGCGATGATTTCGTCACCAATATGCGCCTCTGGACCGCCAAATCGAGCCGGGAATTCAATCTGGATTTTTTCAATCAGGGGAATTATATCGGCGCCGTGGAAAACAAGGTCCTGAGCGAAACGATATCCAAGGTCCTGTATCCCAGTGACGAGCAGGAACAAGGGCGGACCTTGCGGTTGCGACAGCAATACTTTTTCGTTTCCGCCACCATGCAGGACATCTTCCGCCGTTACAAAAAACAACAGCACGCCTTTGATCTTTTTCCGGATTATGTGGCTATCCAGCTCAACGATACTCATCCGGCCATCGCGATTCCGGAATTCATGCGATTGCTTGTGGACGAAGAGGGGCTGGAATGGGATAGGGCCTGGGGGATCTGTACCAAAACGTTTGCCTACACCAATCATACCGTCATGCCCGAAGCCTTGGAATCCTGGCCGGTGTCGCTCATCGGCCGACTGTTGCCGCGGCATCTGGAAATCATCTACGAGATCAACCACCGCTTTCTGGCGGAACTCAAAGCGCGTTTTCCGGATCAGCCGGAGTTGCTGTCCCAACTTTCCATTATCCAGGAGGGGGATGTCAAAAAAATACGCATGGCCTATCTGGCCATTATCGGCAGTCACTCGGTCAACGGCGTTGCCGAGCTGCACAGTCGCATTTTGAAAGAGGGCATGTTCAGCGGATTCGATCGAGCCTTCCCCGGTAAGCTGAAAAATGTCACCAACGGCATCACTCCCCGGCGATGGCTTTATCAATCCAACCCGGCCCTTTCCGAGTTGATCACGACGACCATCGGTTCGGATTGGATCACCGATCTGGACCAATTGAAAAAACTGATCCCCTTTGCCGAAGATGCCGCCTTCCGGTCCGCCTGGCTGGCGGTCAAAAGGAACAACAAGAAACGGCTGGCACGCTATATTTTACGCAAGACCGGTATGGGGGTGAATCCGGATACGCTGTTCGACGTGCATGTCAAACGGATGCACGAGTATAAGCGCCAGCTCTTAAACGCCCTGCATGTAATCACCCTCTATTGCCGGATAATAGAAGGGTCCGCGATCTCGACCGCACCCCGTACGGTCATTTTCGCGGGCAAGGCGGCCCCTGCTTACTATAATGCCAAGCTGATCATCAAACTGATCAATTCCATCGCGGAAAAAGTGAACGGGGATCCGGAGGTCCGCGGAAGACTGAAAGTCGTTTTTCTCCCGAACTATTGTATTTCCCAGGCGGAGAAGATCATTCCGGCCGCAGAACTGTCCGAGCAGATCTCCACCGCCGGCATGGAAGCGTCGGGCACGGGCAACATGAAATTCGCCCTCAACGGCGCCTTGACCATCGGCACCATGGATGGGGCCAACGTCGAAATCCTCGAGGAGGTCGGCGCTGAAAACATTTTCATTTTCGGATTGAAATCCCATGAAGTGGACCAACTGAGGAGCGGCGGGTATAACCCGCGGGAAGTCTATCGCCAGGATGCGGAGCTGAGAAAGGTTTTGGAGATGATCAACAACGGTTATTTCTCCCCCGCCGAACCATGGCTCTTCGCGCCGATCATCCAGTCGTTGATCGATCATGGAGATACCTACATGGTGCTGGCGGATTACCGGGCCTATATCGAAGCCCAGGAAAAAGTCAGCCTGGCCTATGGGAATCCGGATGAATGGGCGCGGCGTTCCATCATGAATACCGCCAACATGGGAAAATTTTCCAGCGATCGGGCGGTGATGGAATATGCCCGCGGCATATGGGGCATGAAACCCCTGCCGAGCTGATCCAAGGTGGGAGCCGGGAAAAAAGACGCAAGGAATTGGGCACCGCCCCGCATCGAGAACATCGATTCCATATTCATAAAGGAGACAGCATGTCGAGTGAGAAAGAGGTCGTTCCGTTGTCCTTGGCGCGTCAACCCGTATTTGACGCCGAGCAGCACCTGTGGGGGTATGAACTCTTTGCGGTTTCGGGAGCTGGACAGCTTTCCGCGGTAGCCTTCGATGCCGATACGGTGGCCAGCGCCCTGGCTTCCAGTACCTACATGGGACTGCAGCAGATGCTGGATCGCGGTCGAAAGATCATGGTTCGGTTTTCCGAGCAAAACATTCTGGAAAAATTGCCCTATGCATTGCCGCCCAAGCGCACGGCGCTGAAAATTCTCGGTCGACCATTCCGCGAACCGGGGTTCGAGGAGGCCCTTATAAGGTTGAAAGCCGAAGGATATCTGGTGGTGGTTGAGGCGGTGGGCGGCAAAACGCCCGAGTCCCTGTTGAAACTGGCCGATATCGTCCATGTGGAGGTGGCCGGCCAAAACCGAGATGAACTGGGTGGATTCCATCGGAAAATGGCACCGTATCATTGTTCGTTGATGGCAGGTCAGGTGCAGAATCAACCCTTGATGTCGGTTTGCAAGGATGTCGGATTCCACTTGTTTCAGGGCGGCTATTTCAAACAGCCGGAACCCATCAGCGTCAAAAAACTCTCTTCCAATCAGGTGTCCCGATTTCAACTGATGCGTCTGATCGAACAGGAGGACCCGGATTTCGATCAATTAACGGAGGCCATCCGTACGGACGTTTCCATCAGTTTCCGGTTGCTGTCCTATATCAATTCCGCTGCGTACGGGTTCCGTCAGAAAATTCAGTCCATTCGCGACGCCATTAATATGCTGGGGTGGCAGAAAATGAGGAACTGGATCCGCGTGATTGTCTTGAACGACATCGCCCAGAGCCAAAAGGGTTCAGAGCTGGTGGTGCTTTCGGCTCAGCGAGGGAAATTTCTGGAACAGATTGCAACGGATCATGATTTCTGGGGGTTCAATCCGGAAAGCCTCTTCCTGCTCGGAATGTTTTCGTTGTTGGACGCCATGATCAACCGTCCCATGACGGATATCGTGCAACACCTTCCGTTGGAAGACAAACTGAAATCCGCCTTGTGCCGGGATGCCAACAATGAATATTCTCCCCTTCTGCGACTATCGGAAACCATTGAAGACGGACAGTGGGATGCGGCTGAAAAGGCCATCCAGAATTTAGGGCTCGACGGCGAAAAGGTCAGAACCGCGTTCCGAGATGCACTGATATGGGGAGACGAAATGGCGGGACTGACCAGCGAGATCGCTTCTAAAAATCCATGATGGGCGGCGGGTCCTCGACGGAAATGCAGATGATTTCTTCCGTGACCTTATTCTTACCGGGCTTGCAATTCCGGCTGCTTTTCATCAACTCGATCCGCTTGATGTCGTAATCGGCTTCCAGATACTGGCATACCAACTTCAAGATTTTTTCCCGGATATCGGGTACGTGGGGATAGGTGATGTTTTTGTGAATGGTCACTTTTTCCTCGACGTCGCATAGATCGGTCAACAACCGGGTGTCATTTGGATCGACGTTCAACGATGTACCCTCGTTTCCGCCTGCGGGCGGATCGTCGGAATCACGGAAAGATTCGTCGGTCGTGGTTTTTGGGGAAGACGGCCGGAATCCATTGTCAGCGGAGAGGAATAGATCGGCGATCTGGTCGAGCCCCCTGCCGAGACGTTTGTTTTCCATATATATCCTTGTCAGCTGATGGTTACGATGGAATTTTTTCCCCCAAAGGCATTGTCCACCAGACGGGGATTGTTGTGGTCTTCGGTCCAGGTATCATCGACCAGAAAGCGATACTGATAATTCCCCGGAATCAGAGCGAGTTCTTTTTTCCAGATGCCGTCGTCACCGCGTTCCATGACGGATTGGTCGCATGGATTCCAGTTGTTGAATGTGCCGACGATCTTGACGGATTTCGCAAGGGGGGCATGAAAGGTGAACTGCTTTTGATGGTGGATGTTTTTTTTCGGGGATGCGGATAGCCCTCTGCTGCTTTCTTCCGCGATCACTTCTTCCGCCAGGGCCATGTAGTCTTTGCAGCCCTGGGTTCCCTTGCCGTAGTCCACAATGGTCTTCCCATAGCTCGCCGCTTCCTTCAATTTGACGGTAAAATTGACGCTGGTGGAAAAGAGCGCTTCCTTGAAATGGGTTCCGATGTCCGCCAGGACTTCCCGTGAAATTCTGGTTCTTCGATCAACCATGGTCGCCAGCACCTTGACATGCGGTTCATGCCCGGTTTTTTCGCGGACGAGGCCGATGATCTCCATCAACCGGCTGATGCCGTGCAGGGAAAACAGGCTCATTTCCATGGGTACGATGATTTCCGTGGCGGCAATCAGGGCGTTGAACGTCAGCAGACCGAGGCTGGGAGGGCAATCGACGATGACATATTCATATTCCCCTTCCATTCTGGCGACGGCTTCCTTCAGTCGTGTTTCCCGGCCTTGCACCATGGACAATTGTTGCTCCAGGGCGCTGAGCGAAATGTCGGCCGGTGCGATATGGAGTTGATCGCTGACGGCGACGACGATCTCGTCCAGGCGGGTCCGTCCATTTTCGAAAAGCCCCAGTGCGTCGTAGACGGTTTTTTCCAGGCGGTTTGAATCGATATGCAAGGCGATCGAGGAATGGGCCTGGGGATCCAGATCGATCAGCAGCACTTTTTTGCCCTTGTGCGCCAGGCATGCCGAGAGATTGACCGCCGTGGTGGTTTTTCCACACCCCCCCTTCTGGTTTGAAATCGATATGATCCGCATGGCGCCCTCCTGTTGTAAAATCCCTTCCGCGCAAAACCGCCCGCCCCCCCTTTTGCGGGAAACGGTCGATCGATGAGCCG
The DNA here is from genome assembly GCA_041740615.1 of Desulfobacterales bacterium. Lineage (GTDB taxonomy): Bacteria > Desulfobacterota > Desulfobacteria > Desulfobacterales > SURF-7 > DYJD01. Next base: position 5,756 of record JBGSLR010000063.1, read on the forward strand.
GTGCGAAGACAGTCGTTCCGGAGCCGTTGCTTACAGTCCGAGGCACTTTACCGTAATATGGGGGGTATTGTGTGTCAAGAAAAAAAATATACAATATGTTGTAGATATGGTGCTTTTCCTCCGGGGATTGTCAGGCGGCGGAATTGTCGCTCAATGATTCGCCATGGGCCAATTGCATATAAAGTCCCATGCGGCGGAGGGCTTGCTGCAAGGCCTCATTGATGGGCAGCAACCGGGATCCGGAACCGGAGTCAATGGCAAATAACCAGGCGCCCACATCGGAGAGACAGGGGGCGTCTGAGGAGAGATGATTCGCCGCCGCAACGATTTCCGGGGCGGCTTGGCGGATGATGCGGCACGTGGAGAGGCGCTGTCCGCCGGTTCGATTGCGGATCGTTGCAAAGCCGAAAAGTCTGCAGATTAGCGGCCGCAAGGCGTACATGGTGCAATGTCCGGAAGCCTCTTCCGGTTGCAGGCTTTCATAAAAGACGCAACGTCCCGCCGGAATCCGATCCTGGATGCGTTCCAGCCAGGCCGCGCCCGTTCCCTGCCGCAAAATATCATGGGCGACGGGCAGCATTTCCAGGCTTGTGGTATGCACGTCTTCTTTCCGGCAGCACACGCCGCCGCAGTTATCCGGGCAGCGCAAACCGGTTTTGATCTGAAATTGGGTGATTTGTTGATCCAATTGGGTGAAAACGGTCGTAACGCGATGGATAAGGTCGATCATACGCTCTCAGTGTGGGAGGTTGTCGGTTTGCCGTCATTCCGATTTTCCTGTTTGGCGGTTGGCGGATAATTTTATAACAAACTGTTTTATAAAGTTTTATTCATAAAAACAGCCCGCAATGAGCCCGGGCCGGATGGAATAGTAATGATCAAAACGGCAAAGTAAAGAGCGATAGAACAATATTTTTTGTTCGTCCATCGCTTTGTGCGACCGCAAAACGGACTGTCCGGATCCACGCTTTTGGTTTACAAATAAACTCATCTTGGATAAAAGTGGATTGCCGGCCGGGAAGAAACGATTCCGGCAATGAATTCATGACGGTAAAGGAGCAGACATGATGAAACCGATTCTTCGCCCCATGGGAGCCCTTTTGATTCTCTTCACGATGGCGGCCTGCAGCACCGTTCCGTTGACCGGAAGAACGCAGCTCGATCTGGTGCCCAGCTCAACGATGATTTCAACGAGTTTGCAGCAATATGACGAATTCCTGAAGGCCAATAAAGTCAGCACAGACGCCAAACAGGTCCAGCTGGTCAAGAATGTCGGGCAAAAAATCCAAGGTGCGGTCGAGCGGTATATGGCGGACAATAAATTGTCCCATTTGTTGAAGGGATATAACTGGGAGTTCAATCTGGTGGACAGTCCCGAGGTGAATGCATGGTGCATGCCCGGCGGGAAAGTGGTGGTGTATTCCGGCATCCTGCCGGTGACCAAGGATGAAACAGGGTTAGCCGTGGTAATGGGTCATGAAATCGCCCATGCCATTGCCCGGCATGGAGATGAACGCGTGAGCCAGGGAATGCTCGTGCAGTTCGGCGGCATGGCGCTTTCCACGGCGCTGGCCAATAAGCCCGAAGAGACCCGGCAACTATGGATGACGGCCTTTGGAGTGGGCTCACAGGTCGGTGTCATGCTTCCGTACAGCCGGCTGCACGAGAGCGAGGCGGATCGCCTGGGACTGATTTTCATGGCCATGGCCGGATACGATCCCCATACGGCCGTCGACTTCTGGGGTCGGATGGCCGCGATTCAAGGGGGTAACAAGCCGCCGGAGTTTTTGAGCACGCATCCATCGGATCAAACACGGATCCGGAAAATTCAGGAACAGCTTCCGGAAGCCTTGGGGTATTATAAGAAACGGTAACATCTGAAAGCTCAAAGATAAAATCGTGGAGCGGAAGATTGTTACAAATTGATACAAGCCGTTACAGACCGGAAAAGCAATCCGTCCTGGAGTGTTCTATCGTATCGCCATGGAATGAAAAACAGGCGATCACCAGAAACCGATGAACATGAAAGGAGGCTTTATGAACAACAAACGATGGATCATGGCCGGGCTTGCCGGCCTGGTATTGATGGCCGCGACGGCGGCTGGATGCCGGCATCACGCCACACCGGCGGAAAAGATGGACCGGGTTATCGGGTTTCTCTTCGATGATCTGAACCTGACTGCGGAGCAGCAGGGGCTTCTGGCGAATTATAAATCCGATATCCTGGCGGATCTGAAAAACGTACGTTCGGCGCATGACCGGGCCCGGGAGGAAATCATGGCCCAGATCGGTAGCGAAGTCATGGACCAGGAGCAGGTCCTGAACGTTATCGGTGACGTCAGGACGGAAATCGACGAGCTTATTTCTCTGACCGTGTCCCGCATGGCGGAGTTCCATAAAACCCTGACGGCGGAACAGAAGCAACAGCTGATCCAAAAGCTGGAATCGCTGCGAAAGCTGCATTGCGGAAATGCCTGACAACGGTTCGGGCGCCGGCGTCATTCGGCGCCCCATCTTGTCGGAGAACAACATGCAACCGACCCTGCTGATCATTGACGATGACCCGAAACTGAACCGGCTTCTACAGGAATATCTGGCGGATTTCGGGTTTCGAATCATAGCGGCGACCCACCCGGCGGACGGCCTCCGGAAAATGGAACGGTTTGCACCGGATTTGATCATCCTGGATATCATGCTGCCGGAGATGAACGGATTTGAAGTCTGCAAGCGTATTCGCGGTCAGAGCAAGGTGCCGATCATCATGCTCACAGCCCGGGGGGACCTGATGGATCGGGTGGTGGGGCTGGAGCTCGGCGCCGATGATTATCTGGCAAAGCCGTTTGAGCCGCGCGAACTGGTGGCCCGGATTCAGAGCGTCCTGCGGCGCTCCGGAAAAACGGAACCGGAACCCGTCCGTCGATTCGGAGCGCTGTCCGTCGATCCGGAGCGTCGGGAAGCACGTTTGGGCGGAGAATTGATCCCTCTGACGACCAACGAGTTCGCCGCGCTTTCCCTGTTGGCCAGCCGGCCCGGGAAGGTGATGGACCGGGACAGTATCCTTCAGGCACTGCGGGGAATCGATTGTGACGCCTTCAACCGATCCGTGGATATCACCATGAGCCGCCTGCGCCAGAAACTGGGGGATGATCCCAAGTCCCCGGTGTTCATCAAAACCGTTTGGGGGGCGGGCTATGTTTTTATCGACCCCGGGGAGACGGAAGAAGATCATGGTGAGTAAGAAAATTCTGAATTCCGTGTTCAGCCGGCTGATGCTCGTGCTGGTGATTACCGGCGTCTGTATCAATCTGCTGGTGGGCGGTTTTTTTCTCCATCATCTTTTTCGTACCACCCGGGAGCCCTATCTGCGGAACGCCATCAATTACATCAATTATCTGATCCGTGATCTCGGACCGACGCCCAGCCTGGAGAAAGCCAGGGAAATTTCCCGCAAATATCTGCTGCAGATCTCCTACGAGGGACCGGGAGGCTCCTGGTCGACTTCCGATGCTCCCCTCCAGACGCCGCTGCGCAACTGGCGCACCGTATATGTGGATCAGGACGTCAGCGTCCGGGTGAATCATGGGCGCAGAATGATCACCGTAGAACGCGACGGCGGGAAATACACCTTCATACCGGGGCGCGCTTTCGGTTTCGATCTCATGGGGTATATTCACCTGGCCCTGCTGATTCTTTTGTTGTCGGCCTTGATTGTGATGGCCTATGCCGTGATGCGCTGGATCCTCAAGCCGGTAACCTGGCTGCACGAAGGGGTCGGAGCCGTAAGCGCCGGGAACCTGGAACACCGCATTGCCGGCAGGCGTTCCGATGAACTGGGCGAGTTGATCGGTGCTTTCAATGACATGGTCGCCCGCATCCACGGCATGTTACAGGCCAGAAACCGGTTGCTGCTGGATGTGAGCCATGAACTAAGGACCCCCCTGACCCGGATGAAAGTAGCCCTTGAGCTGATGCCGGATGATCGGACGAAAACGATTCTCCGGGAGGATGTCCTGGAAATGGAGTTGATGACCACGACAATTCTGGAAGAGGCGCGCATCCGCCATGCCGAAGGTCGGATCCGACGTCGGCCGACGGATTTATCGGATTTGCTGCGAAACGTTCTGCACGAGTACCAAAACCGTCGACCGGGTGTTGAAGCCGATCTTGGGGTCGAGGGGGTTGTTCTCGGGATCGATGGGGAACTCATCAAAATCGTCATTCGCAACATTCTGAACAATGCCGTCAAACATTCGGACCCTGACGGCCCGTCCATAACCGTCGTTCTGGAGCGGAACGCCGCGGAAAGCGTGGTGGTGATTCGGGATCAGGGCAGCGGTATCCCGGAGGCGGAATTGCCGTTCATTTTTGAGCCCTTTTATCGGGTCGACCAATCCCGGTCCCGCGAAACCGGCGGCTACGGCATCGGGTTGAGTCTATGCAGGACCATCATGGATGCGCACGAAGGGAGAATCGAAGTGGAAAGCCGCCCCCTCCAGGGGACGACCATGAAAGTGAAGTTCCCCCATGCGGCCGATTTTCCGGGATCCCCACAGACCTTGGACGCGGATCAATAGACGAAGGTCATGATCCCGATCTGCGCGCCGGCTGCCGGACAAACGAAAATAACCCGGTTGCCCCGAAGGAGGCTTTCGTTTTGCTGCGCCAGCCACAAGCTGAGGGGAAAGGCGGCGGAGGCGACATTGCCGTAATCGGCGAAATAGGACAAATAGTGGTCGGATGCGCCCGTAAAGAGGGGTTTGAATGCCGGGAAAATACTTTCCGCAATAAACCGCCCGACATCGTGAAAGAGCACATTGTCCAAGTGCTGACCGATCCAGCCTTCGTCGGTTTTCATGCGTTCGGTGACAAGCTCCCATCCCGCCTCGGTCACTTTTTGGAACAGCGCGCCGGAGTGGGAATGTAATTTATAGCGGGTTCCCAGCCGATGATTGAGACCGATGTGGCAGAAGGCATAGGTGCCGCTTTTGATCACATGGGAATAATCAAAGTGGTATTTGTCTTCGGTATACAGCGGTTCGGAGGTCGATTGGAGAACGACGGCTCCCGCAGCGTCGCCGATGGTCATGCTGCCGAACTTCCAGGATAACTCATCCATCGTTTTACAACAAAAATCAGCCCAGTCGAATGTGCGCTCTCCGCAGACGATTAGAATTTGCCGACAAACTCCGCTACGGATGAGGCTGTCGCCGATCTGAATGGACTTGACGAAGCTGGCGCAGGCATCCTGGGTATCGATGACGCTGGCGCGGCAGGCCCCGAGTTCATGTCGCAACACATGCGCCGTGGCCGGTTCCACAAAGGCCTTGGATATCCCCGTAAAAATAATATAATCAAGGTTGGACGCTTCCGTCTGTGCATCGGCGAGTGCCATCCGCGCCGCTTTCAAGGCGATATCAGTACAGTATTCCTCCGGTTCGCACCAGTAACGCGTGCCGCAACCGGCCTTGGTCATTTTGGCCGCGGCTTTTTTCATGAGATGGTCAAGATTTTCCGGACTCAAATAGCCGCCGCTTTCAGCGACGAGTTTGTTCAAAACGTATTCGTTCGTTATCTTCCGCGAAGGAATGTATACGCCGATGCCGGCGATTTTGCTTGAGACGGGCATGGATTTACCTGTAAATGGTGATGAATCGGTGATCAATAATTAATCGAGAAATATGACGAATATCGGTATTCCCCATGGGATAATTGTCAATAATCAGCTTTATTTTATATAGTTCTTCCTTAATTTTGCCTTTGTGATTTGTCAATGGATTTTCGCTTTTATCCAAAACAATAAAATGGAAGCTTGAAAAATGCCGGGAAACCTGAGAGAAGTAAGCCAAGCTGGAAAGGTGGCAGCCTGTCCCATCGCAACATCGGTTCCGTAACGGCGATTCCTCCTTTCCGGTCATCAACAACAAAATGGGAGGTCCACGAAAGAATCAGCATCCGGATCACGTCACATGTCTTTTGCTCCTGTACACCTTATAACAGCAAGAGGAGGAAAAATGGTTGACATCATCAAAGGGTTCCCGTCCACATCGCAAAATCATTATCAGCTCAATGTCATCAATCTGCTCCGCCACGGCGCGCGCAGTTTCGGAAAACAGGAAATCGTCGCAAAAAAACTGACGGGCGAAATCCGTTATACCTACAAGGCTGCATACGATCGGGTGAAACAGCTGGGGTGCGCACTGAAAACAATCGGCGCCCAAGTAGGCGACCGGATCGGCGTCATGGACTGGAACTCCCATCGGCACTTCGAGACCTATTTCGGAATCCCCGGGACCGGGGCGGTCCTGCTCCTGTTGAATATCAGACTGGCGCCCGTGGATCTGACTTACGTGATCAACCATGCGGAGGCCAAGTATATTTTTGTGGATGAAACCCTGCTGCCCCTGGTGGCGGCGGTAGCCCCCGCGCTCAAGAGCGTCAAAGGCTATATTGTCATGACGGACAAGCCCCTTTCGGAGATCAAGACCGACCTGTCGCCGGTTTTCAGCTACGAGGAGCTCCTGGCCGCCGAAAAACCGGAGATACGGTGGCCTGTTTTGGATGAGACTTCCGCCTACGGCGCCTGCTATACCACCGGCACCACGGGTCGGCCCAAAGGAGTCTACTACTCCCATCGGGATGTGTATCTGCATGCCGTGACCATTGCCTGTAATACGGAGATATCCAACCGCGACTGCTTCTATCAGCTCGTTCCCATGTTTCACGCCCTCGGATGGGGAATGCCCCATGCCTCGGTCCTGGTGGGGGCGAAATACGTGTTGCCGGGTATGTACAATATCGCCGATCTCGGATCCCTTGCCAAACCCCTGGTCGATGAGAAGGTGACGGTTACGGCCGGCGCGCCGGCGCTGTTCATGCCCATGCTCGAGTATATCAGAGGGCTGGCGGAAAAGCCGAATCTTGCCGGCGCACGATTTCTTTCCGGCGCCACGGAACCGTCACTCTCACTGATGAAGGACTACTTCGCCCTTACGGGTGCGGAAATCATCCACGCTTACGGCGCTACGGAGACCACGCCCCTGGTTACCATCAACCGCCTCAAGCCCTGGATGGAAAAAGAAATGACCGAAGCCCAAAAATGGGACATCAAACGCAAACAAGGCTATCCGGTTGTCGGTCTCGATCTGAAGATCGTGGATTCTCTGGGAAAAGAAGTCCCCCATGACGGCAAATCTCCCGGGGAAATTCTGATCCGCGGACCGTGGATAACGGCTTCCTACTATAATTCACCGGGATCCGAGGCGCAGTTTACGGAAAAAGGCTACTGGAGAAGCGGCGATGCCGGCACCATGGATGAAGAGGGCTACATCAAGATTACGGACAGGGTCAAGGATTTGATCAAGAGCGGCGGAGAATGGATTTCCTCCGTGGATATGGAAAATGAGATCATGGCCCATCCGGGGGTTCTGGAGGCGGCCGTGACGGGACTCGCCCATCCCAAATGGGAGGAAAGGCCCGTCGCCCTGGTGGTGCCGAGAGCGGAACATAAGGATTCCATTACAAAGGAGGACATTATCAGCCACCTTTCCGCCAAATTCGCCAAATGGCAACTTCCCGAAGCCGTGCTTTTCGTGGAAGCCATTCCCAAAACCAGTGTCGGCAAGTTCAATAAAAAAGAGATCCGGTCGGTGCACAAGGATCTGTATCAAGGGAAGGCATGACCTTTTTCCCGAGGAGGGGATATGGTTATCGACTGTCACTACCATTTGGAACCCAGGATGCAGCCGGTTGCGGATCTGTTGAAAAAAATGGACCGGTATGGAATCGACAGGGTCGCCCTGATACCCGCCATGTGTGATCCCATACCGGAAACGCCTGAGTTTTTACTGAAATTGCTGCGTTTCCTGTTGACCCATCGTTCCCTGCGCGGGGTGGCCAAAGCCCTGGCAGCCAAGTTTACACCGGAAGGGGATATCAAACTGCCCCAAAAAACCATCGGGATCTATAAGGACCCCGAAAATGACACGGTTCGTAAGGCTGTGGAAGTAAATCCGGATCGGTTTCTCGGCTGGATTTTCGTCAACCCCAGGGGGGAAAAAAATCCGGTGGCGGAATTTGAAAAATGGAAAGATGTCCCCGGTTTTATCGGTGTCAAGACGCACCCCTTCTGGCACCGGTATCAACCGTCGGAACTGGTTGCCGTTGCCGAAAAGGCCGCAGCGGCCGGCAAACCGCTATTGGCCCATGTGGGATTCGATGCCCATAACGATTTCGGCCCGCTGATGGAAAGGGTCCCGGGGCTGAAACTCATTCTGGCCCATGCCGGATTCCCCTGCTATAACGACACCTGGAAGACCATCCGTGAAAACCGGAATATCCGAGTGGATCTGTCCGCCACGGCATATGTGGACGGCGACATCACTCGCCGGGTGGTGGACTATCTGGGCGTGGACCGTTGTTTTTTCGGAACCGACGGTCCCTATGGCCACCACGAAGCGGACGGAACGTTCGATAATGGTTTCATCAAGAGACGAATTGAAGCCTTGTTTCCGGATTCCGGTGTTCGGGCACGGATTCTGGGCGCCAATTTCATGGAGTTTGCCGGTTTGTAAGCGGTAGAAATGAAAATAAGAGGAACAGAAAAGGGGCTGCGGTCGGAAGAGACCCGCAGCCCCTTGGGGGGGGAGTGGTTACGCTGCTTCGATGGCGCGGCGGTCGGCCATGTCCACCAGGGTTCTTTCCCTGGATTTGTCAATGCCCAGTTGCTTTCGCTTTTTGTCGATATGGGCGATCATCATTTTTGCCATTTCATAGGGATCCGGTGAGAATCCCCACTTTCCGAGGCCTTGTTCCTCCAGTCCTTCAAACAGAAGTTTGTGGAATTTGGTGTTCTCGGTGATGGGGAACGTGACGCCGAAAACCGTAAATACTCCCGAAGCGACAAAGTATTGTCCGATGGCGATGGCTTTTTCGCTCATCCATTCGGGGGCCGCACCGGCCACGGGAAGGTCGGCCAGGCTATTGCCGAGCCCACCGGTCCGAACCATCTCGGAAGCGGCGATCAGAATACGACTGTTGTCCACGCAGGAACCCAAACCCAGAACCGGCGGCATGCCCACGGCTTCGCATACTTCCTTCAAGCCGGGACCGGCAAAAACAGCCGCTTCCGGAGTCGTCAGGCCGGCCTTGGCCAGGGCGATCTGGGAACAGCCGGTCTGGAGCACCAGCACATCGTTTTTGATCAACTCCTTGACCAGTTCCACATGAACAAAATCCTGTTTCACCCGCGGGTTGGTGCATCCGACCACTCCGGCGACACCCCGGATCCGTCCATTGATGATGTTGTCGTTCAGGGGGGTGTAACTGCCCCGGAAGCTCCCGCCGAGCATATAGTTGATATACTCATAAGAGAAACCGTGGACTCCCTGGTTCACCTGACGGGGGATTTCTACCGGATGCGTTCGGTTTTTAAAACGGGTGATGGCCTTGATCACGATTTCATCCGTACAGGCTTTGGCATCGTGTTCATGCAGTTCGATATGCTCGGCTCCCTCGATGCGGCAACGCCGGTTTGTGGTGATCAAGGGGGTTCCGTAACATTCGGCCACTTTGACCAGTCCCTGTTTGATGCACTGGATATCCACGGTCATGGCGTCTACCGCTCCGGTCACCAGTACCGCTTCGGTGGAGGAAAAATTCCCCGCGTGGGGAATACCGTGCCGAACCATGACTTCCGCCCCGGAGCAACACATGCCCACCAAGTTGATCCCCTTGGCGCCGGCGTTGCGGGCGGCTTCGAGCAAGGTCGGCTCGTTCACCGATTCGATCATGGATTCGAACAGGTTGGGCTCGTGTCCGTGAACGATGATGTTCACCTGGTCTTCCTTCAAAACGCCCATGTTGACTTCAACCGCTACCGGAGAAGGCGTGCCGAAAAGAATATCGGAAATCTCGGTGGACACCATGGAGCCGCCCCAGCCGTCCGAAAGCGCCGTGCGGCTGGCCTGACGGGTGATATTTTCATAATGCTGATCCACGCCGATTGCCGTGCGATGGATCATTTCCATGACTTCCCGCATGGCGCCACGGGGAACGATTCCGAGTTTACGCCAGGTTTCCAGGGTTTTTTCCGGAACACGCTTCATGAACGGAATTTCTCCTTCCACTTGGGTGTAGGTCCGTTCCAGTTCCTTGTAGAGATCCATGGCGATGTCACCCAGCTCACGGTCCTGGGTTTCGATACCGATGGATTTGGCCACTTCCACCAGTTTGATGGGATCCTTGATCTTGTAATCCGCAATATTACCGTTTACGACTTCCCGAAACAGATCCAGCATGCCCATCCCATGGTCTGTGTGGGCTGCGGAACCAGCGGCAACCATGCGGCCGAAATTTCTGGCCATGATCGTGTCGATGGTGGCGCCGCACACACCGACCTTGCTGTATGGATCCTTGGCGTTCAATCGACATGGCCCCATGGAGCAATGCTTGCAGCATGCCGAATCCGCACCGATGGGGCAGGCCTTCATATTGGCGGCGCGGTCAAAATGGAGTTCCACACCGTCCCTTCTGGCCTTGGCCACCATTTGCGCAGTGGCGTCACAGGTGGTCAGGTCTTTAATGGCAGTAGGCTCCTTCGTGGAGTCCTTTTCTTTTTTTTCCATTCAGTCCCTCCGTTATGTAGTATGGTCATTATTTGTTTTCGCGACATGAGCGCATCCGACGTACTGAAGGATGCAGGTTTTATGCCGCCGTGAAGTGAAGCCCGGATGCTTCTTCCATAATAGTTGCATGTCGTTGTCGAACACGAATTAACCGTAACATAAGGGGCGGTTGTCGGTTGTCAAGGATCTAAGTTATTTAAATAAGGATAGAAAACAATGAAATAACTGTATGATGATACACGTTTGTCTCTAGAAAATCATGAAACAACGGGGGTTCGTCTGCAAATTCCGTTGCATACCCCACCGCATCTGCTCGGAAAACAAGTACCGAAATGCGCTTGCGCGCCCGAGTGATACGGCGGTATGCAGACAAGATTGGGGATTCGGTCGTGTCTATCCGCAAATGGAGGGGCATCGCTTCTTCGGAAATCGATTTGTCACCTGTGTGGCATGAAATTTGATATTGAATTTTTACGATGCGAATGGACCCGAACGTATTGATCCGATCCAGTGGATATGACAATTTCAGATCGGAAGAACAGCGAGGCCGGAATGAACGAGAACGGAATACAACCCAATCATTTGATCCATGAGACAAGTCCCTACCTGCTCCAACACGCCTATAATCCGGTGGCATGGTATCCCTGGGGGGATACGGCTATCGAAAAAGCCCGCAGGGAAGACAAACCCATTATCCTTTCCATCGGATATTCCACCTGCCACTGGTGCCATGTCATGGAAAAAGAGTCTTTTTCCAACTCCACCGTCGCGGATATCATGAACCGATATTTTGTCAGTATTAAAGTGGACCGCGAGGAACGGCCGGATTTGGACCAGATTTATATTACCGCCGTGTCCGTCATCGCCGGTTCGGCCGGGTGGCCCTTGAACGTCTTCCTGACGCCGGAGTTGCGTCCTTTTCATGGTGGTACGTATTTCCCGTCACAGGGACGGTTCGGCATGATTTCATGGCCGGATCTGTTGCAGGTGGTCCATGATACCTGGCGCCATCCGGAAAAACGTCAACGCCTGCTGCACTCCGCGGACGAATTGACCCGGTTGGTCGAGACAACGCTTTCCTTGAAATCCGGGAGTGAAATGCCGGATGAAGCTGTCATGGATCAGGCCTGCCGGGCCATTGCCGAAGGATATGATCACCAAAAAGGCGGTTTCGGCGCCGCCCCCAAATTTCCTTCGCCGGGAACCATCGATTTCCTGTTGTTTCATCACCAACACGGAAACGGAAAAGGTCACGGTGATTCGGGCCGCCCCCGGCCATTGGACATGGTGATCCATACCTTGCGGACCATGGCGGCGGGAGGTATTTACGATCAGATCGGCGGGGGATTTCATCGTTACGCCACCGATGCCGACTGGCGCGTGCCCCATTTTGAAAAAATGTTGTATGACAACGCCCAGTTGGTTGAAAATTATCTGGAAACCTATCGGATCACCGGAGATGATTTTTTCCGGGTCACGGCCGAGGAGACGATCGGGTATGTACTGCGGGATATGACGCACCCGGAGGGCGGTTTTTTCAGCGCCGAGGATGCGGATAGCCCATCGGACGTCCGGCAGGCGGTTGACGTCGCCGCACCGGTTTCCCATGGTGAAAAGCGGGAAGGGGCTTTTTACGTCTGGGCATGGGATGAAATCACGGCCTTGTTGGACCCTTTCATCACGGGTCTGATGTCTTTTCGATACGGGATAACTGCCGGAGGCAATGTGACGGCCGATCCCCACGGTGAATTCAAGGGCGGAAATATCCTGTTCGTCGCCCACAGCCTTGAAGAAACGGCCGCCAGGTTCGGGGAACCCCTTGAGGAAATCAGTCGACGACTGGCCGTTGCGCGGAACCGTTTATTGCTGGCGCGTGGGAAGCGGATCCGGCCCGATCGTGATGACAAGATCATCACCTCCTGGAACGGATTGATGATTTCAGCGCTTGCCATAGCCTACGAAGTGACGGCGAATGCGGCATACCTTGCAGCGGCCCGCAAAGGAGCCGATTTTATTATTCGATTCCTGTTTGACGGGGATCGTGGAATATTGTACCGAACCTTTCGGAACGGTGAGAAAGGGCAGCTGGGCCTGGCGAGCGATTATGCCTTTTTTATCAGAGCCCTGCTGGATCTGCATGGCGCGGACGCGGATGCCCGATGGCTGGAGTTGGCGTTGCAGTTGACCGAGGACCAGATTCGACGTTTCGGTGATCCGGAATCCGGCGGATTCTTTTTGACCGATAAAAATCATGACCCGCATCTGATCGTCCGGATCAAGGAGGCCCACGATACGGTAATTCCATCGTCCAATTCCATCGCGGCAATGAATTTGATCCGAATCGCCGAGTTGACCGGCGAAGAACGGTACCGCATTCTGGCAAGGGGAACCATTCAAACGGTGATGGCCTCGTTACGGCACCATCCCGCGGCAGCGCCGAGAATGCTGATGGCGTTGGGGAAATTCCGGATGGATCGACAAGATCGGGGATGATGCTCGACGGTTTGGGAGTGGAAGATGGGTTTACGAACAGCGGTTCCGGAACCGGATAAGCGGCGGTGTGTGCTGGTTTTTGTAAAAGCGCCGGAAACCGGTCAGGTGAAAACCAGGCTGGCCCAAAAAATGGAACCGCAACTCGTGGCGGCTCTGTATCGGTATTTCGTCGAGGACATTCTGTCGACCCTCGCCGGTTGCGATGAGCCGATCCGGATCTTCTTTCACCCGCCGGAGGCCGGGAAATCAATAGGGGATTGGCTGGGACGGTTCGGCGCTTGCCGGGCGCAGGCGCCGGGGGATCTGGGAATCAAAATGGGCCGGGCGTTTACGGACGCCTTCCAGGAGGGATACGAGCGCGTGCTGCTGATCGGTACGGATTTTCCCGATTTGCCGCCTGATATCATTCGGGAAGGATTTGCCATGCTGGCGGAACTGGACGCCGTTATCGGGCCCACATTCGACGGCGGTTACTATCTGATCGGTCTGAAACCGGATACCTATACCGAGGAGTTGTTTGCGGACATTGCCTGGAGCACGCGGAGTGTATTGGCCGAAACCATGCTGCGTTTTCGGGAAAAAGGTTTGTCGGTTCACCACTTACCCCCCTGGCGCGACATCGATACCTATGAGGACTTGCTGCACTTTGTCGCGGCGATGGAAAAAGGGGGCGGACGGGCCGCGAAAACGGTGCGGTTCTTGCGTCGGATCGGGTTCTGAATTGACTTCATCCCGGTTATTCAATATGGTATTGACCGGTGGTTCGTGAGCCGACCCCTCTTCCATAAAAAACCTGACTCCCGATTTGGTTGTCATCTTCTTTGATTGTAATGAGACGGGGAACATGATGGATTATACGGAAATCAAGGATTCACTTGGAACGGTCCGGATTCCCCGTGAGCGCTATTACGGCCCTCAGACTCAGCGGGCGCTGGACAATTTTCCCATCAGTGGCATCGGGTTGCCGAGAGAGTTTCTTCTGGCCGTCGCGCTCATCAAGCAATGCGCCGCCAGGGCAAACCGGGAATTGGGGTTGCTGGCGGGCGAAAAGGCGGAGGCCGTCATCAAGGCCACGGGCGAGATCCTGGACGGGAAATTCGCGGAACAGTTCGTGGTGGATGTGTTCCAGACCGGATCGGGCACTTCCACCAACATGAATGTGAATGAAGTCATCGCCGTGCGCGCCAACGAAATTCTGACCGGAACAAAACAGTTCAAAGCGCCGGTTCATCCCAATGATCATGTCAATCTTTGCCAATCCAGCAACGATGTCATTCCCAGTGCGATCCATATCGCCGCCTTGTCGGCGATTCGGAAGCGCTTGATTCCCTGCCTGCGGCGTTTGCATGGCGTCCTTTCCGCCAAGGAAAAAGCGTTTGCCGATATTCTGAAAATCGGTCGGACCCATCTTCAGGACGCCGTGCCCATTGGGTTGGGGCAAGAATTTTCGGGATATGCGCGGCAGATCGAACTGGCCCTGGAGCGTCTGGAAGGACCTGCGGAGCGGCTTCGGTTTTTGGCCCTGGGCGGAACGGCGGTGGGGACGGGGCTGAACGCCCACCCAGAGTTCGCATCGAAAACCATCGCACGGATATCCACCGTTTCCGGAATCGTTTTTCAGGAAAGCCCCAACCATTTTGAATCCCAGGCCGCCTGCGACACGGCGGTGGAAACCAGCGGCCAGCTGAAGGGGCTGGCGGTGGCCCTCCTGAAGATCGCCAACGACATTCGGTGGCTATCTTCGGGCCCTCGCTGCGGACTGGGCGAGATCAACCTGCCGGCGCTCCAGCCCGGTTCTTCCATTATGCCGGGCAAGGTAAACCCTGTCATCCCGGAAGCGGTCATTCAGGTAAGCGCCCAAGTGATCGGGAATGATACGACGATCGCATTGGCCGGCGGGGGAGGCGTTTTTGAACTCAACACCATGCTGCCGCTGATCGCCCACAACCTGATGCAATCCATCACCATCCTGGGTAACGTCAGCGAAGTGTTCGCCGAGAAATGTATCGAGGGGATTACCGTCAATCGACGGCAATGTGAACGGAACATCGAGAAAAGCCTGGCCCTGGCCACGCATTTGGTGCCGTATATCGGCTATGATAAAGCGGCCGACATCGCCCGGAAGGCATTTGAAACCGGTAAAACCGTTAAAACGGTTGCACTGGAGGATGGAGTTATGGCAAAAGATGAAATCAATCGGGTGTTTTCTTTTCAATCTCAGACCCAATCAGACAAAGGATGAAAAATGAGCCGAGAACGATACAAAATGCAGACATCCTGCCCCCAATGCGGTTGCAGCGGCGTGGCCCATCTGACGGCCGAGGAAATCAAGGCGCGGTATGGCGATACGCCCAATGTTACGATGGAATGCAGTGAATGCATGCTGAAATACCAGACGGAAATGGCCGAGGCCTGTCCCGAATGGGATCGGGAATGCCGCATGAAATCATAACCTGCCGGACCGGAAGGAGATGAATAAAATGGGTTCGAAAGAAGTTAAAATTTTTTCCCTCAGCACCTGCAGTCATTGTAAATCCTGTAAAAAATTGTTGAATGAGCTCGAAGTGGATTTCGAGTGTGTCGATGTCGATATGCTTCAGGGCGACGAACGCAAGGCGGTTATCGAAGAAGTGAAGCAATACAACCAGCGATGCTCCTTTCCCACCGTGGTCATCAAAGATACGGTGATTGTCGGTTACAAGGAAAAGGAGATCAGAGAGGCGCTCAAGAAATGACCGAAATCGAGAAACTCTACGAAATGCTCAAAAAAGTTCAGGAATCCAAGGGATATTATTTCAGCCATGACAAGGAGCGTGTTTTTGAACTTCTGGAAGCGCTGTTGACCAACAAGGCGCGGTATGGATACATGGCCTGCCCGTGCCGGCTGGCCAGCGGCGACCGCGAGCAGGATAAGGATATTTTCTGCCCATGCATATATCGGGCCCCGGACGTGGAGGAATACGGCAGCTGCTATTGCAATCTGTATGTATCTGCAGCCTGGAACGAGGGAACAATTCCGCGCGCGTATATACCGGAGCGCCGGCCGCCGGAAAAACTGTTTTTATAAACCGGCATCGAACCACAGGCTGCCATTCAATATCGATCACTTATCAATATGGGGAGGAATAGATGGAAGAGACCAAAAAGCAAGTCTGTGAATGCAAGAATTGCGGCAACGAGGCTGAAATGGTGGTGACCTGTACGCTTGTGGATGACGTGGATGCGTCAAAGACGCCGCCCGCGAAGGATACCTCCGGGAAAGCACCCCGAAAAATGAGGAAGAAACAATCCATTACCTGCACCCATTGCGGCAATGAGGCGGAGATGTGGCTGGACGAGCAATAGAAACCGGTTACATGGCTGACCATCCAGGAGAAAGGAAACCATGAACGATTCGAAGAATATTCTCAATACCGGCCTGCGCGGGGTGACGATTGCAACGACACGAATCAGCGATGTCGACGGCAAGGCCGGAAAACTGTTGTATCGTGGATATCTGGCGAAAGATCTGGCCGGGAAAACCAGTTTTGAAGAAATTGTCCATCTGCTTCTTTTTGAAAAATTGCCCAGTGATCGGGAGTTGGAGGTGATCACGTCACGGCTGGCGAATGAACGGGCCGTTTCACCGGAGATTATCTCCGCCTTGGATTTGTTGCCCAAACGAGCACTGCCCATGGATGTATTGCAGGCGGCCATAGCCATTCTGGCTGCCCATGATCCGGATATCCGCCAGCGAACACAGGAAATGACAATTGAGATGGGGATCCGGCTGATCGCCAAAATGCCGACCATCGTCGCGGCATGGGATAGAATCAGAAACGGCAAGACACCGCTGACGCCCCAACCGGAACTGGGGCATGCGGCCAATTTTCTGTATATGCTGACGGAGACAATGCCGGATCAGGACCTGATCCGCTTTTTCGATACCGCCCTGGTATTGCATGCGGAACATTCGTTCAATGCATCCACTTTTGCCGCGCGGGAGGTCGCTTCGACGCGGGCGCACCTGTATGCGGCAGTCGGGGCCGCCGTTGGCTCCTTGTCCGGTGAACTGCATGGCGGTGCCAATACCCGGGTGATGGAAATGCTGCTGGAAATCGGTTCGGCCGATAGGGTCGACTCGTATATCCACGAGCTACTGGAAACCGGCGGGAAAATCATGGGGTTGGGGCACGCGGTATACGAAGTGGATGACCCCAGAGCCAACATCCTGGCGCCCATGTCCAAACGGATGGGCGAAAAAATCGGTGAGCCCAAATGGTACGATATTTCCGCCAAATTGGAAAAAGCCGGTAAAAAAGCCTTCAAAGAGAAAAAGGGAAGCGATATTTTCGTCAATGTGGATTTCTACAGCGCGTCCCTGTATTACTACATGGGCATTCCCGTTGATTTATTTACACCGGTGTTCGCTATTTCACGAATCGCCGGCTGGGTCGCCCATGTGTTGGAAGAGCAATATGCCGGCGCCGCGCCGAAACCCATGCTCTATCGGCCGGAATCGGATTATATCGGGGATTATTGCGGGCCCGATGAATGCGCTTTCGTTCCCATCGATCAACGGTGAAATGAAGTGGAAAGCGGAAGGCGGGAAAAGGCGTGCGCGGAGGAGCAGCGTTCGTGAGGCGATGAGGTGCTATGTCGATTACCGGATGTTGACGATTGGACTGTATCGTCTGCCGTGAACCTGAAGAGGAGAGTGTGCGAATGGAGAATATCGGTTATGAAATGATCCGGTTATTGATTTTAGGCGGCGGTCTTGTCATGTTCCTGTTGCTTGAGATAATTGCGCCCTATCGGGAGGGCTCGGTTTCAAAGCTGAAGAGATGGTTGAACAATATCGGGCTTGGCATCGTCAATACGGTTGTGCTGCAATTGCTTTTTGCAGCGATAACGGTCCAGGTGGCGGCGCAGGGAAACGCCCAACAATTCGGTCTGATCCATTTTTTCGACGCACCGCGCTGGCTGAAAATTATCGGTACCATTGTCGTCATGGATCTGCTGGTTTACTTCTGGCATGTTCTGCTTCACCGGTTGCCGTTGCTTTGGCGTGTTCACCGGGTGCATCACACGGATCTGGATGTGGATGTTTCCACCGCCATGCGTCGGCATGTTTTCGAGATTGTCCTGTCGGCCCTGGTGAGAATGGCGGGCGCCTATTTCGTGGGAGCCGAACCTGTCGGTATCCTGATTTTTGAAATTGTCTATCTGCTGAGCGACCAGTTCCGTCATACCTGCCTGAAACTTCCCTGGGAACTGGAACGGTCCCTCTGGCTGCTGCTTGTGCCGCCCACCATGCATCGCATTCATCATTCCGTGGATATAGAAGAGCGCCTGACCAATTTCGGCAGATTTTTATCGATTTGGGATAGGGTGTTCGGCACCATGCGGACCGGAGTCTATCAGGAACGCATCTGGTACGGCGTGGACGGGCATATCCACGAGAAAAAGCTGGATATCCATCACCTGATGAAGATGCCCTTCTTGCCGCCGGTAAAATGATGAACCAGGGGAGATTCACATGAACAAAGAGGAATTCGTACACGCCATCCGGGTGTCGGGAAAAGAATTTCATGGCTACGATATCGGCCGTATCGAGAAGATCGGCCTGGGACGGATTTCAAAGCTGCCTTTTTCCATTCGCGTCCTTGTGGAAAATTTGGTGCGACATTTAGATGGCGATATCGTTACGGAAGAGCATTTGAAGCAACTTGCCGGTTGGCAAAAGACCTATGACCACCCTATTGAAATACCCTTCCATCCGGCCCGGGTTCTGATGCAGGACTTTACCGGCGTGCCGGCGGTTGTGGATTTGGCGGCCATGCGGGATGCGGTGCGGACCATGGGCGGAGACCCCCGCAAAATCAATCCGGTAGTGCCGGTCGATCTGGTTGTGGATCATTCCGTGCAGGTCGACTGCTTCGGGACAACCGACAGTCTGACGAAAAATGTGGCCCGGGAATATCAGCGCAACTCCGAACGCTATACCCTGCTGAAATGGGCGCAGCGAAGTTTTACGAATTTCCGCGTGGTGCCCCCCAATTCGGGCATCTGCCACCAGGTAAACCTGGAACATTTGGGACAGGTCGTATTTGCGGGGAAAAAAGACGGTCGCACATATACCTATCCGGACACGCTGGTGGGAACGGATTCGCATACGACCATGATCAACGGAGTCGGTATTGTGGGCTGGGGGGTCGGCGGCATCGAAGCGGAAGCGGTCATGCTGGGGCAGCCTTACTATATGGCCATCCCCGAAGTCATCGGTGTTCGGATGACAGGTGAACTGCGGGAAGGGGTTACAGCGACGGATCTGGTTCTGGCCGTCACCCAGACGCTGCGCAAACAAAAGGTCGTGGAAAAGTTTGTCGAATTTTTCGGTGAAGGGATGCGCCGGCTGACCATTCCCGATCGCGCCATGATTGCCAATATGGCCCCTGAATATGGCGCCACCATCGGTTTTTTCCCCATCGATGAAAAAACCATCGACTATCTGCGTTTGACCGGTCGAAATGAGCAGGCGGACATCGCGGAAGCATACGCCCGTGAGACCGGCTTGTTTTATGCAAACGGTATGGATCAGGAGTACACCCAAGTCGTCGAAATCCACCTCGGAGACATCGAGCCGTCCGTGGCCGGTCCGGCGCGTCCCCAGGACCGGATCCCTCTTAGAGACCTGAAGAAGAGCGTCGATTCCTTTTTAGGGTGCACGTATAAACGGGATGCCGCCATGGATCACGTGTCCGCATTTCATAACGAATCCGGCAGCCGGACGACCCGGAGCGATGTCTGTATTCCCGGCAAAGCGCATCAGGTGGCCATTGAGTTGGACGGCCACATTGTCAATCTGGAAGACGGAAGCGTCGTCATCGCCGCCATCACCTCGTGCACCAATACGTCGAACCCCTTTGTCCTGATAGGGGCCGGTCTCATGGCGAAGAAGGCGGTGGAAAGAGGACTGCGAGTCCCCGCCCATGTCAAGACGTCCTTCGCACCCGGATCGAAAGTCGTCATCGACTATCTGACCGACAGCGGCCTGATGCCGTATCTCATGGCCCTTGGTTTTCACCCGGTGGGGTTCGGCTGCACGACCTGCATCGGCAACAGCGGTCCCCTGCGTTCGGAAATCGAGGCCGCCATCACTGAAAAGGACCTGAGCGTAGTCGCAGTGCTCTCCGGCAATCGGAATTTTGAAGCGCGCATTCACCAGCTTGTCAAAGGGAATTATCTCATGTCCCCCATGCTGGTGGTTGCCTTTGCCCTGACCGGCGAAATCGGTGTGGACCTGTCAACCGAGCCCCTGGGCCTGGATCCCAACGGCGAGCCGGTTTATCTGAAGGATCTTTGGCCTTCCTCGGCGGAAATCAACACACTGGTCGAGGAGCATGTGTCGAGAGCCTTGTTTGAAGAAGAATACAGCCGTATTTTCGAAGGGGACCGATTCTGGCGGGAATTACCCGATATCAAGAGCCTTACATTTGAATGGGATGCTGCGTCCACCTATATCCGCCGGCCCCCTTATTTCGACCACATGTCCATCGCAGCCGTCCCTCCCGATGATTTTTCAGGCGGGCGGGCCCTGCTTCTCCTGGGAGACTCCGTCACCACCGATCATATATCGCCTGCCGGCGCCATACCGGAAGACTACCCGGCCGGGAAGTACCTGACCGAAAAACAGGTATCTCCGTCGGAATTCAATTCCTATGGGTCCCGCCGGGGCAATCATGAAGTCATGATGCGCGGTACCTTCGGCAACATCCGCATCAAAAATCAGCTGGTCGCTCCCAAACAGGGCAGTTTGACCTTGAAACAGCCCCAGCAGGCGGAGATGTTTATCCACGACGCGGCCATGGACTACGAGAAGGAACAAACCCCCCTGCTGGTGCTGGGCGGCAAGGAATACGGCACCGGTTCATCCCGCGACTGGGCCGCCAAGGGAACCTTGCTGTTGGGGGTGCGGGCCGTTATCGCCGAGTCCTTTGAACGCATTCATCGCAGCAACCTGGTGGGAATGGGTGTGTTGCCGCTCATGTTTGCGGAGGGGGAAAGCTGGGAAAAACTGGGTTTGGACGGCAGTGAACTTTTTTCCGTAAGCGGCATCCAGGCGATGAAACCACGCAAAATCATCGCCGTCATCGCCCAGAAGCCCGACGGCCGGCAGATCCGCTTTGAAGCGCTGGCGCGTCTGGATACGGCGGTGGATGTCGCCTATTTTGAAAATGGCGGGATTCTGCCGTATGTACTGCGGAAAATGATGAAAGACGATGCCGGTGAATAAGAACCGGGTCGGTGGGCGCAAACGGATTCCGCCGACCTTACCGAATGGGACCAAAGGATGAAAATGAAACGATTTATACTGATTCAATTACTTTTTATCGTGACGATCTCCTTTCTGGATCTGACTTGCGCCATGGCCGTCGGCCTGGGGTTTTACGGCGATTTGCCCATACAGGAAGGCTTCGCAGACAATACATCGAAACCGAAAGGTCACTACAATGGTGACGTTGAATATCGATTTGATACAGACAATGACAACCGCAGCCTGGGTTTCGTGCTGGATACAGCCCTGGCAAGGGATGCGCTGTTCAATTACCGGTTGAATCTTGGATACGGTAAATGGAATTGGAAGAAAGAAGCCGGCGGGAAATTAAAGCTGAACGCCTATACCATGGATCACACGTTCGGATTCGGAGTTTACAGAAACCAGTTTGTCCGGTTATGGCTCGGCCCGCAACTGCGGTTCGCCGTGGCCAATGGGGACTATATCGATTCCAGCGGCAACAAGGATCGGGATTGGGATTATTCCTACGTCGGAATCGGCGTGGGACCGGTATTCGGACTGAATGTCAATCCGGGAGACCGGTTCACCGCATCCCTGACCATCGGATACCGTTTCATGCGCTATTATGGTGAGGACGACTACAAAGGCAACACATCCAATTATCATGAAAGCAAGTACGATAGTGACGAGAAACAGCTCTTCATGAATATCTCCTTCTTTTTCAGACTGAACGATACGTTTTAAGATTCTCTGATGGCATCCTGCGCGTGAATCAAAAGAAACTATCGATCCGTGATTTTCGCTTCGATCAATATTTTCCCCCATCCGCCGCATTCAATGCCCACATCCTGGCAGTGGGCGCGGTGAAAATAGGGCAGGGGGTCGAGTTTTTCGTATATCCGTTCCTGAATAATCCACATCAGTCGCGCCATGGCCGGCAAAATATAGGGGCAGATCTTCTTGGGACATTTGTGAGCGAGCATGTAGCCCTCGGCGCTGAACAGGAAACGGTCCCCTACCTTGTGTTCGATGTTGCAACCGTGGGATTCGATGACTTCGAAAATGACGGTTTTTTTCATCAGATCGCCGGCTCTTTCCAGGATGGTGCGGTTGCGCGGCGTATTCCGGAACTGTTCCAGTTCGGCATCGGAATACCCGAGCCGTTGCTGCATGAACCGCCATACCGCTTCTTCCGTTCGATTTTGTTCCGTCATGTGATGTCTCCTCCATTTCGTTTCATTGGTTGGTGTTCGATACCCATGCCTTCATTGTAACGTCTCTCCCAGCAATCGATTGAGCAGGTCGGTGTCGAGGATCCGGCTCATCCAATGTGTGAAATCCGGCGCCGTATGGAAAGGGTGCTCCTGAAAATTCCGGATGGTTTCGGAGGCATACAGGCGTTCCAGCTGCGGAAGGTTGTCGTGCACCAGGTCGGTTATCCGTGGTACGTCGTTCCGAAAAAAACCGATATGGTCGGGTCGCACAAATCCGTTTTCGATGAAGGCCTTGAGTTTCCGTTCACAGCTGCAAGGGTTGTCCGGATGCATCAACCCGCATTTCTGCTGCATGAAATTGTCGATTTTCATCCGCCCCCGGGACAGGAGTTTCCTGAAATTGGCTTTGGAGGTTTCGAGAATGTCACTTCCGATGGTATCCGGTACTTCGAAAATGCCGCCCAGAATAAAAGCCAGCCGCTGCTTGCGGCTCAGGCAGAGGAGCATGGCGGTCCAGCATTTGATTTTTAATTCGTTCACCAATACCCCGCTTTCCGGCAGGCCATGGATGGTTTGATCCGGAATTTTTTCGATGTCGGCGGCGCTTTCTTCAAAGGACGCAAAGAAGGTTTCGTACCGTTTTTTTTTCATGGTGAGGACATGGTTGGCCACGATTCGGTAGAGCCATGTGCGGAATGCGCCTTTTTCCGGATCGAAGGTGGAGAGCTTGGTTATCAGCTTGATCAGGATTTCCTGGGTGACATCCTCGGCATCCGACGGATCCAGAACCATTTTCAGGGCGATATTGTAAATCCACGCCTGGTGTCGGGTAATCAGTTTCTCCAGTTCCTGCCGGCTGCCGTTCAATACCCGGCGGACAATCCGGGCATCACTTTCGTTGGTCGTGAATTGTTCCTTGAAGGGATTGTACATGTTTCACCTCATTCGTTTGGGGGCCGTCCTACTACCTGATACGGCAAAAGGTGGTCGACCGTGACAGGATGATTCAAAAAAAGGAGAAAGTGGCATTCGGATTTCTTCCTGCCCGTTCTCTTACGGTCCGACTCCCATCGCATTTCTTTCTCTCTGTGGTCTCCGTGTGCCCAGTGAGAACCGTAAAATCACCATGCGCCACCGGATGTATGAATCACTGCACTTAGGAAAGCAGGCGAATCAAGACCGTCAGCGACAACCCGGAACCCAGGGTGGAGACCATGATCATGGCTGCCAGCAAATCCGGTGAACGATTGAATCGAATCGCATACATCAGGGGCAGCAGCGCCGCCGGAGTGGCGGTTTGAATGACGGCGACGTTTTTCTCCAAACCGGATATTCCCATTGTCTTGAACAGAATGATGGCGATCACGGGACAAATGACCAGCCGGATCAGAACTGCGGGTATGATAAAGCGGATCTGGGAGAAGGAAATCCGGATATTGGAAAGCTGCAGTCCCAGAATGAATATCAGCAGCGGAATGGTGGCTTTGCTCATCAAACCCAGGCTCTTTTGAATTCCGCCTGGAATCGGAAAGGAAGTATGGGAAACGATCAGGGCGATGATCATGGCATGAAAGATGGGGATTTTGGCGATGTCTTTCAGAATTTTTCCGATGCGCTTTTCAGGACTGCTGATATAGATGGCGATGGTGCTCAGGGGAAAATTGAAGGCGACGAAATAGAGCACGGAAAAGGTGACGGCCTCTTGACCGAATGTAAAATAGATGAGCGGCAGCCCGAAATTGCCCACGTTGATCATGGAGCCGGCAAGAATCAGCGGGATGCGCTCGTTTTCGCCGGCGCCGAGCGCCCTGGCCGAAAGTTGCGCGATCAGGATCAGGATGGCGGTGAGGGCCGACATGAACAGCATGGGCTGGATCAGCATGCCGAGGGTGATCCTGCTGTTTACCAGGGAATCGAAGACGAAAATCGGAGCGAACACCATCAGGGTCAGGTTGGCGATCTGGAGAATATCGGGACGCATCAGACGATTGTACCCGAAAGCGACGGCCACGATGAGAAAAATCGGCAGAATGGATGAATTGAATATGATCAGGAATTCCATTGGTTATACGCCACGGTCTTTAAAAGCGACGAGTTCCGTCATCAATTCCATTTGGATCTGCTGGATTTCCACCAGGCGCTCCCACTGTCGCGACAGCAGATGGTCGATTTTTTCGTTGAGATGGCGAATTTCAAGCTCCGCCTTCAGATTGATACGGTAGTCATGTTCCGCGCGCAACCGATCTTTTGCTTCCTGCCGGTTCTGGCTCATCATGATGACCGGTGCCTGAAGGGCGGCTATGCAGGACAGCACCAGGTTGAGCAGAATGAACGGATACGGATCAAACGGTTTGGCAATGAGAATGAATACGTTGAGGATGATCCAAACAAACAGGATGCAGCCGAAAATAATGATGAACCGCCAGCTGCCTCCAAAAGTGGCGATTTTATCGGACAGGGATTCACCGAAGGTGAGTTTGCTCTCAAATTCCACATTGATATCGCTGGTCAGCAGTTCATGTTGGCGCAGGCTTTCCAGGACGTCCTGATCCAAGGCTGTCAATTCCCCTTTTTCCGAAGTCATGAGGCCCTGAACATATTGAAAACGAAAACGGTTCAAGTCTTCGGCGCAGATATGGCCGGCGATTGAAAATTCGGGGTGTGTTTTCCGGATTTCCGCAATGATGGCCGGCCGGATCAAGGCGGCCGGCACCATGTTGGCTTCGGTTCGCCTGCAAACCTGACAAGGGTCGTGCAGCCCGGGATCTTCGGGATGATACGCCATGATCGTCCTCCGTTTGTTCTTGCGCTATTTGAAGATAATGCCTTTATATCCGCCCGAAACGAGCGCGCCGATATCCGCCAGAATGAGCGGCAGTGTCAGTCCGGCCGGACAGGCCAGGTATCTGGGGGTCCAGACCGGGTTGAATTTTTCTTTGTAAAGCCGCAGGCCTTGAAAATTGTAAAAATGTCCGCCGTACTGGGACACCCAGTGGCTTATCTTGTGCCACAGGGGGGCCGGATCGCGGGTTTCCATGCCGGTCAATGGCGCCATGCCCAGATTGAACCAGCGATACCCCTGCTGCCGCCCCCAGCGCATCATTTCAATGAATAAAAATTCCATTACGCCGTTGGGCGCATCATGACGATGGCGCATCAAATCCAGCGTGAGTTCTTCCTGATCGGCGCTTTGCCAGATATTGGCGAATGCGATGATTTGCCGGTCGATCCGGACGACGGCAACGGGGGTTTGTTGCAGGTAGATCGGATCGAAAAACCCCAGGGAAAATTCTTTCTCCCGGGTGTTTTTCTCCGAAAGCCATTCATCGGACACCGAGCGCAGGGTATCCAGAACGGTCGCAACCCCTTCCGGGGGGATGATTTCGAACTGACAACCCAGCTTCGTCATCTTGCGCTGAATATAGCGCAGATCTTTTCGACCGGCCCCTTCCAGTGAAAATTCCGTCAGCGGCACCCAGGCCTCTTCGCCCAGCTTGAGCGCGGATAAGCCCAAATCCAGGTAGAGGTGCAGGTGTTCGTGTCCCACCTCATAAAAAACGGCTCGGTCGGCGTATCGGTGGGCCTGGCGGTGAAATTGCCAGATCAACTCCGGCCATTCCTCCTCCGGACCAATGGGGTCTCCCATGCTCACCCAGGTCTGACCGGATACACCATACATGATAAAGGCATTTTGGTTCGCGCTGATCCAGAAACGCTTGTCGCTCAAAAGCGCCAAATGAGACGATGCATTGTCGGACTGTCGTACGATGGACCGGATCGTCGCCATTTGTTGCTCATCGACCGGCACCGACTTCGGCGGCGCCGGTCGCAACAGTCTTGCCAAGGCGAAGGCCAGCGCCAGACAAACGGCTCCCACGCCGGCGCGCATAAAGCGTGGTGCATCGCCTTTGATGCTGAAATGCCACCATAAGTCGTGGGCGTACTCCACGTGCCGGAAGGCAAAAAATCCCAGCCAGAGGGTTGCGGCCAATACCATGCCGATGGCCGCAAGCCAGCCGGGCGTAAATCGTTCGGAAAACAGGGATGCCCGGCGGAAAAACAATCGTCGACTCGGAAGCAATACCAAAAAAACGATGGTCAGGATCAGGGCTTCCTCATAGTCGAGTCCTTTAAGCAGGGAGGCGGCTACACCGAATCCCAGCAATCCCAATGTCAGCAGATAGGCCGCATCCAGGCGGCGCTGCAGGCCGCGAGCGATCAATAACAGCCCCATACCGGCCAGGCTGCCGATAAAGTGGGAGAATTCCAACAAAGGCAAGGGAATGAATTCGTCGAGAATCGCCACCCGATCGGATACGGCCGGCAGTGCGCCGGAAAACAGCAGGATGGCGCCGGCCACGAAGACAACCAGACTCAGGAGGGGAATGAAAACCCTTTCAAGGGCATGGCCGATGAAGGATTTGGCGTGTGTGAAAAACGGTCGACGGCGCAGGAGTTCTTCCCCGCCCAATACGACCGTGGCCAACAGCAAGGGGAAGAAATAATAGATGACCCGGTAGACGATCAGGGCGCCGATGAGCGCCGATGCGGGAATGGCGGGCGGCGCCAGCAATAAAATCAGGGATTCGAAAATACCCAAGCCCCCCGGCACCTGACTGAGCAGGCCACCCAGCTGCGCCAGTAGATAAATTTCCAAAAAATAACCGAACGGGATGGGTGTCGTTTCCGGCAGCAGACTATAGAGAACGGCCGCCGCCAGCAACCAGTCGAGTGCCGCCAGACATATTTGTCCGCCGGCCAGTCTCCAGGATGGGAATGCCAGGGTCCAGCCCCGGATAACCACGGATTTTCGGATAAAAAGGGTTAGGACGAAATAGGCAACGGTCACCAGCAGGAGGAACAATCCAAGGGGTTGCGTCGAGGAAAAGGGCAGATGCAGGCTCTGGGGCAAGGTCAGGGGTTCTGTGATGAAAACAAGGCCGCTCAGTCCAAAGAAGCCAAGCCACAGGCTCAGGCTGCAGAAGATCACCACCTGGGTAATTTCCACGGCCGACAATCCCCAAGACGAATAGATGCTATAGCGGACAGAGGCACCGGCCAACATGGAGAAACCGATGTTGTTGCTGAAGGCATACCCCAGGGACGCGGCCAATGCGGTTTTCCCGTATGGCAGGGGGTGGCGGATATAGCGCATGGCCAGCAGGTCATAGCCGGTCATAATGAAATAGCTCAGCACCGTCAGGGCCGCAGCCATGAATACCTGATCGTTTGGTATGGTATGAATCCGGGACAGGATGTCATGCCACCGGTAACGGTGCAGTTGCAGGTACAGCACCCACGCGGAAAGTAAAAACAATCCCAACCCGAGAAAGGGCGTAAAACGGCTTAGGCGAAGCTTCTTCATGAATGGTACGATCCGGTCCATATTGAATCCCATCGGCTCACCGGTGATACCGAAAATGAACCAGCCAGACGCAGGTCCCGGTGAGCGATATCATCAGCAAAAAATAGCCTTCATACTGCTTGATTTCGCCGATCAGATTTTCAACGGCATGTCCGAAGAAATAGCCGCCCATCCCGACCGTCACCGCCCATACCAACGCGCCGACAGCGTTGAGAATGACAAATTTGAGCAGACGGACCCGGCTCATACCCAGCACAAAGGGTGTGATGCTTCTCAGGCCATACAGAAAACGGAAGGATAGAATCGTGATGGTTTCATAGCGTTCCAGCAGCCTGTGGACCTTGTCGATCCGCGGTTGCCAGGCGGGACGCTTTTCCAGAATAAAACGGCTGTGGCGACGTCCCAGATAAAAAAAGAATTGATCACCCATCAGGCTGCCGGCAAAGGCCGCGACGATCACGCCGGTCAGTTTCAGATATCCCTGGTGCGCGGCCAGACCGCCGATCACGAGAATCGTCTCGCCCTCCAGGAAGGTGCCGATCCATAGGGCCAGATAACCATAGGATGATACGAGCGTTTCAATCTGCATGAGGCCGTCTTCCGCTGATAGCCCCCATCGAAATCGGGAGTAGCGGGGATGAAGAATACTGATGCGTTATCATTCCGACTTGTTGAGAAGCGAATATATGGCAACGACGAATGGGTGTCAATCAATACCGATACGGAATGTCTGGTTACCATCACGATGGGATTCGATGCACGGAGCGGGTGGGCCGGTTTTTTTTCTGAAGCGAGAAAAAATGGTTGACATTGGTTTGATGTAAAACTATATGGGTTTCATGAAATCAGCGTTAATCATACGCCAGATCGGCCGGATCCGGGATAAAGCCAATTCCTTTCTGACACGGGAGATCGAGCGCCATCACATGAAGGGGATTGCCCCTTCCCATGGAGATATTCTGTGGGCACTGTACACCTATGGCGAACTTCCCATGAAACGACTGGCGCAGATTATCGGGAAGGACAAGTCAACGGTCACGGCCCTGGTGAACAAGCTCATCCGTTTTGGATATGTGGAGAAGAATGAGGATGCCTCCGACAGTCGGGTCAGCAATATCTCGCTTACGGAAAGGGGCAGGGAGGTAAAGCCGGATTTCATGGAAATTTCCGAAGCCTTGCGGGAAAAGGCATATGCGGGTTTGACAAAGGATCAGATGGAGACCCTGATGCAGCTGCTCCAGATCGTCCACGATAATTTGTAACGAAGACGATCCTGCTTTCCAAGCTCGTTCGCTGTCGATGGGTTCGGTGAAAACCGTTATCGGGGAAACCTTTTTGATAAAGGTTTGATATCAAACAATACAACGGTCAACAACAGGAGGAGGGTGTATGAACATCGATGCGGGAACGTCAAAGGCGATACAGGCTCATCTCGGCTATACGGATGAGGAGATGGCGGCATTCATGGAAAATCCCCGGAATGAGGAGGTGTTGTCCCATGTTCCGGTGCTGAAACAAAAGACCATCGTGATTGAGGTGGTGGAAGCCCACGGATGCAACAGTCAGCATAAAAAAGGGGACCGGTTTTACTTCGACGGCGCCGGGAATCTGATTACCAAGCTGAACCCGAAAAAAATCTGTTGCTTTGCCTTGAGTCCCATATCCGCATTGATCTTCGGGGCTCATGAACTCATTTATGCCGGCGTGGATGCGAACAAAATGCGCTTCAAACGCACCGGTTGCTTCGATACCGGTATCAAATGCGGCGGCTGGGGGCATATTGTCATGGAGATCAAAATTGCCGACGGCCGTATTTGAAACCATTGATGACCGTCCGACACCGGTGTATGCCTCGGAATTCATCCAACCATTTCCTATCGGAAAATTTCTCCCAAGATCTTGAGCAGGGGGAACATATCGAAAATCCTGTAAGATCCGCGCGTCCTGACATGGGAGAGCAAGGGGGTAATGAGCATCCGTTGCGCATCGGGCCGTCCCCGTTCGAGCAATTCCCTGTAAATGCACCGGGAGTGAGCGGGGGGCACCAATGGATCGTTCCGGCCATGGAGCAGGAATACCCGGCTTTGAATGGATCTTAGCTGATGGGCGGGCGAGATGGCCGTCAGCACGGTTTCATCCGCCGGCTCCAGGTGATTGTGAACCAACTCGAAAACCGTGGGGTGGGTGAGATATTTCCGATAGAATTCCTGTTTGCGGCTCAGGGAGGACTCTCGGCAGTAATGGGTCAAAAAGGATTCGATTTCTTTGTGTACGCGGGTTTCCCGGGGAAGAGACCCCATGGCGCGATAAGCGAGTATCAGATGAATCCAGATGAAGTTGTCCCATTCTTCGATGGTTCTGGGTGTTGACCGGTGAATGTCCAGGACGCCGCGCCATATCTCCCGAAAGTCGTAATGGGGGCCCAGCAGAAGGAGCGGGCCCATCATGTCGCCGACATCCGCCCTGGATGCCGCCACCAGCGCCAGACCGCCGCCCAGCGAAAACCCGACGATACCGATTTTCTGTTGGTACAAGCGGAAGAGTTCGCGCACCAGATCTGCAATTGTGTGGGTATCATCGGGTGTGAAGCGGCATTTTTTCAATCCGGGTAACCCGATGGCGGCTGCGCGGATGCCGGATGCGGCCAGGGTTTTTGAGAAATGGATGAGTCGGTGGTCTTTTTCACCCTGCAGGGTCAGTCCGTGAACGACGACGACGGTTTTTTCCGCCGGCAGCGGCGGTTCATACAGGTCATAGACGCTATGGCGTTCCGTGCACTTTGGTTGCATCGGAATGTGCTTTTCGGATGCCTTGTCTTTCATGGACAGGTTGCGGGCCAAAAAAAGAAATGACTTGAAAAAACGAGCGATCGTTGTTCTTTCCATCGAGGGGGCCGTGTTCATTTGCGTTTCCGGTTGAAGGGGTAAATCGTTTTCGGACACCAGGTTCCGGCGAGTGCCGCTGCCTGCAGCGTGCTATCGTTCTCCATGCCGCAAGGCGATTTTCCCGAACATCATGACAATCCCCTCACTCAGGGTGTAGAGGGAATCGATGGGGAGATTGTCCTGGGCTGTTTCGTCAAAGAAAATATGCAGGCTCGATTCCAGTTCCTCTTCCGGATACCAGTAGCCGATCAGTATCGGGACAAGGGGCAGGGGATACAGCGCAATGGAAACATCGGAATTCATGGGGCTGTCCACGCGTTTCCCTTCGAAGATCTCCAGCAGGTCCGTGAACAGTTCCGGATAGGTATCGGCGATCTGTTTCAAGGGTTTTTCACAGCGTTGTTGAAAATGGGCGAAACGGACCTGTCCGTCTTTCAATTCCCGGAAGTTTATCCATTTCCCGACGGGTTTGCGTCCACTGCCTTCCAGAATGTAGTCGAGCACCGCAACCGCAACCCAGGGGTTGATATGAATGTCGGAAATCAGGTTCCCGTTTGGATCCACACGGAAATCCCGGCCGAAAACCCGGATCATCAACCGGTTCCCGGAAAAATCCGCCCCCAGCCGTTGGGCGGCGGCGACAAGGTCCAGGTCGGCGATGGCGCGTTTTCGTCTTTCCACCGCTGCGTCCATGTCTTCGTCGATGGTGTTGGGTTTTTGGGTTTCGCCACCGTAGTGTCGGAGCACCTCCGGGGAAATGTGGGGGCACTCCTGGAGGCGTTTTTTATTTTTGAATACCGAGACGGCAAAGGCCATACAGGTTTTTTCATGGCAATCCCGGCAATTGGATCGGTTGAGCAGTTTATAAATTTCCAGTGGATTGTTGATGCGCCGCATGAATGTAGCCTCCTTCCATTATAAAAAAAAGAAATAGCACATTCCGGCGACCGGTGGCAACCGATAGGCGAAGCGGGATGGCGGACGGATGCTACGCCGCGTTTTTTTGGGGGGGAACCGGGATTCGGGCGGAGCTCATTTGTACCGGATATTTACCGGTGATCCCGGCATAAAAGGAGGATATCACTTTCATATCTGCGGTGATATCGCCTGTGGGACGCACTAGTGGACCGAGCCCCCCGATTTTGAGACGATAATCGAGAAAACCCAGTACGATGGGAACTCCTGCACCGTTGGCAATATGATAAAAACCGGTTTTCCAATACGTGACCCGGCTTCTGGTACCCGATGGGGGAACCGTGAGAATCAGGCGCGGGCTTTGATGAAACAGCGCAACCGACTGTTCCACGATGTTGTTGGATGTCGATCGGTCGATGGGTACTCCCCCCAACCATCGCATGATGCGGCCGAAAGGCTTTTTAAAAATGGTTTCCTTCCCCATCCAGTAGATATCCGCTTTTAGATCGAATGCAATTAGCAGGGTATAGAACAAATCCCAGTTTGACGTATGAGGCGCGGCAATCAGCACGAATTTGCGGGCATCGGGCAACGTACCCTTGGATTTCCATCTGGTGCAAAACAGGAGAAAGCGCGCCATGATGCGCATGATGGCGCTGACGCAAGGTGTGTCAAAAATGGTTCGGTTAAGTTTGATGATGCGACCTCCGGTTAACGATACGATTCAGACTGCACGGACGGCCACCATAGGAGATGAAAACGGGTAAGTAAACAACATATTTTGTTTTTACAATTCTTTTACACGGGATGGATCAGGAGAGAAACAACTCTTTGTCGCGTCCGCCGGCTTGAATGAGATCACCGTTGATAAGTGTGTATTCCGGAATGATCCGACTGTGATAGGGCAGTGCGTTTCCGCCGGTGTCATTGTATTCAAATTCACCTTCGGTGAGGGAGAATACCGTTAGGTCGATTGCGTTGTTGATCGCGATCTCGGATTCAATCCGCAACATTTCTCTCGGCCTGGATGATATTTTCCCGGTGACATCTTCGATGCTCAACCCCAGCGCGAGAAATTTCGAAGCCACATTTGCGAAAGTCCGGCATTTGAACCATGACGGCAACAGCCAGAGGTCCGAGCTGATTGTAAAATCGGTAACGCCTTGATCAAGAGCCCTTTTCGCCGTATCGAATTCAAAACTGCCGACGCCGTGACCGACATCAAACAGCACGCCGGCTGCTCTCGCCTCCATCACCTCGGGTCTCACGGTTCCGGAGGCGCTGATGATCGAGTTATTACGTTTTCGGAGAAAATGAGTGATGATATCCCCCTGTTTTGACTTCTTCAGAAAGTCGGTGATGGAAGGGGACGGGTTCCCAAGATGATACATCACCGGCAGTTGCAGTTCCTCCCCGAGCGTGGCCGTGATCTCCGATAAAAAAGTCGGGTGATCGCCGGAGGTGTTTAGCGAGTCCAGGCGAACTTTCAGGCCTTTGATGATGTTCGGATATTGATTGGTCAGCCGGCGTGCGCCTGGAACGTCCTCCACTCCCGGAACACTCTTGAAAATTACATTGGAGAATTGGATGCCGTTCTTTCTGACATTGAGAAACATGTAAACGGGGATGGCGGCCGTTCGATAGTATCGCTCCATGAAGTCGGGAAACGTCTCCGGACCGTATGTGCCGGCGTCGACAAGGGCCGTGACGCCCATTTCCGGTCCAAGCAGCGATAAATCGACCCCCATGCCGCCGATATGACAATGAGAATCGACCCAACCCGGAGAGATAAACCGGTTGGAACAGTCAAGCACGTGGGCAGATGGGACGTCCGCGGGATTTATTTCCTTCTCCAGACCCGTGATGACGCCTTCTTCCATCTTCACATCATATGGTTCGTATCGGCCGTTCGTAAAAACAGATCCGTTTTTCAGAAGATACTTGTTGTATCTGACTTTTTCCCGCGGAGGAGCGACGCCGTTTGCACATCCTGTCAACAAGCGGGTTTCAGCGAGAAGCGGGACCGCCAATGCCCCTGCGGCGCAGGTTTTTACAAAGCGTCGTCTGGTTATTGTTTGGTTTCTTTTCATTTGCTCAGCACCTCTTTTATCATACGACCGAGCGCTCCCATGGAATATGGCTTTTTGATAAACCCTCCGGCGCCGAGCCGCAGTGCTTGATTGACATCCTCCCCTTCGGAAAATCCGCTGGCGATGACGGCCTTCTGCTTCGGATGAATGGCGATGATTCTTTTGTAGGTCTCAAGGCCGTTCAAACCCTTGCCCATCAGCATGTCCAACACAACCAGATCAATCCGGTTTTCTTGCAGATAATCGATGGCTTTCTCACCGGAATTTACTCCCACGACTTCATAGTCCAGCACTTTCAGCATTCGGCCGGCAATATCCAATTGTTGTGGCTCATCATCCACCACCAATATCTTTTTTCCGGTGACGCTTCTACCCATCGCCTTCTTGGTATAAAAGGGCTCAAAAATGTGTTCCAAATCCTGTTCCGGAATACCGCAGCCGTTATCGGTGATGGTGAGAATGGCATATTCTCCTGTTTGGATGCCGCTCTCCAAGGCCGTCTTTTCATCAACCGTCCGAATAAAAGTGAACCGGGCGATTTCTTTCCGCGCTTGGTCGACTTCCGTTTTTGCCAGTTCCACCAGGGTGGTTGAAACGGTATCGGCGGACTCCGCTTGTAGGGCAAAATCATTGAATTTGGATTTGATGGCCACATCGATTATCCTAGATCTGCAATTCGATGGCGTGCGACAATATCCTTCCCTGCCGTTTATCCATGGCCAGTTCAATCCCCCTGATTTGCGCCGTCCCCAGCGGCGCAATTTTACCGGACAAGGACTGCAGCACCCCGATTCGTATCGCTTCTCCCGGAGCCACCGTCACACATTCGATGGGGTCCGTGCATTCAAACCGCGGAGCTGTCTTGTCACAAGCGCACAGCAGGATGACGACCGATATGGTTACGACGACCGCCGGTGAAATTGCCCCTGTGAATTTGACCATCTTTCCGTCTGTATCGGTGCGAATCTGGAAAAAACGAATATGCCCATGGCGGTCATCGGATTGGGGATACGGACAGACACGAACTTTTTTAACGGTTGATCACATGTGAATGGGGGATATGTCAATCAATATGCCCGTGCATTCCGATGGGCTCCCCCGCTGTTATGTTTCCCATTTATCGGAATTATATAGGTTAGGCGATGAGTGTTGTCAATGAATCAGTGGCATGAATCAGAGGCCCTGAAATACAAAACCGTTCCGATGAGCGGCGTCAGTGCCGCCTTTTCGGTTTTTGGAGTGCGCTCATTTTATTCAAATTGAAGGATGGGTGTAGATGTGATATTGGCCGGGTACCTGAAAGATGGAAACGCATCGATCCCCTCCGAGACAGTTTTTTGGGGAAGGATACGGATCATTCCATCGATACCGAGCGGCATCGCAATCCTTTTCTATCATGCAATCGAATGTCTTTTCATTGGGGTGGAGGCAACAAAATGGGTATTGACGTCAGAGAAATCAGGGAAAGTGAATATGGAACGCTTCATGAATTGGCGCTGCATTCGTGGAAGAAATCCTACTATCAAACCGATCATGACTTTTTCGACATCTATAGCGAGAAAGTGTTACGATTCAATCTGAATGTCCCTAACAGGAAAGCCAACAAGCTTTTCGGCGCCTATTGGAAAGATCGGTTGGTCGGCTCCGTGGGGACAATTTCATGTGATCTTGTCCTGCGGGGGAAACCCTTTCACATCCTGTTATTCAGTTGGTTGTCATCGTTCGGTACGATTATTCAAGAAATGGTTGAAAAGGAAGGTGAAAAACAGTTCTCCTGGGAAAGACTGATTCAAGATGAGAAGGCGGAGGATCTGCCGGAGAAACAGCCGATTTCATTTATTTTGGGTTCGCAGGCAGGCTATCATTGCATGAGTGAAAATTGCGCCGGTTTTCTAGCCTATTTTGAAGATGGTCATCGCTCCCATGATGCGTTTCTAAAAGTTGTCAAAAGTGGCGGTAGTTACATATATAAATACTGGGATGTCAAGTTTACATACCCCATGGTCGGTTTATTGGATGACATCGTTCCCCAACACCGTTCTTCTTCTCATTGCGTGAAACCCTATCAGTCCTCGGACTTGAGAGAATGCCTTGATCTGTTAAACAGCATTCAACAGAAAGTTGATTTTGCGCAAATATGGGACGAGGAAAGGCTGGCCTGGCAATTATCGTATGAAGATGTTTCCGAAACGGTTGTTTTCAAGGAAAAAGGAGGGCCTGTTACCGGATTCGTCAACTATATCCTATTGGATTCGTACAGTCGGCAAGGGAAGAGCCAATTTGCCGTAATTGAAAATATACATATGGACCATCTCAGTCCGGGACAACAGCGGTCTTTTATTGTTAATTTGATGGCGGACCTCAAGGAAAGAGGGATTCGCGGTTTGATGTATTGGCAGAACGGATTTTTTGCGGATCACGTATTTCACCAAATCGGTTTTGTCAAAGAGGAGCGGAATCATTTCCAAAGCCTGGTCAGTTTTAACAAACAATTCGATGCGGACGGCATAACGGATACCTATATCAAATTTATTTGAACCGACGGATTGCCCATCGAAGAACGGGATCATGATGATATTCCCCATGTAAGATTCCTGCCAAAATCTTCTTGACATGGGAAATATTTGATATTAATTGGGTGGTGTCATAAACACTGTTTACCTTGGTGAGCGTTGTATGAATGCGCTCGCGCGTACAAACGCGGACGTTGCCTCTATTGGGAAAAAACACGAGTAGGGCCTCTTTATCCGAAATGCAGAAATGCCGACTGAGCGTTATCGAGGATTGTCTTGTAGTAGCTGGGCGGAGTGTGACAAATGAGAAGGAGAACAGGTGGCGTTCGGTTTGTTCCCAATGTCGAACCGTAAGACCGCTTCCTGCCCCGTTTGCTTGGTAGCCGATTTTACCATCTCCCCTCACACCCAAATTTCGTTGAAACGGAAAAAATGACGCAGAAAATACAAATGTCCCTGTGTGTCTACCTCGCTTGCAGTCTCGCGTTGATCAATGCGGCTATCAATGGATTCGTCAACATGTTCGTTGGGATTTTTCTATTCCGCGGGCAGTCGATCGTCTATATTTTCAAGACGGATAAGAGCTTTATCGTTGACATCCTGATCACTGTCGCCATCGCCGTATGGATCTCCCATTACATCGCCACCAGGGTGAGTCGCAATCATTTCCGAAAATTCAACATTATCATTGGTTCGCAAAGAATTGCCTTCTATCGATGGATTGAAAAAGTCCGGATCGAACGATTTACAGCCGCCAAAATTTTTCTATGGGGCCTTCTTGCCGGTATCCTGTCGATGTGCCTGATGGGAGCCGGTTTTCACCTGCTCCATATGGAGGAGCTGACGCTCAGAACCGCCATCGGTGTCAAGGTCGGGGTCGCGTTTATCGTATCCTACTTTCAATCCACCGTCAGTGGCTACTATAATTTGAAACGGCAGAAGATCGGAAATCCGGTATGAGTCATATCAAAACGGCATGGCGCGACATTCGGCCGATTCCCACGGAAGCCTTTCTGGAAAGAAGGGCAATGGCGTTCCCTGTCCGGGAACAATCGCACTTGGAATACGGAAAATGGTTTTAGACATTCGCCCCTTACAAAAATCGGAATATCCCGGTATGCGCGCCCTCGCCCTCGCCGCCTGGAAACAGAAATACCGAAAGGAGGAATTTTTCGACATCTTTCGGGAAGATTATCTGGAGTTTTCTTTGGACGGCCCTTTCCAGGCTTTCAACGTGATGCTGGGCGCATTCCATGGCAACGCGCTCCTCGGCGTTATCGGTCTCACCGTTGCCGATTACAGGATCAACCATCAAATTCGTCGGCTGGGTCATGCGAGCTGGCTGACGACATTCAGAAGCAATGCGGGCAGGGCTTTGCCGGAAGGTCGAACCGGCCTGGCATGGGAAAAATGGCGACAGGATCCCGATTTCAAGCCGCCCGAAGAAACGTTGCCGGTTTCGTACAATCTGTTCGCCGGCATTATCCGCCATTGCAAAGAGCGCCATATCGATGGAATTTTTACCTACTGTGAATCCGGAAGTCGATCCTATCACGTCGTACGGGCTGTTTCGAAAATGGCGGATGACGTGAAGCATGTTCACGATATCAAAACAACCTATCCGATCATACGAATTGTAAATCTGGATGAAATTATCGAGAAAAAGAGGATATCCGGACTCAAACGTCTGTTCGCCAAAGTGTTGCGGATGGGCAGGGTGGCAAAACCCGGACGATATTTGGAGAATATCAAACAATATGAAACCGAGGATTTGCCGCGGTGCCTGCAATTCCTGAATACATCGGCGGAGCGGAATCCGGTTCTGACCAAACGGTATGATCTCGACACCCTTCACTGGCAGTTCGCCAATCCGGAGCTGTCCAAAACCCTTTTGTTTACCGTAGGGGGAAATGTCCGGGGACTCATCAATTACCTGAAAATGGATTCCATCAGTGAAGACGGTGTGTTCACATACGCCCTGATCGATATGCTGTATATTCATGCCTTGGATCGAACACAGCAGATCTGCTTTCTACTGGCGTTTTTACAAATCCTGAATGAAGCGGGGTATACCGGTGCGCTGCTCTGGCGTCAAAATCGAGTCGATGAAACAATATTGCCGACCGTAGGGTTTCGATCAATCAACAGAAAGAGTTCTATCAGTTTTCATGGCCTTTCAGGAGACCTTGATTTCAGGATGATGCGAAGGGCGGATGTTACATTCAGATAATTCCAATTGTGTATTGATTTTTGACGAGCTGAATGCGAATGCGTCGTTGGCCGTAACGCGCCACTTGTCCGGTTTGGGATATACGGTCGATCTGTTGGTGCCGGAAGGCCATATCGCGACAACCTCCAAATATAAACGAAATGTGTATTCTTTCCGCAACCCATCCGGCAACGCCTCACAATATCGCGAAAACCTGATGGCCTGCCTGCAAAGGGAAACGTATCTGACCGTCTTCGTATTCGAAGATCACCTGATGGAAATCGCCTTTCAACATCTAGAAGAGATCAATCGGTTTACAACGCTTTTCGTGACACCGGTTTCCAAAGATTTCGATATCACCATCAACAAAAAAAAGTCCTTTGATTTCGTGAATCAACTCGGCATTCCCATACCCAAAACGTATTATCCGAGGGATATGGCCGATGCCGAAAGCATCGTACGGAAGATGCGCTATCCGATCATACTGAAAGGGGAAAAAGGTACGGCCGGAATCCATGTCAAACGGGTATATTGTGATTCGGATCTTCATCGGGCCTATCATGAGATAATGGAACTTGAAAAGGGACAGGGTACATCACCCTTTATTCAAGAAATGGTAGACGGAAACGGTTATGTCGTCCACACGCTATTTCACAAGGGAGAACCCGTTTCCATCTGCATTCATGAAAAAGTTCATGAAATACCGGTTTACGGCGGCATTACCGCCATCGGAAAAACCATCCATTCCCCGATCTTGGAAAAATACGCCGTTTCCATTTTACAAAAGTTACGATGGGAAGGTTTGGCGAAGCTCGATTTTCTGTATGACAGAAAAACAAAGGAATATGTGTTCATTGAAATCGATCCGCGCATTTCGGCATCCATCGATATGTGTCGCAAGGCGGAAACGAACATGATTGAAAAAACGATGGACATATTGAAGGGCACCCCGGTCATATCCGATTTGAGGTATCGCGTCGGGCTTGAATATGCCTGGTACTTTCCCAATGAACTACTCCATTTGATATGCACCCGGAAAAAACTGCTATCCAATCTGTCCAAGTGTATGCGACGCCATTATTGCTCCGATATCCTGCTCCAGGACATCGGGCCCGAAATCGCGCGGGTCAAGAAGACCCTGAAAATTATTAAACGGAATATGTTTAATGTGCAATTCTGGAAGGGATGCGTGCACCTATGACGCACAAAGACAACGCCTTATGCAGCAGATAAAAGTGATCGCAATAGACTACAATCAGGGTTTCCCGATTCTCGGGAAGCAAAACGGCGCATTTATCCGCACCCCAATCCAGCGCGGCTGTATGTCGGAAAAATTGAAACATCTTGATGCGCCCCTTGATATCCTGGAACCGGACCGCGAGGAGGTCATTCAATCGCTGCTCATGGAAAAGTGGGATGAGCCCCGGCTGATGGTGAGCCGGGATCATATGATGACCTATTACGGCCTGCAATGCTGTCGTCAACCCGGGCAAGACGTGAGCCTGATCGTTCTCGATCAGCATCTTGATATTTACAGCTATGCGACCCACGGCGCTGATTTGAATAAATGCAATGCGCTGCGTTTCTGCTACGACGCCGGGCTGTTTCGGAACATTTATTTCGTGGGCATCCGGGAGAGCGAACAGGCGGAATTCGATAATTTTCATCGGATGTTCATCCAGAACTATTCGGAATTCACGAATAATAAAAAGTACGCCGGCTTTGAGGACATCGTTCATATCACGACAGCCGGTCAGGTAGGGGATTTGTCTGTGTGTTTCCAGGAAATAATAGAAGATATCAAAAGAAGCGGTTCCCGTTATGTCGGTGTCGATATCGATTTGGACTGCTTTGACACGGCCGTGATCAAAGGCGTCCAATTCAATCCGCAACTCGTCGCCGAGGTCAGGAAACAAATCGGCGACTACAGTGCGGATTTCATCGCGGAGCAACTGGCTGAAAAAGGACTTCCGGTTTCGGATATCGAACAACACGTATATCATCTCTGTCGATACATTCATGACGCCGGTCTGCAGTTGTCCTACCGCGGCATTACGGAGTACGAGCCGGAAAACGATTTCGATAATTCAACCGCCGATACCATCTGCAGAATCGTCGGCGGATTTCAAAAAGGTCTTTGAATGAAAAACGATATCCAAACCTCACTGAGCGAGCGGGCCAGAAAAATCGCTTTTGCATTAAGAAATCGGGCTGATTACGGCGTCCTGGAGGAAATCCCTGAAAAACCCTATTTTTTTTACGAACAGGGGGAATTCGGGGATTATCCGATTTTCGCCTATCCCGGAAAGAAATGCGACCAATATGAAGCCGGATATTGCACCCCCTGCGGATATTCCGGTATCCCGCGATCGAAAAATATTCCCATCAGTGCCTTTTATGCCGCTCAACTCGATCAAACCGAGTTTGTCCTGAAACATTTCGACGAGATCATTGCCAACAAGCAGTCCGGAACACTCGACAAACACAATGTGTTCAAACCGTACCCCCAAGGTCCGGTCTACAAGCTGCAGCTCGCCGGCGAGAGTTCTTTTTTCAGAGATGCGGAAATTCCCAAATCAAATCGCCTGGCGATTCTGGAGCGCTTCGACCGGTTCTGCGATGTGAATCAAATCAATTTGCATATCATGCTGGAAACGCGCCCGGAACATTTGATCCGGGCGCACCGTTCCGGTGAACTGGATACGTACAAAAAAAGGGGATACATCGAAAAATTCACGATGGTCGTGAACATGGGATTCGAATCCATCGACGATCTCACCCGGAATGTGATTTACAATAAGAATCTGGATCTGGGTCAATTGGAGGAAAGCATTGCTATTGCAAAGGCCTTCGATATGGACCCGAGCTTGTTCGTATTTATCGGCGGCCATTCCCTGAGTGAAAAGGAAATTCTCGATAACACCCGGAGGACCCTCGATTATTTAAGAAGCCTGAATGTTCCGCCGAGTTTGATGTGTCCCAACCTGCAGCCATATACGATCAACCATCTGCTCTATGTCCATGGCCGCTATAACCTGGTCGATCCCAGAACGATTGTCGAGATCGTCAAGATCTGCCGGACGTTTACCATCAGCAGGCGGAACCCGTCGTTGGAAGTCGATTGGTTTTTCGGCGGGCTGGAAGCGGAACCGGCCCCCTGGATGACGACCTTCAACAACCCGAGAAAAACGTCGTGCAGTCCGTGCGCCGAAGTGATTCACGGCGCCCTGTTCCAATTGAAACAGGATTATGATCTGGATCGATTTTTTATTTCAATCGAACCGATCCATGGGTGCGACTGCCGGCATACCTATGACCGCTTTTGCGAAAATTCCCCTGCGAAACCTCTGGCTGATCGCATTTCCGATGATCTGGATTTCGCCGAAATGAAGACGGATGAATATTTGGAACAACTGAACCAAGAAGCGCCCGGAGGGTTCGATGAAGCCTAAAAAGAAGATATTGTTGACATTCCCCTATCAGAAAGATGAGCGTGTAACGGTCGAAAAAGACGGAATCGATAACTGGAATCTATCATTTACAAGAGGACAGGGGATTTTTGCCATGCCGGATCGAACGCCGGTCATTGCCCTGCATATGCTGGCGCAAAACACGTCGCACCAGACGGTCGTATTGGAATACCCGACGCTGGCCGATTATCGCAAGGAGCTTGCCAAAGGATACGATTATGTCGGCATCACCTATACGATTCCCCATACGGGTCGGGTTCTGCATATGGCCGAGCTGGCAAAAGAAGTGTCACCCGCATCCAAAGTGATCATCGGCGGCTATGGGAATCAGTGCCTGGATCAGACCATGTTTCCGACGGATGCGCTGCAGAAAAACGCCGACTACATCTGCCGGGAAGAAGGTATCGCCTTTATGCGAAATCTACTGGGCGAAACGGAAGAACGGCCCATCAAACAACTATTCCCTCTGGGCGGGTTTATGCCCTTTGGAAACTGGAACCTTTCTTCCAAGCACTTTTTTTTGACGGTTTCCCTGGGGTGCCAATTCGGCTGCGAATTTTGCGCCACTTCCGCTTATTTCAATAAAAAACGCGTTTATCTTTTGAATCCGAAAGAATGCTACGACGCGATCAAATATAATTTGCGACAGTACCCGCATGTCAATCACTGCTTGATATACGACGAAGACTTCCTTTGGAACAAAGCGTATGTGGACGAACTGGGTGAATATTTAAAGAACGATGCGGAGATCCAGAAGCGGAAGTTCAGCTATTACTGCTTCTCCAGTGTCAACGCCATTTCCCAATACACTCCGGAAGAGTTGATTGAAAACGGCGTTGCCGGCGTCTATATGGGAGTCGAATCCTGCCTGCAGGAGCTGTTCAGCCGGAAGATGGTAAAACGGAAAGGCCGCAGCGTACAGGAAGTGTTTGACATGTGCAATCAATACGGGATTATGACGATCGCCACCTACATCCTTGGTTGGGATTTTCATACCCGTGACAATATCATGACGGACATTGATTACTATGTCAATTTGAAGCCGACCATGGTGCAACTGCGGCCTCTTCTGGCGCTGCCCCAGACAAAAATCTGGGAAGACCGACTGAAGGAAGGCCGGTTGTCGGATCAGGATCAAACCTGGGAGAATATGAATCTCTTCTCCAGAAGTTATCAATATCAGAACTTCACACACGACGAGGTTTTCGGTTATCTGGATTATACCGCCGACAAAGTGAACCAAACCCATGGCCCGAGTACGCTTCGGATGTTGAATTTGCTCATGGACGGCTATGACACGCTCAATGGGAGTGCCAATCCGTATTTACAGCGGAGGGCCGAGTTGCTGGCGGAGAACGCGAAAATGGCCTATCCCGCGCTCGCTGCGATCATGAAATTTCCCTATAACGACCATGTGCGGTC
Organism: Desulfobacterales bacterium; assembly: GCA_041740615.1. Taxonomy (GTDB): domain Bacteria; phylum Desulfobacterota; class Desulfobacteria; order Desulfobacterales; family SURF-7; genus DYJD01. The sequence continues at coordinate 49,232 of JBGSLR010000063.1, forward strand.
CTTGGCCGTTCAAACCCAAAGCCGATATGGGGATACATTCGGCAATCCGGGAATCGCCGGGAAGATTTTCTCCGCGCTTGCGGTTATGCAGGCCAATAAGCGAAAGAAGTATCTGGAAAAAACAGGCAACATCGTCCCGTTGCCGCCCTGTAGAAGATACGAATATAATATGTAAGGACGGTTATGGCGACCCAGACCCACATCATCCGGGCATTCAACGAGATTCTCGGCAGAGCTTATAAAACGTTGTTCCTCTACAAGGAATTGTATGAAACCGTTCCCCAGATATCGGACATCTCGGAAATTCGGCACCTGCCCGAACTGACCTTTTTCGATATCCATAAGAACATTGATTTCAATGCGCTTTCCCTTTCGGACTGTCATATGACGATGCCGGTCAATGTCGCCAAATTTTATACCAACATGTATCCGTCCATACTCAGCGAAAGCGAATACGAAATCAGCAAGTCAAACATTTATTTTCTTTTGGGAGCGGCCGGCGTTGCGCCCAAAAGCGAACTGACGATTCTTTCGGATATCAACCAAAGTTATATCACCTTCGATTTCAGCAATATTCTTTTGGGCGGAGGGTATAAGGTCACCAATATTTTCCACGATGGAAACAACCTTTCTGAAATTGAATCGCAAACGGCAACCATGCACGGGGATTATGTCATCGATTTGACCCCTTCCCAGATTTCAAACCGCTTCGGGAATGATCGCCCATGTGAAATCATCCATTTCAATGACTTTCAAAACCCCAATGGTGATATCAGTTTATATTACGTCGACTATGTCGGTTTCATCGCCGTAAAGCCCAAATACCAGAACAGCATTGTGTTTCATCGCGATTATTTTTTTATCGAAATCCAAGATGACGGCTCCGTCACGCTGACATGCCTTTATCGCAAATCCTTGCCGATCATACGTTACCGCACATTTGATACCGGGGAGTATCGGGATCAAGCCATGGTGTTGCATGGCGCAACCGGGTCGTATTGATGAAAAGCGAAACCATGCGGAACAAGGGCGTCCAGTTCCTCGGGGGCGTCCCCCTGCGGAATTTCCAGGCAACGCTCCTGAAACGAAAATTCAAGGAAATTGAATCCATCCCGTTTTATCGCACCATCATCCGAGAAAACGGAATCGATATCAACGGTGATCCGTTCAAAGCGCTTTCAGAAATGCCGCTTATCGGCGCTACGGACTATTCGCGACTGACCGATGATCTCATCAAACACCTGGGCAACGACATCTATTTAATCGATTCATCCTCGGGTTCAACCGGTAAACCCAAACAGCGATTGCTCACCCTGAAAGACGAGTATTTGGAAATTGAGCAAATGCTGAGAATTTTCAGGCAAGCCGGATTCCAACGCGGGTACAACCTGTTGCTGCTCGACATGTGGTTTCCCAATATGTATCCGCTTTTCCTGAGGGCCGCCAATTTAATGGGGATCAACAATGTCCTCGCCTTTGGATTGAACCATGATCCGGAGTACGTTGTCGCAAAAATGGATCGATTGGATATGGATGTGATCATTACCATTCCAAGCGTCATATACAGTACCATCGACTTGTTATTGGAGAAATGGAAGCATCCCACACAGCGTCGAAAACCGAAAAAAATACTGTTTTTCGGAGAATGTTTGCCTGCCGCTTTTTCCAAACGCATCCATGACGCCATCCAGGCGGAAATATACAGCTATTACGGCAGTACGGAACTCGGGTGCATCGGATGTGATTGCCGTGAGCGTGATGGGTTTCACGTTTTTGAAGATATGTTTTTTGTGGAACTCTCCGATGAGCGTTGTTGCGGCTCCACAACTGTGGGAGAACTGGTTCTGACGACATTGCAAATGGACGGCACACCGCTCATGCGTTATCAAACCCGCGACACGGTATCATTGGACAGATCGGCGTGTGCGTGCGGCAATCCGTTCGCGCGAATCAAAATCCTGGGCCGATCCGACGATATGATTTCGATTTTCGGCTCGAAATATTATGTCAAACAGTTCGCGGATATTTTTTTCCATATTACGAATAAATCGCCGCGGTTCGAATTGATGGTCGCGAACAGAAAAGAAGCCGACGGTCATCGATATCAATTGAAACTGGTTCTCCCGGCGGACTTGCGGGCTTATGAAGATCGCATCCTCAAAGGGTTATTGCTGCTGGAAACGATCGAATTCTATGTAAAATCAAATTATTTGGATATCTTCTTCGAATATGTGGACGCGTGCTATTTTAAAAACGGGACGAGAAAAACCGCCGGCAATATGCGGACAACATGCCCTGAAATCGGCCAATCGTTCACTATTATACCAACCGGATGACCGTCCGGAGCCGTTTACTCCGAACTTGTCGCAGATGGTTGATCGTTGGTTTTTTGCATCATCAGCGCCTCAAAAATGATTTTGGCCTGTTCTCATTTCTTACATGTGGGGATCCCCGATAATTGATAAGGTGAGGACCAGCCGATCAGACCCAGTCCTAATTGACAAAACGTCGGTTGTTGCCAACAACTCGGTAACCTTGAAAAAAAATCATAATGCTATTCGGGTGCGGTGGAAACCGTCCGTCTATCGGAAGCGTTTAAAAACCAGCCTGGATGGTTGTCCTGCTCGGTCATCGAAAAGATAACAATTCCGTTTTCGAGGGTCAAATCGCACGGAAGCGCCTCACCATGTCGTTCAGCTGAGTGGCGAGTTGCATCAGTTCCTTGATGCTGGTGTTCACCTTGGCGCTCCTGTCCGCCATGCTTCCGGCGGACTCATTGGCCTTGGAAATATCTTTCGATATTTCTTCGGCGACGAAGGTATTCTGCATCATATTATTATTGATTTCCGAAATTCCCTGGTTAGCCTGGGTCACACTCCCGGCAATCTCTCGTGTAGTTGCTGACTGCTCCTCCACCGATGAGGAGATGATTACCACGAAATTATTCAGCTCATCGATCACTTCGGAAATTTTGACAATTTTGTCCACGGTTTCCGACGTGACATTTTGCATGTCTTTGATCTGCTGTTTTATCTGCTGGGTCGCATTCGAAGTTTGCTTTGCCAATTCCTTGATTTCATTTGCTACAACGGAGAATCCCTTCCCCGCCTCCCCTGCCCGGGCCGCCTCAATCGTCGCGTTGAGAGCCAGCAAATTCGTTTGTTCAGAAATATCCTTGATGGTCTCGGTTATCTTGCCAACCTCTTGCGCCGTCTCGCCAAGCTTTCGAACCAGTTTG
>JBGSLR010000064.1:0-28963 GCA_041740615.1 Desulfobacterales bacterium
ATAGAAAAATTCGCGCGCTTTTTCCCAATCCCATTCATTTGTATTGTCAACGGAATGATCGCCGACAGGCGCGGGTTGAAGATATCCGGTTCCAAAGAATACCGCTGATTTTATTTCTGAGGGTGGGTATTCATCTCCACCAGCAAACCCGGTGTTACATAAGTTTGAGACAACGCCTCCCAAGCTTGTCAGTCCGGAATCATCCCACGATTGTAATGGATCGTGAAAATGGTTGGAGGCGCGGCACATGGGGGTGTCTTCTACCATTGAACCATATTGAAGCCAGTTTCTTAGTGGTGTTCCACTAATATTGGTTGTAACTGCGGGTATGCCCAAGTTGTCTTTTAAATAGTTTGTCAGATTGCCGTTTGTATTAGACTTTTCTATAGCTGCAGTTGTGATTTTCTGATGGGTTGATCGAAAGCCATCATCCCATGCGAAAGAGGTTCCGCTAAATAACAATATAAAAAGAAACCCCAAAAAGTATATTGTTTTCATAATACCCTCATAATTATTTTTTCCCGCCATAGAATATTTCACTCTCATGGGCAATTGCATCTAGAAAAATACGTCCAGCGTATGGACTTTGAACATGAAACTCTATAAATCTAGCATGTTCGTATCTGGAATAACACTCTTTGAAAAGTTCCAGCTTAATAACCGTACCATCTTTCAATTCATAATCAGTTCTTTTGAAAAGTTTCCCTCCAGGATCAGGATTAAAAATATTTTTGCTATTCCAGCAGACATGCCCTTTTTTATATACCGCCAAATCATAATCACCGCTTAAAAGGTAGGTTGTTTCAAAATATCCATTCGCATCAGTCAAACTTTCATATACAGCCAAACTTTCAAAACCACTCCCCATTCCCGTCAACCGGGGAAGAAGCTGATAATCATACCAATGTAAAGAAACCGCCGCTCCTTCGATGGGCTTGCCCGTCTCGGAGTCAACCACCCGCCCCTTGATGTTGTATTTGATCCCGCAAGAATAAGTGGTCATCATAAAAAGAACAGCCGTCATGAACAACATACCTGATTTCAACAATTTCATTGGTGCACCTGCCCTTAGAATTTTTCGATGTGCCATAATCCCGTCGCGTCTTTGATGAAATAGACATAGTAGGTTATGTCCCTGGTTACCCCTTCGATTTCCTGCTGCTTGACGATGCGATACTTCGTATTGTTGTTGCGGGTTGTGATCATCTCGATCTCCTGCATACCGGTAGTGATCTCCGAAAGATGATCACTCAGCGCTGTAAATATTTCACGATAGCGGTCTTTCGTGTTATCCGTGAAAAGGCTTACCGCTGCCTCTACATTGCCGGAAGATAACGCGGATTTCATGGCGCCCCATTTGGCTTGAAGCAAGGCATTCAGCGCGACTGTATCCAGTACTTCAACCGCCACCGTATCGCTATAGATGATTCCCTGGTGATCCGTTTCCACTGAGAAATAGTATATTCCGGGCTCAGACATTTCAGCGTGATAGGTATCGACGGCGCCGGAAGTGATCGCGACCGGAACCGGTCCATCCTGCAAAACCGTCGCGGACGACAAATCGAATGAACCGGATATTTTCAGTGTTGCCGTGAGCGGACCTGATCCAGATACCGGATAAGACGCAATCCGGATGTAATCGCTTTCAAGATCGGCATAGACGGTCCGGGACGAACTGTAATAATTTCCGCCGGAATCCGCGGCAAAGGCAACAATCGTATTTTCGCCTTCCACCAGCGGCACGTGATTGGCCACGAATGTTCCATTCCGGACCAAGCCCACCACCCCGTTGACCACCACACCGGTTTCATTGCCGGTGGGATTGGCGATGGCGCCGGTCACCATCACATCCGGTCCGAAGACCGCGTCGCCGTTCAACGGCGAAGTGATGGAAAGTACGATGGGTGTGATGGTCACGACCTGACCGGCGGTGGTGACTCCGCCAATACCCGTCGCCGTCAGCGTATAGGTGGTCGTACTCGCCGGCGATACGGCAAGGGAGCCGCTCAGGTCCACCGACCCGATTCCATTGTCTATCACACAGCTTGTGGCGTTGGCAACGTTCCAGGTCAGAATCGCGGATTCCCCGGCGTTGATCACATGCGGCATGGCGCTGATATCGACAACCGGCGCCGGATATATCACGGCCAAGGCAGTCTCGGCGGTGGTTACGCCGCCGAGACCGGTGGCGGTGATCACATAGGTGGTGGTCACGTCCGGCATTACGGTCAGAAATCCGCTGACATCCACGCTGCCGATACCGGGCGTGATGATGCAGGTGTCGGCATGCTCGGCGGACCAGGTCAGTGTGGCCGAACCGCCCACATCGATACTTGCCGGGTCCGCGCTGATGGAAACCGTGGGCAAAGGCTGGATCACCTCGATGGTCAGGCCGGTGGTAGTGCTGCCGCCGGGGCCGGTGGCGGTGATGAAATAGGTGGTGGTCACCGAGGGGGATACGCTCAACGATCCGCTGACCGGCACAGTCCCGATCCCGGGTTCGATCACGCAGGTGTCCGCAAGGGTCGCGGACCAGGTCAACAGGGTGGCTTCACCCAGGTTGATGGCGGTCAAATCGCCGGTGAGGTTTACTACCGGCGGAACCTTCACGGTGACCGTGTCCGTATCCGTGCCCCAGCACCCCCGGGCCGTGATGGTATAGGCCGTGGTCTCGACTGGAGCCACGGAAAGCGAACCCTCTAAGGGCACTTCGCCGATGCCGTTGTCGATGGATACGGAATCGGCCCCTGGAAATTGCCAGGAAAGAGTGGCGGTTTCCGATGCGGTTTTCACATCCGGATGGGCACTGATGGAGCCACGTTTCAGGGTATAGATGCGCGCCGCACCGGCTCTATCTCCCAGAGCGTTGTCACCAAAGGCTCCCACGATCACGACGCCGCCATCCATGCTCACCGCCGATCCGTGGCTATCCCCATTGGAGTCATCGCCTGCAAAAAGGTCAATGTATTCCGTCCATACATCACCCGTACGTTTGAACACATGGGCCGCGCCATTATTTTCATACCCGGCCTGCCCCACTACGGCGTATTCGCCATTCAGGGCCACGCTTTTGCCGAAATAACAGTCGTGAAAACCTTCGGGACCGGTAAGCTTGGTCTGCAGGGTCCAGCCCGAATCGTCACGATGGAAGAAGTACGCCGCGCCCCCGTTCCAGGCTGCTTCATGGTCGCCGGTCGCCCCCACGAGAAGATGGCTCTCTTCAACGTCCACGGAAATACCGAATTCCCCGTATGACTGCCGATATTCCCCGGCGGTCAACTTGGCCTGCTCGACCCAGTCGTTCCCGATTCGCTGAAACACATAGGCCGCGCCTGCATTGGCCAGATCTCCGTACGCATTATACGCACCCACAACAATCGTATTCCCATCCACCGCCACGGCCAGGCCGAACAGGCTGTTGGAAGCCTTATCGCTTGCCGTCAGCTTGGCCTGAAAAATCCAGTCGTCGCCGTCGCACTGGTACACATAAGCGGCACCGCAGCCTTCTATTCCCGCATCGTTCCCATTGGCCCCGACAACAGCGATATCTCCGTCCAGGGCCACGGCCTGGCCGAAGTTGATCAACTCCCCTCCGTCCGGAGCGGTCAGCTTTGTCTGAACGCCCCAGACATCCCCCTGGCGCTGTAATATGTAGGCCGCTCCGGCAGCATACCCCTGCTCGTCATCGTTGTCTGCGCCCACAACGGCATAATCGCCGCTGATCGCCACGCGCCTTCCGAAGCCATCATACGAATTTCCGCTGGGCGCAACAATGCCGCCCTTGTCTCGGAAAACCCCATTGCCGCGTTCCCATATGGAAACGCGGCCGAGAACCGTCGCGTCATCCCCTTCATATTGCATGCCCACCAGGACGGTTCCGCCGCTGACCGATACACTCCGGCCGAATAGTTGATCCGGCCCGCCGTCCGAGTCCGTCAGCTTTTGAAAGCCGAACAGAGTGTGAATGTGAACCGGTCCTTTGGCGTAGCTGACTACCGGCGTGCTGGAACCATCGTCAATGACGGCGTAAATATGGTAGTACCCCGGAGGCAGAGACGTGGTGTCCCACACATATTCATTGGCGGCGCCGTCCGGGTCTTCGCCCAGGCCGGAAACGATCAGCGTTCCGTCGACACCGTTGTCATCCGTATCATAATAGAGAGAGATGCTTGCATTGTCGTCCAGATCCAAATCAGCCCATTGAATGGTGTAGCTGCAATCGGCAATATCATGCAACCCGTCCGGCGCCGTGAGGGAAATGGAAGGAGTTCTCATGTGGTTTTCAAAGGCGTACACATATGCCGCACCGGCGTTTTCTCCGCCCTGCTGATCTCCGTAGGCGCCGATCAGGGCGAGCTTGCCGCTGATGCCCACGGAATACCCATGAAAGTCGGCACCCTCCGCCACCTGTGAGGTGAGCATGAAACGATACACCCAGGCCCCATCCTCCAGGCCATAGAGATAGCCGGTGAAACCCGGATCCCAGGTTTCCGTCTCATAGGCCCCCACCAGCACATGATCTCCGTCAATGGCCACGGATATGCCGAAATTGGCAGCTTCATCCGGATTTTCCGCAAAAACGGTCGCCTGACGGCCCCATGTGCTTTCATCTTTCCTGAAAATATAAGCCCGGCCTGGCTTGTCGCCGTTCTCGCGGAAAGCGCCGGCCACGATATACCCCCCACTGACCGCCACGGACACGCCCAGGCGGTCATCCGTCTCCCCGACCGTCAATTTGGCCGCAAGGGACCAGGCATCTCCCTGACGTTCAACGACATAGACCGCCCCTGCCGCATAGCCCCGGTCACCATCGCCGTAAGCTCCGATGACGGCGGTATTGCCGTCGACAGCCACGGCGTAACCGAAATACTCCAAATTCCGGCCGGTATCGGACGTATACCTGGCCCGCAAGGTCCAGACATCCCCCTGGCGCTGGAAAATATAAGCAACCCCGGCATCGTAACCCGGCGCATCCTTGCCGGGCGCACCGATCACGGCGATATCGCCGCTGATGGCCACACTCGAACCAAAATAGTCATAGGCCTGGCCATCGTCGGCCGTGAGTTTGGCCTGACGGACCCAGCCTTCGGCATCACGCTTGAAGATATACGCGGCGCCAGCCTGATTGCCCCGATCGTCATCTCCATATGCGCCGATGATGGCAAAATCCCCGCTGACGGCCACGCTATCGCCGAATTCATCCCCGTAATTGCCGTCTTCCCCGGCGGTGAGAATGGCTTCTTCGACGAATTCCAGACACACACGTTTGTAGATATAAGCGCAACCGGGGGTGGCTTCCCCGATTTCATGGCCGGGTGCGCCCACCACGGCAACATCCCCGCTGACAGCCACGGCTTTCCCGAAATACGAGGCTGGCGATGCATCGGAAGCGAGCAGCTTGGTTTCAGGGGCCAGGGGACGCCGGATCGTTACTTTACCGGCGCTGTAGTCCGAAACCGTTGGGTTCACCCCGTCTTCCATCACGGCATATATGTAATATTCGCCTTCCGGAACCGGGTCGGTATTCCAGACGTATTGGTCGGCAGCACCGTCCGGATCTTCCGTCAAACCGCTGACTATCAACACCCCGTCCATGCCGCCATCGTCCGTGTCGTAATAGAGAGAAACGGCGGCATTGCCGGCCGGCGCTTCATCCGTCCAGGTGATGGTGAAAGAGCAATCCGTGACATCTTCGATTCCGTCCGGCTTAAGGACCGTTATGGAAGAGGGCACCGTAAAGCGCAGGGTGACCTGGGCGGATGCACAGCCCCCCCGCCCATCGCCTACGGTATACAGAAATTGATCTTCCATGCCGCACCCTGCCTGGAGCACATAGGTGAAGGTCTGATCGCCGTTGTCCGCCAAGCTGCCAACCGTCGGCTGGGTGAACGAGATGATGGAGAGGTCGTCTCCATCCGCATCCGTATCATTGGCCAGCAGGCTGCTGAATGGAATGATGACGGAGGGCGCCATCACCTGTGAAAGCATGTCATCCAACGCCACGGGCGGACTGTTGAGCACAGCAACCGTTGCATCCGCCTTTGCAATGCCGCCCGGCCCCTCGGCCCGTATCGTGTAAGTAGTCGTGCCCACGGGATGGACCGCAATCGAACCGCTGAGATCAACAGGTCCCAAATCCGGTTCAAGTATACAGCGAACCGCATTGCGTGACGTCCATGACAGAATGGAAGCCCCTCCAGGATTTACAGTATCGGGTACTGCATGCAGAAATACTTCCGGCGGAGGCGCCTGTTGGACGATTCGGATCGTCAAATATGTTCCGGGTTTGCTTCTCAGCTCCACGCGCAAGGTGTTTTGGCCATCGGACAGATCCACCGGAACCCGCATTCGATAATGACTCTTCTTGAAATCATGCGGGTCCAACACTTTTTGATTGTTGACGAAAACACATGCGGAAGTCACTCTGTGTTTTCCATTGACGTTGCCGTTTTCAATGACAAGGTCGCCTTTCTGGGTGAAAGCCGCGAACGAATCGGAATAGATATTGGGGGATCCCGTGGTTCTCACATATTGCTTTGGTCCGAATACGGCATTCTCACAGGCGAGGCCATGAGAAAAGATCGAGCATTGCGTCAGCAGGATGGTCATAAGGCAGACAGGGCCCGTGAATAAATCGCGCATGGTTCCTCCTCGGATCATGATTTTCCAGGATTCCCGATAGGGAAGCCCACGATCAATATGCTACCAGGCCGACTACTTCAAAGGGATACGACTGAAAGCCGAATGCAGAACAGCATCGCCTTCTATGGGGAAAGACATTGTTCCATGGAGGTGCCAATTCGTGAAGTCTATCAATTCACTTGATGCAGGAGGGACGTTACTTTTGCGATGCAGTGAAAATGAACGAAGTCCACATATTCAAGATAACGACGCGTTACAGCGTCAGGAAACGGATTTCCGCGAACTTCTCATGAAGTTCGCAACAATTCGCGAAGATCATCTTTTTCTGAAAATGTCAATATATTTTTTTACAAATTTACGATGATGAATTATCGTCTCGTTTTCATAACGACAATGTTCGTTCCAACGGGATTCACCGGAAATCGATTGCACGGAATGACGACCGGCGGCGAAAACCCCTACCGGTGGTCGACAAATATCAATTTACTGGTGTCGAAACCCAATGCCGTCGCCTTTGCGATGAGAAGATTCTTGATATCCGGTTCCAATTCCGGGGTTCTGGCCAGCATCCACAAATAGGATTTATCAGGACCACACACCAGGGCATATTGATAGTTCGACTGATCCAGTTCGAATACAATATAAGAGCCGTAAAAGGGGCCGAAGAAAGACACTTTCAAGTATCCTTGATCCGACCCCTCGACGAAATACGCCTTTCCTTCGATTTCCTTCCATGCCTTTTCCGTTACGGAAAACCCGCGGTTCACTACTTTGACACCACCGTCGTCCCGCAAGCTGTAGTCCGCCGTTACGCGTGTCAAATCTCGTTCAAACGAATGATCCAGCCTCGCAATTTCATACCACTTCCCCAGATATTTCTCCAATTTGAAATGATCAACGGGTTTCACCTGTTCCGGGATGCCGACACATCCGGCCAGTAACAAAACCAATCCGATGACGATTGTTTTCCGTTTCATTGAGACCTCCCATAGTTGGTTTTCGGTTTACAGGGCGGCTTCGCCCGGCATCGCTTTCAAGATGTTGGATACGAAATAATCGTGGTTCCAGTATTTTTCATCATCGGGAGTCTGGCCGAGCCGGACGATGACGGCTTTCCGTGAGGGAACGATGGTGATGAATTGCCCTTCATGGCCCCAGGTGCTGTACAGGTCCCTGGGACAGTTGGACAGCCACTGAGCTTTTTCATTGCCGTTCAGCCAGAATTGCGCGCCGTATCCCGGGCTGGACGGTGTCGCCGCATGGCTGTATTGCACCCATCCCTCGGGCAGGATTCTTTCACCGTTCGAAACACCGTCGTTATCATACAGGAGGCCGAATCTTGCCCAGTCCCGCGCGGTGGCATACATGAATCCGGCCCCCACCAACGTTCCGGACGGATCGCATTCGATTATTGCACTTCGCATCCCCAGCTTGTTGAACAGCGCCCGGCGCGGAAAGGTCCGGTATTCACAAGAGGGGCCATTCAGGGTCTCTCGGATGATGCGCGACAGCAGCATCGTTGTGCCGCTCGAATAATGAAATTTTTCATCGGGTTTGTTCTCGAGATGTTTCCGGGCCGCAAACGCCGCCATGTCGTGTACGGTAAAATACATAAAGCCTGCATCCGAATCCGGGTGTTCCTCATACTCCTCCTGAAACGACAGACCGCTGCTCATGCGAAGCAATTGATCGACGGTAATATTCCCGCGGGGGTCGCCGGGAGTCTTCCATTCGGGAACCGCGGCGGGTTGATAAATATCCAGCCGACCCTCCCGGACCAGAACCCCGATCAACGCGCTGGTAACGCTTTTGGTCATCGACCAACCCAAAAAACGGGTCTCTTTCGAATACCCGGGGGCATATCGCTCGGCGATGATTTGGCCGTCGTACAATACCATCACGGCCCTCGTTCTCATCGGGTGTTCCGGAAGGGGTTCGCTGAATGCCCAGTCCAGCGTTTGCTTCAATTGACTACGGTCGATTCCGGCAGAAGGCGCGGCTTCGGGCGGCCTGTCCCCCATGGGCCACGGAGCGTTTTCCACGCTTTCCGAAGAACCGGGCAACATTGCGCCGCAGTCCTTCCAGGAAGCATCCGCCGATGAATCGATATCCAGCGTGCAGCCGCAGTCGCCCCGATAGACGGCGGTCTGTTTGAACAGGAAACCCAAAACATACGCATCGACGGTTTTGTTTTTGTAATCGATCCGGCCGCGGATCATATTCCGGTGCATCAGCGCGAGGTCTTCCTTCCAAATGACGTCAGGCGTCCGTCCCGACACGAAGACCCCGGAGCAAAGCATTTTCGCGGCGTATCCGGTGCCGATGGGCGCGCTCCGCAGCATGGTGGGAATGTCATACTCCTTGGGCAGCAGCACCATAATGATCAGGACCGACAGCAAAACCACCGACATCAGAGCGATAATCTTGATTTTTTTTTGGGTCGAAGCCATGGCGCAGTCACCGAATGGGTCAGTCGAACTGTTTCGTTCCCTATTCCTTCCCGCCGGTTTTCTGCGGCGGAATTGTTTTGGGTCGTATTTTCTTCCAGGTTTCACCCACCGGACAGGCGCGCATGCACTCGATACAGTTGTCCACATCGGTGATATACGTCTGCCCGCTTTCCACCAGAAAATCCCGTCTTTTTACATGCCGGCGAATCATCCGGATATATCCCGGCCATTCCCGGAGCCTGAGCGGCGGCAGGCGCTTGAACCCCAACGACCAGTATACGAAACAGGGATCCACATCATACCGATCGGATTTCAGGGCGCCGGACGGGCAGGCCGCTACGCAACGGTTGCAATCCCCGCAAAGATGGAGATCCCGCCGTGAATCGGGTTCGAGGGGCGCCTCGGTCACAACGGCGCACAATCGCTGGTGCGGTCCGAATTCAGGGGTCAGGAGCAGGTTGTTCCTGCCGATCTCTCCCATGCCGCAACTAACCGCCGCATGCTTCAGGGACAGAAACGCCACCGTTCGGGTCTGCCGAAATTTCTTGCCGGTTTCCGGGTCATTTTTAAAGATCTCCACCGGCTTGTCCGCTGAAATCGGCAGGGACAGGAATCCCCGTCTTTCCAGCATGCGGCCGAGATTCTCGGCGGTCTCGTCCAGAAGCCGGGATGTCTGCATTTTGTTACGGGTCCAGAGCATGATGTCGGGAGCATATACCGCTCCCAGGGAGTGGGCCGTCGCCATCACGACCACGCTTTTGGCGGTGGGCATCAGGTCCGTGGCCGGCCGGGGAGGATACGCCAGTATCAGGTTTTGGGCGTCGGCCATTCCCACCAGATCGACGCCTTTTGAAAACAACCATGTTTTTACGGCCGAAGCATCCAGAATATCGACCGTCGCTGATTTGGATTCTGTCATGGAATCGCCTTTCGCAACGGTTTGGGGATGCCGGACTCGCAAGGCACGCCTGTGGCGCAAAGACCGCAGCCATAGATGAAAATATGATAGTGGGTGTTACAATACTTCAGGGATTTGGCCACCTTTTGATAGCAGGTTTCCTTATCATGACCGTTTTCCGCCGTAATGGCGTTCACGGGACACCGCTTGGCGCATTTCATACAGGAACGGCCTTGGTGATGCAGGCAATAGGCGTGAATATCTCCCGGCCGTTCCCGGTTGGGCGACAGCTTCCGGTTGACCACGAAACTGCCGAGCCGGTGAGCACAGCCTTTTTCCGTGATGAGGAAATCCTGCATGCCGAAAGTACCCAACCCGGCGGCATAGGCGACATGACGATGGGACCAGGGCGAGGCCCAACCCACCTTCGGATATCGCTTTTTGTTGAAACGGGGAGTGACATCCGGGGATACGGCCAAAACACCCCGCCCCATCAGGTCGGTCACGATTTCACGAACTACGATCTGACTGAGTATCTCCCCCAACAGCCGGGTCTGGGCCCATCTTTCCGCCGGCCAATCCACGGCGGCGGTGTTGTCCTTCCGGGTCTGGCGGGTGAGCGGCATCACGAACGAAACCACGCTGATGTCCTCCGCCGCAGGCGGCGCGACACCGTTGTTTTCCGCCTGCCAGGCCATGATTTCCCACGGCGTGAAATGGTGTGGACCGATGATGGTCTTCAGTTGATCAAAAATGGGGTCATCGCCCCGAACGAAACCGACCAGCGGCTCCTCAAAAAACGGCTCGCCGAAAAAAGGATACTCCATGCCGTGTTCCGGATGACGAACGATTTTATCCTGGATGGTCCGGATGAACCATTCTTCACCCAGTGGGCGTTCGTTTTCCGGCGGCCGGGCGTCCCGGTTCAGTAACGGCTGTTTCGGAAAAAAGAGCCCCCGCATCTCTCCGATGGCGTTTTTCATACCCTCGATGTCCGTCAAAAAGGAAAATCGGCGGTAGCGATCACGCATTCTGTGTCGTTGACCCATACCCGTTTTCTCCGTCTGTTTCGGTTTGGTGCGATTGCTTTCTGCGATCGTCGGAAGCGCCCACACACAATGCCATGGTGTAGCGTTCTCATCTTGAGCCAGCCATTGCCTTTTGGGTTATATTATATAAAATTACGAATTATTCAATTCAATTATCAGTGTGCATCTCGGCGGAACGTGGATCGGTCGGACCCAAACTTGGGAAGCGGAATCTCAATCAGAGGAGAGCCGTCCCCTTTTATTCCATTCATAAGGCCCTTGAACAATCTCGTTGACGTCAAATTTTTAGTATGCTACGTTTAGTTCAATCTATACGTTCTATAATTTAAAGAGGTTTTGCATGAACAAAGAACTCGATGCCGCACGCGAACAGTTTATTCAGGGATTGAGCCGAATCTCTCACTTTTGGGGGTTTTCCAAAGCAATGGGGGCCATTTACGGCGCGATATATCTTTCACCATCACCGCTTACGCTCGACGACCTGGTGAAGCAAGTCAATATCACCAAAGGCGCTGTCAGCACGAATGTCAGAAGCCTGGAACGGCTGAAAATCATCCACAAGCAATACAAAGTCGGTGATCGCAAGGATTATTACGTGGCGGAAACCGATTTTTGGAAAATGATAAAAAACATTTTAAAAGAAAGAGAAAAAGCGGAGTTTGACCATGCATTAAAATCGGTCGAGAGAAGCCTTGAGATGGTGAAAAGCCTGAAATCCGATTCAACCGAAATGGAACTGGCCGCATTATACGGAGAACGGATGCAATCCATCCAGGTTTTTTTTAACAAGTTGGATGGTCTGGTGGCGACGATCATCGCCCTCGACGAATTACGGGAAGGAGCTGTAAAAAAACTCTTCGGGAAAGAAAAAACCACCAAGTCATGATGCCGCATGGGAGAAGATGTCATGTCGAGCAGGAAAATTCATGCCGTAACGGGCGCATTTGGATATTCGGGGAAATATATCAGTCAGCGCCTGCTGGATAAAGGCCATATCGTCCATACGCTGACCAATTCCATCGAACGCGAGAATGATTTTTCAGGCCGCATTCCGGCGCATCCTTTCCATTTTGACCAGCCGGAAAAGTTGGTCGCATCCCTGAAAGGAGTCTCGGTACTGTACAACACCTATTGGGTCCGGTTTAATCACAACCTGTTTACCCACGCGGATGCGGTAAAAAACACCTTGATTCTATTCGAATGCGCCCGGAAAGCGGGCGTGGAACGAGTCGTGCACGTGAGCATCACCAATCCCGATGAGAACTCCAGGTTGGAATATTTCAGGGGAAAAGCGACCCTTGAAAACGCGGTACGGAAATCCGGCATCTCCTATTGCATCCTCCGGCCGGCCGTACTATTCGGTCGCGAGGATATCCTGATCAACAACATCGCCTGGATGCTTCGCAAATTCCCGGTTTTCGGCCTGTTCGGAAACGGAGACTACCCGATTCAGCCGATTTACGTGGATGATCTTGCAAAACTGGCGGTTGTCCATGGAATAGGAAACGACAATTGCATCGTGGACGCCATCGGTCCGGAGACGTTTACATATAGAAGTCTTGTGGAAGCCGTCAGCGCCGCCATCGGGAAAAAACGTCCATTGATCCGTATATCACCGGGAATAGGATACGGGTTTGCCACGCTTATCGGCCGACTCATCGGCGATGTGGTCCTGACAAGGGAAGAAATCGACGGCCTGATGGAAGGAAGACTCGCAGTTGATTCAACACCGACCGGCGATACCCGTCTCACGGAATGGATGCAACGCCATGCCGACACCCTTGGCAAACACTATACATCCGAGTTGGATCGCCGCCGCCAGCGGCGAGAAAAATACGCTTCAAATTAATCATGTCACAGCTGTTGCTACAAGCCATCGTAAAAAAAAGTCTTATGGCCCCATTTCTCTGTTGGAGCCAAAATATTTTTTTTGAGATGGCTTGTATTTTTATTTTACAGCAATTTGCAGGTAACGCCTTCTTCCACTGATGCCATTTGAAAAATGCATCGGGTATTCGTCGAAAGGTGAG
The DNA here is from genome assembly GCA_041740615.1 of Desulfobacterales bacterium. Classification (GTDB taxonomy): domain Bacteria; phylum Desulfobacterota; class Desulfobacteria; order Desulfobacterales; family SURF-7; genus DYJD01. Next base: position 13,070 of record JBGSLR010000064.1, read on the forward strand.
CCAACGATATTACCTTACTGGTTCTTAATAATATCCACAATCCATACGATCGTGCAAATCCAGTATAGCAACGAGAGCGAACCGGCAATTGCCCTCAACCGTAAAATTTTTAATTTGACGGTCGGATTATCCAATTGGGTTTCATCATATAATTGTAATGCTTTGGCAGCGAACCAGTATGATATTGGATGAGACAACCAGCCTGGGAATACGGCGAATCCAACCAAAACCCAGGCTTTTGATTTTCGCATTAATCGAAAAACTTGACGACACACTTCATCCTGCTTGCCTTCTGTCATTTCCAATGGGTTGCAATAGGCGCACACCCTTTCTTCTTCCGATAGATTTTTCCCGCAAAGCGTACACTCCATAAAGAAAATCCGTAAAGCAGCCAGATTGTTTTCAAGCATCCTTCGAGTAGAAAATGTCAAGCGATCAGCAAGTAACTTTCTGTAATTTGATTCGGCAAAGGAGGAACGCTGCAAACCCACTGAAAATGAAAATCACGAAACATTCCTTCCATAAGTCTCATATAATTCGGGAAGCATATCAGCCAAATTGTTATATTCGTGGGCGCAATGCATCGCCATGGCGTATCCTACCTTCTTGGGCAATAAAAGTTTTTTTGGATAACTTTTTATTGACGATACGATTGATTGTGGATTTTTCCGATAATCCGGCAATGAGGATGGAGCGGCCGATCCAAAACCGGCTGCGCATTTCAACACCGCCGGACGCCTTCCGGCGGACAAAATGACACATATCGGTATGTCTTTTTACTTTTTTACTGACCGATCCGACGATCCCGCAAATCGCCGTGGCTACATTGGCTTCATCGAAGCGACTCGCATCGAATCCGAAATCCTTGGGCGGAATAAACGTGATCGATAATTGATCCCTGCCGACGCCTATATCTTCCAAAGGATAGTTGGTTGTATTCCAATAACGTCGACAGTAAGGCCCTTGCCGTTTTCGATAGGAACCCACATCCACATCCAAGGTGGTTGAGATATGCGCCTCCGGATACCAGATCTTATATCGGAGCGGATGTATCGGATGCCACCAAAACCACCAATCCAACATCTCACCCGTAACCCTTGGCATCTCCGTCAGTACGGCTACGAAAACGCTGCCGTCCGGCATGTGACAGTAACCATTTTCCAGCGACAGATATCCCGTATCCAACAAAGCATTCTTTTCGTCAAACAGCAGTGCTTCCTCGCTGGGGAAAGGACTTTTCTTGATCGCCTGAATGACATTTGGCGGGACAGCAGCCGAAATTCGATAATAATATTCGGCATACGGTTCCTGCTTTTCATCGTCATGTAATTGCCGCAGAATTTGTGTATTCATTTTCCCGTTCCAATTGCATAGGTTATTCAACCCCAATTGACCGCAGAAAACACCCAAATCCATCTTCTTCCATGCTTTGTGTGGAAAAACATTACAACGGCCGCGCCATTTCGCGAATGCGACCCGTGGCGGTTGCATCCTCAAATTCATCCGCCAGGCGCTTGCTTTCCGCAACAACGGTTTTCCAGTAGGCAATCCGTTCGGCGTCTTTTTTCTCGAAGAGCCAGAAGTCGTTGCGGTCCGGAATCTTGTGGAGGGGCAACTTGCGGATAAATTCTTCCGACGGTGAGATCATGACGACATTGGTCATGTTTTCCGGGGAAGGTTTCCGCCATTTCAGCTGCTTGTCGAACCAGCCGGGAATGATGCGCGGCATATAGTGGGGATACAACACCAACCCGGCATCCGCTTGCAAGAAAGGAACATCGAGGTGGTAGTCGGTGATGCCGCCGTCGCGGTACATTCCCGGCGGGGCGCCGGGTATACCGGTGACGCCTTCCATCACCATTGGAATCGCACCGGACGCCATCAGCGCCGGACGCATATTCTTCTCCGCAAGCGTCACGCGATGGATAGAAGCCTGGTTCATGCCCCAAAAAGGTGGGTGGGTCTTGGGATGGGAAAAGAGGCAGCGCTCAAAAAAAAGGCCGATCAGATTGCGATGAACGGAATTGGCCAAGGCCGCCATCCCCAGGCCCAACAGCAGTCGTGTTTTTCGATCCGTATCCAACGGTGGACGGCATCGCACGGTCATGATGTTGAGACGCAAAAAAGGATGGTCCATGATTTCGGCGATGGATGCGTCGGTCAAGTATTGCCCCATGATACGGGCGCTCTCTTGGGATACTTCCGCGGCGCTGGGCTTATGGTTATAGGTCTGGTGAATATAGGCTTCTTCGAAGCGTTCCAGGGCCTGTATCGGCGCGTTCTGCGAAAGGGCCGCAAACCGCCAGGCACCGATTGAGGCCCCCAATAGAAACAAGGGTTCGGGTCTTTTTTTCAGCCAGGAGGAAAACAGCAGGCGGTCCAGCTGGCTCAATACAAGCCATTTGGGCCCACCGGCCGCTCCGGCGATGACTTTGATGTCTTCCGATCGCAGCCCGCGCTCCCGAATGACCTCAAGCGCTTTTTTACCTGCAAACACCGCCAAATCATTTGCCATTACATTGGTTTCCTTTTTCCGCATCCCCTGCACTCGTACCACAGAGGTAAGGCAAGTGTTCGAACCTGACCGTCGTTTTCGACCATCCCGTCCCACCCCCCCTGTGAGGGATGGCCGAGACGATGGTCAACACCAGAAATTTCGGCTTGTCTATCTCCACGTAACCCGCGCTTTTCGGCGCAGGGGCAGGCGATGATATTTGTATTTGGGATACCCGACCATCATGGCCCCGAAACTGCCGTGATTTTCCGGTAATGCCAAGGCTTTTTGCAGGGGCGGCCAGAACGTGGCGGCGACATTGAAATACCCCGCCCAGCAGGCGCCCAGGCCGAAGGGTTGGGCCGCCAATTCCAGATACGTCAAGGCGATGGTGCAGGAAGCCTGGGTCGTCGGATCGGTTTTATCCCCGTGGGCCATAATCAAATGGGGAGCGTTGCGGCAGACCACGTCCACTCCCGCCTCCCAGGCGCCGACGATCATGTCTAAATGCATGGGCCCGGCCATGGCCGGTTGCTCCTTGATCATATAGCGCATCCAGTCCACTACGAGACCGGTCAAGCGTTTTAATTCCGCCTTGTCGTGAAGGACCATCCAGTGAACCGGCTGTCGGTTATGGCCGGAAGGCGCGTAGGTGGCCACATCTATCAGCTTGGCCAGGGTTTCCTTTTCCACGGCCTTGTCCTTGTAAGTCCGAAAGGAACGACGATTCCGCAAAAAATGTTCCGCCTGTTCCGGCGAAAGGAGCCATTCCTTGCGGACTTCCGGACAATCTTCGGGCTGTAAATTTTGATGATGAAAGGCTCCGTGGGGACAGACCGCCACGCAATGACCGCAGTTGATGCAGAGTTCGTCCGCCCCGGGAACCGGCTGCGGAAAAGACTCCGGTGTTTTCATAGTTAAAATTTTGATCGGGCATTCCGCCACGCAAATGCCGTCCCGTTTGCATTTTTTTTCATCGATGGTGATCAGTGTCATATTTCCCACCTTTCCGTTTATTCTTCAATTTTGAAAAAGGATTCGTCGAAATCCGGATTCCCGGCATAACGCGCCATGAAAAAGCCCGGCAGCTGATCGACATTTTCAAACATTGCCGGATCCGCCTGGATACCGGCCTGATGCAGGGCTTTGATGATATCCTCGGGTTGGGGCGGACAACCTTTGATGGGAATGGATTCCCGGATATCGGGGTTGTCCTTGTTGGCCTTTACGATGCACTTGCCCAGTAGAATGGTTTTATTCATACCCGGCGTCGGTTTCATCCGCTTGCCCGTCAATACTTCCACCCGATCCCAGGGATCGCCTTTCCAGGCATAGCGAATCGCCGAGAGGATCAGTCCGTTCAGGCCGGAACAGTAGGTGCACATGGACAAATCATGCTTGCGGTAGTACAGGCCCTTGATGCCTTGTTTGGCCATGGGGAGCGGCATATTGCCATCCGCCGATTCGCTGTAGAGAAAATCGTATTCATGCCGCGAGGCCACTTCCTCGATTTTTTCTCCCACGACGACGACATCCGACAAGTCTATGGGCCGTCCATGATTGGCTGCGGCGTTAACAATGTAAGGGACATTTGCCGGATCATGCCCCAAAATATGGGCGCCGACCTTGTCGGCGGCCAGGATGTCGGCGGAAGCCACCAGCAGGTTGCTCCGGCGCATTTTGCCGTCAAAGGCCGGACCTCTTTCCAGTGTATAGATACCGTCGATCAACGTGAAAATCGGCGGCAGTTTATCGGCCAGCCTGGCCACCCAGGCGTTCAGGTCCTTTTCGGGATCGGCACTGTGACAGCGCTTCCGGGAAGGGATATCAATAACCCCTTTCAGATTCTTGATCCCCAGGCTTACCACGGTCTGGTTGTGGGATTTCATTACCGGCAGATCCACCACAAAATCACTGTGCAGAATGTCTGTATTGAAGTGGAGGGCCATGTCGTCTCCCAGGTCCACTTTCTCGAACGGCCGGTCCAGCGTGTTGACGGCCTTGACCCCGTAGCGTTTTTTCAAGCGTCCGTAACCAAGAGTTTCAAAGGCATGCGCCGGAGTTTCCTTGTCCTTGGGATTTCCCACCACGATGCCTTCCCCGATGGTGATGTCGTCGACTCCCCGCTCCTTCAGCAGGACAACCATGTCTTCCACCACACGGCTGGTGGTGATGACTCCCCATTTGGGGAACGCCACTGATTTGGTCCAGAACACGATATTCGGTTTGATGAACACCCTGGCTCTTGCAGCCAGATGATCCAGTCCGTTGGATAATTCAACCGCTTTTCGGACCGACGCCAACGGACTTTCATAGCGCACGACGGCAACGACGGATGGGTTCATGGCCGCACTCCTTTAGTTTACTTTCCCCTGAACGAATCCCGCCTGACCGAAGGTCGGATTCGGATACGTGTAAAATCCCTTGCCGGTCTTGACACCGAGTTCGCCTTTATCCACATGTTGCTTGATAAAAGCGGCGTTGGCGATCGCCTGCGGATCTTTCAGGATCCGCGCCCAGTAGTCGGTGACTTTCCAGACCGTATCCAGACCGATGCTGTCCATGATACCGAAAGGCCCGATCAAGGTCTGCATTACCCCCATCCAGGCGCGGTCGATGTCCTCCACCGTCGACACGCCGTTGGCCGCCAAGGTCTGGGCGGATTTGGTCAGCTCCATGAGCATGGCGTTGAAGACATAACCGAAATTTTCTTTTTTCATCATGATGGGAATCTGTCCAATTCGCTCGGCAAAACCCTGAATCACTGCAACGGTTTCCGCCGATGTTCCCGGATGGGGCATGATATCCACTATCTTCGTGACGCGCACATCATGAAAATGAAACGCGGCGAATCGATCCGGTCTGCCGGTGGCCGCCGCAAACATGGAGGGAATCAGGGAAGAGGTGTTGGTCGTGAATACCGTGTGGGCCGGACATAGTTCATTAAACTGCGCAAACACCCTCCCTTTTAGTTCCGGGTCTTCGGGAACGGATTCGCTCACGATATCCGCTGATCGAGCGGCTTCCGCCGCATCCGAAATATAGCGGATGCGTTTCAAGGAGGCATCCGCCGCTTCCCGGCTGATCTGTGATGATTCAATAAATTGCCGGGCCAGTTTGCCGAGCCGATCTTCTGCCCGCTTCAATTCATCGACTCCCACATCATACATGACGACGTTGAAACCATTCATGGCGCAGAGAAAACCAATCTGCTGCCCCATGTTGCCGGCCCCGAGCATCAAAACAGTGCGAATATCTTCCGCTTTCATCCAAATATCTCCTATCGGTTTTTTATTTACTTCATAAATCCGAACGCTCGATCAGCGTCTTCGCCGCCTGCTCCAGCACTTGCACGGCTACGATCAGCATCGCAAAACGTTTGTCCTTTGTCTGTCCGTGATAATAGCGGTAATAAATCTGCTGGGCGATCACCGCCAGTCTGAAAAATCCAAAGCAAAGGTAAAAGTCGAAGGACTGGGCCTCGCGACCGGTTTTGGAAAGATACAGTCGCACGAGCTCATCCCGACTCAACATGCCTTCGGAATTGGTCGGCAGCATGCGGATCAACTGCATGTTCTCCGGATCATCGCGGTTTACCCAGTAGGCCATGGAAGAGCCCAGATCCATCAACGGATCTCCGATGGTCGCCATTTCCCAATCCAGAACGCCGATAATCTCGAGGGGATTTCCGGGATTCAACACGACGTTGTCAAACTTGTAGTCATTATGAATGATCGCCGGTTTCTGGCTGTCCGCCGGCATATGGTCATGAAGCCATCCCATCACCCGTTCATAGTCCGGGGCATCATCGGTTTTCGCATCCCGGTATCTTGCGCTCCATCCTTCCACCTGACGCCGCACATACCCATCCGGCTTGCCGAATCCATCCAGACCGATCTCGACATAATCGAGGCCGTGTAAACGGCATAGGACATCGATCAGGTTTTCGCACAACTGTCCGGCGTCCCGCCCGGATAGAAGGAAATCCTTGGGTAAATCCCGGCGCAGGATCATCCCCTTGATGCGCTCCATGACATAAAAAGGGCTTCCCACCACCGAAAGATCTTCACTGTATACAAGCGCTTCGGGAGCATATGGAAAAACCGGTTTGAGGGCCTTTAAAATTCGGTATTCCCGTGACATATCATGTGCGCTTTTGGCTTTCTTGCCATGCGGCGGCTTTCGAAGAATCAACTCCCGATCACCCACCTCAACCGAATAGGTCAAGTTGGAAAAACCGGCCGGAAATTGCCGGATGCGGACCTCCCCGCTTACGCCGGGAAGCGTGTCTTTTAAAAACGTGGTTACTTTGGCGAGATCGAGTTCCTCGCCCCTGCGAATATCTACTGACGCATCAACATGCCCCATTTTATTCTCTCCTTGTTATCGCATCCGGTTCGGAAGACATGACGAACCTGCCGACAAAGCTGATCACGAAATCAGCGTATGCGTCCACGGATATATTGCGGCGGGAATATTTCCAGCGCTTCAAATACCAATCCTGCAGCATGGCCTTGATGACCGAAGCCGTCAATATGCTGTTTTCGACTGAAAACACCCCTTGTCGCTTCCCTTCTTCCAGAATATCGCCGAACAGTTGTTCGGTGTACAACTCGCTGGCGATGGCCTTCTTATGCTCCTCTTTTCGAAAAAAGCGCGTTTCCATGTACGAGAAAAAAAACCATCCCTGAAGGACTTCGCTCAGATACAAATGGGCGCGGATGACGGCCTTCATTTGTTCCCACGGGTGACTCTCGCGCTTAATATGATCCGACAATATTTTTGCCGTAATCCGACGGCCCTGATCCTGAATGATGCTGAGCAGTTCATCCTTGCTGGAAAAATAGGAATAGAGCGCCCCCATGCTGAGACCGGTTTCCCGGCACAGATCCCGCAGACTCATGGCCTGAAACCCTTTTTCATTGCCGAGTTTCAGTGTGGCTTGAAAAATGGTCGTCAGGTTTTTAATCCCGACCGGCTCTTTTTTGATTTTGATCGACTCGCGGTTATCCTGAAAAATATCACGGCAGATATCTTCCATGGAAACCATGGCCATATTTCTGAAATCGTCCAGCGTCATTGTATTGATATGCAATCCTTTCTTTTTGGGACCGATGCGCCTGTCAACAAATCAGTCGCTGAAATAACTCGTCGGCATTTCCACGGTGACATTGTCGTCCGACGTCAATCGGGCGGCCAGGCCCAACGTCTTGGGTAGTTCATATTCAAAAAAATACCGGCAGGTGTATATTTTGCCCTGATAAAATCTCGTTTCGCCCTCGGAACATTTTTGGCCCAGTGCGGTTCGCGCAACCCGGGCCTGCTTCAGCCACTGCCAGGCGATGGTGATGATCCCAAAGAGCTCCAGATAGAGAGTGGCGTCTGCCAAAAACACTTCCACGCCTTCCTGTTGGGCTTTTTTGCCCAGATGCAGCGTCACCGTTTGAAGTCTTTCCATGGACTCTTGAAGCTGCCCGGCAAAACGGCGCAGGAATTCGTCCCCTTGGGCCGCCTTCATGGTTTGATTCACTTCATCCGCAAAAAGCATGAAGGCTTTTCCATCCTTCATGATCACTTTGCGGCCGAGGAGATCCATCCCCTGTATGGCCGTGGTTCCTTCATGAATCGGATGGATTCGCACATCCCGGTAGTACTGTTCCAACGGAAAATCATCGCAATATCCATAACCGCCGAAGCACTGCAACCCGGCACTGACGGAAAGAATCCCCATTTCCGAAGGATAGGTTTTGGCAACGGGTGTCAGAAGCTCCAGCAGCAAATGATTTCTTTCCTTATTATCACCTTCCGTCATTTTTTCAAGATCGGCATATAGCGAGCATTGCAGCAGCAGGGAGAGGGAGCCCTCGACAACGGCCCGTTGGAACAAAAGCATGCGCTTGACGTCTGCATGCTCGATGATGGGGATCTGGGGTTGGGTCGGATCTTTCTGATCGATTTTCCGTCCTTGCGGCCTTGCCTTGGCATATTCCAGGGCAGCGCAATAAGCGGCGGAAGTGATGGCCACGGCGCCAAGTCCGACACTCAGCCGCGCCTCGTTCATCATCTGAAACATATATTTGAGACCCTGGTGAGGTTCCCCCACCAGATATCCGAGACAGCCGTCCTTTTCACCGATGCTGAGCTCGGTGATCGGCGCCCCGCGGTAGCCGAGCTTATGATAGACGGCCGCCACGGTGATATCGTTGTCGATCAATTTCCCGGCGGAGTCCGGCCGCTTTTTCGGGACCACAAAAAGCGATATGCCCCTGACCCCCGCCGGCGCGCCTTCTATTTTGGCCAGCATCAGGTGAACCACGTTTTCGGCGCCGTCATGATCACCCGCGGAAATAAAAATCTTCTGGCCTTTGATGCGATAGACACCTTCGCCCGCCGGGACGGCCATGGTTGTGATGTCGCTCAACGAGCTACCGGCCTGGGGTTCGGTCAAGGCCATGGTTCCCTGCCAGCGACCGCCAAGCATTTTGGCCACATAGGTATCCACCAGTTGCCGGTTTCCGAACGTGGCGATGAGAAGGGCCGCGCCTGAGCACAGATCCCCATAGACCGCTCCGGAATAATTGGCTGCTGCAAAAATAAAGCGGGCGGCGCTTCCGACGATCAAGGGCAGCTGCTCGCCGTCAAGGGTTTCCGGAAAGTGGGCGCCGATCCATCCCCCTTCACCGAATTCCTTCATGATCTTGCGCACATCCCGATGGACCTTCACGCTGCCGTTTTCCAGGACCGGCGGGTGTTTGTCCATCTCCTGCAAGATGGGCCACAATAGATCCCCGGCCATTTTTCCGGCGGCTTCCAGCACCATGTCAACGGCCTTTCGGTTGTGTTGCCGATAGTATTCAAACTGCGCCAAGGATGCGCAATCAAAAACCTCGTAAAGCAGGAACTTCAAGTTTCGCATACTGAAAAACCGGGTGGCCATATTTCCTCCTCATCCATCGCTGATTCGTGTCAATCCCGTCGGTTTTCGCATCCGTCCTAAATGTTCAATGCGGCGCGATATCCGGCTTCCTTATGGGCCTGTAGAATTCGCCTGGCCACCGCCATTTTGTGCACTTCATCGGCACCGTCATAAATCCGCGCGGCGCGCTCATGGCGATAGAAATAGGACAGAATCGTATCGTCGGTCATGCCCAGGCCGCCATGGACCTGCAGAGAACGATCGATCACCCGCTGCATGGTGTTGGCCACCACAAACTTGATGAAGGAAATATCGTAACGGGCCGCTTTGGCGCCCTGTGTGTCGATTTTCCAGGCCGCGTGCAGGGTCATCAGTCGGGACGCCTGGATTTCCGCCGCGGATTCGGCAATCCAGGCCTGAATGATCTGTTTGGTACCAAGCGTCTTGCCGTCCGGAGAAATTTTGCGTTCATTGGCGCGCTTGCACATGAGATCAAACGCCCGGTTACAGATACCCAGCCAACGCATGCAATGGTGAATACGTCCCGGCCCCAGGCGTTCCTGGGCCATGATAAATCCGTGCCCCTCGGGGCCCAGCAGGTTTTCCTGGGGAACCCTGCTGGATTGGAACAAGATTTCCCCATGACTGGCGTAATCACTGCCGGTATGGCCCATGACCGGAATATTGCGAACGAGGTTGTAACCGGGAGTATTGGTGGGAACGATGATCATGCTCGCCTGCATATACATGGGCGCATCCGGGTTGGTAACCGCCATGACAATGGAAAAAGACGCCCCGTCCGCGGAGCTCGAATACCATTTATGTCCGTTGATGACATAATCGTTTCCATCCTTCACGGCTGTTGTCTCCAGCATGACCGGATTGGAACCGGGCATATCGACTTCGGTCATGGAAAAACAACTCCTGATCTTTCCCTCAACCAGGGGCTTCAGATAGGTTTCTTTTTGATCCCGAGTGCCGTGCAGGTGAAGGATTTCGACGTTTCCCGCATCCGGCGCCTGACAACCGAACACATAATGGCCGATGGGCGAACGGCCCAGTGCCTCGGAAACGAGTCCATGCTCCACCAGATTCAACCCCATCCCCCCCAGTTCTTTCGGATGATTGGGCGCCCAGAGTTCCATTTGCTTGACCATTTGCCGTTTTTCCTTCAAAACCGGCACCATGTCCACAAATTCCGTATTCAAAAACTCCGGTTCCATGGGGATCAACTCCTTATCCACGAACTCGTTGATCATATCCAGAATGACTCGCATTTTTTCCGAAACTTCAAAATTCATCGTTTTCTCCTTTGTTTTTGAAACAACCGTCTGGGGTAATTTTCACCGAATGCCGTCATCGGTAGGTCACCATGCCCGCGGCGGCGTTCGATTCCAAATGACCAAACTCATTAAAAGTGGACAGCATGATCCGATCGGTCGTAAACCGAAAACGGGTTATGGAGGCATTCGCCACCTGCCAGTTCAGGCGGATGGTGTCCGCATCCGATACATTCAAGGCTCTTTGAACCGTTACGGATATGGGGCCGCCGGATGTGAATACGGCGATGTTCCGTCCCTTTCCCGCATCCGCCATGATGTCATCGATCGCCCCATTCACTCGTTTCCTGAATTCAGCCCACGTTTCCAAATCGGTTATCGGATAGTCACCGGAAACCCAACAATGCATCAGTTTTTCAAACACCAGCTGGAACGAGCGCTTGTCGGTTGTCAACTGCGACGCAAGCCGGCCGAGTTCCGCGTCTTCCCGGATTACGATCGGAAGCAGCCCTTTGAAAACCCCTTCCGAATCGTACTCATTGAATGCCGGTAACCGCCGGATCTCCGGTTGGGGCATGTCCATTTTCCGACAACGATCCGTCAGCGCCCGAGCGGTTTCCACTTGGCGCTGCAACGTGCCGGTAAACACCGTATGAAAAGCGATCCCCATAGAACATAAATATTCCGCCACGATTCTGGCTTGTTGATGTCCCCTCTCGGAAAGCACGTCATAGTCCGCTTCGCCGAATGAGGCTTGCCCATGTCGTATAAAATATAGGATGCTCATGATTCACCTCACGAAAGTCACTATTTATCCAACGGAAGAAAACTTGTCAACAAAAATAAAGCGAACGCTCGATTTTTTTAATTGCAAACCATTTTCAATTGGTATATACAATCCAGTATTGTTTCGGATAGCGCAGCCGGCATCCGCACCGCGGGCAACAATTGTCACCCCCATGAACCATTCGCCACAGGCAGGTTGATGATGAAACATATTTTGGTGTGCATCAAAGCGGTACCAGACACCTCGTCGCCTCTTCGAATTGACGACGCGATCCCGTGGGTGGACGAACACGACATCAAGGAATACCGGATGAACCGCTTTGATGAATTCGCCCTCGAAGAAGCCATCCGTATCCGAGAAAAACTGCCGCAGGTCACCGTGGATGCGCTCACCGTAGGCCCGGACCGGATCCGCCCGGTCATTCGCAGAGCCTTGGCGGTAGGTGCCGACAACGGCATTCATATCCGTGATGAAACATTCGGTTTCGGAGATGCCCACCGCATTGCAGCCCTCATTGCCGGGTATGCTGCCGCAAACCGCTACGACCTCATTCTGACCGGCGTGCTCGCCGAAGACGACATGCAGGGTCTGGTGGGCCCTTTTATTGCGGAAATGCTGGGACTTCCTTGCGCAACGGTGGTGGTGAGGCAGGACCTGAATCCATCTGAGAAAACCATCCGGGTAACCTGTGAAATGGAAGCCGGCCTTTCCGAACTGGCAGTCCTGCAACTGCCGGCCCTGTTGACCATTCAATCCGGTATCAACCGCCCCCGGTACCCCTCCCTCTCCAACATGCTAAAATCCCGATCCAAGGAATTGATCCACATCGACAACCGTGAAACGGAAAAGGGGGAATCCCACTTTTCCATCCATTCGATTCAGTATCCACCGGAAGAGTCCCACTGCATCTTTCTGACCGGTTCCGCCGAGGACAAAGCCGACAAACTGTTGCGGATTATTTCTGAAAAATCTCTGTTACGGAAAAGAATTGGGATACCATAGCATGGACTTGTTACTGATCGCCGAAAGCATTCAACATCAGCTGCTGCCGACCCATATCGATCTCCTGGCCGTCGCCGAATTTTTCCGATCATTCTCTCCGGGAAGGGTTCGCATGCTGATTCCCGGGGGAAACGTGCGCGAAATGGCATCCGAAATCGCCGAAACCCATGGCATTGACGTGATCGGGATTGAACATGACCAGTTGGGTCTGCCGCATCCCGGCCTCGTAAGTGACGCCATCAAAAAAATCACGAAGCAATATTCACCGGATGTTATCTGTCTGTCGCACACCATGCGCGCCTGTCAGATTGCCGCATCCGTCGCCCATTACACCGGCGGTGCTTGTATCAGCGCTGTGGAAAAGATACGAGAGGAACAAGGCCGACTGACTTTTCGCCGCTCCCTTTTTAATGGGAAACTGCTGATCGAGATCATCCCGCAAACAACGCCGACGGTCTTGACCGTCCTTTCCGGGGCCTTCCGCTTCCAAAAAAAAACCGGAGCGGTGAACAAAGGCAGCGTGACCTTTGTCGACCTACCGGTTTCTTCCGACAAATTCATCCCCCTGGAACTTCTTGCTTCCGAGGATAAAGACAATGCCGTGGAGGAGGCGGATACCATTGTATCCGCAGGCCGTGGCATCGGCAAATCCGATAACATGGCGCTGATTCGAGAACTATCCGAAATTCTAAAAAATAGCGCCGTCGCCGGTTCCCGGACGGTCTGCGATCTCGGTTGGCTCCCCTATTCCAGACAAATCGGTGAGACCGGGAAACAAGTCGCCCCCCAATTGTATCTGGCATGCGGCATTTCCGGCGCAAGACAGCATACCGTTGGAATCCAGCAGGCCAGGACGGTCATCGCCATCAACACGGACCCCCATGCCGTCATCTTTTCCGTGGCGGATTTCGGTATCGTGGAGGATCTCACCACCTTTATCCCGCTCCTGGTCGGAAAATACAGGCAGCAAACGGAAGGCTGATCCCGATACCCGAAATGCAGGAACAATAAATCGCGTTGGTTTCCTTTTTTCCAGAGACTCCTTGACAAGGATTCGAAGGTGATTAAATTTATTCATCTCGGCTTGGGCTCTGTCAAAAAAACCATGTTTTTCGAAAGCATATTGGCAAAAATCAAGAGAGAATGATTCCTGCAGGTCGCCATTCATACCAAATTGAAGTCACGACTATAAAAACGAACCATTGTTGCTGCGCCAACCGCAGAAGGAGGTATTCTAGATGAAAATAAAGCCGTTAAATGATCGCGTACTGGTCTTGAGACTGGAGGAAGAAAAAAAGTCCCCTGGTGGAATTATCATTCCCGATACCGCAAAGGAAAAACCCATGCAGGGCAAGGTGGTTGCGGTGGGTCCCGGGAAGATGGGCGATGATGGCAAGCGGACGCCGCTGGATGTCAAAAAAGACGACCGGATCCTGTTTTCCAAATATGCGGGAACCGAAATCAAAGTCGATGGTGTCGAGCATCTGTTTATGAAAGAAGATGATATTTTAGGGGTAATCAATTAATTGTAAGGAGGGTTCTTTATCATGCCTGCCAAAATGATCACATATGGCGAAAAAGCCAGAGCAAGAATGCTGAGTGGTGTCAATACGCTCGCGAATGCGGTAAAAGTGACCCTGGGCCCCCGAGGCCGAAACGTGGTCATTGAGAAATCGTTCGGATCTCCTACGGTCACCAAAGACGGCGTCACCGTGGCCAAAGAAATTAAAATTGAAGAAAAGTTCGAAAACATGGGCGCCCAAATGGTGAAGGAAGTCGCCAGCAAAACAAGCGATGTCGCCGGCGATGGCACGACCACTGCCACCGTCTTGACCCAGGCCATCTATTCGGAAGGACATAAGCTTGTATCGGCCGGGGCGAATCCGATTGCCCTGAAGCGTGGAATTGATAAAGGCGTCGTCGCTATCATCGAAAAACTCAAAAAAATTTCCAAGCCCACCAAAGACAAACGCGAGATCGAGCAGGTCGGAACCATTTCCGCCAACAACGATGAGTCCATTGGCAAACTCATTTCCGAGGCTATGGAAAAAGTCGGAAAGGAAGGCGTTATCACCGTCGAAGAAGCAAAAAGCATGGAGACATCCCTGGAAGTCGTGGAAGGGATGCAGTTCGATCGCGGATACCTCTCTCCCTACTTTGTTACAAACGCTGAAAAAATGGAGACCTTTCTGACGGAACCTTACATTTTGATCAATGAAAAGAAGATCACCCTCATGAAAGATATGGTGCCCCTTCTGGAAACCATTGCACGGCAGGGGAAGCCGCTTCTGATTATCGCCGAGGACATTGAGGGGGAAGCGCTTGCGACATTGATCGTCAACAAGCTTCGGGGTAGCCTGAAAGTAGCCGCTGTAAAGGCGCCCGGTTTCGGTGACCGACGGAAAGCCATGCTGGAGGATATCGCCATTTTGACCGGAGGTCAGGTGATTTCAGAGGATGTTGGCGTTAAATTGGAAACCGTCACCATCGCGGATCTTGGAAAATGCAAAAGCGTGACCATTACGAAGGAAAACACCACCATTGTCGACGGCGCCGGCACCCGCAAAGCCATCGAGGGCCGTCTGAAACAAATCAGGGCCCAGATAGAAGACACCACCTCCGACTACGACCGCGAAAAACTGCAGGAAAGATTGGCGAAACTGGTGGGAGGTGTCGCCGTCATCAATATCGGAGCCGCCACGGAAACGGAAATGAAAGAAAAGAAAGCGCGTGTGGAGGACGCCCTGAATGCCACGCGGGCGGCTGTTGAAGAAGGCATTGTTCCGGGAGGCGGTGTCGCCCTCGTTCGTTGCATTGAAGCGCTTGACGGCATAAAAGTTTCCGGGGAGGAGAAGGACGGCGTCAATATCCTGAGACGCGCACTGGCCGAACCGTTACGGCAGATCGCCGAGAATGCCGGCATGGAAGGCTCCGTGGTATTGAAAAAAGTCATGGAAGAAAAGAACGACTTTGGTTTCAATGCCGCAAGCCTGGAATACGAGAATCTCATCGCAGCGGGCGTCATTGATCCCACTAAAGTCGTCCGTTTCGCCCTTCAAAACGCCGCATCGGTTGCGGGCCTCATGATGACAACCGAAGCCATGATCACTGAAAAACCGAAGCCCAAAAAAGGCGCGGCAATGCCCGCCGGCAGCATGGATGACGATATGTACTGAAAATCCGGCATTTATTTCGATTCGGATATCATTCAAAAACCCCCGTTGCGATTGCGGCAACGGGGGTTTTTTATGCGGTAACCTTCAAAGTATCATCGAAAAAAAAAGCCCGGACACTCCTGAGAGTATCCGGGCTTTTAAAAAGATTTTCGGCGGCGTCCTACTCTCCCACCCAGCTTCCCGAGCAGTACCATCGGCGCAAAAGAGCTTAACTTCTGTGTTCGGGATGGGAACAGGTG
>JBGSLR010000065.1:0-5976 GCA_041740615.1 Desulfobacterales bacterium
ATCGAGGCCCTTGATTCCGGCTTCGTCCTCCATCCGCCGGATTTCCTTGAGCACTTCCTGTCCGTTCATCTCCGGCATCATGACATCCAGAAGAATCAGGTCATACAATTGACCGCTGTCGAGGGCCAGTCGAAAGGCCCGCACCGCTTCCATGCCGTCCACGGCGATGTGGCAATCCCCGTAGGCGGACATCATTTTCTGCAACATCAGCCTTCCGGTAAAATCATCCTCGACGATCAGAACTTTCAGGAGGGATCCGTCATTTCTTTTCTTCATCTCCCCGGCATCATGTTGCGGGTCGGTTGAAACCGGCGCCTTTTTCTGATTGGAACTGGATGATTCGACCATTTCAAGGTTCAGAACGACCTGCTGCAACCAGTCCTTGAGGGCCAGGAGATATTCGGTAGGGCACGCCCCCCGATCGATGTACGACTCCAAGACATCTTCCGCCTTATGGAATACATCGGTAATGGCGGGAAAGCCGACCACACCGGCGTCCCCTTTGATCGTATGCAATATTCGTTTGATTTTACCCAGGGTATCGTCATCCCGCGTACCGGACTCCATCTGCAAGGACGTGGTTTCCAGGCTATCCAACAGATCCCGCCAGGACAATACGAAATCGCGGATGTATTCTCTTTTGACATCCCGGGGGGGGTTGGTTTTGCGCGGATCCGGAAAGGAATACGGCATCGACTCTTTATCAGTATGTTTCATATCATTCCCTTCCCCGATTCTTTTTGAGTGGCGCCGAGTTCAAACACCCCTTCCATATCCAAAATCAACCCGATGCGGCCATCTCCCAGAATGGCGCCGCCGCTGATGCCTTTGACCTGACGGAAGGTTTCCCCGAGGCTTTTGATGACCACTTCCTCCTTGCCCAGGAGTTCATCCAGAAACAAGCCCAGCTTCCGCCCCTTGTGTTCCACGGCCACCACCAGACCGTCCCAGGGATCCTGGAATTGCCCTTCCACTCCGAACAAGTGAGTTAATCGGGCCAGGGGGATCAATTCCCCCCGGAACTTGATCATCTCACCCTTTCCGGCAACGGTGAAGCAGTTGGCACGCTGGGGTCTCACGGTTTCCACGATGGCCAGGGTAGGCAGGATATAGCGCTCATTCCCCACTCTCACCACCATCCCTTCGATGATGGCCAGCGTCAGGGGCAGGGCGATGGTAAACACCGCGCCCTTTCCAGGTTCGGAGCGGATGCTGACTTGCCCCTTCAACTTTTCAATGCGCTTTCTCACCACATCCATGCCCACGCCGCGGCCGGAAACATCCGTCACCTGACTGGCGGTGGAAAAACCCGGATGAAAGATGAAATCGAAAATCTGTTCGTCACTCAACGCGACAGCGGACGAAGCCAGACCGCCGGCCACGGCTTTTTCCAGAATGCGCGATTTGTTGAGCCCGCGGCCGTCATCCTGGATTTCGATCATGATGTTGCTTCCCTTGTGATAGGCCCTCAGCCCCACCCGCCCATGTTCGGGCTTGCCGGCGGAAAGACGCTCCCCGGGGATTTCCAGACCGTGATCCACGGCGTTTCGCACCATATGAACCAGGGGTTCGTAGAGTTCCTCCACCACGTTGCGATCGATTTCGGTGTCTTCTCCGTTCATTTCCAGATCGACCTTCTTGCCGGACGAACGCGCCAGATCCCGCACCAGGCGGACCATTTTCTGGAAGGTGTTCTTGATGGGAATCATTCGCATGAACATGGCCGTCTTTTGCAGGTCGGAAACAATCTTGGAAAGGTGATTGATGTTCTGATACAAGCGGGGATCATTGGCAGATCGGATCACCTCATTCTGTTTCAGCATGGATTGGCTGATCACGAGCTCGCCGGTCAGATCGATGAGGCTGTCCAGCTTGATCGTATCCACTTTCACCTGCAAGTCCGCTGCCTTGGGCGCCTTTTTCTGGCTGTTCAGGGCCGCTGTCACCTGCCGGGGTTGCACCAGCTTTTCATCCACCAGAATCTTGCCGATCTTTTCCGAAGGCCGTTGTTTCTGGATCTCGAGTCCTTTTTTCAGATCCTCCGGCGACAGATAACCGGATTCCACCAATATTTCACCCAACCGCAAGGGTTTTGCCGGGGCGATTGCACCCGTCAAAGCCCCCTCGATTTTGGCGATCATGGGTTCGATGATCGTATCCCCTTCCAGATTCCGATCCTGGGAAATCAAGGCGCTCTGGATATGATAAATCATCTCCTTCAACATATCCACCGCCTCCAGAATGATGTCCGTATGCTCCTCGCCCAGGGTGAAGTCCCCCTTGCGGGCGCTGTCCAGCAGGTTTTCCGTGCAATGGGAGAGACGGTTGATGCGGTTGAGGGTCAAAAAACCGGAAACACCCTTGATGGTATGAAAAGGCCTGAAAATATCGTTGATGATATCCGTGGAGTCCGGATTCTGGGCCAGATCCATCAGACTCAACTCAATTTTTTCGAGATTCTCGATGGCCTCCATGGAGAAATCGCGCATGATCATGGCGTCTTCATCGGAAAGGACACCCTCTTCCGTCTCCGGTTTTGTCTTCCATGTTCCGACGGTCTGAGATTCATCCGGCACTTCTTCCACAATCTCGCCGCCATCCAGCCTGCGCAACAAATCCAGGTAATCGCCCATGTAATTCGCGTCCGACTGGACCTCCCGCCATACGTCCTGCAAGGCTCCGACGCTTTCCCCCAATAATTCCAAATCGCTTTCCTCGTTCAGGATCAGGCGTTCGACATACCCGTGGAGACCTTGGACGATCATGCCCGGCAGGGGACTGGCAAATCCATCGATTTTTTTTGAGAGTTCATCCAGGGCATTCAGCAATTCGCCCATGGCCGGAACATCCCCTGCCTCCAGCGCCACCACCTTGAGTGCTATCTGTTCCAGTTTCGGGGTTATCTCTTGCATGGGCAAGTTCCTCTGATGGGGTGTTTCGGTTGAGTGGACGATTCGGTTAACGATGAAACAACTTCCAGTCCGGGTGAAGGGCGAAAAGGACTCGCGTGTGATGTTTCAAGACCTTTCCGCCTTCTTTTCATTCCCCATTCTTTAGAAGTCCTTACAGTCCTCTTCCATGGGAATCAGCCGCTCGGAATGGACGGAATCTTTGACTGCTTTGGCGCCGGCGGCACGCTTTGCCGGCGGGTGATGCAGGGCCAGAGCGTGACGGAGATGAGGGCCGGCCGCCCCACTTTTTTTCCCCGATACGATTCTGCCTGCCATCGATGACGGCTTTTTTCGGCCGTTTGCCGAGACGCCCCCTACCATGGTCACCAGTTCATCCACCATGCTTTTCATCTGTTCGGCCTGGGCATTCATTTCTTCCGAAGCGGAGGCAGATTCCTCGGCGTTGGCGGCGTTCTGCTGGGTGACTTTGTCCATCTCGGTCACGGCCTTATTGATCTGCTCGATGCCTTGGGCCTGCTCGTTGGAAGAGGCTGCGATCTCACTGACCAACTGCCCCACCTTGGTGCTGCTGGAAGCTACTTGTTGAAAAGCCTCGTTGGTGCGGTCCACGATATCGGAACCGTCCTTCACCTTCTTCACCGTGCCTTCGATGAGGTTGGCGGTATTCTTGGCCGCCTCCGAGGCCCGCATGGCCAGGTTGCGCACTTCGTCGGCCACCACCGCGAACCCCGCACCGGCCTCACCGGCCCGGGCAGCTTCTACAGCCGCGTTCAGCGCCAGCAGGTTGGTCTGGAAGGCGATCTCGTCAATGGTCTTGATGATCTTGGAGGTTTCCTCGCTGGCCTTGGAGATTTCCTTCATGGATTCGGTCAAGTTCGCCATGGATCCGTTGGCCGTATCCACGACCTTTCTGGTTTCGTTCATGAGCGTATTGGCCTGGTTGGCATTGTCCGAATTCTGTTTGGTCATGGAAGACATCTCCTCCAATGACGACGAACTCTCCTCAATGGAGGCGGCCTGCTCGCTGGCTCCTTCGGCAAGCGACTGGCTGGAAGACGACACCTGCGTCGAAGCGGAATTCACCTGCTCCGCTCCTTCATAAAGTCCTTCAATCACTCTTTTTATCGGCCGGGTGATGCCACGAGTTATGAAAAAGGAAAGAAGACTTCCAATCACGATGGCGAATAGTCCCAAGCCCAATGCGACCCAACCGTTGCGGGTAGCCGTTTCCGTTGTAGAGATGATTTTCATATCCCCGGTATCTTCAGATTCCGTGCGCAAAGATTCCACAATGGGTTCCACCTGATGGACGATGGTTCGCATTTTCTCGGTCAGAGTGGCGATTTTGACATTTTCAGCGACAAGATCGTCAAATGCCTTTTTGTAGTTTTTCAAACTGATTTCCGTATTTCGGACATATTCCGCCAACACGCGTGCTTTTTTAAATGCTTCCAACAAAGCGTCAATGGCTGAATGGGTTTTGGTGATATATTCAGTATCATTACGCAACAGGTAGTCTTTTTCGTTTTTACGGATAGTCAACAAAAGGGTGCTTGCCTTCGGCACATAAACGTTATCAATGGCGACTTCCATTTCCTTGGCCGCCGCTCTCATGATCTGATACTGATGCTCTTCTTTGTCGTTGGAATTGCCGGCCCCAAGATAGCCTTGAAAAGCTTCCTGATAGGAAGAAAACGCTTTTTTCTGGTTGTTTTTTTCGATTTCAAAACAAGCGCTCTTATCCAATAACATGCCATACTCTGATATGGCATTCATGAATTTTAATTGATAATCGTCGCTGCGCTTATTGACAAAGTCCTTTTCATATCTGCGCATCTGCAATAGAGCGATATAGAGGTCTTCTATATCATGCGCTTTCATGTTTGTCTCCAACTTGTGAGCCATATTCCTGAATTCGCCCTGCAACCCGCTGGCGTGATCCATGCCCCGAATTTTCCACGAAGCCACAATCTCCCGGAAAGCACGCACATATTCATCAATGAGTTTTAGGATAGCCGACGCTTTTTCAACTGCGCCCGGGTTGTTGAGTGTTTTTCCCAAATCCATGATTGCAATGGCGTGTTGTTTTAGTTCATTTACATTTTGTTCCAAGCCGCCCACATATTTTTCATCCAGACGGATAAGGAAGTCCTTTTCATTCCGACGGCATTGAAGCATGAGCACGGTAACTTTGTCTGAATGGTTGGTAATGGCGATTTCCTCTTTCATTAGATTTTTGAAGGAAGTTGTCGTACTTGAAACGGCGTACTGATAGATCCCCATCACGCTGATCAAAAGGGCGATCACAAGGCCGAATCCGCCTGTAATTTTTGCACCCATCCCCCAGTTTTTTTTCATGGTAGCCCCCCTCTGCAATCTTATTTGTTGCTGCTCCAGTGGATTTCCGGGACAATGATTCAGGATCGTTCCGTGTGATCCGCCTGGGCATGCCGAAACGCCGGCGCAGAACGATCACTGAAATGGTCTCTTCTGTCAGGTTGATCACCCCCTTGACAAAACTCGGGGTTCGCAGCACAAAGGTGATGGGCGCCCCCCATCATCACCCAATTGTTTCACGCCGGATATATTCAAAATGCATTCAACTATCATGCCATCCCAACAATAGGGTTCATTTCATCGTTTTTTCATTATCTATCGTATAGTTATCATTTTGTAAGAGCCTTTCGGGGATGGGAAATGGAACAATGACAGTTCGAAAAAATCGGACTTTGTCCTATGCGAGAAGAAAAGCCATGAATTACGAATGGCCGATCCAATAAGGGATTCAATCCCGGCTCGTTTTGCTCCAGATACAGTAAATAATGCGCCGAATCTTTTCAGCCGGCCGGTCTTATATAATGGCCCCAAATCCACCATTCATAATTGGCAATTGCTTTTCTACCGGTTCATGATTTCCTTCAAGAGCTTGGCCAGTTTCCCCTTGTCGATGGGTTTGACCAGGTATCCGTCGCATTGCTCCCGGAAAGCCTGGATGACGTTGTTCCGGTCGCCCAGGGCGGTGGTCATGACGATCTTGACCCCATCGAGGCCCTTGATTCCGGCT
>JBGSLR010000066.1:0-18402 GCA_041740615.1 Desulfobacterales bacterium
GATCAGGGCCACATCCAGGCCGATGCGATGGGAGGTGAAAAGCCCCGGAATCTGGGAAAGATAGGCCGGGATATAGTCGATTTTGCCTTCGAAGGCGGCCTTGCGCAGGGGCTGGCTGATGAAAAAAAGCTTCAGGGCGAACCGTTTCAGGAAAGAGGCTTCCTGGACGAAGCGGGCCAGGGTGATGGAAAGCATCTGGTACAGGGTGATATCCTGCAGGCTTTCCATTGCCACCATGGTCTCAATCAGGTGACGGGGTTCACCGCATCCGGTACCGATGAAGACACGGCTACCCCGTCTGATTTGTGAGATGGCTTGTCGAGCGCTAACTTTCTTGTGTCGATAGTATTTCTCTGTCAACTGCGTAGTGGATTTCGTGTCGCGCATCTTTCGGATGAATGGGCCGTTTTATCCATTGAGCAAGCAGGATGCCGAGGATGAGCAGGGCGCCTGAAATGTAGAATGCGAAGTCCAGGCTTCCGGTGAGGTCTTCGATCGTTCCCCCCAGCTTGGCCATAAAGAATCCGCACCCCCAGCCAATGAACACAAGGCCGTAATTAATTCCCAGGTTCTTGGGACCGTAGAAATCGGCCGTGAAGGACGGCAGCAGGGAAAGGCCGCCGCCGTACTGCCAGTAGGCAATGCCGACTACGAGGAACAACAAGGGTATATTTTTTGTTGAAATGACGAAGGGCAGGGCAAAAAGGCATGCCGCCGATATGGCGCTGTTCAGGCAATATGCATTCAGTCTGCCGATTTTATCGGAATAGAAACCGGTGCCGACCCGTCCGCCGGCATTGACCATGCCTCCGTAGGAGACGATCAGCCATGCGTTGGCGGCCAGAAAGGCGACGCTGTTGCCCGCTTCCTGGAGAAGACCGGCTGCGTTGGCGATGATCAGAAGTCCCGACTGGGTGCTGATGATAAAGAGGATCAACAGGGCGTAAAATTGCCAGGTTTTGAGCATTTCACCGGTTTCCCAGTTGCGGTCGTTTGTTTTTTTGCCGTTGGGTACCACCGGTGTCGGCGGCACATATCCTTCCGGCGGGGTGAACAAGAGCTGACTGGCGATGACGACAACCACCGCGAAACTGAGACCGAGTCCCACGAAACTGCCGGTGATGCCGTATCGATCGATCAGCATCTGGCCCACGGCGCCGATATAGATGGCGGCTCCTCCGTATCCGGCAACGACGATACCGGCCACCATGCCTCTTCGTTTATGGCCGAACCATTTGAGGGCCGCCGGAGTGGGCGCGGCATATCCCAATCCCATCCCGATTCCGCCGATGATCCCGAATCCGAGAATCAGTCCGGTGTAGCTTTTCATCAGACCGGCGACGATGCATCCCAAGGCCAGCAGCAGACCGCCCAGGGTGGCGCCCACACGCGGGCCGTATTTGTCCTGAATGCGACCGCCGGGCACCATCATCAATGCGAAGATGATGACACAGAGGGAAAAGGGGGTCGATGCCTGGGAGTTGGTGAGATACGTCCAACCGGCATTGATCCCGGACATGGGTTCTCCCGCTCTGTCGATATTGACCAGGGCTTTCTTCCAGATGCTCCAGGCATATAATATGCCCAAGCAGAGATTGACGGCCGTTCCGGCAAAAGTGGTGATCCAGGCTTTTGCCGGCGGTTTTGGAATTGATGCTGACATGTATCGGCTCCTTCGTGTAACATTTTTTATTTATTTAGTATTCAACCAAAGCGTCTTCATAGCGTCCATTGGACAAAAGAGCCGATCATACTATAAAAAATGCCGCTGTCAACCGTCAAAATCATTTCCAATTCGATGGTTGAAATGACATGGGCTATCTCCCGATTACATAGCGATAGGGGTCGATCTCCTCTCGCAACAGGCGCAGCTCCTCTGCGGTGGGCGGCATGGTCTGGGCGATGGCGGCCGCCTGCAACAGCTCGAAGGAACAATTATCCTGGACATCTTTGGCGGAATAGCCCGGATGAATCGAAATCACGCGCATGCGTTTCGATACGGGCTCGAAATCCATAATGGCCATGTTGGTAATGATCTTATAAGGCCCGCTGTCCAGTGGAAGGCCGGAATTCGCTCTGGAATCCCCTCCCTGAAGCCAGCCAGGAGTGGTCAGGAAGTCGAGCTTTTCTACGAAACGGCGGCTGTCCTGGGGGGTCATGACCATCATGCGCCAGCAGAAGGATGCGAAATCGTTGGCGCCGCCGCTGCCCGGAAAGCGGACTTTGGGGTTGGCATGATTGCCGATAACGGTGGAGTTCAGGTTTCCGTACATATCGATCTGAGCGCCGCCGAGAAAGGTATAGTCCACGAATCCCCGGGAGCAGGCTTCCATGATATCGTTCATGCTACCGGCCATGGCTGCTTTGTAAAAGGTTCGGGAGTCACCGACGGAAATCGGCATTTCCGGCAAATTGGGGCTGATGCCCCCGGCTTCAAACATGATCACCAGGTCGGGCGCCGATGTTTTTTGGGCCAGCATGGCGGCGGCGCACGGGGCTCCGGTGCCCACGCCCACCGTCGCGCCGTTTTCCAGCTCTCTGGCCGCGACACTTATCATGATTTCCATTGCATTGTAATCCGTCACGACGACACCTCCTTGGATAAGAGCAGTTCCTTGGCTCTGAGTTCCCTCATTTTTTCAGCCCCACCGTTTCGGGCAATGTATTCTTCGTGGTTGTTGCAGCCGTATATGTTTTTGTCCAGAAACGCTTTGAATTTTTCCGCATCCTTTTCGACGCTCAGCCATTCCCGCAGATGGGCTTCATCGGAAAAATATTCATAAGGCATGTTCCCCGGATACGCGCCGAAGGGAACTTCACAGACGGCATCCACTAGAAAATAGGGAATCCGTGTAGAAGAGGGATCTCTTCGGATTTCATCACTCGTGATCAGTTTTTCGGTGGTGATGATGAGTTTCTTCGAGGCGTTCGCCAGATCGACATCCGCAACGGCAATCCCTTTGAATCGCGCGTTTCCGAAAATATCCGCTTCGTGAACATGGATGACCGAAACGTCCGGGTACAATGCCGGCATCAAAACGACTTTTTTTCCTGTAAAAGGGCATTCAACCGTTTTCGCTGCGCTGTATTTGATGGTGTCGGTTCCCATGACGTTACGGGTCGGGACAAAGGGCACCCCCATGGCTGCGGCCCGCAGGCGGGCCGCCAGACTATAATTGGTCCATTCGGTGACTTTGACTTTGCCGCTTTCCATGTACCGTCTGGAGCAGGTGGACAGGCCGCGGGCCTCCAGTCCGATGATATAGGCCACGTCGATGCGATTGTATACTTCTCCGGCACTGAGTATCTCCATGTCATGGGTGGATGTATGGCCGGCAAACCCCAAATTTTTCTTTTTCTGACGCACAATTTCATGGCAGGCGGCGATGGGCGTCCGATTGGCACCGAAACCGCCGATGGCCAGATAATCGCCATCCTGAACGAACTTGGCGACAGCCTCTTTCAGGTCCATCACCTTGTTCACCAGTTTGCGATTTTTTGTCCGGAAAAACGCCCGCGCTTTGTCCGGGTCCGGGTCCAAAAACAGCTCTCCTTGGCCTTGATCGATGATATTCAATGGTCATTCCTCCTCTTGTTGCATATTCGTCATCCGGCGTGTGACATGCCGGAGCACTACTATCGTTTCTGAATGCCCATTATTTCCCTGGCTTCATCCGGAGTGGCCGGTTTGCGGTCTAGAACTTCAGCGATGCGCACCGCCCATTCCACGAGTTCGTAACTTCCCTTGGCCAGTTCGCCGCCGGGCGAGCGTACGTTGTCTTCCAGGCCCACGCGCATGTGTCCACCCATGAGGCAGGATTGCATAATGGCCGGGAATTCGTCATTGCCCACGCCGCAGGTTGTAAAATTGCAGTTGGGCGGCAGGGCATTGACCAATGTTGTAAAGGCTTCCGGTCGAAACCGCTGACCGCCGGCAACACCCCAGACAAAATTGAAATTTACCGGGTCGGTAAAAAATTTCTGTTTGGCGATCAGGAGGAAGTTGTCGAGTCCTCCGATGTCGTATATTTCCGCTTCCGGTTTGACGCCGTTTTCTTCCATGGCTTTGCCGAAATTTTGCAGCATGGTAAAGGTGTTTTCGAACACATAATCGATCATCACCTGTCCGGACTTGCGGTCGACAATGGCAAAGTTCATGGTGTTGGTGTTGAGTGACGCCATCTCTGGTTTTATTTCAATAATTTGGGTGATTCTCTGTTCGGCGGTCTTGCCCATTCCCACTGCTGAGCTGAGGTTGACAATCAGTTCCGGCGTTTTGTCTTTTATGGCATCGTGGGTCTCCCGAATGCGGGCCACTTCATGGGTCGGCATGCCGTCATCCAGCCTGGCATGCACATGCACCATGGCGGCCCCTGCCTTGTAACACTTTGCGGCTTCTTCGGCAAATTCCCGTGGGGTATAGGGAACCGCCGGGTTGTTGTTTTTAAACGTTCCCGCACCGGACAGAGCGGCCGTAATGATAACCTTATTCGACATGGTACACCTCCATTTGGGGATTATTTTGGAACATTTGTCGTCCATTGCTTCTGTATTGATGCCTGTTTCCCTTCCATCCCGACTTTTTCTTGGGTCCGTCTTGTCGGGTGACCTTCGATGGAAACGATGGGATAACTGAATATCCGAGGGATTTAAAAATGTCAATATGTAAAATAATAAAAATTTCTAAATGAATATTATTTTACAATTGAATATAATTTTATTTTAGAATATCAAAAAAACAGTACAGGGTCGTTTCTCATTTGCACCGAAGAATTCGGCGCGAACCATGGCGCCCGTTCCTGGTATAAATCGCTGGGTGCTTTAAAAAAATAATTATAATATTAGGCATTTGTTTCATATCTCAGAAAGTTGAATTATAGATCAAGAAAAAACTTGACTTTGTTTTTGAATAGAATTACAAACATGAATAAAGTTTTGTTTGTGAATAAATATGCGGTTTCAAGTGGCGCGCCGCTTGGGTTTCTGAAAAGAAAATGATCTGCAATCACCTGTGCCAAAGGAAAAAAGACATATCCCCCAAGCGGCGCGAAACTTGAATTTTCAATCCAGCGAATACGTCGGGTTTCGGGGCGGCGTCGTTGTCGCAAGAAACGAATAAATGTAAACAAGGACGGGAGAGGCTAATGGATTTTGCATTTACCAAAGAACAGTTGATGTTCAAAAAAGAGGTTATCCGGTTTGCCAAGAAAGAAATCGTACCCCGCGTGCAGGAACACGATTTGAACAAGGAGTTTGATTTCGAATCCTTTCGAAAGCTTGGGGAGTTCGGGATTCTGGGTCTCCATTTTCCGGAGGAGCTTGGTGGTGGCGGTGCGGACGTGATCACGACCGTTCTGGCCGGCGAAGCGCTCGGGGAGGCCGGAGTGGACGGAGGCCTGACACTGGCGTTGGGAGCGCATACCTTTCTGTGTGCGGACACCCTGTTCCGACATGCCACGGATGAACAACGAAAAAAATATATCCCCAAGCTCGCCAGTGGTGAATGGATCGGCTGCATGGGGCTTACCGAACCGGACGCCGGCTCCGACGTAGCTTCCATGAAAACCATTGCGGAAAAAAAAGGAGATAACTACGTCCTGAACGGCAGCAAAATTTTCATTACCAACGGTCCCATCGCCGATGTGGCCGTGATTTATGCCAAAACCAATCCCGAACTCAAGCACGCGGGTATTTCCGCCTTTATCGTTGAAAAAGGGACCCCTGGGTTTTCCTCCGGACCCAATATCATCAAAATGGGCGTGCGCACCTCCCAGACGTCGGAGCTTTTTCTGAACAATTGCGAGATTCCCGCCGGGAATCTGCTGGGCAAGGAGGGGGACGGGTTCAACATGTCCATGCAAACGGTGGAATGGGACCGCAGCGCCTTGCTGGCACCGTTTGTGGGCGCCTCTACCTTTATGCTCAAGCGGTGCGCCGAATATGCCAAGGGACGGGTTCAATTCGGTCGTTCCATTGGTCAGTTCCAGGCCGTCAAACACAAGTTGGCCAATATCCGGATATTCGCCGAAGCGGCGCGGTCGCTGGTCTACCGAATCGCCTGGTGCAAAGATCAGGGGCGGCCGCTGAACCATCTTGAGGCGGCGGTCGCAAAGCTGTTCGTGGGGGATTGGAGTATGGCGCCCGCCAACGACGCCGTCGTTCTGCATGGCGGATACGGCTACTGCCATGAATACGATATGGAGAGGATCTTCCGTGACAGCCGTCTGGCACCGATCGGCGGTGGAACATCCGATATTCAGAAGATGATTATCTCCAAGCTAATCTAACTGCGGCGATAACCGTTTATCCGCCAAGGAGAATCAGGGGGAATAAAATGAATTACGATTTCAGTGATCAGGAATTTGCATTGTTTGTTCAGCTGCAGGAAGTGATGCAATCTTACGTGGAAGCGAACGATCCCGAGAAGGGCGATGTCGCGTCCATTGATCGAATCACGCGGGGGGCTCTGGCTCGTCTCGGAGAAACGCCCTATTTGAATCTGGGGCTCGCTTCCCAGTCGGGCTTACATGGAACGCTCACGTTGATGGGCGCCATGGAGGTACTTGCCGGTCTGTCGCCTTCGCTTTTTCTATCCGTGGAAATGAGTACGCGGGTATTCGGTCGGATTGTTCAGACCTGGGGAGATGAGGCCCAGAAAGAGAAATGGCTGGCGCCGCTGTTGAGCGGCAAGATGATCGGAGCCCTGGGGTTGTCCGAAGACGCCATGAATGTGGACAACGAGCCTCTGAAAACAACCGGTGTGGTGGATGGCGATGTCGTGGTGGTCAACGGCCATAAACAATACGTGATCAACGGCCCCACGGCCGACTGGTTGGCCGTGGCGGGCGTCATGGAAGGCAAGGGCGCGATGTTCCTGGTGGAAAAAAACGCCAAGGGATTGGTGATGGAAAATCGCCTGGCGACGCTGGGTTATGACGGCGCCGCTATCTGCAATATCCGCCTGGAAGACTGTCGGATCCCGGCGAACCAGGTCATGGTTCCGGTCGGGGGCAAAGAGAGCCTCGCCTTGATCCGTATGTGGGAAAACCAGGTCATTCTGGGGGCCAGCATCGGTCTGATGAAATCCGCCTTCGAGTCGGCTAAAAACCATGCAAAAACCCATAAGAGCGGCGGCAAGCCAGTGATCGCCTATCAGGAAGTCGGTTTCAAGCTGTCCGAGATGCTGACCCTGGTGCAGACATCGCAGCTTTTTGCATACCGGGCGGCCTGGACTGCGGAAGACGCTCCCAAGGAAGCCGAATCCATCACCCTTTGCGCAAAAGTGTTTTGCACGGAAGCGGCGGAGCAGGTGGCGGCCAATGCCATGCAGATCCTTTCCGGAGCAGGTTTCCTTTCCGGGAATGTGGTGGAAAGAGCCTACCGATGCGCCAAATACGGCCAGATCGCGGGGACGTCGACGGAGATTGCACGAGTCAAGATCGGTGACGGCGCACTGGGGGCGCGTGTTTCGTGATGCCGAAAAGCAAAGAGAAAATGCAGGAGGACAAGAAAGAGGCCCTTTCCAAATCGGCTTTGCGGAGGCAACGGGAGCGGGAACAGCGCTATCAGAGCATACTGACCGCAGCGGAATCTCTGTTTGCCAGCGAGGGGTACCATAAAACCAGCATGGAACGGATTGCGGACGCGGCCGAGGTTTCCGTAGGCGCGGTTTACTTTTACTTTAAGAACAAGGAAGACCTGCTGGTCCAATTGCTGGATGAGATCGGTTTCCGGCTGCGGGCCCTGCTGGGGAATGAGTTCAAAAAATCAGGGGCTTCGCTGGCTGGTTTCCGGCAGGCGGGTCGGATGTTTTTCGAGGAATTCTGCGTGCGTTACCCGGAGAAGGTCGCGATCGTTTTCCGGGAATCCGTCGGGCAGAGTCCGCTGGTGGAAGAACGCCGCAAGGAAATTTTCGATAAACTGACCGGTGACGTTCTCAATGCCCTGCGTCGAATGAGTGATAACCAGGAGTCGGGTTTTCAGAGCCGGTTTTCCGCCGAGGTGATTGCCGTCAGCATTATGGGGATCTATGAACGCGTGGCTTATGAATATTTATTCTGGCAGGATCGCAGCCAGGATCTGACCACCATCGGGCAGGATGCCGTCGCCTTCATCGTCGGTGGCATCAACAACCTGTTCAAAGAGGCATCATGCACTTAAAAGGCGCTCTGCATGTGCATACAACCTGTTCGGACGGGGAATTGACCATCCCGGAGGTGGTGCGGGTATATGAGGCGCTTGGGTTCGACTTTATCGCACTGACCGATCATGATTACCTCATCCGCTCCAATTGCTATGCGGCTGTTGCATCGTTGCGAACGGAGATGATCGTCTTTACAGGTGTCGAGATGACGGTATTCGAGAAAGGCTATGTGCATGTGAATCGAATCGAGGGGGATCGTGAGACGCTTCATATTTTCAACCATCCTTCCGAGCTGGACCTGCCGTTTGCAAAGGTCAAGGACCGAATTCTGGCGGTGGCGGAACGGGTTCCGCTGGACGCCGTGGAAATTACGTCCAAGGGATTTCGAACAAGGGAATACGAAACACCCGAGCTTCCGTTTCACAAGGTGGCCACGGACGATGCGCATACCCGGCTTATGTGCGGTCGGGCGTGGATCGAAATGGATTGCATGCGAGAAAAGGATTTGATCATCCGCGCCATCAAGGCCGGAGATTTCTGGAACTGTTTCACTGAAACGCACGGGTTTTAAATTACTGCGGATGGAAACAAGGAGGATAACAAAAATGGCGAGACGAGTAGCAATTTGCGCGGTAGCGCAAACGACATGGGAACGAAATAAATGGCAGGATCGCTTCCAAGGGATGGCCATTGATGTCCTGGAATCGCTCCGGGAACAAACCGGCGTGGATTTTGCCAAGAAGCAGCAGAAAGGGAAAAAGAAGAAGCCCGGTATCAACATGACCATCAGCGTTTCCGACGATCTTTTCGACGCCCGCACGATTTCCAACAACGCCATGACCGATGTTCTGGGCGGTCATTTCGGATGTGAGGAAAAGGTGGCTCAGGAAGGGATTCAGGCCGTTTATTATGGTCTGGCGGCGATCCAGTCCGGTCACAATGACGTGGTGCTGTTGATGGGACATTGCAAGGAGTCTCAGGGTCAAAGCCGTAACATGGTGACCCATGTGGCCTTTGATCCCTTTTACACCCGGCCGGTAGGGTTGGATTTCTGCGTAGCCGCCGGTCTGCAAGCCCAAGCCTATGCCGCAAAGGCGGGAATCACCGAAGAGCAGTTGGCCAAAATCGTGGTCCGCTCCCGCCGGAATGCGGCCAAGAACCCCAGTATCAAAGGCCTTCCGGTGGTAACCGAGGAGGAGGTAATGGCTTCGGAAATGCTGGTGGATCCCATTCGCCGACTGCATGCCTATCCGGTTTCGGACGGTGCCGTCGGGATGATCCTGGCCGCAGAGGAAGTGGCCGTCAAGATAACGGACAAACCGGTTTGGATTACCGGCGTCGGCAATTGTATGGATAATTTTTTCATGGGAGATCGCGACCTGACTTCCAATTTTGCCCTGAAAATGGCAGCCCAACGGGCTTATAAGCGCGCGGGGGTCAAAGACCCGCGTTCCGCCTTCGATGTGCTGGAAGTGTCCGACCAATATGCCTATCAGTTGCCCATGTGGATGGAAGGTCTGGGAATTTGTGATGACGGAAAAGGCGGCGATTGGATCAACGCCGGCGGACCGGATAAGAATCATGTCAATTTGTCCGGAGGGATGCTGGCCGGAAATCCGCTGTTGCTCGGCGGCCTCGTTCGGGCTGCGGAAGCCGCCCTTCAACTGAGAGGGGAAGCCGGTGATCGTCAGGTAGCAACTGCAAAAAGGGCTCTGGCCCATGGTGTCATGGGACCGGCCGGACAGTTTCACTCCGTCGCGATTTTGGCGCGGGATTAGGGAGGCGCAAGCATGAAAAAAAATAGAAATGTGGGTATTGTCGGTGTAGGACAGTCCGTATATTCGAGCCATCGGGAAGAAGTCAATCAACCTGAAATGATCCATGAAGCCGTCGTGGCGGCCCTGAAGCATGCCGGTATTACCATGGACGACGTGGATTGCGTCGTCCACGGCAACATGGAGTTGTTTGAAATGGTACATCAGCCCGATCTGTGGCACACCATCGGCACCGGGACGTTTGGAAAGGAATCCCTCCGGGTTACGACAGGAGGCACCACCGGCGCAACGCTGGTTGCGGTAGCCGATTATCTGGTTTCGTCCGGATTGCATGATGTCGTGATGGCCATCGGCTTTGAAAAATTGCAGGAAGGGCACACCACCGGGGGGATCACCAACATGGCGGATCCGCTGTGGGCCCGGCAGTTGCAGACCGGAGCGCTGACCGGCATGACCGCCGCGGACGTCATCAATGAGTTCGGAGAAGAGCGGGCCAAGAAAGCCTCCATGAAATACCGCATTATCATGGATAAGCATGCCATGAAGAACAAACATGCCCATCGCCGTTTGGGACTGGAATTCGATCAGGCGGATGAGTTGATGAGCAGCTCTCCGGCCCTGGTGGGCGAGCTGCGGATGATTCACATGTGTTCCCAGAGTGACGGAGCCTGTGTCATGATCTTCGCCTCCGAGGAAAAGGCCAAGGCGTTGTGCAAGCAACCCGCCTGGATCAAGGATCATATTACGGTCCACCGGGAGGAAAGCTTCTGCATTTTCGGTGATGCGCCCTATAAAACGAGCCATCGGTATGCGGCCGAGACCCTGTTCAAGCGAAACGGTATTAAAAATCCGCGCAAGGAATTCGACATGTTCGAGATGTATGATCCCTCCAGTTGGTGGGGGCTGGACTGGATCCGCGAATTTCTGCTGCTGGAAGGGGATGAACATTTGAAAATGGTCGAGAAGGATGAAATCACCATCGACGGTGATTTCCCGATCAATCCGTCCGGCGGCGTGACCGCCTCCAATCCTATCGGAGCAACGGCCATGGTCCGTGTGGCCGAGGCGGCCCTCCAGATCATGGGAGACGCCGGCGATCACCAGGTAAAGAAACAGGTCAACCAGGCGCTTGCATCCGGGTTCGGCGGTACCATGTGGACGGTGTTGGCCATCCTGACCCGAGAAGTTCCCAAATGGTAGAGGCCTTTAGGGAAGCATGAAAACAAAGCGATCTTATTCCTTATAGATACAGTTTAGGAGGCGATAATGAACCTTGGCAACTATTTCGATGATGCCGTCAACAGATTCAAAACCGACCCGTATATGACGTTTTATGATGAAACGATTACCTACGGCGATTTGGGGAAACGGGTGCATGTTCTTGCGAATGCACTTAAAAAACTAGGATTTAAAAAAGGTGATTTTATTCATGTCTGGGTACAGAACAGTCCCCAGACGCTGGTTGCATATTTCGCCATCGCCAAAATCGGCGCGGTGGCCGGACCCATCAACGGATGGTGGAAGGGCCCTGAGGTGGAATATCTATTGAACGATTCCAAGGGGATCGGCCTGATCGTGGAAGAACAATACCTGCCGATTTTCAAGGAGATCAAGGACAGATGCCCCCACCTTAAAAAAATCATCGAAGTCGGTCCGAAACCCATGGAAGGGCATATCCCCTTCAACGATCTTCTGGCCCAGGGCGATGATACGAAGGTCGTCTGCAAGAACGATCCGGACGATATCGCGTATATCTTTTACACCTCCGGAACCACCGGCAATCCCAAAGGCGTGCTGCTTTCCCATAAAAATGTCGTAACCGACGCCCATATGATCAACGCTGCGCTGAATACACCGGAGAAAAAAAACTTTCTCTGTTTTCTGCCGCTCTTCCATGTGAACGCTATGCTGACGTGCACCAGCAGTATGGAAAAAGGGCATCACATTATTCTTAGAAAGCAGTTCAGCGCAGGTGAATTCTGGGAAGTGGTGGAGAAATACAAGGTCAACTTCTGGTCGGCCGTTCCGGCTGTCTACCAGATCCTGCTTTCCGATCCCTCCCGACAGAAATTCGATCTCAGCTCCATGGAATTCGGGATTTGCGGGGCCGCCCCGCTGACCCAGGAAACCATGAACAATTTTGAAAAGACTTTCAACATTCCCATAGTGGAAGGCTACGGTTTGACGGAAGGGACCTGCGTCAGCACGATTAATCCGCGGGTAGGAGTCCGGAAGGTGGGCTCCATCGGTTTGGCCCTGCCGGGTCAAGACATCCGGATCGTCGATGAAGACGGAAAGGAACTGGGCGTCAATCAACCGGGAGAGATCGTCATTAAAGGCGATAATATCATGAAGGGCTATTTCAACAAACCCGAGGAAACCGCCAAGACCATCGTGAACGGTTTTCTCCATACCGGTGATGTGGGCATCAAGGATGAAGACGGTTATATCTTTATCGTGGACCGTAAAAAAGACATGATTATCCGCGGCGGAGAAAACATCTATCCGAAGGAAATCGACAACCTGCTGGCGACTCACCCGAAAATTTCCGAAGCAGCCACCGTCGGAGTCCCGGACAAGACCATGGGGGAGGAAGTCAAAGTATTCGTGGTGGCGGAAGACGATAGTCTCACCGAGGAAGAAGTCGTCGAATTCT
Source organism: Desulfobacterales bacterium (assembly GCA_041740615.1). Classification (GTDB taxonomy): domain Bacteria; phylum Desulfobacterota; class Desulfobacteria; order Desulfobacterales; family SURF-7; genus DYJD01. The sequence continues at coordinate 12,575 of JBGSLR010000066.1, forward strand.
GTAAAAAGAATCTGGCCAGTTTCAAGGTGCCGAAATACATTGAAATCATGGATGGTGATTTCCCCAGAAGCCCCATCGGGAAAGTGTTGAAGAAAACCCTGCGTGATTGGGGTCTCAAAGGCGCCCCCAAGGAAAAAGGACCGGAAGTGACGGTGGCGGATATTTTCGGCACCATGGAATCGCGCGTTATTCCGGAGGGCGTCGCTGGTGTCAAGGCCAATTACGGCTACGTGATTACCGGCACGGGTGGCGGTGAATACACGGTCTGTGTTGCAGACGGGGCGGTCAAAGTGAAAGAAGGGCTGCATACACCCAATGTGACCACCACGATTGCGACCAAGGACTGGATCGCCATCACCCTGGGCAAACTGGATGGCATGACCGCCTTTTCTTCGGGCAAGTTGAAAGTGGAGGGCGATCTGGGACTGCTGACAAAAGCCACCGGCTTTTTCAGGAAATATCAGCCGCCGGCTGCTGCTCCGAAAGTGACCGTGGAAGATATCTTCGGTACCATGGAGGCGCGAGTCAACCCGGACGGCATCAAAGGGGTGAAGGCTAATTACGGCTACGTGATCACCGGTAAGGGCGGCGGCGAATATACGGTATGCGTGGCGGACGACAAGGTAAAGGTGAAAACGGGCCTTCATGATCCCAATGTAACCACCACGATCGCGGCCAAGGATTGGATCGCCATTACCCTGGGCAAACTGGATGGCATGACCGCCTTTTCTTCGGGCAAGTTGAAAGTGGAGGGCGATCTGGGACTGTTGACCAAGGCCACCCAGTTCTTCAAGAAATACCAGCCACCGGCAGCGGCTCCTGAAGTGACGGTGGCGGATATTTTCGGCAGCATGGAATCCCGCGTGAATCCGGATGGCGTTAAAGGAGTGACCGGCAATTACGGCTACAAGATTACCGGTACGGGCGGCGGCGAATGGACCGTCTGCGTGGCTGACGGTAAGGTACAGGTAAAGTCGGGACTGCACGAGCCCAATGTGACCACCACCTGCTCGGCCAAGGATTGGATCGCCATCACCCTGGGTAAGCTGGACGGTATGACCGCATTTACATCCGGAAAGCTCAAGGTGGAAGGGGATATGGGGCTGCTGACCAAGGCGACCCAGTTTTTCAAGAAATACACGCCTCCTTCCGCCGGCCAGGAGGAGGAGCGCGAGGAGTTGATCGTCAAGCGCCAGATTCTATCCATTCCCCAGAAGTTTTCCACCGGCCCGGTGATGGGGAAATTTCTCAATGCGTTTAAAGAGAAGAAGATTCTGGCGAACAAATGCCCGGAATGCGGGCGGCTCCAGGTTCCCCCACGGGAAGTATGCGCCGAGTGCGTCGTACGGTGTGACGAGTGGGTCGAAGTAGGGCCGGAAGGCGTGCTTTCCATTGCGGACATTACCTACTATGCCAGTCCCGATCCGTTGACCGGTGAAACCCGAGAGACGCCATATGTCTCCGCCCATTTTCTCCTCGACGGATGCAAGGATCATGAAACCATGTGGCATGAGCTGAAAGCGTCGGATCGAGACCGCGCCAAACGCGGTGTAAGGGTTCGACCGGTTTGGAGTGAAAACCGGATCGGTGCGATTACGGATATCGAATACTTTGAGATCATCGACTGATCTGTGGATAGAAAAGGAGATGCCATGAGTACTGCAAAGGATAATTGTTTCACCGTTGAAGGAAAGCTTGCTCTTCCCTACCAATATTTCGCAGGCCGAACCGGGAGTCGTTTCCTTATCTCCCTTCGGGATGAGAAGAAAATAAAGGGTATAGAATGCAAGAAATGTAAAAAGGTTTTCGTACCGCCGCGCGCCAACTGTGAAGTCTGCTTTGAAGATATTTCCCAGAACTGGGTGGAGGTGAAAAACACCGGTGTCGTCACCGGATTTACCATCGTCCGTTATGAAGAACCCCATCAGCCGGTGAAGCCGCCTTATATTATGGGATTGATCAAACTGGATGGCGCGGATACGCCCATGGCGCATATCATCAAGGGCGTGCCCCTCAGCAAGATGAAGGTCGGACTGAAGGTGCAGGCGGTTTTCGCCAAAAAGACGACTTCCACCATCATGGATATAGATCATTTCAAACCGCTGGCGGAAAAGCCGAAAGTCGAATTGGGCTATACCTACGACGAACTCGAAGTGGGCATGTCGGCCTCCTTCACCAAGACCATCTCCGAGACAGATGTCTATCTTTTCGCCGGTATTTCAGGTGATTTCAATCCCATGCATCTGAATGAGGAGTTCGCCAAACGCACTCCTTTCGGTACGCGGATCGCCCATGGGGCGCTGCCCCAGAGTCTGATCGCACCGGTTTTGGGAATGAAACTGCCGGGTCTCGGCACGGTGGCGTTGGAAATTACCGTTCGTTTCAAGGCGCCGACATACTTCGGCGACACCATTACGGCGGTGGGGGAAGTTGTCGAGAAACTGGAAAAAAGACGCTGGGTGAAGATGGCCCTGCGATGGACCAATCAGAAGGATGAGTTGGTGGCGGAAGGCTCCGCGTTGGTGATGCCGCCGACGCCGCTGCCGGAATAGACATTGGGGTTTATGCAGGCTGTCGACGCCCATGGTTTCATCTGGTGCGTCGATGGCCTGGGAAGCAACCATTTTAACCCTCGTCAGGAAAGGACGACAGACCATGTCTTTTGACTTTAATACACAGACGACCTGCCAGGAGTATTTCACCAAATCCCATGATATGGTTCGAAAGGCGGTTCGGGAATTCATCCAAAAGGAAGTAAAACCGAATATCGAAGAGTGGGAAGAAGCCGGTGAGTTTCCCCGGGAAATGTATCGGAAAGCGGCCGATGTGGGAATCCTCGGAACCGGCTATCCGGAGGAATATGGGGGGACGCCGGGTGATGTTTTCTATCAGGTCGCCGTATGCGAAGAGCTGATGCGATCCGGTTCCGGCGGTTTTGCCGCAGGCCTCGGCTCCCTGAATATCGCCATCCCGCCGATCCTCAAATTGGGAACCGAGGCGCAGAAGCAAAAATTCGTGGCGCCGGTGCTGGCCGGTGAAAAAATCGCCGCGCTGGCCATTACCGAACCGAGCGGCGGATCGGATGTGGCCAATCTCAAAACCACCGCCGTGCGGGATGGGGACCACTATATCGTAAACGGCAGCAAAACGTTCATTACCAGCGGGTGTCGCGCAGATCAGATCACCTGCGCCGTGCGGACCGGCGCGGAGGGCGCTCATGGAATCAGTCTTCTGGTGATTGAAACCGATACTCCCGGTTTTTCCGTTTCCAATAAGCTGAAGAAAATGGGCTGGTGGGCTTCGGATACGGCCGAACTCTTTTTCGATAACTGCCGGGTGCCGGCGGAAAACTTGATCGGTCAGGAAAATCAGGGATTTTACGGCATTATGATCAATTTTCAGGCCGAACGTCTGTCCTTGGCGGTGATGGCCAACATGACCGCGCGCATGGCCCTGGAAGAATCCCTCAAATACGCCAAGGAGCGGCAGGTTTTCGGCAAACCCATCCTCGGTTATCAGGTGACCCGTCACAAGTTGGTGGATATGGCCACCCTGCTGGAAGCCAGTACGGAATTCACCTACCGGGTGGCCGCAAAGATCGGTGCCGGCATCGATCAGGTCAAGGAGGTTTCCATGGCCAAGAATTTCGCTTGCAGCGTCAGTGACAAGGTGACCTATGACGCGGTACAGATTTTCGGCGGCTATGGGTTCAGTCGGGGATACCTGGTGGAGCGTTTGTATCGCGATAATCGAATTCTGTCCATCGGCGGAGGCACCAGCGAGATCATGAAGGAAATCATTTCCAAAATGATGTTGGGCTAGGGATATCGGAAGGAGGTAACGATAACATGACAGCCGTATCCAAAAATCATACTGATCTGGTAAAATTCCGACATCTCATTCCCGGTCTCGCATCCAAAATGATGCGGTTGCCATCGGTGGTCATGGCCATTAAATCCGCCCTGGGTGTAAAGGATGAAGACCGGATTTCACTCGGTTGGAAGCTGGAAGAAAATGCCGAATTGTATCCGGACAAGACGGCCGTGCTGTTCGAAGACCAGCGATTGACTCATCGGGAATTGAATGAGGCAATCAATCGGCATTGCCACTATTTTATATCGAAAGGGATTCAAAAGGGGGATGCGGTTACGGTGATGCTGGAGAACCGTCCCGAGTTCCTGATCGTGGCCGGCGCATTCGCCAAAATCGGAGCCATTTCCTCCCTGATCAACACCAATCAGCGGGATAAAGTGCTTATCCACAGCCTCGGTGTCGCCAAAGGAAAGGCGTATATCATTGGGGAAGAATTGATTGACGCCTTTGAGGAGGTGAGGACCGATCTTGGGTTGGATGGAAGTGAAACATTCTATTTCGTTCCGGATAAAGGCAAACGCCCACCGCCCGAAGGGTATGTGGATCTTGCCGAGATCGTCAAGAACCAGTCTGTCGCAAATCCAGCGACGACCGGTGAGGTCAAGGCCAAGGATCCCATTTGCTACATATTCACCTCCGGGACGACGGGAATGCCCAAGGCGGCCATCATGGGGAACCGGCGTTGGGTCTCCGCCATGTTCGGCCTGGGACGATTGATTATGAACATGAATTCAGACGACGTATTGTATTGTCCCCTGCCGCTTTTTCATACAACGGGATTCTGCGTGGGATGGACCGTCGCGGCTTCCAGGGGTTCGGCGTTTGCGATTCGGCGTAAATTTTCCGCGACGAATTTCTGGAAAGACGCCCAAAAATTCAAGGCCACGTCCTTTGTGTATATCGGTGAAATGTGTCGGTATCTGTTACATCAGCCTTCCCGTCCGGATGATCGCGACAACCCCATGAAAAAGTGCATCGGCAACGGGTTGCGACCGGATATCTGGCAGACGTTTAAGGAGCGATTCGCCATCAAACAGATCTCCGAACTTTACGGGGCCACGGAGTTCGGATTCGCCTTTGTCAATATGCTCAATATCGACAACACCGTCGGTATATGCCTGACACCCTTTGCCATCGTCAAATACGATATCGAGAATGAAGTGATGGTACCCGACGCCGATGGTTGTTTGCAGCGGGTGGGCAAAGGCGAATCGGGAATCCTGTTGGGGGAGATCTCCGAAAAAGTTCCCTTTCACGGGTATACGGATAGACAAGCGTCCGAGAAGAAAATCTTGCGGAACGTTTTCAAAAAGGGAGACGTTTGGTTGAACACCGGCGACTTTGTCCGCGATCTCGGGTACCGGCATATTCAGTTCAGTGATCGGTTGGGGGATACGTTCCGTTGGAAAGGGGAAAACGTTTCCACGACGGAAGTGGAACAGATTATCAACACGCTGCCCCAGGTGACGCAGGCTGCCGTCTACGGGATTACGATACCGAAAACGGACGGCCGGGCCGGAATGGCCGCAATTGTTCCCGCTGTGCCGCCGGAGGAATTCGACCTGAAAGCGCTGGCCGATGCGTTGCATAAATCGTTGCCTGCCTATGCAGTGCCCAAGTTTATCCGTTTCAAGAAGGAAATCGAGACCACACCGACATTTAAAGTGAAAAAGTCGCTGCTGAGCCAGGAGGGGTTTGATTCCGGTCCGCCCGATGAACCTGTTTTCGCTTTATTACCGGGTCAAAAAGAGTTCGTCCCGTTGGTGGCGGAAGTCCATGAAGAAATTGTGAGCGGAAAGTACAGGTATTAATTCGAATCACTCTTGTCCAAAAACGGTTTTGAAATAAAATAGTTTATTGGGCTTGAAAAAAAGCCTCCTTGTAAGGCATGGTTTAATCGCGAAAAGAAACCGTTAGCCCAAAACAAGGAGGCAAAACAATGGTACGACATGCGA
>JBGSLR010000067.1:0-25839 GCA_041740615.1 Desulfobacterales bacterium
CGGCATATCGTTATAAATATGATCAAACAGGAAAAAACGTTCAAGGGCAGTATCCAAACAAAAAGACTCAAAGCTGGCTGGGAAAACAACTACATGTTGAAAATCCTTAACTCTTGAAAAAAGATGTGCGATTGCCCTGCCTATCCCTCCAGGGCAAAGGCAGATAGCCGCGCCGCCCCGGATAAGTCAATGCGTATCACCAAAGTTTAAGCCCCCTCCAGAATTTCTCGTATTTTGTTCGATAGATCGGAGACGCTGAACGGTTTTTGAATGAACCCGTTGCATCCCCGGCGCATGATCTGGTCCGCCTGTCCGTCGATGGAATATCCACTGGAAAGGATCACCCGAATACCGGGACGGATCTCCCTGATGCGATCGAACGTCTTGCCGCCGTCCATTCCCGGCATGATCATGTCAAGGATCACCAGGTCGATTTCGCTTCCCTGTTTCAGGACTGCCGTTTCCGCTTCCCGCCCTCCCTTGGCGACAACGACCGTATAGCCCAGTTGTTCGAGTATGGCCTGGCCCACATCGATGATCATCTGTTCATCGTCCACCAGCAGAATGGTCTCCGATCCCTTGATCACTTTATTTTCTGCGAGATTTTCCCGATCGGCTTCTTTGTGAGATAGCGGCAGATAAATCGTGAAAGTGGTTCCGTGACCGACCCGGCTGTTGACCGTAATCATCCCATGGTGGTTCTGAATGATGCCGTATGCGGAAGCCAACCCCAGACCGGTTCCGCGGGTTTTATCTTTGGTCGTGAAAAACGGGTCGAAAATCCGCCGGCATGTAGCCTCATCCATTCCGCAGCCGGTATCCGTAACGGATATCTTTCCGTAGCGGCCCGGCTTCGTTTGATAGAGATTACAGATTTTTTCATCCAGCGTTACGCTTTTTATCTCTATGGAAATTTCCCCGCCATCCGACATGGCCTGCCATGCGTTCAAATAGATATTGATCAGCACCTGCTCGATCTGGCCGCGATCGACTTCCGCCACGACACTTGGCTCTTGCGCGTTGGCTAGGATTCGGATTTCTTTTTTGGTTCGGCCGAACATGGCGGAACTGTTGAGCACCAGTTCGTTCAAATCAACGGCTTTCACTTCATATTTCCCGGCCCGGGCAAAACCCAAAATCTGCTTGGTTAACCGGCTTGCGCTCTTGACATATTCCTCAATTCCGACGACATGTTCTCGGTGCGGGTGGGCCGGCTCCAAATCAAGCGCAATCAGCGAGGTCCTTCCCTGGATGCCCATCAACAGGTTGTTAAAATCATGTGCGATGCCGCCGGCCAGAAGACCCACTGCCTCCATCCGCTGCGCCTGGAACAACTGATGTTGCATGTTCAGTTTTTCCGTCTCGGCGTGTTTGCGCTCCGTGATATCGGTATGCAATCCGACAAGGCTCGTAATGTTGCCGTTTTTGTCTTTGACGGCGTACGCGCGTAACAATATTTGTAATATGCTCTTATCCTTTCCGTACATTTCCACTTCGCCGGACCATGGGTTTCCCGCCATAATGGTGCGAAACACTCCCCGACCTGTGCTTTCATCCACATAAAGACTGGCGGGCGGGTCTGAGCCGATATCCCCGAATAATTCGTCAAAGGCGCTGTTCTGGTACCAATGCCTGCCTTCCGGGGTAGACATCCCGATGGCGTCGGAAGAAGCCGCCACCGCTGTTTTAAATTGTTCCAGCACTTCTTCCGACTTTTTACGCGCGGTGATGTCCATGACAAAACTTAAAATCGCCGGTTCGCCCTGCCAGGAAATGGCGCCGGAATTGATTTGTATCCACTTTTCCGCTCCCTCCGCGGCAATAATTCGGAAGGAATAATCGCTAACGACGGTTTCGCCTTTCATCCTCCTTCTGTAAAGATCGACGACCATGTCGCGGTCTTCGGGATGGATAAAATTCGTAAAGGCCTTGCTGGCAAGGATTTCTTTCGGGTGTCCCAAAATCGTTAAAAAAGCGGGATTGGCCAACTGGATTCGTTCACCTTGGGCGATCAATATTCCTTCGCTGGCGTTTTCAAACAAATAGCGGTATTGCTCTTCACTTTTTCGCAGCGCATCTTCCGCTTGCTGTCGTTTTGCGGCTTCTCGGAGAATGCCCCAGGATCGCATGCCGTAATACGAAAAAAGGGCGCTGCCGAACAACAGCAGGCCGACAACGATGATGAGCTTGTTCTTGAAACGCACCAACGTCGCCAGTACTTCATCCTCACTGGATGCAACGACGATGCTCCAAAAGCTGTCGACTATCTTGATGGGAAGATAGACAGCGTGTTTTTCAATGGACTCCCGCTGTTGATTCCGGATTCGATCGAATGTGTAAGCGGTAACACCCGCTTTTCCCCGCACCATCTCGTTCGCCATGGATATGACGGCAGGAAACCCTTTGCAGTTTTCGAAAACGGATTTTCCAATATGCCCGGGAACCGGGCAGTATAGTTCAATTCCTTCCCTGCTCGTCATCCACGCATATCCGGTTTCGCCAATCCGGATTCCTTGGAGAAAATGCTTCGAAATCATCAGGAAATCGATCAGAACAGCCAACGTGCCTCGAAATTCATTGTTTTGGAATATCGGCACATGCAACGCGATGGCGCGATACCCCTGAACCGCGGTGAAGACGTCACTGACAACCGGCCGATGCGTTTTGAAAATTTGCCGGACATGCTTTTGATCGGAAATGTCTTGACCGATAACAGCGGCGTTACAGGGCGTGGTATAGGCAATCCTGCCGGACGCGTCAACGCGGGTAATCGCTTTGATGGCCTCCGGTTTGATGGTGAAAGCAAAGTCCAACTCTTTTCTGCCTTGATCGTCCATCGCGACGATATGGGTTGATGCGGAAAGATTTTCGAGGAATTGAATTGTATTGCCGAAAAAGGCCTCGATGCCCGTCTGGGCTTGTTCGGCCAGAATCATCTGCCGTGCGTTCAGTTCGGCAATGGCTTTCTCTTTTGCCTCGCCGTATATCGTGTGAAAAAGATAGAGGCAAAAACATAGCAAACAAATAAGAAATGCAAACAAATACTTATGTTTGATTATCATCAAGCGCCTTCCGCACCAATCCCGCCAGTTCGCTCGCCAACACAGGCTTCATCAGCAATCCCTTTACGCCCATGTCGGCAGCAATCTTGCGATCGATTTTCTCACTGAAACCGGTACAAATCAGGATGGGGATATCGGGCTTGATCGCGATCAATTCCCTGGCAAGCGCAAGGCCCGTCATATAGTGAACACTTCATCCATGCATCATGCTTATCGAAACACGTTCGTGTGTTGCGCCATCACACTTACATGTTGTGCAATCGCATCACTATGATGCATTTTTACCAGCTCGTCATGTCCATTGTCAATTTGTTTATCCATCCCCGGTTGAACAGAAATACGGTGCGTAATGGCCATCCACCCCGCACCGTATCTTTTTTGTTTCGTCGGAGAACCAATCGCCGTTGACCCCGGAACGCGCAACACCATCGTCCGGATGCGGTCGCTTAAAAATCCTTGAAATCATCCTCCATGGGGATTACCGCTTCCGGGTCGCGCCTTTGAGTCGTGGAGGCCTGTTTCACCGGCGCATGGTGCAGCATCAGGGCATGATGGGATTGCCCGGCTTTTCCCTTGCCCGGTTGCAGTCTTTTCACTTTCAACGGCGGCGCATAGGACTTGCGATTTCCGGAGGCGCCACCCACCATGGCGACGAGTTCATCCACCATGCCCTTCATCTGCTCGGCCTGGGCGTTCATTTCTTCCGAAGCGGAGGCGGATTCTTCTGCGTTGGCGGCGTTCTGCTGGGTGACTTTGTCCATCTCGGTCACGGCCTTGTTGATCTGCTCGATGCCCTGGGCTTGCTCACTGGAGGAAGCGGCTATCTCGCTGACCAGTTGACCTACCTTGGTGCTGCTGGCAGCCACCTGCTGGAAGGCGTCGTTGGTGCGGTCCACGATCTCGGAACCGTCCTTTACTTTTTTGACGGTTCCCTCGATGAGGTTGGCCGTGTTCTTGGCAGCCTCGGAGGCCCGCATGGCCAGGTTGCGCACTTCGTCGGCCACCACCGCGAATCCCGCCCCGGCCTCGCCGGCCCGGGCCGCCTCCACTGCCGCGTTCAGGGCCAGCAGGTTGGTCTGGAAGGCAATCTCATCGATAGTTTTGATGATCTTGGAGGTTTCCTCGCTGGCCTTGGAGATTTCCTTCATGGACTCGGTCAATTGCGCCATGGATTCGTTGGCCGTGCCCACCACTTTCCGGGATTCGGTCATGAGGGTGTTGGCCTGGTTGGCGTTGTCGGCATTCTGTTTGGTCATGGAGGACATTTCCTCCAATGAAGACGAACTCTCCTCGATGGAGGCCGCCTGCTCCGAAGCCCCTTCCGCGAGGGATTGACTGGCGGAGGAAACCTGGCCGGAAGCCGAAGAAACCTGCTCCGCGCCTTCGTTCAGGCCGTCGATCACCTGTTTCAACGCATTATTGATGCTGCGACTGATGAAAACACCAAGCAGCAAAGCGCCGGCCACGCCGATAATCATGGAAAACAGCATCATGGTTTTCATCCATGCTCCCGCGGCCATACTGACTTGCACGGTTTCCTTGGCAACGATCGTATTGATATCAACCAGTTTGTTCAGAAGTTCTTCCGCCGCGGAAAAGGTGACACCGTTCGTCACCAGCGCCTGATGGGTCATTTTTTGATAAATCGCATTGCTTTGCAGGATGGCGTTCACGGTGGCGTCATATGTTTTGGATAGGCCGACGAAGGTTTCATGGTCCCGTTTCCAGGCATTCCAGGCCGGTACGAATTCGTTCCAAAGGATCTTCTCTTCCGGGGTCTGCTCAAGGGGTTCATAAATCTTCCAGGCCACATCCACCCGTTTCCAGGCGTCCATGATTCGATCGTACGCTTCCTTGCGCATCGTAAGATCGGAGCTTCGATCCAGCAGAGCGTTTTCCGAACTGTCGATGGCCGTCTGGGCCTCGCTGATGGTCAACAGGGAATGAACCGTCAGCAGATCCACACGGCTGTAGCTCGCTTGTGCGTTATCCGCTTTGGAACGATATATTTCCACGATCCGGTTGAGAAGGGCCTCGGCCTTTCCAAAGGAGACCGGGTTAACTTTCAATGACTGGCCAGCCATTTTTTCATAGAGTTCATCACCCTTTTGCTGGTCTGCAACGGTCTTGTCATATTCCTTGCTCAAGGAAACATATATCAGGTGATCTTTTTTCCAGGCTTCCCAGGCGGGCACGAACTGTTTCCAGGTCACTTCTTCTTCGGCGGTCTGGGGGAGCGGTTCATATACCTTCCAGGCTTCTTCCGCCCGTTTCCAGGCATCCGCAAACGTTGCGTATTTTGCATCCCTGGCCGCCAGGTCGATTCCCCGGCTCAGCAAGGCATTTTCGGCGCTGTCCACCGCCGTCTGGGCCTCGCTCATGACCAGCAGGGATTGAACGCTGGGCAACCGAACGGCACCGATCTCGTTAATGGCGTCACCACTCTTGACGGCGCCATAGTAGCCCACGATTCCCAACAGAAGGGTAATGGCCGCCACCGCGATGAAGGCCGTTATCAACTTTTTCCCGATGGTCCAACTGCTTTTCATACGTTCACCACTCCTTTCTTGTCTGATATCCTGTATTGTTCACGCCGCCTTGTCGATCAACACCAATTCTTCTGCCGTCAGCACCCGGTCGATATCCAGCAGAATCTTCACGCCCCCCTGCATCTTGGCCATGCCCAGGATGTAATCCGTGTTCAGGCGGGTGCCGAAGGTGGGGGTATCCTCGATGTCGTCGCCTTTGATGTTCAGCACCTCGGAAACCGAGTCCACCACGATACCGATCACCACCGTTCCCGTGAGTCCTTCGATTTCCACGACAATGATGCAGGTGCGCTCGGTGTATTCCACCGACGGCATGCCGAATCGCAAGCGCAGGTCGATCACCGGAATGACCTTACCCCGCAGATTGATGACCCCCCGGACAAAGGCCGGCGTGCGCGGCACGGACGTAATGGACATCATGCCGATAATCTCCTTGATCTTGAGAATACTGATGCCGTATTCCTCCCCGGCCATGCTGAAGGTCAGATATTTGCCTTCCCGGTTGCCGGCGGCCGTTGCCGTTTCCTGGATCGTTTCCATGTCGTTCATGCGTCATTTCCTTTTCATAGTGGTAGAAAGGTCCCTTGCATTGTTGACGTTTTTCAATATGGAGGTCTTGAAATCAGATGGTTGATTTGCGCTTACTTATGGAGCAAAAAATAAGCCAAACTAATATAACGCTTCCATTCGGCCGCATTCTTCTTTATTATCTGGTCGTTATTGTTTCCCGTTTTTGTGGAATGGATGGAGAAGACTGTTCGAAAAAATCGGACTTATTCCCAGATGACAGGAATTCCACCTGTTTTATGGGACGCAGGAATCCAGCACGGACCTGACCATGGCGGCCATATCCCCGAGCATATACGGTTTGCCGATAAAGCCTGCGGTGGCGGCCGAGGTTTCCTCGGCATTGGCCGAACTTTGCTGGGTGACGCCGTCGATTTGCACCAGCCCTTGATTCACCTGGTCCACCGCTGCGAATCCTTTTCCGTGTTTTCCGGCTCGGGCCGCTTCCACCGCAAGCCGGCTGGCCTTTTACATGTTGAACCCCCTATTTCGTTTCGTCCAGCACCTCGCGAACCTTTGCAGCAAGTGCACGGGTGGAGAAGGGTTTTTGAAGGAAATGGATACCCTCTTCCAGGACACAATGATCCGCAATAACGTCGGCCGTATATCCGGACATATACAGGGTCTTGATCTCCGGTCGGGAACCGGCGATCTTTTTCCAAAGATCCCTGCCGTTCATCTGCGGCATCACCACATCGGTGATCAACAGGTGGATCGATCCCTGGTGTTGTTCCGATCGTTTAAGGGCCTCCCCCGGTGTAGAGGCGTCCAGCACCTTATAACCATAGTGTTCCAGAATGGTTTTACCCAGCTTCAAAATCGACAACTCATCTTCGACGAAAAGGATGGTCTCTGTACCCCGAGCAGGTTTTTTCCCCGTTTCCTTAGTCTCCGGCGCCTCTTTGATTTGTGTTCGCGGAATATAGATTTTGAATGTCGTACCCTGTCCTGGTTCACTGTAGACATTGATGAAGCCATCATTTTGCTTGACGATGCCGTAAATCGTCGCAAGACCCAACCCCGTTCCTTTGCCCACCTCCTTGGTTGTAAAAAACGGCTCGAATAGATGTTCCAATGTTTCTTTTTCCATGCCATTGCCCGTATCACTCACAGCCAATAAAACAAATTCCCCCGGGATGAATTCCTTGTGCGTCACGCAGTCGGTTTCATCGAAGACCGCATTTTCGGTCTCTATGGTCAGGTTCCCCACACCGGTGATGGCATCGCGAGCATTGACAGCCAGGTTGACCAGTATTTGATCGATCTGGGACGGATCCATTTTGACCCGCCAGATATTTGACGCCGGCTTCCAAACCAAATCGATGTGTTCACCGATGAGGCGTTGGAGCATCTTGATCATGGTGGAAATGACGTCATTCAGGTCCAGCAGTATGGGGCTGATGGTCTGTTTGCGTGCAAACGCCAGAAGCTGGCGAGTAAGATCGGCGGAGCGTTTTGCGCATGCAACGATTTCTGTCAAATTTGCGTAAAGAGATGTGGATGCGTCTGTTTCCTCCATCGCCATTTCGGTATTGCAGATGATTGCCATGAGCATATTGTTAAAATCATGCGCCACTCCGCCGGCCAGGCGACCCACAGATTCCATTTTCTGGGCCTGAATCAACTGGGCTTCCAGTGTCTTGCGTTCGGTTATATCCAGATAGGTTCCCAGCACGCCGGTGATTGCCCCACCGGTATCTCGGAGCGGTACCTTACTGGTCATCAAGAGAATCTGGTCTCCGGAAGGCGTGGTCTGCGGTTCCTCAATAAGGAGTTTCTCTTGTCCGCTCTCGATCACGGCGCGATCGTCGGCCCGGTAGCGATCCGCCTGCTCCCGCCAACCCATGGCATAGTCGTCCTTTCCGACAATATCCTCTGCTTTCTCAAAGCCGGCATCTCGGGCGAACGGCATGTTACAACCAAGGTACTCCAGATTTCTGTCTTTCCAGAAGACCCGAACGGGTATGTTGTTGAGAACCGCCTGAAGAATCTCACGGGATTTCTGCAGTTCCTCCTCCGTCCGTTTGTGTTCGGTAATATCTTCTCCTGAAAAAAGAACGCCTATTATTCTATCCTCCGCATCTCGAAGAAGGGCATTATGAAAAGCGACTATTCGCTCTTGATCGCTTTTGGTACGCACGGGGTTCTCGTAATATTCGACCGACTCGATATCGCCGGCCATGAGTTGATTGAATACGCCTCTAACGACAGCCACTTCTTTTTCAGGAAGGCTGACATCGAACCAGTTTTTACCAAGAAGCTCCTGTTCGTCGTGATACCCTAAAATAGTCAGACCTTTTTGATTGATCAGCGTGATTTCACCCGCCGAATTTAAAGCGCACATCATTACACCGGCGATCTGGAGGTATTTGTTGGCCAAGTTCCGCTGCTCGATGATTTTGCCTTCTATACACTTGCGCTCGGTGATATCACGTGACACACCGTGGATCCCAATGAGCCTGCCGGTTTCGTCACGGATCGGATTTGTGATCAGTTCCATCCATACCGTGGAAGAATCTTTGCGATAGAATTCCAGTTCCAGTTTGACCGTTCTTTCGGGATAGACACGTTCCTCTTGTTCGCGCTGGAGTTCTGAAGCCAAGACTTCCGCGGTTCGAAAAAACGATTCCGGAGTCATTGTGTCCCCGGCAGGCATCTTCATCCATTCTTCCGGCGTGAACCCCAGGAACTTTTCGATGGAAGGACTGATATAGGTGACATTGAGATTCAGATCCGTAATCCAAATAATATCGGTCATGGTATCTGTCAGAAAACGATACTTGGCCTCGCTCTCCCGCAGAGCCTCATCCACCCGTTTGCGATCGGTGATATCCTGGTTTGTGCCGATAAAACTCACCCATTCGCCGTTTTTATAAATTGCTTCGAAGCGTTCCAGCACATTCCTTTCCGTGCCATCGGAGCGGATGATGCGATACTCTATTTCCCGGTATCCCCTTGTGGATATCGCCTCCTCGACGGCTTGTTCCACGCACCGGCGATCATCGGGGTGAATATGTTCAAAATACACCTCGACCGTAGGAGTGATATCCCCGGGTGAAATCCCGAATATGCAAAAAATCTCGTCGGACCAATACAGTTTATTGGCACGGACATCGTACTCGTAGCTTCCGATGTGAGTGAGGCGCTGCGCCTCCGCCAGGTTTTTTTCACTGCGCTGCAAAGCCTTCTCTTCCTGCCTGCTTTTGATTAATTCTTGTTCGAGAACGTTGACTCTTTGCTCTAGTTCTTCATAGGTGGATTTTCTGTTCACGGGGCAGTGGTCCTCCGGTAATTCCGAAAAAATGAACTCGTTCGTTCACGGGCCTAATTAAAAATCATGGAACATGCAATACCTCGCGCACCTTCGTTGCGAGCGTTTGGTTGGAGAAGGGTTTCTGAAGAAAATGAATGCCTTTTTCAAGGACACCGTGATGAGCGATGACATCCTCCGTATAACCGGACATATACAGGGTCTTGATCTCCGGTCGGGAAACAGCGATCCGTTCCCGGAGATCTCTGCCGTTCATTTGCGGCATCACCACATCGGTGATCAACAGGTGGATCGTTCCCGGATGCTGTTCCGAAATAACCCGGGCCTCACCGGGTGTGCAGGCGGCAAGCACGTTGTATCCGTAGCGTTCCAGAATTGCCGTGCCGAGTTTTAAAATAGACGGCTCGTCTTCCACCAACAGCACCGTCTCGGTTCCCCGAGCCGGTTTTTGCAGAACTTCCTTGGCCTCCGGCTCCCCATCGATCTGGGTGCGAGGCAGGTACACCTTGAAAGTCGTTCCCTGACCCGGCTCGCTGTAGACATTGACGAACCCATCGTTCTGCTTGACGATACCGTAGATTGTCGCAAGACCCAGCCCCGTTCCTTTGCCCACCTCCTTGGTGGTGTAGAAGGGTTCGAAAAGGTGATCGATGGCGTCCTTTCCCATGCCGCAACCGGTATCGCTCACCACCAGCAGCACATATTCACCGGGGAGGAGTCCCGCCCGCGGCAAGCATTCGGTTTCGTCGAGCACAACATTTTCGGTTTCAATGGTCAGATTGCCCACACCGGCGATGGCGTCCCGTGCGTTGACGGCAAGGTTCACCAGAATCTGGTCGATCTGGGATGGGTCCATTTTGACCGGCCAGAGTTTCGCCGCCGGCTTCCAAACCAGATCGATGTCTTCGCCGATGAGGCGTTGGATCATCTTGATCATCCCCGAAAGCAGTTCGTTCAGGTCGACTATCTCGGGCTGGATGGTCTGTTTGCGGGCAAACGCCAGGAGCTGGCGGGTAAGGTCGGCCGAGCGCTGCGCGCTTGTATAAATTTCTTGAAGATTTGCGTACAGGGGTGTCGATGGATCGGTCGCTTCCATGACCATTTCGGTATTGCCGATGATGACCATCAGCATGTTGTTGAAATCATGGGCCACGCCGCCGGCCAGGCGCCCGACGGACTCCATCTTTTGCGCCTGAAGCAACTGGTTTTGAAGCTTCCGACTCTCCTCCTCGGCCGATTTGCGCTGGGTAATGTCGCTGAGCGTCCCGACCATCCGCAGTGCTTTTCCGGCTGTATCCCATTCAACGGCTTTGCCGCGCGTTGAGACCCATCGCCACTTCCCGGATTTCATCTTCATCCGAAGATCGATGATAAACCCCTTACCGGTTTCGATGCTCTGCCGTAGCTCCTGCTCCACCCTGTCGATATCTTCCGGGTGAACCAGCATCCGCCACGAAGAATAGGACGCGACGAATTCTTCGTTGTCATAACCGAGCATTGTGTAATACGGGCTGCTGAAAAAGGCGTTGCCGCTCGGAACATGCCAATCCCATATTCCGTCGTTCACGGCATCAAGCGTTATGGCGTACCGTGTTTCGCTCTCCTTGAGCTTTTTCTCCGCCTGCTTTCGTTCCGTAATGTCGTGCATTGTTGCAAACACCTGATAGGGCTTGTCCGCTCCCGGCTTGAATTGCGGTATGGCGCTGACACTCAGCCATCGATAGCCTTTTCCCGCAGGATTGAACACGCCCACCACCAAATCAACTTTTTGGGCCGTACGGAAGGCAAGCATCGAGGGGTGCTGTTCCGGTTGTAACGGATTGTGTTCTTCGTCAACCACTTTCCATTCGGGATGGTAGGAAGACCTGCCCAAAAATTGATCCCGGGTTATCCCGAACATTTCCAGACCGGCGGGATTGATATCCACCAAGGTTCCATCGGCCGATTGGTAGAAAACGCCATGGACCATATTTTCGTATAATATTCTGAATTTTTCTTCGTTTTCCTGCAATGCCGCCGCCGCCTGGCGTCGGGAAAGGGCGATTGCCAGCTGGTCGGCTAACCTTTCCATGCGTTCGATCCGATCACGCGTGAAACGTCCCGGTCGGCGGTCGTTGAATTGCAGCAATCCGAAAACCTGACGATCGCTGCGCAAGGGGATCAGCGCCACGGATTCATATCCTTCTCCATTGCACCGGTTGCGGGTTCGGGACTGTCGGTCGGCTTCGGTGGTGCCGGCAAGCAGCGCGCTGGTGCTGTTGGTCCAGAAGCTGCCATGGGCGGTGAAAAACGGTTTATCGGGATCGAACCGCCCCGACAGAATGTTTCCGCACATACACTCCAAAACCGGATTGCCCGCACCGTCACGGATCATGTGACCGTTCCGGTCGTACGCGCAGAGTCGGCTTTCTCCCTGGACAAACTCCGGTGAAAAACCGCGGGTTTCACAATATGGGTAGTCCTCCCCTTCTCGAAGGCGGACGCCGACCGCCTCGCACTCCGTCCAAACCTGCAATGACGCGGTAAGGGCCGAGAGGCTGTCACGGAAATCACCCGGCGCATTGATCAATCGCAACAAATTCTCCGTCAGCTCGCGCTCTTTCTCCCGGAGTTTGCGATCATCGATATCGCTCATCACGAGACGGCACACGGAAACGCCGTCCACACCCGGCGCGACGTCGGCCTTCAGATGCATCCAGAAAGACGTTCCGTCCATCGTTACCATCCGCAGTTCACACACCCGCGGCTTGCCGCTCTCAAACAACTGTTTGCGGTGTCGATAATAAATATCCTGGTCCTCGGCAAGGATAAACCGGGACAGAGGTTGCTTGACCAGCGCCCCTCGAGCGATGCCCAGCAAAGTCGATAGGGTGAGGTTGGCCTCCAGGATCAGTCCTTTTTCACTGAGGGTGCAATAGCCCACCGGCGCCAGATCGAACAAGTCGAAATACCGCGCCCGCGCCGCTTCCAGTTCCGTCTGCGCCCGGCGAAGTTCATCGTTCTGTATTTCAAGTTCAATCTGGTGTACGCGCAGTTCGTGGAGCAGTCGTTGCGCTTCCGCCGGGGACAGCGCCTCCCGGCTTTCCGGTAGTTGGGCGGCCTTTTCCTTGGCGATCTCCTCCGCCCGCTTGCGCAGGTTCCCTGCGTCCCCGTATCCGGTATGTTGGGTGGTCATGATTCACCCCCTGAAGGTTTCGGCAGCGTCTTTTGGGACTGCCGGCCTGTCTTTTCAACGGACAAGCGGTCGGTGGTGTCCTCGAAAACCACGGCAAAGCGACCATGGCCCACTTGATACGCGCCGATGTGGAAATGTCGTTGCAGTGGCTCGAAAAACAAGTCGAACGATTCCGGTTTACCCGTGAGGGCCACCCGTCCAACCGTTTGAATGAGATTCGTTTTTTCGATGCCGGGATGAACCTCGGTGGCGCGCTTCCCCAGGATATCCGCCACACGCAGCCCGGTATGCTTCTCAAAGGCCGGATTGGCCTGGAGAAAAAGGTAATCCACCGCATCGCCCTGCTCATCCAGAATCAGCTCGTGAAGCGCCACGGCATTGATGGAGTTCTCGAACAGTCCGCGGAATTGTTTTTCGCTTTCCTGCAGCGCCTCCCGCACCCGTTTGACCTCCGTGATATCGACAAAGGTGATCACCGCTCCTTCAATCACATTTTCCAGGGTTCGATAGGGTCGGATACGCAGGGAGTACCAAGCGCCCGAAAGGGTCTGCACGTCGATCTCCCTGGGCGTCAACGTTTCCAATACCGCTTGCACGTCCTGCACCAGACGGTCGTAGCCCATCAGGTTGGAAACGATATGCCCCACCGGCCGACCCACATCGGTTTGAATCAGGTTGATCACCAGGGCCACGGCCGGGGTGAAGCGCAGGATGCGCAATTGATGGTCAACGAAAATCGTACCGATGCCCGTGCCGGCAAGCAGGTTGTTCATGTCATTGTTGGTCCGTGATAAATCGATCACCTTGGATTGCAGTTCGGCATTCACCGTCGCCAACTCCTCGTTGACCGATTGCAGTTCCTCCTTGGATGTCTCCAATTCCTCATTGGTGGACTGCAGTTCTTCATTGACCGACTGCATTTCCTCATTGGCGGATTTGAGTTCTTCATTGGAAGTCTCCAACTCCTCGTTGGTGCTCCGGAGATATTCTTCCTTGGCCCGCAGTTCTTGCCGTAAGGCTGCGATGCGTTTATCCACTTCCACCGCGACCTCACCGGCAGCGCCGTCGCTCGCTTCCGCGAAATCGTCCTTCCAGGATGCTTCCTGGTCCATGGGCGGCGCTTTCTCCAGGATGACCAGAAATAGCGCGGGCGCAAACGAGGCGACAGGGTCTGTCGTTACCGGTCGGACCGTCAGATGAACGGAAGTAAAATCGCCGTTGGTTTTGACCCGCAGGCCCGGGTGGCGCACCTTTTCCTTCCGCGCCGCGGCTTTGTGCAGGGCAATGGTCAACTCGCGCCGCAATCCTTCCCGGGCCATCTTCAAAATATTGCTGACACCCGTCTCACCCGGGGAGGGCTCCAGGTACAAACCGGACCGGCCGTATAGGTACAGAATATCGCCGCGTTCATCGACCAGCGCGCCGAACGGGTCGTACTGTTGCAACAGGGTTCTTTCCGTCAATTCGCGCAGGGGCAACCTGCTCTCGAATGGCTTTTTACCGAAGGAGTGTGAGACGGCAGCCTCTTCCGTCAAGGGCGGAAGACACCTCGCCATTGCCGGTCGGTGTGCGCCGAGAAGATCCTCCTTGCGACGATACAGCTTTGATTTGCGATCCATCACGGCAAAAAGGTCCATGAATTCACCCACGGTTTCGGAAGTGCCGAGAAAGAGAAATCCGTCCGGGTTCAAGGCATAATGAAACAGGGGAATGAGCTTTTGTTGAAGCGACCCATTCATATATATCAACAGATTACGACAGCTGATCAGGTCCAGTTTGGAAAACGGCGGGTCTTTGATCACGTCCTGTTCGGAAAAGATCATCATGTCCCGGATGCCTTTATGAATGTGATAGACGCCGCCTTCGGTTTCCTGGACAAAAAAACGCGCCAGTCGCGCCGGCAACATATCGGTGGCGATACTGGGGGGATAAACGCCGCTGCGGGCCGTATCGATCGCCCGGCCGTCGATATCGGTTGCGAAAACCTGTATTTTAAATCGCTGTTTCAGCGCTTCCAGTCTTTCCTGAAGCAGGATGGCGATGGAATACGCCTCCTCGCCGGTGGAACAGCCGGGCACCCAGACGCGTATCGCCGCACCGGGGGGCTTACCGGCAAAAAGGCGTGGGATGGATTGTTCCTGTAAAACCGCAAACGCTTCCGGGTCACGGAAGAAATTGGTGACGCCGATTAACAGGTCGCGAAAGAGGGCGTCCACCTCCGCCGGAGTCTGTTGCAGATAGCGCACGTATCCGTCCATTTTCTCTATTTGATGGACGGCCATACGCCGCTCTACCCGGCGGTAAATGGTGTTCTGTTTGTAATGAGCAAAGTCATGACCGGTCTGGACGCGCAGCAGGATGAATATTTTTTTCAGGGTGTCTTCGGCCCTGGGAGCCGGGACGGAAACCGGACGAGGTCTCTTGGAAAACGCGTGATGGACATAGGCGATCAGCTGGGCCGGCATCTCGGCCGGCGGCAGCACATAGTCCACCAGACCGGTGGCGATGGCATTGCGCGGCATGCCGTCATATTCAGTGGATTCAGGATTTTGCGCCATGACCATGCCGCCCTCGGCTTTGATTTCTCGCAGCCCCATGGTGCCGTCACTGCCGGTGCCGGAAAGCACGATGCAAATGGCCCGTTCATGCTGATCCTGGGCCAGGGAACGGAAGAAGAAGTCGATGGGCAGACGCTGCCCCCGTGGCGCGGACGGTTCCAGTAACTGCAGCGTCCCATTCAAAAAGGCCATGTCCCGGTTGGGCGGGATGATGTAAGTGCAGTTGGGTGTAACCGCCATGCCGTCTTCGACTTCGAAAACCTGCATGCGGGTGTAGCGCTTGACCAGATCGGTGAGGATGCTCTTGTGGTCCGGGGCCAGGTGCTGAACCAGCACAAAGGCCATACCCGGATCGACATCTTCGGGTATGGCGGAAAAGAAGGCCTCAAATGCCGCCAGCCCACCGGCCGAGGCGCCGATGCCCACGATGGGAAAGCCCGCAGGGGATTTTTCCACCGATTCCAGCGCCTCGTTTGGGTCGGCGGTGGGCGTTTCTTCCGGCTTGTGAGATTTGTTTCTTTTTCTTGCTGTCATGATGGTATCCTATGCAGAAACCCGAACGCATCCGAGTTATTCCAACGTTAGCCCATCCAGATGAATCAGGGAGATATTCGCATTTTCACCTACTGCGATCCGACAATGGCAATATGCTGTTTTTTCGTTACGTATTGAGAGAGGCGAGGATCGTTTTACATACTATGCCGAAGATCGGCCTGGGTCAAGGCAGAATGATCGCATTCTTTCACTCGACGTCATCTATCTAATTATAGAAAATATTTTCGGAGCGTTGCACTGTATCTGCCCGGCGATTCCGCAGTCAATGTGGCGCTCCATTGCGGATCAGCGACGGTAATACAGGAAAGTCTCCGGTTGCGAAAATCCACCCGTTACGATCGCATTGACTCAATCCAACGCAGCCCTCACTTTGGCAGCCAAATCGGCTATCGAGAATGGTTTCTGGATGAAATGCACGCCTTCTTCCAATATGCCGTGATGGGCGATGACGTCGGCCGTATACCCCGACATGAACAGTCGTTTCAGATCCGGATAGAGGGCAAGCAACCGCTTGGCAAGGTCACGACCGTTCATTTCCGGCATGATCACGTCCGTCATCAGCAGGTGAATCGTTCCGGCATGGTCCTCCGCCAACCGGATCGCTTCTCCCGGTGTCGCCGCAGCCAGCAACTGATAACCCAGTTTTATAAGTATCATCCGGATCACCTCCAGGATTTCCGGCTCGTCCTCCACCAGCAATATGGTCTCCGGCCCGCCTGTCGCCGCTGCCTCCTCTGCCTCCGAAGAGGTCTGTGCCGCTTTGCCGACATATCGTGGTTGGTAAATCTGGAAGGTCGTTCCCTTACCCGGCTCGCTGTGTACGTCGATGAAGCCGTTGTTCTGCTTGACTATGCCGTATACCATGGCAAGGCCTAACCCCGTACCCATTCCAATCGGTTTGGTTGTAAAAAAAGGTTCGAAAATACTCGCCATGGTTTCCGGATTCATGCCGCAACCGTTGTCGCTGACGGACAGCAGCGTATACTGCCCGGGAACGGAACCGGCATGGGCGGTGCAATAGGCTTCATCCAACACCACGTTCGCCGTCTCGATGGTCACCATGCCGATGTCCTTGATTGCGTCTCGGGCGTTCACCACCAGATTGGCCAGAATCTGATCGATCTGGGTTGGATCCATTTTCACCATCCATAGGTTGTCGGCGGGTTTCCAGATCAGGGCGATATCCTCACCGATCAGTTGCCGCAGCATTGTGAGCATGCTTTCGATGATGCTGTTCAGATTCAGAAGTTTGGGAGATATCGTCTGCTTGCGGGCAAATGCCAAAAGCTGTCGCGTGAGGTCTGCGGAGCGGTTGGCCACCGTTTTAATCGCGAGGATGTCTTTGTAAATCGAGTCTGTCGGAGAAAGATCCATCAGCGCCAGTTCCGCGCGGCCGATGATCACCGACAGCATATTGTTGAAGTCATGGGCCACTCCGCCTGCCAATCGTCCCACGGACTCCATCTTCTGGGATTGTTGCAGCTGCGCTTCGAGCGTCTTGCGCTCGGTGATGTCCTGATAGATCCCCAACACGCCGGTGATTGCCCCGCTGATATCCCGAAGCGGAATCTTGCTCGTCAACAAGAGGATTTGATCTCCTGAAGGCGTGGTCTGGGGTTCCTCGATCAGAAGTTTCGCCTGCCCGCTCTCAATGACAGCGCGGTCGTCGGCCCGATAGCGCTCCGCCTGCTCCCGCCAACCCATGGCATAGTCGTCCTTACCGATAATGTCCTCTGTTTTCTCAAAACCGGCATCCCGGGCAAACTGTGTGTTACAACCTAGATACGTCATTTCTCTATCTTTCCAAAAGACCCGCACCGGTATGGCGTTGAGAACCGCCTGAAGGACCTCGCGCGATTCCCGAAGTTCTGCTTCCGCACGTTTGCGTTCCGTAATGTCCATGGAGACGTTGGCAATGAATTGCAGTGTGCCGGTAACCGGATCGACGATGTTGAACGCTATTGCATGCACGTCGATCAGACCACCTGTTTTGAGGTTGCGGTACTGAAGCTCTCCTTCCCAGTGTCCATCCCGATAAATGGTGGGCAACAATTCCTGTTGGACCTTATCCCGGAGATGCTCGGGAATGACCCGTAAAATATTGGTTTGCGGAACGTCCTTTTCGGAAATACCCAGCATCTTTTTACCGGCGTCGTTCAAAAAAAACATCATACCATCGGGTGTTGCCACGTTGACGAGCTCCCGGCTGCGCCGGATAACGGATGCCAGCCTTCGTGATTCCTCCTCAGACCGCTTATGCTCGGTGATGTCGCGGGAAACGCCTATGAAAGAGATCGGTTGGCCAAGGAGGTTCTTTTGCATCACCGCATTGATTTCCATCCAAACCAACCGGCCGTCTTTATGCTTATGTTCCGCTTCTATTAAAATTTTATTTGTATCGATATCTCCAGCCAATACCGCTCCGAAAGCGGCTTGTATTCGACGCTTTGTCTCCTTGGAAAAAACATCATCCAGTGACGCCCCCCGAACATCCTCGGCAGTGTAACCGAGAATATGTTCAACGGATTTGGAGCAGAATGTGTACGTCATACTCGACAGATTAAAAATCCAGAGGATGTCGTTGGAATTTTCCACCAGAAACCGATACATTTCATCACTTGCCTGCGCAGGCGCTTCCACACTTTTTCTATCGAATTCAGCTCGTTCTAATTCCTGAATTCGTTTTTCCAATTCTTCATAGGTGGGTTTTTCAGACATATGGGGCACCCAAAGGAAAAAGGTTGTTTCAGTTCAAGACCTCATAGCGATTGCGTCCATTCTTTTTGGCTTGGTACAACGCCTGATCCGCGAGGGCGACAAGCTGGGCGCCATCGGTCAGGGCATGATCCGCTGCGGTTGCAATTCCAAGGCTGATCGTGACAAATTCGGATATGTCCGATCCGGCATGGGGCAGGCCGAGCCTGAGCACGGACTCACCGATGCGCCCCGCCAGGACTTCCGCTCCTTGAAGATTCGTATCGGGAAGGATGACAACGAATTCCTCTCCGCCGTAACGGGCCACGATATCAGGGGCGCGTTCAACGACGGTCTTGAGGGTGCGTGCAATCTGCCGCAGGCAATCATCTCCCCCAAGGTGGCCATAGTGGTCGTTATATTTTTTAAAATGATCCACATCGAGCAGAATCAAGGACAATTGCGACCCTGATCTTTTGTGTCTTGAGAATTCGGTCCGCAAGGCATTGTCGAAAAACCTGCGATTGTACAGACCCGTCAGGCTGTCCGTCAGCGAATTGCGTTGGGCAAGATCCCTTTCGATCTCGAGCTGATGAACCAATTCTTGAATCTGTTGTTCCGCCTTCTTGCGATTCGTGATATCCCGCGCGATCAGGACGATCCGAATCGGATTTCCCTGTCGATCGCGGATCAAGGCGCTGTTGACCTCGATGTCAAAGCAAGACCTGTCTTTGCGGATGGCACGGTATTCATTGGGACCAGGGGAATTGCCGTGAAACATCTTCACCATATTGGCGCGCGCCTTTTCATGATCTTCGGGGGCGACAAAATCCAGGAGAGACATGCCGAGCCCCTCCCCTGGATCATAGCCGAACATTTTATTCTCTGCCGCAGAGGTCATAATGATGCGCCCCGAAAGATCCGCGATGGTGATATCATCGGGCGAAGCCGTCAGGATGGTTTTATAGGTCTCTTCGCTTTCTTGAAGTTCACGGGTTTTGGCGTTCAGTTCTTTTTCCGCCAACTGGCCGATTTCCCTGGACATAATCCCGATTTCATTGTTCGGATAGACGTATTCGTCCCCAGCCGGCTCGTCTCCGGCAATGATCGCCTTGATTTTTTTGTCAAGTTCAACCAGCGGACGGGACATCCGCCTGCTCAGCAGAATACTCTGCACAAGTCCCAAGAACACAGCGATCATAATGGTCAGGCCGATCAGAATCGACACTTTCGATAGGATTGGGTGGCGTATTTCTCCCGTTTCAACCACTGTCACGACCGTCCAGCCGGTTGAAGCGATGCGCCTGTAATGGACGAAATGCTCCATGTTGTCCATACGGCATGTAGCGCTGCCGATACTGTCCTGTTGGAAGGCGTTCCTCATTTCCGGAAACGATTTGCCCAGCATGGACGGATCCGGATGCATGATGATTTTTCCAGATCCGTCCATGACAAAACTGAACTCCGTTCCGTATTCGTCGTGCTGCGCAATCAGGTGGACAACCTGATAAATGGAACAATCAATCGTTACCACGCCGCCATATCCGCCACCGGACTGCTTCAGCGCTCGACTGGTCGAAACCAGCCATTCGTTTGTTTTAATCTCCTGATAGGGCAGACCGATCGATGTCTCGGGTTTGGTCGACATCGCCGCCCGATACCAGGGACGGGTGGTCGGATCAAATCCTTCCGGAGGCGTGTAGTCGTTTATCAGCATCAGACCGTTTTCGTAACCCGAATAAATATAGGCGATATTCTTGTTGGCTTTGGGAATAGACCGGTAAACATTCAATATACGCTGACGAGCCTCTTCACCGAGGATCATCGCATCCCTGATTTCCGTGTTCTCTTCCAGCATCGTGACGATGTTCATAATTTCGGTAAAATACCCTTCAATGAACAGAACGACGGCGCGATTGGTTTGGTTTATGACGGCCCGCGCCTTGGAAATTTCGGAATAATAAAGTATGGTTGATAGAAAAAACCCGAAAACGGCCACAACAATCAACGCCAACAGAACGCTGTTTTGAAATATCTCCCGCTTGATGCTGGATGGAGGGGGGGAATACCCATTCTGGATCAGCATTTCTTTTTTCATGATCGGAATCGTATGAAGGGTGACCGTTTTATTGAGGGGACGCGTTACACATTGCATTATGCCTGCAAGATCGGTCCGGGTCAAGCGCAGAATGTGCTTGAATGCGTTGTCTTTGCCGTCAGACAATGAAGTCCCAGACCAAACCATCATAGGGTAAAAAGGGGGGATGTTCCGAGTTCCTCACCCACGCTTCCGGTGCGCATCCGAGCCACGCAGTTGATACCCGGAAAACCCGATGAACAAAAGCAACAGCAGAAAGAAATAGACCGGAAACCAGTGCAGCGAAAACACGAATGCGGCATCGTCTGGGGAAATCGCTCCGCTCTGACGGAACACATCCCCCCGCCCTCCCTTGACCCACGCGAAAAAAAGGGAATAGCCGATACCGATCAACCCATAGGACAGATTCAGCGCCAACCCCCTGAAACTGAGGACCGTAGCGCGTTCCCGTGACCGTGTGATCCGGTTCAGGTAATGACTGAGAAAAAACGTATTCATCATCATCACCATGAACACGACGACCATGGGTATCAATCCCAACACCGGCTGGACCCGTCCCACCCCCCACAAGCCGGCCAGGGTGAGACCGGCCAACAGAAAAAAGTTGCTTCGCGGAGAAAAGCGCCGGGTCAGATGCATGGACAGACGCGGAACGAACAGACCCATCATGGCCAGGCCGGAACCGATCAGGCCGAAACTCGCCTCCGGCAGCTGAATCATGCGAAAATACTGGCTGCTCATGGTGACCGTAAACCGGATGAGGTGGTCGAACAACATGCCGGCGACGATCAACACCAGGGCAAAGGGGGTCATGAGAATCCATTTGCCGGCCTGCAGGGTGGTTCCAACTGCCCGGGCCAAGGCGGACCGGCATCGATCGATTTGAAAACAGGATTGTTGATCTCCCTGAACCGGTTCGCGCATGCGCAGGACCGTCCCGAATGCGAGGATGGCCATCCCCAGGGTCAGATAAATCGGGAATCTCAGCGTAACCGCCTGGGTCAATTGAACCGGAATTCCCAAGGCGTCCGCCGCGTGTTGCAGGAGCGCGGGATCATACACCGCCGCCCCCGCACTCATGGCGACGATAAAGGCGATGGACTGATACC
Organism: Desulfobacterales bacterium; assembly: GCA_041740615.1. Lineage (GTDB taxonomy): Bacteria > Desulfobacterota > Desulfobacteria > Desulfobacterales > SURF-7 > DYJD01. Next base: position 21,639 of record JBGSLR010000067.1, read on the forward strand.
GCATCTGCCGATCGAGCACCCGCCCCCAATCGTCGGTTTTCCCATGGAGGCCTAACGAATCATAGGCCAGGGCCTCATCGGCGCCGCTGGCGGCGGCCTCGGCCATACCGCTCAAGAGGCGGTTGAACAGGAAAACAAGAAACAACAGATCGGGGTTTCCCCGGGGAGCCAGACACAACAACGCCATCTCGAGGATCATCAACACGGTGCCGATCAGCAACAGGGTTCGCCTGCCGATGCTGTCGGCCAGGGCGCCGGAGGGAATCTCCGCCGCGACGATGGTGGCCGCCCAAACCGCGTTCAAGAGGGCGAACTGATCCAGTGTCAACCCGAAATCCAGAAACAATATCGTAAACACCGGATAATAGAAACGCGCATTGAAAAAAACGCGGAAAGCGATAAACAGCCGGATGTTCTGAATTGCAAACGGGCTATCGACAGTCGTTTCGGAGTCGGCCACGATGTGTTTTCTTTCATTTTTTGAGTTGTCTTCCATGGGCATCACCCTTGATCACAGGCCGGATTCCAATGGGCGACATGGGCCAACCTGTTGGATCGACGCCATTCTTGACACGCCGCCGATGTTGGCATACGGTCGATGAACAACCAATCGATCGTTTTTTCCATGGGAGCGAGCCCCCGTTGCGGTGCAGAACGGCGCTTGCCTCCTTATAGCCGATTGTGTCAAGCGAGGCAAAATGAAATCCGGGACCCGCGGTGAAAAGGAGAGCATCTTCACCATCATCGCCCCGCCCAAGGACAACGGCAACGGCACCTTGAAAAAGGCCGGGAGATGTGGATGTACAATCCCAAGGTCGACCGCTTGTTTCCCAAAGTCTGGCGGAAGCACAAGGTCGACACCCCGGCGGAATACACCGAACTGACCTACAGCGAACTGGCGTTCATGCTGTCTTTTCAATTCGGCTCCTATGAGACCATGATCAATGCGTCGGTGAAAATCAGCCATGCCCAGCAATTTGACGAACCAGGGATTGATGTGCCGTTCAAACAGCGCATCATTTTCCTGGCTTCGCTTTGCGATAAGGTCGTAAATGGTTTGTTTCTTCATAAAAGCCGGCCTGTTTATGGATAGAAGGGAATGATCCGCACGTAAGGCAGCCGGAACTTCGACATTCCGGCTGCCTAAGCTGCCGCCAGTTTTACCGGATTTGCAATCCCGAGACCAGTTCCAATGATTGCGCGACATTTCCCAGCGTCCTCCATTTGAATAGGGAACGAATTGGGTCGATACCGATTCCATCGCAAAACAAATTGACTTTAAAGGTGCTTTTTTATAAACTGCGATCATTCTTATCGCCCTCTGAAATGATTTTTTCGTCATCGCATCCCCTGTCGCTCACATGAAGGCAACGGGAGCATCGCCCCTTTCCCGGGGAAAAGTACACTGCGCGCAATCCAAGTGGGAGAGAATCGTCATGCCGCACCAGCCAGCAGATGAATTCCGAGCCATTTTCGAACAGACGGCCGTCGGCGTGGCCAAGATTGAAACCGCTACGGGGCGCTTTGTCCGGATCAACCAGTGCTATGCGGATATGCTGGGTTATTCGCCGGAAGAGATGCAACGTCTTGATTTCCAGACCATCACCCATCCCGATGATCTTCAACAGGACCTGGACAATATGCGACGCCTGGTGGCGGGAGAAATCCGCAATTTCACCATGGAGAAACGCTATGTTCGCAAGGATGGGGAAGTGGTGTGGGTCGGTCTGACCGTTTCCCCCATGTGGCGGCCCGGCGAATCGCCGGCATTTCACATTGCCGTCGTGGAGAACATCACCAATCGGAAACGCGCCGAAAAAACGCTACTCGAAAGTGAGGCCTTGGTGCGCTCCATCGGCAACAACCTTCCCAATGGCATGCTCTATCAGGTCATCCGCAACCCGGACGGTAGTCGAAGATTCGCATACGTGAGTGATGCGGTTCGACGTTTTTACGGATGTTCACCGGAGGAGGCGTTGACCGATGCAAGCCGCATTTACGGCCGGATTGCGGAGGAGGATCGACTGCGCCTATGGAATGAAGAAGAACACGCCAACCGGCATCTTATCCCTTTTTCCACCAAAGCGCGCATGATCAATCCATCGGGCGACATCCGTTGGTCCCATTTTGCCTCGAGTCCCCGCAGGCTGGAAGACGGCTCGACTTGTTGGGATGGTATAGAGACCGATATCACCGAACACAAACGCACCGAAGAGGCCCTGATTAGACGGGCCGAGGAACTCACGGCGCTGAAGGAATTGGGACGGGAGGCCAATGCCAACCTCTCGCTGGAGCAGGCCGCAAAGGCCGGTCTGCGGGGGATGCTCAAGGCTGTCCGGCCGGATCTGGCCTTCCTTTTCCTGCGCCAGGGAGATCGGCTGATCCTGCAGGAGGTTCTGCCACCCACCTCCCGGCTGCGGTTGGAAGACATTCCGGAACACCGGGTGGGAGAATGCATTTGCGGCCTGGCCATATCGGAAAACAAACCCCTTTTCTCCCTGGACATCTTTGACGATCCGCGATGCACCTGGGATGAATGCAAACAATCCGGAATCAAATCCTTCGCCGCCCTGCCCCTCCATGACTCGGAGAAAGCCATCGGGGTCATCGGACTGGCGTCTGAAAGCCCACGGGATTTTGAACGGCAGGCCGAATTCCTGGAAACGCTTTCCAGCCAGGTTTCCGGGGCTCTGATAAACGCCCGTTTGTTCAATGAAGTTCAACAGGAACTTGTCGAACGCAAACGAATGGAGGAAGCCCTGCAGGAGAGCGAAAAACGATTCCGGCTGATTGCGGAAAATTCGGCCGATATGATCTCCTGCCATGACGCCGAGGGCGTCTACCGGTATGCCTCACCCGCATGCCGGGAGTTGCTCGGTTATGAACCGGAAGAGCTGATGGGACATTCCGCCTTTGAATTTATCCATCCGGATGATCGAGAAAAAATAGAGCGCTCCCGATTGTCGATGCTGAAAAGACCGGTTGTCGATATCGTCGTTTATCGTATCCGGCGGAAGGACGGCGCTTATATTTGGTTTGAATCGACCAGTCATTCCATCCAGGATGCGGAAACCGGAAAGACAATGGAATTTCAGGTATCCACCCGGGACATCACCGAGCGAAAGGTGGCCGAAGATGCGTTGCGGGCCGCTTCAGTACGACAGGACGCGCTCCTTTCCGCCATTCCGGACATCATTATGGAAGTGAACGCCGAACAGGTTTACACCTGGGCCAATCAAGCCGGGCTGGCGTTTTTCGGTAGCGACGTGATCGGTAAGGAAGCCGGCTTCTTTTTCGAGGGGGAGCGGGATATCGACGGCAAGGCGCCGTCGTTTTTTCAAAGGGAAGAGGAAGTCTCCTACACCGAAAGCCTGCAACGACGGGCGGACGGGCAAAAACGATTGCTGGCCTGGTGGCGTCGCGTACTCAAGGATGAAAACGGCCGTGTGACCGGGGCGCTCTCCTCGGCCCGGGACATCACCGAACAAAAAACCTTGGAAGAACAACTCCTCCAGGCCCAAAAAATGGAATCCGTGGGGCGTCTCGCCGGCGGCGTGGCCCACGATTTCAACAACATGCTCCAGTCGATTATCGGTCATACCGATCTCGTGCTGAGCGATATCGGAGCGGATAGCGACTTACGCGAAAACCTGTTGGAGATCAGCAAAGCGGCCGTTCGTTCCGTGGACCTGACCCGCCAGCTTCTCGCTTTTGCGCGCAAGCAGACCGTTCACCCCAGAATCCTGGATCTCAACGACACCGTGGCCGGCATACTCAAAATGCTCAGACGGCTCATCGGCGAGGATATCGAACTCATCTGGAAGCCCGGGGCGAATCTCTGGTCGGTCCGGATGGATCCCACCCAGATGGACCAGATTCTCGCCAACCTCGGCGTCAACGCCCGTGACGCCATTACCGGTGTCGGAACCCTGGTTATCGAGACGAACAACACCGTTCTGGATGAAACCGACCCCGAGGTCCAGGCCGGTTTCCTGCCGGGTGAGTATATCCGGCTTTCGGTCAGCGACGACGGCTGCGGAATGGACAAGGACGTTATTCGGAATCACTCTTGTCCAAAAACGGTTTTGAAATAAAATAGTTTATTGGGCTTGAAAAAAAGCCTCCTTGTAAGGCATGGTTTAATCGCGAAAAGAAACCGTTAGCCCAAAACAAGGAGGCAAAACAATGGTACGACATGCGA
>JBGSLR010000068.1:0-3973 GCA_041740615.1 Desulfobacterales bacterium
TCGCATGTCGTACCATTGTTTTGCCTCCTTGTTTTGGGCTAACGGTTTCTTTTCGCGATTAAACCATGCCTTACAAGGAGGCTTTTTTTCAAGCCCAATAAACTATTTTATTTCAAAACCGTTTTTGGACAAGAGTGAAAAGACATATAATAACCAAATTGTTGTATTGACTCATATGGTAACCGGGCTATAACCCATTTAGACTCATATGGCAACGGAGTGATTCATACAAAATCGAAAGCGATAGTGGGTCGACAATTTATTTGCGTTTTGCGAATATGCTGTCTACAGACCATCAAATTCATTTCAGCCAGTCTGGAAATCAAAGTAGTTATCGCAATAGGGACAGGTCCCATATGATTTTTAAGACAGGATAGCATAAACTTTCTCTTCGCCAAATCATCGGCCCAGTTTCATCCAATCTGGAAATCGTAATGGTGGAGTTTATCCATAACAGGGGATGAAAATAATACAGGAAGGATAGTTGGAAATTCGTTAACGGAAAATCAGGGCGCATGAAGCAATATTATTTGCTACGATCAAATAGAAATCACCTACTGATATTCATTTTTGATGTACAAGCCATCTCAAAAAAAGGATTTTGGATCAAGATCGAGGCGGATTCGAGTTTCAAACCGGAGGCATACGCTTGTATGTCGAGGATTTGAAACCCGAATCCAACAAAGAGATTGGGGCAAAAGACTTTTTTGAGATGGCTTGTAGAAACAATTTTGTTCCGATCCTGCTCCCAGACGAATCCCTCATTCCGTTAGCCGTTTCAGGGAGTAGAGTCCTTTCAATCCCGAGATGGGTTTGGGCTTCTTTTCCTTGCTGGATTCGAGCAGGTCCTTGACCCGCGAATACTGCTGCCGCACAAAATCCTTTGATCCGATGATGCCCGAATCCGTAAAATACCGCGTACGATAGCGGAACCGTATTTTCAACCGTGGATAGTGCCCCTCATTTCGTCAAGATAATAAAAGAGTCGTAAGGTCAATGGTTTTATTCATATTCAGCCTGTCTTCTTTTTCTTCTTGCATTTAATGTGAAGTTGCTATATATAATAAACAATTATTATTGATTTTTAATATAGCGTTTTTAATTTAATGGATTCTCATGAAAATCAACGCCGAACAAAAAATCGAAAACCGAAACAAAATCATCCGCGCTGCCGTGGATCTCATAATCCAAACCGGCTTCAAGGCCGCCACCATGCGGGAAATCGCCCGAAAGGCTGGTTTGGGCGAAGCCACCATCTACAATTATTTTCCGAACAAGGAGTCGATTCTGTTCGGCTGCTATGAAGATCACCTTGCAGCCTGCACCCAGCGGCTCAAGTCCATCGAGAAATTCAACCGCTATACGCTCCAGGAGCAATTGCAGGCCTTGTTTGAAACCAGTCTAGACCTCTATCTCGGCGACCGGGAATTCATTCAGGAGAGTTTTAAGGTTATCTTCCTCTCCCTGGGCAGGCATTTTCGTCAAATCCAGACCATCCGCAAACAGTTTTTAACCATCGTGAACGACATGATTCAGGCTGCCGTGGAAGTCGGGGAAATTCCGGATCAGCCCTTCCAGGATTTCATTCATCAGTTGTTTTGGGATCACTACATCGGCGTAGTGGTATATTGGCTCAATGACGATTCCGAACAATTTTCCAACACCAGCGTACTGATCGACAAAAGCCTGGATCTGGCTTGCGCAATATTGAAATCCGGCGTCCTTAACAAATGCTTGGATATCGGGTTGTTTTTGTTCAAGCAGCATATCCTCAGTCGGCTGGATACGGTAAAGGAAGGTCTTTCCACACTCCATCACTTCAAACGGGAATTTATGGCGGAAAAGGATGGGAAACGACATCCCCAAAAGTAAATGGAAGCGCGGCTGGACCAGCGGCAAGACCGCGGCCCAAGTCGGCGGGAAAATGCTGAAATACCTCGGTCAAAAACCGTTTCTTTCCGAAACCGGCCGCCTGCGCCAAAAAGAACGTTTGGAACAGGAAAGCGCCGAAATTCTTTTCCGGGGACTGAGTCTGCTGAAAGGCACGGCCTTAAAAATGGCCCAGACCCTGAGCATGGAGATGGATCTCCTGCCGTCTCAAGTCCGTCGGGAACTGGAGAAATCCTACAACCAGGTGCCGCCCATCAACCGCGCCCTGGTTCGTAAAATCATCCACAATGCCTTTGGTAGGACGCCGGAAGAAATTTTTCAGTCCTTTGATGCATGCGCCTTTGCAGCGGCCAGTCTGGGGCAGGTTCACCGCGCCAGGACCAAGGACGGCCATGACATCGCCGTGAAGGTCCAATATCCGGGAATCCGAACCACCATTGTAAACGACATTCAACTGCTCAAGAATCTGCTGCGCCCCCTGGACGAATATGAAATGCTGCTGACGGCGCTACGGGAAATCGAAGAACGACTACTGGAAGAGATCGACTACGGGAAGGAGGCTGAACATGCCGCCTTTTTCGCGAAGCATCTTTGCTCTCCAGGAATATGGATTCCGGAAGTCTACCCCAAACTAAGCACGGATAAGGTCCTCAGCACCCGATATGTTCCAGGACTGCCTCTGAATGAGTGGATTCAGACGGAAACGGATCAAAGCAAACGGGATGCAGTGGCCCAATCCCTCCACGAAATATTTCTGCAAAGCTTGTATGAGCTGCACTGCATCCATGCGGATCCCAATCCCGGCAATTTCATTATAGATGAAAATCTGCGCATTGGCCTCATCGACTTCGGCTGTGTAAAAAATCTGGAAAATGGATTCGTGGAAAATTATCGCAAACTGGCCGGGGTGGCTGCGGTCGGCGATAAAGAGAGCTACATGCAACTTCTGAAAAACATGCAGGTGCTGAAATCGGAGATCGATAAAACCACGGAAGAGGAGATTTGTCGCCTGATTTACCAGGTCGGTCGGTGGTTCGGCCGCTTGTATCAAAAGGAAACATTCGATTTTCGTGAAAACAAGGATTTTTTTAAGGAAGGTCGCGAGCTGACCAAGCCGCTTTACCGGTATCGCAAATTTGCGGACGTCAATCCGCATTTCATCTTTCTGGATCGCACCCGCTACGGTTTGCTTCGCATTTTCGAACAGCTGGGGGCCCGGGTTCGATTCCGCAATCCATATGAATGGCAACAGTCATGATTTAGAAGGAGAAAAATATATGGATATTCGAACTCATTGGAGTACTATACGACAAATCGTCAACGCGGCGGGTTTTTCTTCATTTCATTGTTCCGTCGCTACCGTCAATCCGGACGGATCGCCCCACGTAACACCCATCGGTTCACTGGTTCTTGATCCGAACGAACCCAGAGGATTCTATATGGAGGAATACCCCCGTCATATGGCGGCCAACATCAGGCGTAACAATCGCGTTTGTATTCTCGCCGTCAACAGTTCAAAACTGTTTTGGCTCAAGTCCTTGTTCAAAGGAGAATTCGCAACGCCTCCAGCTGTAAGGATAATCGGAACGGCCGGTTTGCGGCGAGAGGCAAACGCAGAAGAAATGGCCGCATGGCAAAAAAGGATCCGGCCCTTTCGGCGACTTAAAGGCTACACGCATCTATGGAAAAATTTGAAGCATATCCGGGAAATTCAATTCGACACGGTTGAACCGGTGAATGCCGGAATAATGACGCGCGATTTCTGGGGGCTCTAAAAAGGGCTCAGTACGTAACTTCTCAATACCTGATGGCAGACAAGCTTTGCGAAGCTACCTCATCTCCCTATTTTTCAATTCCCCTGCCGCCAAGAATAAATCCGATCCTGCTCCCAGACGAGCCCCCTCATTCCGTTAGGCGTTTCAGGGAGTAGAGCCCCTTAAGACCCGAGATGGGTTTGGGCTTCTTTTCCTTGCTGGATTCGAGCAGGTCCTTGACCCGCAAATACTGCTGCCGCACAAAATCCTTTGATCCGATGATGCCCGAATCCGTAAAATACCGCGTACGATAACGGAATCGATCGGTA
>JBGSLR010000069.1:0-58730 GCA_041740615.1 Desulfobacterales bacterium
TTAAAAGAGACCTGTCGAAAAAAGAAGATCTCATCATTCAATGTGATCGTAGACGCGTTATCCGCCTATTTCAAAGAGCAACAGCCAGATTTGGCATGGATCGGATGAGTTTTACTAGTTCACCCGTCTGAATATGTACGAAAATAGTTTTATAAAGCGATACTTTTAATTTAATTGTTTTAAAGATTGCAATACTTCTTCATATACTTTTTTATTTTCATCATAGGTTCGAGCCATTGATGTCATTGAAAAGATCAGCAGACAGTTAGATTTTCCATCGCGTATAAAAAAATAATCATCTGCTTCATATTTTAATTTTTGGAACTCATTTTCGTACTTTACTTCCATCTTGGAAACTAAGGATAATCCCGGTTTATTAGATAATGGATAAATGTTGGAAGAAAAATCCTTAACATATTGATCAGCCAGAGCTTCCTCCTTAATGCTTTTCAGCGCGCCCTCAATATAATCCTTTATTCCTTCAGAAGATCTGTATGTTTCATGGCAGGTAATAGAAATAAAACCGTTGGTTTCGTTGTTGAAAAACATTACTGGAGTTCGCACTACCAGCCATCCAGATACACCTTCTCTCAACCACTCTGGAACTTCACTTGTATGGTGCCAACCTTTAGGAACTGATAATGAAAAAGCGTATTTGTAATTGTAATATATCCCTTTTTCGATCTTTGCTTGTGGGCCAGCGCATGCTGACAACATAAATGATACAAGCACAAATAATACATAAATAACTTTCGAAATTTTCAAACTAATACTCCTACTCATTATCTGAAATTTTACAACTTAATCTATGGTAGCTAACGCCGCTAATCAGCCGCGCGGCTTTTTGCGTCGGCTGAATTAGCCTTGTTAGGGCTCTCTGCCTGAAAACTATGCAGAAAGCCTATTTTCTAATTCGTGCCACGGAATTTCACACCATGCCTCTTGTTCTGGCCATTGGTCTGGCGGTGCAGTTAATTCTATAGGGTCCGAAAGTGGCACTCTCTCACCAGAGAACTCTTGCTTAATGAAGTATTCGGTATTTGGGGCACGAACGATATGTAGTTCTCGGCATGGTTTGAAAGAGCTATTGAGTGCATCTTTGCCTTCCATTTCAAGTTCCACGCTTTCATGGTCATATAACACCATGACTCGATCATCATCCATCCGAAGGAAATACATGAGTCCACCGTGCTCCGGCTCTTGAAACCTTTTAGCTTCAGCAACTTTATAATTCTCATCTATCACTTTGTGCCCATCGATATCTCGTCGTAAAGCCGGGCGGCGATCTGGCCAGTCTTTAACCCACTTTACACTTGAATAAATCGCATACAAACCGCAAATTGGAACAAGTATGCTTACTATCCAAATTGCATATTGACTTTTTAAACCGAATTCCTGCTTAACTATTAGATTGATTAACCATGCTAAGAGCAACCAAATCAGTACAAAACCCAATAAGCTTATAGCCCACATTACTAATGCATTTTGAGCACCTTCCATCCAGCGCTTAAAATTTGAAGGCGACCGTTTAAGCAAATCGACAAGAAACTGCAGTTCCTTATCGGTCATTTCACGCTCTGCAAGTTGTCCATTCATAGTTTGTGGAAGCCCTAACGCTCCAAGTCAGGGGCGCATGGAGCAAAGCGGAATGCGTCACCTGCACTTGGTTGATATGTGATTATTTTCTTTTTGGTGGATATTTTTCATCATAGGTTCCGAAACCTTCACCTTTGATAAAAGCACCGCAAAAAGGGCAATATAGATATGGCTACCGCCAACAATATACCATTCTGTCTAATCGGGTAAATCGGTAGCTCTTTCTATCACCTTTTCTTCTTCAACACTTTCCTTGAATCTTTCGCAGCAATATTTCATTCTTGTATTAAATCAAACGCCTCTTTCACATTCTGAATTTGTTTTTGCCAATGTTTTTTATGCTCTTTCATTTTTGATAGACTTAATCGCATTTTGCAATATTCAAGAGCCCATAATAGCTCATCATTATTTTTATGATTAATTGCTTCATTGATGCGTTTTTGCTCTTTGAATCGTGTCATTATTTTTTACACACATATCTATATTATTAACTACAAATCTAGAGTTCGATAAAGATTCCTGATTTTTCGCCAGTATATCCTAAAAATAGCATTATTCAACATTTTTCATAATTTTTAATATTTACATTGTGTTAAAATGATTTCCCATCGTGCGACAAAATTTGAACTTAGTTAAAAAACATCTTTTACCCATTAATTATGTTGTTATGTGACAAAACCCATTAATTTTTAAATCCAGATAATTTCATTAAATCCCTATCAGAAATGTTTTATTTTCTGACGCTCGGACCGTAACGGCGATATCCCGATTCTGGAACCAATTCGGCATGGTTCTCATATAAAACCCAAACCGATTTAGGGGGGCAGGGGGGCTTCCTGGGCCGTTGACGGGGCCGGAATCGGAGGTGGGGTTCTCACACCGAAGATTCAGGGTGACTATTATTTGAAAAGTGGATTTCGTGTTGGGTATATTGTTGGGTATGGAATTTTCACGCAATAAAATAAGGAGCTGGACTTATCATCCAACCCCTTGTTTTTTATCTTGGTGATCCCACCGGGATTCGAACCCGGGCTACCTGCGTGAGAGGTCAGAAATCGAAACAATGAAAAGATAAAATTCCGTTTTATTCTATGCTTATCGCGATAGTATGAAAGGACTCAAAACACCTATATCAAAAAAATGCGATTTTAAAAGAGAGATTTTGGCGGGTGAATGCTCATTTTTTCAATCTGCTTACATTGCGCTTACACAGAACCAGATGCCGAAAAAAGAAGGTACCAAACCGATTTTTTATCGCACTGATTTTTATATTTTTTTTAACGATAAATTTTAAAAGTCTTTGATACCAAAACAAAAGGGGTTAGATTTATCATCTAACCCCTTGTATTTATTTTGGTAGCGGGGGCTGGATTCGAACCAACGACCTTCGGGTTATGAGCCCGACGAGCTACCAGACTGCTCCACCCCGCAATGAAAGAATATTTATATACATGCGCGGTCAGGGCTTGTCAAGCAGGAATATTCAAGGCGTCGCTGAAAAAAATTTTCAGGCGGCGGGACTCTGCTTCAAAAATTTGACGATCGGCGAATTGGATGCGGAGGGTCTTGTTGCGGGATGTTTCGCCGGAAACAATTGTCAGTGCCGACTTGGGTACATCCAGCCATTTGGCCAGAAATTTCAAGCACATTTTATTCGCGGCGCCATCCACCGGCGGAGCGGTCAACCTCAATTTCAAGGCATCGCCGTGGAGCCCGGCGATCTCGGTTTTGGAAGCGCGCGGCTGAACCACGATCTTGAATTGAAGGGCCAATGCCTGTTCTTGTCGGGTTATCATCCTGCTTTCCCAAAGCGATTCGATTTTTCAAATTTTCGATTTCGCCGGAGCGATTTTTCCATTTTGCTTCTATCTCTCTAATTCCTGCTGCAGCATCACCTTGAGATCCTCATATTCGTTGGTCACCGGCAGTTGGGGATAATCCCGAATGACATTCTCCGGGGGACGAAACAGAATCCCCACATCCGCCTGCTGCAGCATGCCCACATCGTTGTAGGAATCCCCAAATGCCACCACACGGTAATTCAGGCCCTGCAGGGCCTGAACGGTTCGCTTTTTTCCTTCCGGTTGACGCAGATTGTATCCATCCACGGAACCATCCGAAGCAATGGACAGGGTATGACAGAAAAGCGTCGGCCAACCGAGTTTTTTCATCAGCGGACCGGCAAACTGGGTGAACGTGTCCGAGACAACGATGATTTGACAGCGCTCCCGAATCCAGTCCAGAAGCTCGCGGGCTCCGGGAAGCGGCTCCATCGTACCGATGACGGAAGTGATGTCGGATATCTTCAGTCCATGCTGTTTCAGAATCGCGAGTCGTCTTTTCATCAATACATCATAATCGGAAATATCCCGGGTTGTCAGTTTCAGCTCCTCGATCCCTGTCTTGAGCGCCACGTTGATCCAGATTTCCGGTACAAAAACACCTTCCAAATCCGAACAGATAATATTCATATAACCTCATCTTTCATTAAAACCCGATCCTTCAAAACCGGTTTGTCTGGTTTTGTCTTTACCTTCTTTCTTCCCGCACGGCTATTCCTCTTCATCTCCCTCGATTCGAATCAGAACGGGCTCATCCTTGATGACATCCAATGCAGCGATCCTGTCCAGGGCGTTTCGCACGTCGGCCTCCCTTGCCTGATGGGTCAGCATCACGATGGGAACCGACCCTTTTATTTTACGCCCGCGCTGATGAACCGACTGAATACTGATACCGCAATCCCCCAGAATCCCGGAAACTCGGGACAGGACACCGGGGTGATCCGCTGCGGAAAATCGGAAATAGTAGTGCGTGCGAATCTGGTCGATGGGCCGAATGGGTAACGAACGGATGTTGCTGGTCTGATATGAAAGGATCGGGATGCGGTTGCAGACGCCCAACAGAGAATTCCGGGCGATATCCACCAGGTCGCTGATGACCGCACTGGCTGTCGGCATCTTGCCGGCGCCGCGCCCATACAGGAGGATCTCGCCCACCGCATCTCCGCAAACGGTGATGGCGTTCAGAGATTCATTCACATGGGCCAGCATGTTGTCAACCGGAATCATGGCCGGATGAACCCGCGCTTCCACGGCATCATCCGCCAGCTTACTGATCGCCAGGAGCTTGATACGATAACCGCACTCAGCGGCGAACTGAATATCCATGGGGGTGATCCGGGATATCCCCTCTATGTAAATATCCTTCAAATTGATTTTCATTCCATAGGCCAGGGCCGAAAGAATCGCCAGTTTGTGGGCGGTATCGTGCCCGTCGACATCCAGGCTCGAATCCGCTTCCGCGAAACCATTTGCCTGGGCCTGGGCCAGCGCCTCTTCAAAGGGCATGCCGGTATCGGTTATCTGAGTGAGAATATAGTTGCAGGTGCCGTTTAAAATGCCCACCATGGATTGGATATGGTTTCCCACCAGGGCTTCCCGCATTGTTTTAATGATCGGCATGCAACCACCCACGCTGGCCTCGAAACCGATATCCACGCCCTTCTTAGTGGCGGCATCGATGATGACATTCCCTTGGGCCGCCAGCAGTTTCTTGTTGGCCGTCACAACATGTTTCCCGTTTTCAATGGCCTGCAGAATAAACTTTTTCGCAATCGTCTCCCCGCCGATCATTTCGACCACGATGTCGATGTCAGGGTCGTTTACGACCTGATTTCCATCCGTTATGAAGACACCGTCGTCAAACCGTATCCCGCGATCGGTCTTGGTATCGAGGTCGGCGACATATTTCAGATTCAGGCAGGCGCCCAGCCTGGAGCTGATCAGTTCCCTGTTCTCGATCAACAATTTTGCCACACCCGTCCCAACCGTTCCGCACCCGAGTAGCCCGATATTGATTTGTCTCATTCCGTTACCCCTTCGTGAAGTCACCGTTTTAATTCTGGCTTCATGCTGATTGATCTGCAATTATCTTCCCTTATTTTTGTAAAAAAGGCAAGCACCGGAGAGACTGTAATTCCGGATGAAAGGCATCTGGCCTGATTTGATCCATTGGAGACCGGTTTCCCGCAAGGGACTCCGTCTTCTCGATAAAAACCGCTCACTTGATTTTAGGGTGCTCGAGAAATGAAATAATTGTTTTGACATTTCAAGCGAATCGTTTTAATTTTTTGTCCGTTTTCAGTACAGTATCCATTCATAATGTCTAGGGTTTCTTCTGAATTCAAGGTGAAAGACCCTGATCAAAATCCAGGGCGGCCATACAGTTATCAGGAAATCGGATAGTTATGAACGGACGGTAGCCTGGTGTTAGGGGGATATATGGGAGACAATATGAGCGAAACGCTGAGTTACGCAGATGCTGGCGTTGATGTTGACAAAGCGAATAATTTTGTAAAAACCATCAAGGAAATCGCCGAGAAAACCCCTCGATCCGGTGTCATGGGGGAAATCGGTGGGTTCGGTGGTCTGTTTTCGTTGAATTTGAGCAACCTGGAACGTCCGGTGCTGGTCAGTTCCACCGACGGCGTGGGTACCAAACTGAAAATCGCCATCATGATGAACAAGCATGATACGATCGGTATCGACCTAGTGGCCATGTGCGTGAACGACATTGCGGTCCAGGGCGCCAAACCGCTATTTTTCCTTGATTACTACTCAGTCGGCAAGTTGGATACCAACATTGCCACGGACATCATCAAAGGGATCGCCGAAGGCTGTCGAAGAGCCAACTGCGCTTTGATCGGCGGCGAAACCGCCGAAATGCCGGGCGTATACAATGAAGGGGAATACGATCTGGCCGGTTTTTCCGTGGGTATCGTCGACAACAGCAAGATTATCGATGGTTCCGAAATCCGGGTCGGTCACAAACTGATCGGAATCGCGTCCAATGGTATCCACAGCAACGGCTATTCCCTGGTCCGAAAAATCTGCTTTGAAAAACTCAATCTGAAAATCGATCAATACATCCCCGAACTGGGACGCACCCTGGGAGAGGAACTGCTGGAGCCGACGCGGATTTATTCGGAAATGATCCTCCGGCTGATCAAAGTGATTCCGATTCACGGCCTGGCCCATATCACCGGAGGCGGCATTCCGGACAATATCGTTCGCATCATCCCCCAGACATGCAAAGTCGAGGTCGAAAAAGGCTCCTGGCGGATTCCGCCGATTTTCGAGTTCCTCCAGCAGGCCGGCAAGGTATCGGAAGCGGAAATGCTGCGAACCTTCAACAACGGCATCGGCATGATCGCCGTGGTGCCGGAAGATTCGGCCCAGGACGTTATCGAAAGACTGACCGGTATGGGGGAATCCGCTTTCGTAATCGGACAAGTGGTGGAAAGGAAAACCGCCAAAACCCAGATCAAATGGCTGAAATAGACAACATGTTGAACCGACATCGTCATGCCGGCACACTCGAAGACAACAATACCGAACAACCGAAACCAATGTCCTTCATCGCCAGATTGTTGAAGTGGCTCGCCGATGGACGGGCGAAAGCCCCGGTCTGCAACAGCTGAGGGTGCAGCTCAGCGACTGCCGGACGGGCAGTGAAAAGGAAATAGGCGGCCGATGCAGACCGAATCCGGTTTCATCCGGTTGATGGGCCGCCCCAATCTCAGATCATGATCATACTCGGAATCGAATCTTCCTGCGATGAAACCGCGGCGGCAGTGGTAACGGACGGGCACGTCATTCTTTCTTCAGTGGTTTCCTCACAAGTCGCCCTGCACCATCCTTATGGGGGGGTCGTGCCGGAACTCGCCTCCCGGAAACATATCGAAGCCATCGTTCCGGTGGTGGAGGAGGCTGTCCGGGACGCCCACCTGCACCTTTCCCAGGTCCAAGCCGTTGCCGTCACCCAGGGACCCGGCCTGATCGGTTCCCTTCTGGTGGGCTTCACCTTTGCCAAAGGATTGGCCTATGCCCTGGAAATCCCGTGGGTGGGGATCGACCATCTGGAGGGGCATATCCAGTCACTCTTTCTATCCTCCGCCCCACCCCCCTTCCCGTTTGTGGTATTGCTCGCATCCGGGGGCCACACCGGTCTGTATCACGTGGAATCTCATACGGACTTTACCCTGATGGGCCAGACCCGGGACGACGCCGCCGGAGAGGCCTACGACAAAGTGGCCAAAATGCTGGACCTGGGTTATCCGGGCGGCGCCATTATCGATCAGCTGGCGGCCCAAGGCAACGGCGACAGTATCCGGTTTCCAAGATCCTACTTGGACAAATCCGCCTTTGACTTCAGCTTCAGCGGTCTGAAAAGCGCCGTCAACCGGTATATCCATACACACCCGGAAACCTACCGACACCAAATCAACGACATCGCCGCCGGCTTCCAGGAGGCCGTCGTGGAGGTCCTCTGTTACAAACTCATCCAGGCCGCGAAGGAAAAAAATTGCGCCCATATCGCCATCGCAGGCGGCGTCGCGGCGAATCGCCGGCTCAGGGAACGCATTCAGGAACTGTCGACAAAAGAAGCCCTTTCCGCGCATATACCGTCGCCGAATCTGTGTGGCGACAACGCCGCCATGATCGCCGCAGCCGGCTACCACCATCTGAAGGCCGGCCGGCAAGCCGCCTTCTCCGCCGATGTTTATTCCCGAAGCGCCTCTCGATAAACGATCAGTCCCGTAGAATAATGCGCGCATCGACGATGCTGAGACCTTGTTCATGGACGATCACCGGGTTGAGATCCATCTCGCGTATCCGGGGGTAGGCTTCGACCATTTCGGAAACCATCAATAGCAGCCGGCAAAGGGTCTTTTTGTCGACGGGCGGTCTGCCGCGCATCCCGTTTAACAGCGGCGTGCGGACCTCATCCACCATTTTTTTAGCGGAAGAATAGGAAATGGGCAGCACCCGGAACACGACGTCCTTGAGCAGTTCCACGAAGATTCCCCCCATGCCGAACATGATCACCGGACCAAACTGGTCATCGATCTTGGTGCCGATAATGACTTCAACACCCGTCATGGCCATGGGAGCCACCAACACACCGCGGATGTCCGCGCCGGGCAGATATTGTTCGGCGCTTTTCAGGATCTCGCCGAAGGCCTTGCGGATTTCCCGCTCCTTTACCAGGTTGAGCCGGACCCCGCCTGCGTCGCTTTTGTGCATGATGTCCGGCGAGACGATTTTCATGACCACCGGCCCATTGATTTTCTGGGCGATCTTCACGGCCTCATCGGCGCTTCCCGCCAGGAAATCCGGAGCGGGCGGCACGTTGTGGGCTTTGCCGTGAAGGTTGATGATTCGTTTGGACTCATACTCCAACAGCAGTTTGCGGCCTTCCTGCTCAGCGGTGGCGATGATTTTTTCGGCCTCCGGCCTGGCCTTGGCGCCCCAGTTGAAAACGAAATTGGCCTTGGCGGGATGGTTTTGCTGGTAATCGCCGTATTCCGCCAGCACGCCCATGCATTTGGCGGCCACTTCCACGGAGTCATATACCGGGATATCGTAATAACGCAGCAGGTGATGGGAATGCGGCCGCGCGGACGCATACAGGCTGTGCATGACAATGGGTTTGTGACGCTTGCGGATCAGTTTTCCCATTCGATGGGCGGCGTCTTCCTCTTTCAGGGACAGGCTTTCTTCAAAACGGATGCCATATCCGCCGAACAGTCCGACGATCAAAAGACCGCCCACCGAGGGGTCCTTGAGGATGATATCGGCGCAATCCGCAAAAATGGTGGGATCGGCGTCCGTACCTCCGGCCACATCCACCGGGTTGCCCACCGCAGCGGCAGAGGGAAGTATCGAACGAAGTTTTTCCTGCACCTTGGGATCCAATTCCGGTATCTCCAGTCCCAGATCGGTCAGCAAATCAGCGGCGATGGTGGCGTGCCCGCCTCCGTCGGCCAGAATGGCCACCCGGTTGTTTTTAATGGGCGGCTGACTGGCAAGGATCTCCACGGCGGGAAAGAGTTTGTCCGAATCCTCGATGACGATGATTCCGGCCCGGGCGAAGGCCGTGCGGGATACGGCGGAAATGCCGGCCAGGGCGCCCGTGTGGGAACCGGCGGATTTTTGGCCGGTGGCGGAGCGGCCGCTTTTCAGCAGCACGATAGGTGTGTTGAGGGTGGTCTGATACGCCTGTTGTAAAAACTTGCGACCGTCCCGCATGCCTTCCACATACATCAGAATGGCTTTGGTATCCGGATCCCTTCCGAAAAACTCGAGATATTCGTGAAATTTGATATCCGCTTCATTGCCCACGCCCACATAATAGGAAAACCCTTTCAAACTTTTCACCCGGGCCTCGGTGATCAGGGCCAGTGCCATGTTGCCGCTCTGGCTGATCAGGGCGATATTCCCCTTGGGCGCATTGCGCAGCCCCACCAGATTCAAGTTGTTTTTGAGATTGATCATCCCCGACGTGTTGGGACCGATGAATCGAATGCCCGCCTTTTTGGCCGCTGCATTCAGCTCCTCTTCCAGACGCTTCCCGTCCATGCCGGTTTCTCGGAAACCACCGGCGATGATGACGGCCCCTTTAACGCCCTTGGCGCCGCACTCCGCCAGCAGTCCGGGGATGCTTCTGGCCGGGGTCACGATCAGGGCCATGTCCACCGGACCGGGGATATCGGCAATGCAGGTGTAGCATTTCAAACCCAAGATCTGCTTTTCCTTGGGATTGATGGGATAAATGGGGCCTTCAAACTTTTCTTCAATCAGCGTTTTGATGGCCTGAAATCCGCGTTTGGTCTTGTCCTTGGAAGCGCCGATAATGGCGACGGATTCGGCGTTCAACACTTTTTCAAGGGACATCTTCTACCTCCCGGTTCACTGGGATTCTTATTTCCGGCGTTCGAAGTCCGTCAACGCCGCCTTGCGATCTTTCGTGGCCACACAGGCCAGACAGGCTTCCACTTCAAAATCCATCAAGGCCTCGAGGCTGGTTTCACCGCCGGCCAGGAGAAGTCCTTTCTTGATCATTTTCAGGGAAAAAGGCGAGTTGGAGGCGATTTTCAGAGCCAGGGCCAAGGACTCCTCCATCAGTCGTTCCAATGGTACGGCCTTGTTGACCAGGCCGATCCGTTCCGCCTCCCGGCCGCTGATGTTTTCGGCCGTAAACAGCAGTTCCCTGGCTTTGGCCGGACCCACCAGTTCCTGCAACAACCGAAAGGCACCGCCGGTCACCGAAGAAACCACCCGGGCTTCCGGCGAACCGATCTGTGCATCTTCCGCCGCCAGCCGCAAATCGCAGGCCAATGCCAATTCATATCCGGATCCCAGGGCGTAACCGTTTATGGCGGCGATGATCGGCTTGTCAAAACGAATGATTTTCCGGGATACCTCCTGAAGCTCGCCCAGGTATTCACGATACGCCTCCGGGCTTCTGGTCTTGGATTCCTTCAAATCCGCGCCCGTGGAAAACGCCCGCCCCTCGCCGGTGATGATTGCCACCTTCAGCTCCGGATCCTGTTGCACCAACTCCAAGGCCTTCCGCAGATCCATCCAAAGCCGGCGATTCATGGCGTTCAGCACGTTGGGACGATTCAGACGGATGATCGCGACGGGCTGTTTCCTTTCAAACAACAGACATTCGAAATCCATGGCACGCTCCTTACCGGTCGACGCCGGCAGCTTTTGTCCATCCATTAGCGTTTCTCGATGGGAGTATAGCGCTTGTTGAACTCGCCGATGTATAGTCCGCGCGGGCGGAAGATCCGGTTCTTCTCCATATACTCCAATACGCGCGCCGTCCATCCGGCCACGCGGCTGGCGGCGAACATGGGCGTAAACAATTCATCATCGAAACCGAGACCACAGTATACCAACCCGGAATAAAAGTCGACATTCGGAAATATCTTCTTTTCCTTGCCGAGACGATTCATCGCCGTTTTTTCAAGTTCCCGGGCGGTGGCGTACAACGACTTCAATTCCGGTTTCTCCTGGACGAGCAATTCAGCCAATGGGGCGAGGATTCTCGCTCTCGGATCATAGGCTTTGTAAACCCGGTGGCCTAATCCACTGATCTTACCCTTCTTGGCGAGTCTTTTTTCCACCCACGGTTTCACGTTTGCGACGGATTCGATCTCTCGCAGATTTCGAACCACCTCCTCGTTGGCACCGCCGTGCAACGGTCCGCTCAGGGCCGATATCCCCGCACCGACACTGAAATAGATATCCGCCAGGGTGGAGGCCACCACCATGGTGGCGAATGTGCTGGCGTTCATCCCGTGATCCGCGTGAAGGATCAGGGAGATATCCATCACCCGTTCCTCGATGGGTGTCGGCACGCGACCGGTAATCATGTAGATCAGATTCGCCGCATGACTCAAGCCCGGTTTGGGTTCCAAGGGAAGGGAGTTGTTGTGAATCCGAGAAACCGCCGCAGCCAGGCAGGAAATCCCGGCAATTAAATGATAACTGGCTTCCAGGCCCGACAACCGGTCGAATTCGCGGCCGGATTTTCGATTTCGGCGCCGGTTTCTGGTTTTGAATTCAAAAGTGGCATGATCGGTGCCCACCGGCGCGGTTTCCATGGCGATGGAATCCTCATCCGCGGCGATGGCGTCGAACGGTGCGGGACGGGCGGAGGCCATGTCCAAATCGCTGTATTCGGACCGCATCAGGTTTGCGCCCAGTCTCAGGGCTCCCATGACGCTCATCTGCTCCACCGGAAAACTCATCAACTGCCGGACAACCTGGTTCATCCGCGTATAATTGAAGAGTTTCTCCTTGAAGGTATCCAACTCGGAAACGGTGGGCATCTCTCCGTGAAGCAGCAGATAGGCGACTTCCTCATAGGTGGAATAAGCGCAAAGCTGGAAGATGTCGTATCCCCTGTAGACCAGCCACCCCTTGGTGCCGTTGACATATCCCACCTTGCTTTCACAGGCGATGGCGCCTTCCAGGCCGGGCCCCACCGTGCAGGGTATCGGCCATTTGGCTTTCTTCGGCGGTTCCGGTTCCGGTTCCGCAGCGGTTTCTCGTTTTGCGATCTCCGCCGCTTTCAGAATCAGTTCCTGAATGGTTTTCAAATCCGTTTTCATCCGTATTCTCCTTTACGATTTCATCATCCCAATGGGAGTCATTTCAAAATGTGTAACACGCCCGATCACGATGTCCCGCACAAGGCGACGGTTCTCGATATTGTCATGTACGATGGACATTGAAAAATGTACTACTTGATCCGGGCCTGCCCGAGGTTTTCAAGAAGTGAACTAAACAAATCGAACGACAGCATACAATTTTTATCGGGAGATTGCAACGTCTGCGGAAAAGCCATGCATAAAGGATTTCGGGAAAATACGAATCCATCCGGGTTTCCGATACGGGAGATGAACCAAGCAGGAAGGCGGCAAGTATGGAATCGATTTGTGAATGATACGGCTGTTTGTCCGGTTCTTCTTGTTCCCGTCAAATCCTCTTTTGGGATTTCACCCATTTCTTGAAGATTTCGTCTTCAGCGGCGTGCCTTTCCCGACTTGCCCGATCCGAAGGCTGTTCCTGGCGGTCGAGAATGGTCCATACGGGAAAAGACTCCAGTGGCGGACATCCCGGTACATGCAGGCATGCGCCACCGCTTTTTTCGATTTTTTTCTTCAGCGCCAAGGTGCAGTCGCCATGCAGAATGAGCTGATTGCCGATTTCCACACCCCGGGGTATCTGCGAATGCCGCCCCAGAAAAATGTGAAGGCCTTTGTTTTTTTCATAGGCACCAAGGGCTTTGAGCCGCTCCATGGTAAACGCCACCAACCCCTGACAGGTGCTGCAGGCCATTTTCACATGGAAATGATACTCCGGCCAGGCATTGAATCCCTGGAGATAGGGCAGATACAGTTTTTGCTTCACTTCCTCGATGCTGCTGCCGCGAATCTCGATCTGCGCCGGATCGAAACACCCCAGCCCTTTTTCCTTGACGGCTTTGAAGTAATCCACTTTGTCCACATCCAGCCCCGTCAACCGGCAGGCGGTCGCGTCCAGCGCCACCATGTCGGAGCCGGCCAACACGACGCCGAATTCGACCGGCGTGCCGGACCTCCTGAATCACCGCCTTGACCACTTCCGGGCTGGTGTTGATGGCTGTTTCCGGTGCTCCTTCGTGCCCGGCATTGGGTTTGATCACCACCACCGAGCCGGGTTTTACAAAGCGGTGGTGCATATATATAATCGCGGGAAAGCCGAAGGTCGAAGACTTGCGGCAACAGATCCGTCTCCGGCAATGGGTATTCTTTCTTGAGTTCCAGCATCAGGTTGAGGACCGAGTTTTCGAGATTGGCCTCCGGGGTCTGTTCCCTTTCGTTTAAAACAGGCTGGAAGTCCATTTCGCGCCATTCCTTCACACTGTCGGCATCGATAAACAGACGGGTAGGCCTTTCGGCGGATAGTCGAGCCGCGTCATAGACCAACTTTTTACTGCCGCCTCGCTCCAATCCGTCAAAACTGGTCAGTTTCAACTGGCAGGGTGCGTCATAGCAGCTGTGACATACGTCGCAACGCTGCTCCAGTATCGGCGACACATCCCCATCCTTTGTTCCATGATTCCGGGTTTGGCTCAAGCAACAAAGGAACAGCAGTAATCCGTTAGTTTTTTGACCTTTAGTCCGAATTTGGATTTGGCAGGGACTTCGAAAGATTCTCCTCCGTTGATTTGTTTCCATCCCTTTCCGTCCGGCAGGGACACCACCAGGTCCCCGGAAATGATTTCCATGATCTCTTTCTGATCGGTATTGAATTCATATTCCCCGGGCAGCATGATACCGAGGGTCTTTCGGGAACCATCCGGAAACATCACGGAACGACTGGTAACCTTTCCGTCAAAGTAGATATTGGCTTTTTTGATAATCGTCACACCCTTGAATTCCGTCATGGACTTTTCCTCTCAATTTGGTTTGATTCGAAATACGGTATAATTGTCGGCGGCGAGGAAAGCGAGAACCGTTTTCTCCGGGGGAACGATTCCCCGCCACAAGATAGCCAATTGGTTACCATTTTCTTTTTTGGATATCAATCGCTCAATTGGGCTTGATTTTCAAATGGCATGCAGATGGATGGAAGGCCTGTCAGCAGGTGGAATCTTGATACGGAATCATTCGGCGGAATCAATCGGATGCTTGCCACGGATGGATTGAATCACCTCGTCAAGCTGTTGGAGAAAACGGGACCGGTCCTGTTTTTTGAGGGGCGGGGTCCCGCTCGTTACCTCTCCGGCACCGCGAAGTTCCGACAACAGATCCCGAATCGCGACGGCCTGGCCGATATTGTTTTCCGTGAAGGACTTTCCCGTCGGACCAATGACACGGGCGCCTTCCTTCAGGCACCGGCTCGCAAGCAGAATGTCGGTGGTGATCACGATGTCGAGAGGTTGCACGTGTTCCACAATCCAATCGTCGGCCGCGTCGAATCCCTCCGCCACCACCTCGAGGGCAATCCACCTTTCATTGGGAATTCGCATCCAGGAGTTGGCCACCAAAGTGACATCGAGGCCGTATCGGTTCGCGACGCGGTACACCTCCTGTTTGACGGGGCACGCATCGGCATCTATAAAAATGTGCAGCAAATGAAAATCCTCACCGACGCCCGGAACGGAATCCTGCGTCACGTAATGAGCGATGCGGCAAGGCAGTAAGTCCGCCACACGCGATTTGAGTTATCCCAACAAGAATATTCATTCATCATCCGGTTGTCATCGTCGAACCCATACAATAGATGTTCATGTTCGGATGCCAGGCCATTTTTTTGCTTTCTTGAATGCCGGCTTCGGCGGCAAGCCACCGATCTGAAGCGAACGTCATCATGCAACCGTATATCATAAACCGGATTTTTTCTATCCGAAATTGAGATGACATTTTTACGGGCCGTTGCCGGTGCAGTAAACAGAAAATGGATTTTCTGTTTGTTGACTCCGCGATGGGTTGCGGCCGGTTCGATACCCGACGCCAGGACTTGCGGTTTCAATAACATCCGTGTATGTAATACTAAATTTCCAACCACTTGCACGGAGGGGCCACATGGGTAATTTCGCGGAGTATGAACAATTCGACGGCATGGGTCTGGCCGAATTAGTCCGACAGGGAAAGATCACCAGCATGGAACTGTGCGAAGAGGCCATCAGCCGTGCCGAAAAGATGAATCCGAAGCTGAACGCCATTGTTGCGCCGCTGTATGATTTGGCCAGACAAACCGCTGCCCGGGTCCGCCCGGAAGCACCCTTCAGCGGCGTCCCCTTTTTGCTCAAAGATGTCCACCACGCCCTGAAAGGCCATGTCATGTCCTCCGGAAGCCGGGCGCTGAAAACCCACGTCGCCGATCATGATGCGGAAATCGTCAATCGATTCAAGCGCGCCGGTTTGATTATATTCGGAAAGACCAACACCCCGGAATTTAAACTCGCCAGCGTCACTGAGCCCGAAGCATTCGGTGCGACACGCAATCCTTGGAATACGGCCTATTCACCCGGCGGGTCCAGCGGCGGATCGGCCGCAGTCGTGGCGGCCCGCATTACGCCCTTCGCTTCCGCCACGGACGAGGGCGGCTCCATCCGGATACCGGCGTCCTACTGCGGCTTGTTCGGCCTGAAACCGAGCAGGGGCCGAAACCCTGTGGGACCGGATCTCAGCCTGACCTGGGGAGGCATGTCGACCAGCCATGTCATCACGCGCACTGTTCGTGATTCCGCGGCTGTACTCGATGCCGTATCCGGTCCCGAGCCCGGCGGACGCTGCCTTCCTCCCACACCGGAGGGGACCTTTCTGCGGGCATTGCAATCGGATCCGAAACCATTGAAAATCGGTTATCATATAAGAGCCGCATTCGGACGACAGGTTCATCCGGAATGTGCGAAGGCCGTTATGAATACCTGCGCGCTTCTCGAAAGCCTGGGGCATCACGTAGAAGAAACCGATCCCGGCTACAGCGAGGAAGATGTGGCGCTGAATTGGTGCATCATCATGATCGGACATCTGACCGCGCATGTGGCGCATCTGACGAAGGTTTACGGCCGCCGGTCGATCGAGCAGAATATCGAACTGCCCAGTTACGCCCTGTACCGGATCGGGGAGCGAATCAAGGCCCTTGATTTCGTACAGGCCGAACGCAGATGGCTGGAGTTCGGGTTGATCATGGATCAAAAAATGGAAAACCTTGACATGGTCCTGAGTCCCACGCTGGGGATGCCGCCGGTGACCGTCGGTTCCCAGAAACCCGGACGAATGGATCGACTCGCCATGCAAATTCTCTCCTCGCCCCTGGGAAAACTCATCATGGGCAGCCGGAAGCTCACCTATTCCATTCTGGAAGAACTGTTGAGCAATACCATGAAGGGTCAGATGATCTTTACCATGATTGCCAATATCACCGGGCAACCGGCCATGTCCGTCCCCCTGCACTGGACCGAGGATGGGCTTCCCTGCGGCGTGCAGTTCATCGGCCGATTCGGCGACGAGGCCTTGTTATTGAAACTCGCATCCCAATTGGAAAAAGCGCGGCCCTGGTCGAACCGGAAACCGCCGGTATCCGCCTGATGCTCCCCGGAGTACTCATGCCCTGGCGGAAAAGGGGTCGCCGTGTCTCTTATTAATTTATTGCTTTCCACCGATAACGAAACGCGCGATTGTTTCGTAGGGTTGGGCGCCCACCAAGCGGTTTTCTCCCATCACGAATGTCGGAACGGCGGTGATGTTCAATCGACGGGCCAGCGTCCAATCGTTATCGACCGCCTCGCGGAAGACCCGCTGATCGATAATGGTTTCGGCCGCCGGCCCCGACAGCCCCACTTGGTCAACCAACTGCAACAGGACTTCTTTTCGTGCAATATTCCGTTCTCCCACCAGATAGGCCTGAAAGGCAGCCAGGTGAAACAGATCTCCTTTCCCCTGTTTTTCCGCCCACAGCCCCACCTCCTGGGCCAGGCGGCTGTTGAACGTTTTCCGCAAATTCCCAAAAGGCAACCCGAGTCGGGAGGCCGTTTGTTGAAAACCGTGTACCCAGGTTTCGACAACCGTGTCAGGTTGTTTGAAAAGCTGCGCCAGCATAACACCCTCCGCCGGGACTTCCGGATGAAGGGGAAAGCAGCGCCATGTTGGGACAACGTTCCGTTCGACCTTCAGTTTTTCAATACTCCCGGTAATGAAATAGCAGAACGGTCAGGTGTAATCGGAAAATAATTGCAAGGTCGGTGCTTCGGACATCTTCTTTTCCTCCGTGGAAATCCTTGGCGTTTTCTTACATTATGTTTTAGATCAATTAGTTGAATGCAAATAAATGAAAACCGACGGGCAACTGGCAACCATTGGGTTCAAATACCGTTTCGGGCCCAACAACTGAACGGCCAAGGCGGGTTTGCGGTCATATTTTCACATTTAATGGTGTCATGTCAACAGGTTGTCCCGGTTCAACC
Organism: Desulfobacterales bacterium; assembly: GCA_041740615.1. Taxonomy (GTDB): domain Bacteria; phylum Desulfobacterota; class Desulfobacteria; order Desulfobacterales; family SURF-7; genus DYJD01. Next base: position 17,911 of record JBGSLR010000069.1, read on the forward strand.
GTACATCGAAATGGTATCTCCAACTCGCTATTTTTCTCAAACGACGCCTGCACAATAGTATAACAGGTAATATTCTATGGCAAATCAGTTAATTATTAAAGCAACATTTTTCAAGAGATGAAATTTATATGGCGTCAAATCGTAGCTATTTTTTCATTGGGCCTTATCTTGTGCTCAACGCCTGAACAGGTTTGAAGTGTTTAGGCCGACACGTTTCCTTGGAAACAGGCCCTGAAACATTTTTTTCGATATTGTCCGACAATTCGTTTCGGATCGTGTTTCATTCGAAAACGTTTTGGGGAGAAAAAAAGGAGGTTCACCATGAACAACATCGGATTCATTACCGATTATTCTTATATATATGCAGCCCCTCAGACCATAGCGAGTTCGCCGCCTTCGCAGGCCAGCACGGACTCGCAACGTCAGATCGCAGCTCAAAACGCGCAGGAACCGAATAGACAACACGCCGGAGGATTGGAACAAGCATTGATGAACACATTTCACCAGATGGAACTTGCCGCATCTGGCGGCTCATCCATTCAGGCATCAACTCCGAGCGATACCGACGGAGACAATGACGTTTCCGCGACTCAGACAAGCGGTATCAGGAACGAGCAGAATAGTTTCATGAACAGCTATATCCAGACGATTCAAGATCAAAACCGGCTTTTGGTATCAGGCTTGGACTCCAATCCCTATTCTGCCGGCGATGTCGGCAGGTTGCTGTTTGCCAATGATCTTTCCTCGATCATTTCTCAACTTTCAGACACATCTTCTTCTGGAAACTCACTGTTTTCAGAGTTGCAAGGCACCTATGCAATTCTTCTCCAAGCCATGGTCGGACAGCAGCAGATCGGTGGAACCATCAATAACGTTCAGCTGTCTCATGGCCTACAGGATTTTTTGAAAACACTTCAGCAGAATATAGCGAGCGTGAGGGAGATTCAAGCCATCGGGAACTTTTTGGATACGACGGTCTGAAGACTTCGGGTCATGTTTCCATGCCCCGCGCTGGTTTGCAGGGCAAAGGGTTATCACGCAGAGACAAAATCACCTGAAGCAAAATGATATCATAACAAAAAAGGCCCGGAACCGTGTTTCGGGCTTTTTGATTTGTACAAATATACAAGCCATCTCAAAAAAAGGATTTTGGATCAAAATCAAGGCGGATTCGAGTTTCAAACCGGAGGCATACGCTTGTATGTCGAGGATTTGAAACCCGAATCCAACAAAGAGATGGGGGCAAAATACTTTTTTGAGATGGCTTATAGTATTTCGGCTATTTTTTATACACCTTCTTCCAAGGTGCTTTTAGATTCTCGCGGTAATCGGACAGGGCCAGGTAAAAGGCGCCAACCGCCAGTTCCGCGCAGTGGGTTTCATGGGAAGGCAATGTTTCCAGGTAGTCAATGACCGCTTCCGGGGTGATTTCCCAGGCCTCCTCGATGGTTTTACCTTCCGCCATATGGACCACCGTGTTGGAACAGGCATTGGTGTTCATACAGCCATCGACGCGAAACCCAAGTGTTTGAATGCGATTGTTTTCCACCTTGAGAAACATTTCCACGGTATCACCGCATTCGCCGGTCCGTTTTCCGTAGCCGTCCGGATTCTCGATTCGTTCATGCTTGTCCGTTCGAAAGGCCATTTCCAGATAATGCAGGGAATGGTCCTGCCAGAAATTCATTGATTTTTGTTCCGTTTCCTTGCTTTCCATATAGACAACCTTACCAATATGGGGTGCTTATCAAAATCAACCCTTTTGTAACCACTCGCTGCGCCGGAAGACAAAACCCGCTCCCACATGAAACTCAACAGATGTGTTACACCTCTTTTCTTCGCGCCCTTCGTGGTGAATCCATTACACTTATTCTGAAAAAGGATTCAACCGGACAAAATGTATTTCGCCCGGCGAGTCTTGCCGAGCGTCTGAACGAAACCCCCGTCTTTCCCCTCCTCTCGTGGGAGGAGATCAAGGGGAGGGGAAACAGTTGATTGAAATTCTATTCACCCTCACCCCAACTCTCTCCCGTCAAGGGAGAGGGAGAATAAGGACTTTTCGTTCAGGCACCACTCTTAGCCCTTGCCGCAACAGCTGCCGGGACCTGCACAGCCGGCATGACCGGGTGTGGACCCGCAGCAGGCCGTATCTCCCGGACCGGCAACGCCCGATCGAGTGTTGCCGGAAACGCCGGCGTGCATCGAAAGAAGCTTTTTCAGATTCTTGCTTCCGCAGGCGCTGCATCGAGCCTGATCTCCGGAACCGATCAGCAACACTTCGCTGGTCTTGCTGCAATCCAGACAGACGTACTCATAAATGGGCATCTCCAAAACTCCTTCACGCGAAAATATTCTCCGGCTTGTATGGATGGGTTCCTTCAATTACCTCCACGCCGGCTTTGGCCTTGATTTTCGGCACCAGCGTATCCTTATGCGGACAATGATCCATGATGCAGGGGGCGATATGCACCTTGGTGATCTTCTCGTTCATGGGCTTGTTCCAGAGATTCACCTGGGCCATCCGTGGTACGATGGCGGCCCCCGGACAGTCGCCGCAACTCAAGAGACCCAGCAATTGAATATTCTGGTCCTTGTAGCGGCTGAATTCCCCTTCTTTCCGATTAAAGCCCACCATACACCTGGAGCAAGCGATACAGACATCATCCATTGCACGTTTGCAGCCGATAATCAGGATCTTTTCCATAACCGTTCCTTTCTTAGCGCTTCTTTTCCTTCCATTCAAGCGGAATTATCGTCCTGTCAAAGCCGATGCTCCCTCCGGATTGATTTTCCGGGATGTTCAGGCGGACTTCGGTGTCCCACCGGCCGCTCAATTCCGGATATCGGTTACGGAGAAAGGCAAAATCGGCATTTTCCAGAAACCGTTTCAATAATTCGATCTGCATTTCCAAACCTATTTTGTCCCTAGCTGCTGCCGATTTTTGGAAATACTCTCCCAACAGTCGCTCATATGCTTTTTTGGCTGCGGTCTCAATGCAATGTCGCTGAAGCGTCAGCCGGATTTCCATTCTCCCTACCGAGTTTTCAAATATCAAATTGATAATAACGTGGCAAAAAATCCGAAAGGAGCCCTGGCTCTTGACGGGAGAAGGTTGGGCGAGGGTGAAAAAAAACCGGATTTACCATTTATTCCCCCTCCCCTGAATCCCCTCCCGACAGGGGAGGGGAGATTTTGCTTTTTACGGATTGTTCATATCTGAAATCCCTTATCACCAGTGGCCGTCCACATTGGCCTGATCGGAGAAGGTAATGTTTCCGGCAATCAAGTTGGCCACCGCCGCTCTGACCGCACCGGAAATATCGCTTGCTATCTTGATATTGGCGGCATTCAAGGTTCGAAAGGCATTGGGACCGCAATAGCCGGTCAGCAACACTTCCGCCCCGCTCTCACTGAGCATGGCGGCAGCCTGAATCCCGGCGCCTTTAAAGGCATTAGCGTTTTTGGCGTTGTCCAGCACCTCGTATTCAAATGATTCGGAATCGACGATCAAGATGTAGGCGGCCCGACCGAATCGGGGATCAACCTCGGCATCCAGATCTTTTCCCTTTGATGTGACGGCGATTTTCATGATAACATTCTCCTCTTTGTCCATCCACAAAGGTTGGCGGCGGCATTACCGCTTGGTTACTTCATAACAGCCTTTTTATACACATTCAAACCAATGCATGGAAACGATTTATTGCCGGGCGATACCTACCCATGGGCTCCCCCGCCGCACACCTGGTCATCGGAAATCATGGGCAGCTTTCCGGCGATAAGATCTTCCACCACGGGTTTAATTTGCGGCCGGGTGGCATCATAATACACATCGATACCGGCCTGACGAAATCCCATGAGAGGGCGCATGCCGATGCCGCCCACGATCAGGGCGTTGACTTTGTGCCGCGACAGCAGATTTACGGGAACCATACAGCCGCCCTGAACATGCTCCTGGTTGGGAATGGTCGTGACCTCTTTGATTTTCCCCGCTTCCACATCCACCAGGGTAAACACTTCACAGTGACCGAAATGACCGGAGCGTTCACCCGTCAAACCACCCTTGTTTAGGGATGGGATGGCAATTCTTCCATTTTCCATTGTTCGATTCTCCTTATTAACAATATAATTATTGTCGTTGATCCTTCGAAAGCAGGCGTTTCACGCCGGCCCAGATTTCCGTAACGGATTCCACCACCGTTGACGACGGCTGATATTCCACCAGGGTTTTTCCTTGAATCATGGATTCCGTAAAAATGGCGTCGAACGGTATATTCCCCAAAAAAGTCATTTTTTTCCGCCGAGTCATGGTTTCGATCCCACGAGCCTGTTCCGGATTCAAATCGCATTTATTCACGCACACCATACCCGGGACCTTGAAATGCGCCGCCAGATCCGCCACCCGTTCCATGTCATGAAGGCCGGAAAGCGTCGGCTCGGTGACAATCAAAATGGCCGTAGCGCCGCCGATGGAGGCGATCACCGGGCATCCCACCCCCGGCGGGCCGTCCGTCAGAATCAGCTCCCGATTCCGGCTTTCCGCCAGTTTCTTGGCCTTCTTGCGGACCAGGGTCACCAATTTACCGGAGTTTTCCTCGGCAATCCCCAAGCGGGCGTGGACCATGGGACCGAAACGCGTTTCCGAAAGAAACCATTCACCGCTGTTCTTGGGCGGAAAATCAATGGCCTGCTCCGGGCAAAGGTCCACACAAACACCGCAACTTTCGCAACCGATGGAGTCGATCGTGAAATCCGCCGTAACCGCGCCGAATCGGCACAGTTCTATGCACAGACCGCATTGACTGCATCGTTCCGGCCGGATCACGGCCGTGCCGCCGCCCTGAAATACATGCCGTTGACGGATTTCCGGTGCCATGAGCAGGTGGAGATCTGCAGCATCGACATCGGCGTCGCACAACACGGTGTTATCACTCAACGCCGCGAACGCCGCCAAGATGCTGGTCTTTCCAGTACCCCCCTTGCCGCTGATAACCACAAGTTCCTTCATGTCCGTTTTCCCCTCCCGGCGACAATCGCTTGGATTTTGGGGAGCAGCAGACGGAATTGCGTCTTCCACTCCGGCAGCTCTTCTATCAGAAGTTTCCCCACTGAATAGGCTTCGGCAATGCGACGATCAAAGGGAATTTCCAGGAGCACGGGCAGGTTTTCCCGGCAGGCGTACTCTCTGACCTGGTCATTTCCCATATCGGATCGATTGATAATCAATCCGCTTGGAATCTTAAGCAGCCTGACCGCCTCCACAGTTAACCGCAGATCATGGAGTCCGAATGGGGTCGGCTCGGTGACCAGCAGTACGAAGTCTGTGCCCTTGACAGCGGTGATCACCGGACAGGAAGTTCCCGGCGGCGCATCGATGATTGTCAAGCCCCCCGGTCGGGCGCAGGCCCGGACTTTTCGAATCAGGGGCGGCGACATGGCCTCGCCGATCTTGAGTCGGCCGCTGACAAAATCCAACTCGTTTTTATGCCCCTTTTGGATCACGCCCAGTTCTCGCCCGGTCTCCGAAATGGCGTTCTCCGGACACACCGCCATGCAACCGCCGCAACTGTGGCACAATTCCGGAAATGTCAAAACCGTTTTCGCCACCACGATAATCGCCTTGAAGCGACAGATTTCGGCGCATTTCTTACAACGCGAGCATTTTTCCAGGTCCACTTCCGGCACCGGGGTGAATACCGTCTTGGTATCCACGATTTCCGGTCGGATGAACAGATGGGCGTTGGGTTCCTCCACATCACAATCCAGAAGCTGAACCTTCGCATCCAGGGAAAACGCCAGATTGACCGCCACGGTCGTCTTTCCCGTTCCCCCTTTACCACTGGCAATGCTGATAATCATGCGCCGATTCCGGAACCGCCGGCATGTACCGTCACGATTCCGCCTTTCGTTTGATTCAGTCTTTCGTTTTATCTAAAAAAGCATGCTTTTTCAGTCGCCTTATTTTGAGCGTATGCTCATAATAAGGCGACTGAAAATTGATGTCAAGGGAATTTTGCGCATATGCTTAAAACTAGCTGCGCTGTTGGATGCGGGCGAGTTGCGCCATGAGTTCGGTTGCCTGGCGGGAATTGACATCCGATGTGAGCTGCGCCAAAATGCCGAGGCCTTCCGTGGCCTCATGAAACGCCTCGGTCGATAGCGAACTCACCGCGGCGCAATTGACCATGGGGTGGATGCGAATCAATTTTTCCAAGAAGGCCAGCCCGGTCATATCCGCCAGGCTTTCATCGGTTATGACCAGATCGACCGTCCGATCGCCCAACAGACATAGGGCTTCCGCGCCGGATTCGGCCCAATATACTTCCACCGGGTATTGCAGTTTCAGATAGGCCGCCAGTTCGGAAAAGCGGTTCCGGTTCAACGATGTCAGCAGTACTTTCATTTATACTTCCCCCTTTTCTGCGATGCCATCCATCCACAAACGGCGGATTTGCAGGTGAGCCGCACCAATCGGACGGTGGAAACGCCCTGCATGGGTTTGAAACCACGACTCCGACTCCAACTTCATATAAATACCCCTCGACAATCCGATGTATCCCGACCCGACGTCTTCAGTTCAGTCCGAACAGGGGCTGATGGTTCTTAAAGCTTCTCTTGATATGCCCATCATGCACCATTTCCCATAAGCGCTCACCGACCTGGTTCTCATCTTCGTTCAACTTGCCGGCGATCTCCTGCAGATTGAAAAAACGCTGTTCCATTTTCAGCAGTTCCATTACCCGGGTCTGCATGAACTCTTCGGCCAAAACAGCTGAAAAGTCCTGATCATAGTCCAGACCATGGCGTTGATCGCCCCGAAATTCAGTTTCCCAGGGCCTGCGCAGACCGGCCGACAATAGAAAGCGCACCCGTGAGTTGCGCTTCGCCATGGCATACAGACTCTGGAGTTTGCTGATATTCTCCGGTGTTTTTTCGATGGGTCCAAGAGCGGCGATGGTCTGAACAAAGCTCTCCGCCGTTCGGATGAACTCTTCGGGTTTATTCAAATCCGCATGGGCCAATGCAATCCGCTGGCGGTCGAATCCGCAGAGGGTCAACAGCTTTTTCATGAAATTGACCCGACTCCAGGCATGGTCCAAGCCGAACGAATGATGGCATTCCTCTGGTAAGCAACCGATGAGGACCAGTCCCGGCGCGCCCGCCAGAAAGGCTCTGGCCAGGACGCTGGGGTCGATCTGACCCACGCAGGGGACACCCAGAATATGGATGCGGGGGTCGTATTTGAGTCCCAGGCTGGCGGCATTGTCGGCCGCCGGCAAACCGCCCCAGGCGCACGCCATCGCCACGACTTCGTCCGGCCGCAACTGCCTGGCCAGAGCCGCGACCCGGGCTTCCCGCTGATCCGTGGAATTGTTTTGGAGGGTCAACGCGTTGTATGGGCAAGCCGCTGCGCACGTACCGCCGCCCATGCAGATCATGGGATCCACTACCCGGGGAAGTCCGCCGCCGCCGCCCTCCACGACACTGATGCCGCCGCAATCACAAAGCTCCTGGCATTGCCCGCAACCAACGCACCGGGCCGCATCCACCACGCACACCACTCGGGGAAGATAGAGTTCGTTATCTTCCGCTTTCTGAAGCATTTCCGCAGTTTTTTTAGCGGCTTTACGCCCCTGTCGCATGGCTTCATGGAGATCGCAGGGATATTTGGCGCTGCCGGCCAGATAGGTCTCCTCCCGCCCCACCATGTCCGGACGCACCCTGACATGATGACCGGTCAGAAATCGTTCTTCCTTGTGAAGCAACCCCAAAATCCGCGCGGTTCGTTTCTCGCTTTCACCCAGCTGCCTCTGGGGCGACAGAACAACCAGGTCCCAGGGGATTTCGTGTTCCACATGGTCGTTCAGGTTACAGAAGGAAATGTAGCCGTCCTGAAGGGTCGGATACACGGCCTTGTCAAAGGGAACCCACAGGATCCCGAGCTTTCGACTGACGGACCGTTCCGCTACGGACAACGGAATGGGCATCTTTTCGTTGTACATCATGAGGATCCTGGGCTTGTCCGAGCGATCCCGGATAGACTTGGCCAGGGACCAGGCACTGCGGGTCGATAATTGGGAGAATTCGGGATAGCCCGCTTCGTAGTCATTGATCCAGAAAATGATCTGTCCCGTGGGGATCCCGGCCCTCAGGATCCGCTCCTCTAGTTCGGGTTGAAACAGAACGTTTTTACCGTCATACCCGAAACCATCCTGGGGCGGCGACAGCTCGGCGTCCATGCAAGCGATCACCGCGCCCGCTCGATATTCCAGCGGCCCGGCGCCTTCGGGAGCGGAAAACGTCAAGGTATACTCACCGGTGATTCCCGAAAGACCGGAAAGCTCTCCTTGGGTGATCAGTTCCACATGGGGGCTGGCAACGGTTTCGGAAATGATTTTTTTCAGGCGCTCATGGTGCTGACTTTCTCCCGGATACCGGCGGTGCAGATCGGCGAGAATCGCATCCGGATTGCCGGACGCAACGGATACAAGACATTTTCGATTGTTTAGGGCGAGTTCATGGGCAGCCGTAAAGGAAGCGACGCCTTTTCCCACAATCATGACCGGCCCCTCGATCTTGGCCAGGGTCTGCAGGCTGGGCGCCATCATCACCATTTCCGCCGCAGCCGCCGTAATCAATTTGGCGCCTTTTTCCGCTTTCAGTTCCGGCGTCAAATCACTGACCATGGCCACATGACCGCGCAGATTGATCATATCGATCTGGCCTTTGTGCAGATCCAGCGGTTCCAGCACGGTTTCCATTTTTTTCATCATCAGCCGTCCCTCGCAACCGGCCACGATCACCCGGTTGACGCCTTTTTCCGCAATGGCCTTGATAATCAGCTCCAAACCGGGTTTCTGGCAGGGATACGCCATGGTCTCGCAATGGATCACATTTTCATCCCGGCAAACGCGGGCTTCCAGCGCCGCGAGATCGATCCGGGAGGCAATTTTGTTTCCGCATCTGCATAGAAAAACACCAACTCTCGCAATGGGTTTCATGATAGACCTCCTTCTATAACGCAAGCTGCGTCAGTGGTAAGACCGGTTGGGGTCGCACCCGGTCGAAGATGGTTTGCATAGCGCCGGTGGGACAGATGGTCACACAACTGCCGCAGGCCACACACACTTCCGACGGACGCAGAAAAGGCGAACCCACCTTTTTATGAACTCCGCGATCCATGATGGAAATGGCAGAAAGACCAACCACTTCTTCGCATACGCGCATACAGAGACCGCATACCATGCAGGCTTCCTCCGGATTCTCAGATGGAAAGCGTGTGGAAACAACCCCGTACTGCGCAGCCAGCACCTTGATTTCAGCGCTGGCCGGACATGCCGCCAGCAGCATTTCAAAAACCCAGCGGCGGACATTGCGGACCCGGTCCGTTTCCGTGAATATGGTTATCCCCTGGGCAACCGGGTAAATGCAGGATGCAACCAATTTCGACCAATCACCCTCTTTCAACTCCACCATGCACAATCGGCAGGATCCGCTGGGTGCCACAGCCTCATGGAAGCAAAGCGTGGGGATATCGATACCGTATTCACGGGCTGTCTCCAGCACCGTCCATCCCTGACGGGCTTTTACTTCCCTGTCGTTTATCTTGAATGTGATCATTGTATAGGCCTCCGCTAAAAAATTCGTTGGACGATGAATGATTCCGCGCTCGTCATCAAATTATCCGGATTACGTCACCAGCACCGCACCGAACTTGCAGCTTTCCTTGCAGATACCGCATCGAATGCAATGATCCGCATCGATGACATGCGGTTTCTTCTTTTCACCGGCGATGCATTTCTGGGGACACTGACGGGCGCAGTTCATGCAGCCGGTGCACAGATCAGGATCAATGGCGTAAGTGATCAGCTCCTTACAGACGCCCGCCGGGCATTTCTGATGTTGGATGTGAGATAGATATTCATCCCGGAAATACCGGATGGTCGTCAGCACCGGATTGGGAGCGCTCGAACCCAGCGCGCACAGGGCGCCATCCTGAATGGCCTTTGCCAGGCTGAGCAAATCGTCGATGTCCTGTTCCGCGCCTTGCCCCTTGGCGAAATTTTCCAGGATTTCACGCATGCGGGTAAGCCCTAGACGGCAGGGAATGCATTTCCCACAGGATTCTTCCTCCAAAAAACGAAGAAAGTAGAGCCCCACATCCACCACGCAATCTTCATCATCCATAACGATCATGGCGCCGGAGCCCATCATGGATCCGGCCCGGGTGAGGGCGTCGAAGTCAACGGCCACCTCTTTCAGCGAGTAAGGAATGCAGCCGCCGGAGGGGCCGCCGGTCTGGACCGCCTTGAAGGGTTTGCCGCCCGGCACTCCCCCGCCGATTTCCTCCACAATCCGTTTCATGGGGACACCCATGGGAACTTCCACCAGTCCTACGTTGTTGACCTTGCCCACCAGGGAAAACACTTTGGTTCCGGTACTGTGGGGCACGCCCAAGGCAGCGTACCATTCGGCGCCTTTATCGACGATCAATGGTACATTGGCCCAGGTTTCCACATTGTTGAGAACCGTGGGACGCCCCCAGAGGCCCTCCTCCACCGAACGTACATATTTCGGCCGCGGATTCCCGGGCTTGCCCTCAATGGAAGTGAACAACGCGGTGGACTCCCCACAGACAAAAGCGCCGGCTCCTCGGTTAATTCGGGCGTCAAAGGAAAAGCCGGAATTCAGGATATTGTCGCCAAGCAGCCCCAACTCCCTGGCCTGGTTCATGGCGATTTCCAGATGACGGATGGCCAGGGGATATTCGGCCCGCACATACAGATAGCCCTTGTCCGCTCCCAATGCATATGCACCGATGATGAGTCCTTCCAACACGGAATGGGGGTCGCCTTCCATGATAGTGCGATCCATGAAGGCCCCGGGATCCCCCTCGTCGCCGTTGACCACGACATATACCGGACGCCCTTTTTTCTCGATGGCCTTGAGTGCGCTGCGCCATTTCCGACCGGTTGGAAATCCGGCCCCTCCACGCCCCCGGAGGCCCGACTTCTCGATGGCCGCCACTACCTGTTCCGGGGTCATCGCGGTAAGCGCTTTGGCCAGGGCCTGATACCCACCGGCGGCGATGGTGTCCTCAATATCAGTGGGATCGATTTTGCCGATGTTGTGCAGCACCACCCGTTCCTGGAGCTTGTAGAACGGAATCTCCGCCTCCGTGAGAATCCGCTCGCCGGATTGGGGATCCTTGTATAGAAGGCGCTCCAACGGCTTCCCGTCGATGAGAGTGCTCTGAATGATTTCCGGAACATCCTTGGGTTTGACCTGCTGATAAAAAATCCCCTGGGGACGGATCAGAACCAGAGGCCCGCGGGAACAGAACCCCTGACATCCGGTGGTTTTAATCCCCGGAATCACCCTGGCGTCGATACCGGCGGCTTCCAGCCCGGCCCGAATCGCCTGGGTCACCTTGGGACTTCCGTTGGCCATGCATCCGGTGCCGTGACAAACGACGATCTCCAGTCTTGATGGATCCCGACTCGCCAGAATTTGCTGGCGGAGTTCCTCCAGATCCCCATGGGAGTTCAAACGCCTGGTGTCCGTTTTCAATGCTGTGCTCACGTTAGACATATCTGATTCCCTCCGATTCTTCTGCACTTTCCTTTTCCAGGTTTTCCAAGTATTTTTCCAGTTTTTTGGCCGTGATATTGGGCTGGTATTCATCGTCCACGACCACTACGGGCGCCAGGGCGCAGGCGCCGACGCAATTGACGGTGCTCAGTGTGTAGCGGAGATCCGGCGTCGTCTCTCCCGGGCTGATGCCGATGCGGCGCTCCAGCTCCTGGACGATCCGCTGACCGCCTTTCAGATGGCAGGCTGTTCCCAGACAAACCCGGATCTCATGCTCGCCTCTGGGATCCAGACGAAAAGACTGATAGAAAGTGGCGACCGCATAGGCTTGTGTCAGCGGCACTCCGATCCGGTCACAGACTTCCTGCATGGACTCCTGGGAAATATAGCCATATTCGGACTGGATATCCTGTAGATAGAAAATGAGATACTCCGGTTGGTTGGGATAGCGTTCCATGATTTCGTCCAGCTCGGCGGCGACTTGTTTCATTCATGACCTCCTTCGATCGCAATATATTGTTTGCTTCCATATTGAAAAACGGAATCCATAGCGCTTTTTTCCACCACTGCCGGACATCCTGAGCAAGGAGCATGCCATTTTCATATCATACTTGAATTACAATATATTTTTTTATTTTCCGACGGGTCACGGAAAAAAGAAACAACGATGGACGGATGGAGAGGGCATTTGAAACAAAAAAATGTTTCACCGGGAATGGCATGAAACAAATCCGGCAGAATCAATCGGCCAGTCCCAGGAATTTCATCCTGCGCCACAGGGATGTTCGGCTGATGCCCAGCAGCGTCGCCGCTTCCCGCCTTCTGCCGCCGCTTTCCGAAAGGGCCCGGATAACGGTTTCCTTGTCATGGGGATCGTTGATCGCCGACGACCAAAATCCCGGAGACTTGGGTGCGGATTGGAATTCCTTGATATCCGGAAGGTGACGGGTGAATATCACCGGTCCTTTGACGAAAACGAAGGCATGCTCGATGCAACGCTCCAATTCCCGGATATTGCCCGGCCAGTGATAGGAAAGAAACAGGCGGATGACCTTGGGATCAACGGAACGGACATTTTTCTCGTATTTGGCGTTGAACTTGCGGATAAAATGTTCCACCAGCAGCGGGATATCATCTGGTCTTTCCCGCAAGGGGGGTATGGTCAGGGTGACGGTCCGCAAACGATAGTAGAGATCCTCACGGAACCGTCCGCTTTTCAAGGCTTCTTCCAGATTTTTATGGGTTGCACTGATCACCCGGGCCTTCAATGGAATGCTGACCGTACCCCCGACCCGCTCGAAGGTTCTCTGCTCCAGGACTCCCAACAGCTTGACCTGCAGTTCGGTCTTCATCTCACCGATTTCATCCAGAAACAAGGTGCCGCCGCCGGCCATTTCGAATCGTCCGGGCCGGGTGCGGACCGCGCCGGTAAAGGCGCCTTTTTCATGGCCGAACAGCTCGGACTCCAGCAGGGTTTCGGCCAGGGCCATGCAATTGACGGCTACAAAGGGCCCCTTACCGCTTTTGGAACGCAGATGGATGGCCCGGGCCAACAGATCTTTTCCCGTACCGCTTTCTCCGCAGATGAGGACACTGGCTTCGCTGGCGGCGATATCCGGCAACATGGAAAAAATGGACTGCATGGACGGGCTTTTTCCAATAATCCCGCTGCACGTGTAATCTTCCGGTTTTTGAATGGGTATCGGCCCGGGTCGTTCCACGGTCCGAAAAGTTTCCACCGCACCGAATATGGAGCCGTCGCGGTCGCACAGGGCGCTGGAATTCACCCGCAGGGACTGACGCATACCGGTATTGCTCAGGATATTCACTTCTTGATCCATGCAAGTCCGGCCGGTCTTTAAGGAGGTGGCCAAGGGACAATTCCGCCGGCACAAATCCGAACGAAACACATCCCAGCAATGCCGACCGATGGCGTCGTGTTTGCGGAAGCCGGTAATTTTTTCAGCGGTCCGGTTGAAGGACGTGATCCGCCACCCGGTGTTGATGGTGAAGACGCCTTCCGGAAGGGTTTCAAACAGCCCCTGATAGTCAATCATCGGTTGATGCTTGGTCATACCGGGGACCGAGGGGATAGGCGGCTTGGATGTAAAGCTGAAAATCACCCCGATGATTTCCTGGCGCTCGTCGAACAAAGGCTCGGCCGAGTATTCACAGGGAATGCGTCGGCCTGTCGGACTGCTCAGACTGCCGGTGATCCCCTTGACCACTTTTCCCTCGTGCAACACGCTGTCCATTACCTGGCATGCATACCGGCTGTCCGGCAGATCAAAAATTTGATCCAGAGGGCAGACCGTATTGGGCATCAGCGCCCTGTTGAGAAGCATCTGGATCGCCGGATTGCAATTCATGATCTGCAGTTGCCGGGAGAGAACCAGCACCCCGTTCCCGCTTTCGGATTGGGACGGAATGTCCGGCGACCGACGGCCATGCGGGTCCTGTTTTTTCACCAACGTCTTCAAATCGTATGCCTTTGCAGTTATCGGATGTATTTCCGTCATTGCACTTCCCCAACATGGCGAAGCCCGATGAACAGAAATCAGAACCCCAGCTTTGCAAAACATGGGCCAAGGATCGCAGCCCGAGTGGGCATGGGCGCCATATGGGACTGTGGAATCAGAAACAGTGACGGCTGGAACGGTTGAAACATCTGAAACAAATATGTGAAACATGCTTGCAAAAACGGATCGCCTGGGTTACAACCCCATCAATTGTCACATATTTGAGACATTATCAATCAACATGTTCCATAAATGAAACGACCCCATGGTGAACCATGCAGGAACCCAAAGCCGATCCAAGATATCTGCCCCTGATTTTTCAATCCATTCCCCATGGAATCTTTACCGTCGATGAAGACGGATGCATCAGCGCCTTCAACAAAGCCGCCGAAGACATCACCGGATATGAGGCAGATGAGGCAATCGGGAAAAAATGCTACCACCTGTTCCGGGCTGATATGTGCGAACGCGATTGCCCCCTCCAGCATTCGGTCAACACCATGGAAAAAACCGATGATCGCCAAGTCACCATCCGAACCCGAAACGGTGAAAAACGGGTGATTTCCATCTGCACGGCTGCGCTGACGGATCCAAGCGGCGCCATCGTCGGCGGCGTCGAAATGTTTCGGGATATTTCCCAACTCGTAGAACTCCGCAAGCGACTCCAACATTCCTATGGCATAGAAGACATCGTCACCAAAAATTTCGCCATGACCGAAATTCTGGGCAGGCTCCCCCTGTATGCCGACAGCACCAGTACCGTGCTCATCGAAGGCCCCAGCGGAACCGGCAAGGAACTGGTGGCCCAGGCGCTCCACAACCTCGGCCCTCGCAACGACAAACCCTTTGTTACGGTCAATTGTGCGGCCCTGCCGGACGGGCTCCTGGAGTCCGAACTGTTCGGGTATGTCAAGGGTGCCTTTACCGACGCCCGCAAGGACAAGCCGGGGCGATTTCAGCTTGCCCATACCGGCAGTATTTTTCTGGATGAAATCGGTGAGATTTCCCTTCCCATGCAGACCAAGCTGCTCCGAGTTCTTCAGGAACGGGAATTCGAACCCCTCGGCGGCGTCAAAACCGTCAAGGTGGATGTGCGGGTGATCGCCGCCACCAACGCGAACCTGGAGGAAAAGGTGAAACAGGGCGGCTTCCGGGAGGATCTTTTCTATCGTCTCCATGTGATCCGGATCCAACTCCCCCCGCTTTCCCGGCGACGCGAGGACATCCCCCTCCTGGCCGCTCATTTCATCGAACGGTTTAACCGTCTCCAGGACCGCAATATCAAGGGCATCAGCGACCGGGCGCTGGGCGCCCTGATGGCTGCTCCGCTCCAAGGTAATGTCCGGGAACTGGAAAACGCCATTGAATATGCCTTTGTCATCTGCCGTGACGCCAGCATCGACGTTCACCATCTCCCGCCCCAATATACCGTTTACGAAACGCCGGCGGAAAAGGAAATCGACTGCACCCTGCTGGACACCGCCGAAGCCAACGTCATCCGGTCGGTACTGAAGCGCAACGGCGGCAACCGCATTCAAACCGCAGCGGGCCTCGGCATTTCCCGGAATACCCTCTGGCGAAAAATGAAACGCCTTGGGATCGGAGTTGGAAATGAATAGAATCGTTTTGTTGAGACCGCCGACCGTTTTTTAGATGATCGGGGAGAGAGCTGTGATATCCGTGAGGGATACGAAACGTCGAGGTCAGCCATCGCCTTTCGGCAAGGCAATGTAAATCCGGGCCCAGGCGCCGGGAAGGCTTTCCATAGTGACGGTTCCACCATGGAGACTGACGATTTTCTTTACGATCGAAAGACCAAGACCCGCCCCGCCGTATTGGTACGATCGAGATTTTTCCACCCGATAAAATCGCTGGAACACCTTTTGAAGATCTTCCCCGGGGATTCCGATCCCCGTGTTGAATACGGAAATATAAACGATGCCGCCTTCTTCGCCGGCTTCAATTCTGATTTCCCCGTTTGTAACATTGTATTTAACGGCATTGTCCAAAACATTGATCAACATCCGGCGAAGATATTCCACGTCCCCGGTCATGGGAAGGCAGGGGGGGAGAGCGACTTCCAGCTGTATATCCGCAGCGGCCACGAGAGCCGAAAAGTCCTCCAAAACGGACCGGACAAGCTCGGCGAGACAGAATTCGTCCGACTTCGGGTGTTCCGCCAGCTCCAGAACGGACAACTCCAACAGTTTCTTGACCAGCCGCTCCATCCGCAGGACGATATCGCATTGTCGTATCAATTGGTCCCGGAAGGATTCGGGTAGTTCTTGCCGCAACGTGGATTCTTCAAAAAACAGGCGCAACATGGTTGTCGGGCTCTTCAGTTCATGGGAGGCATCGGCGAGGAACTGCTTTTGCATGGTGAAGGCCTCCTGCAGCCTGTCAAACATATGGTTAAGAGAAGCCGAAAGGGCGTAAAGCTCGTCGTGGCTTTTTCCCAGAGGAATTCTTTTCTCGAGGGTTTTCTCGTTTATTTCTTTGGCGAGTCTGTTGATCTCGGCGATGGGCTTTACAATTCTGCCGGCCACTGAATAACTGATCACCACAAGCAACAAGGTGGATATGATCAGCCCGGAGCCAAGAGCCACCACCAGATCGGAAAGTTCTTCCTCCAGGCCCTCCATGGATTTGGCGATCTGGATCCGATACGTCTCCCCTTTTTGGGAGTCGACTTTGAGGACCCTGACCCGGAAGGCGACTTCATCCTGGCTGCCCTGATGAAGATAGTTGCGATCTCTCGGAATATATGCGCTGACCGTATATCCGTCATCTCCCTTTTCATACAGGGGCAGATCCGCGAATTCCACGAGATTGGATTGATAGGCGATATGGGATGACGGATCATGCACGCGGACCCAATAGCGGCTGCTGATGATGGACAACTCTCTGAGCTGTTCCGGCGTCGGTTCGCGTAAATAAGGCTCCAGGCTTGCCCAAAGTGTTTCGGCGGCGGTTTCAAGTTCCGAGTCCAATATTTCGTAGGGTTGCTCCATCATTTCGAGCAAAACAGTCAGGGAGAACGCGACGCTGATGACAAATCCCGTTCCCGCCACCCAGAGCGCGATTTTATGCCGAATTTTCACCGTCCATCCTCATCGATGATATACCCTACCCCCCGGATGGTTCGGATAATGGTACCCTCGCCGTCTCCGATTTTATGGCGCAGATTCTTGAGATGCACGTCAATGTAATTGGACATGGTAAAGGGATCGAAGTCTTCGCCCCATACGTGCTCGGCCAGGTTGAAGCGGGAAACGACACGGTCTCTATTATACAGGAGAAATTCAAGAATGGAGAATTCTTTCGGCGTGAGCCGGATCGGGCCGGATGCGCCGATGACCTCGCGCGTGACCGTATTCAGTTGCAGACCCTTTGTTCCCAGAACAGGGTCGCCGTGTTCAGCAACGCGACGGAACAGCGCGCGAATCCGCGCCAACAGTTCCGGCATGGAAAACGGCTTGGCGAGATAGTCGTCGGCGCCCTGATCGAGTCCTTTTATTTTGTCGTCCACATCCCCCTTGGCGGTCAGCATCAGCACCGGCGTTCGAATCCCTTCCCCGCGGATGATCTTCAGCACTTCAAAGCCGTCTTTTTTGGGGAGCATGATGTCCAGTAGAATCAGATCAAACGAATGATCGAAGAGTTTATCCAGGGCAGCCTCCCCATCGAGGGCTTTCTCAACGTCGTATTTCTGCTCCTGGAGCAGTCGTCCGAGTTGTTCCACCAGTTCCGGCTCATCATCCACGATCAGGATTCTCATGGCAACCTCTTCGTTGAAACAGGTTTTTTTCGAGAATGACCGAATTTCGCATTAATGAAAAGAAATAGCAAGCTTGACGGGAACCGGGTTCAAGGTGCATGCGGACGTCCCGGAGGATGTCCTGACTGCCGATGCCGAAATGCAGATTCGTGACGTGAATCATGTGAGAGCCTTCTTTCGCTGAAACCGAACAACGTTTCGCAATCCGCTGGCTATAATTCCGACTGCGTAGCCCTGTCGGAAGATTGCAGCCCCCTTCTCAAGCCGCCGGATCCACCGATATGAACCGGTTCGGCATCCAGGATTTTTGTTTTTTTCTTCAGGGTCCTCAGTGTGACGTAAATAAGCGCCCCTCCCCCGAAAAAGGATAGCCAGAGGTAGTCGATCTCCGGCTTTCCGTACGCCGCCCAATCCGTTATGATTTCCATGAAGGTAAACGCTGCGATAATCGCGAAAAACGGAGAATACTCCCGGCGCAATACCCGTCTGATGGAAAAGCACTGTCCGGAAGACCGCCAGTTTCCCAATCTGGGGAAAAAGGCGGGTGTCTTTTGCGCCCAGGCCAAAAACGGTAGACCGAACTTTTCACGCAGAAACGCTTCCTCGGCATAGATGATCCGTTCGTAATACAGCCAGAACAGCAACATGAAAACCACGGTCACCGACCACTGGCGCAACAGCATGGATAACCCGAACCACATCAGCGCGTTCCCCAGATACAGGGGATTACGCACAATGGAATACATCCCCAGGGTATTCAAAGTGCTGGCATCCATCGTTGTCGTGCTGCGGCCCGATGTGCCCTTCGGAATAAAACCGATGGTCATCATGCGCACGATCAAACCGGAAAGGGAGATGCCCAAACAGATGATTTCCCAGGCCTGGTCCCACCCATGGTTTATCGACCGTGGGTATTGCGATAGCCCGCCGATGACAACAATAACCAGCAACAACGGGACAAAGCTGCGCCGGCGAAAAAGCCATTTGCCCTGACCTTCCAGATCTTCTCGCATTGCCATACAATTCCTCCTTACGGACTATTCTTGCCATCGGGGTTGTTCGGGGACCTCCCTTCCCATTTCCTCAGGGAAATCGGATCGGTTACGGGGGATATGGGAGGTGTTTCCATTCAACTGAGAGGGGGTATAACAGGTGAACATGAAGAAAACATGAAGGGTATGATCGCGGGAACACCAATCCAGCGTCCCAGCCGGTCAGGGATGGAAATCGGTGTCAACTCGATTATCAGGAAGGGTCGTGCAACTGCTTGTGAAGCCGCCTATCCATGAGCTTCGGCATGCGGTGAGATGCGTGTATGGCGTTTTCGCCGTCGACCATTTTCCGTAAATATATGACGAGCTCCCGCATCTGTTCCGCCTGTGCGCTCATCTCCTCGGACGCCGAGGCCGATTCCTCGGCATTGGCGGCATTCTGCTGTGTGATTTTATCCATCTGCGAAACCGATTGATTGACCTGCTCGATTCCTTGGGCCTGCTCGTCGGATGCGGCGGATATTTCCGCCACCAACCGGGCGACTTTTTCGGTGCTCTGGGATAGTCTGCCGAATGCATCGTTGGTTTGTCCGACGACAACCGATCCGGATCCGATCTTCTGAATGATACCCTCGATCATTGCGGCGGTATTTTTCGCGGCTTCCGCTGCTCTCAGCGCCAAATTTCGCACTTCGTCGGCCACGACGGCGAAACCGGCTCCGGCCTCACCGGCGCGAGCTGCCTCCACGGCAGCATTGAGCGCCAGCAAATTGGTCTGAAAAGCGATCTCATCGATGGTCTTGACTATTTTTTGGGTTTCTTCACCGGCCGCGGATATGTCTTTCATGGATAGCGTCAGTTGCTCCATGGATGCGTTTGTTTGATTTACGATCGTATTGGCTTCCTTCATCAATTCATCCGCCTGGCCGGCGCTATCGGCATTCCGGCGGGTCATGGAAGCCATCTCTTCCAATGAAGAAGAGGTTTCCTCGATTGACGCGGCCTGTTCGGAAGCACCCTCCGCAAGGGACTGGCTGGTGGAAGCTACCTGGGAGGAGGCGGAGGCAACCTGACTCGCGCCTTCATCCATTTGACCGGAAACACGGCGCAAGAGAGTGGTAATTCCTCCGGCCAAAAAAAACGCAATGACGGCGCCTGCAACCAGCGAGACAAATCCCACAACGGTTACGTATAGCCGGGTGCTTTTTGCCGCCGCCAGCATGGCTTCGTCGGTCATGATGTAGTTTTTGGCAACGGCCCGTATCTTTTTTAATTTCGCTTGCACGTCAACGAGGTTCGGAACGGTCTGCTCCGCATAAATTTGATTGGCCTTCTCCATGCCCTGCATGTTGTTTTCAGCCACCTGTTGAAGCTGATTTAACAAGGACAAGGTATTATCAAGCATGGGCCGGGTTTTATTCTGAAAATTCTGTAGGGCGACATTCGGCTCCGCGGCGATGCTCTGCTGGATCAATGTGGCGGATTCGTGCAGTGTTTCATGGACTGCCACCATTTCGTTCCATATTTTCTTGAATTGATCATCGCCGGTACTGAAAATTTCCTTGGCCTCCGGGCTTTGGAGCCACCGGCCTAGTTTGCATTTTGTGGGATCGGTTTGAACATCCAATCTTTCCGATTTGCGAAGGAGGGCGTCACGGATATCATTGGCCCAGTTCAGATGGTCGATCTTCCGCTCCATCATCAGAATGGGTAACCGGGGGTTTGCCTGTTTGAAAACACTTCCAATTTCAATAGCCGTTGCATGGAGGCGATGATGCGGTGCCTCGATTTCCTGAAATAGCCGAGCCAACTCCGGTATCAGGGTTTCCATCCGCGCACGTTCTTCGCCATAAAGCCATTTACCGAACCCACATTTATGATCGTCGGTTTCAACTCCAAGCGTGGTCACTTTTTTATCCGTGAGTAACGCATTGAGCGCCGACGCCCAGTTGAGATGGTCGACTTCTTTTTGGACGAGCAGTCCGTCCAGTTTGTTCCCCTCGATGACCTGCTCCGCATTGGTGACGATCCCGCCAACGCCGCGATAACTGAGAAAAACAATGACGAAAAGAAAAAGCAGGATGAGTGCGAAACCGAATCCGATCTTTCTGCCGATGGTCATATCCGTCCATTTCATGGCTGCCACCTCTTCGCTTTTTAGGGATACGGAAACTGTCGAAACGCATATTTGTTTGGATAAACTCAACACTTCCGGGTTTCATGTGGGAGCGGCAGGATGCCGCTACCACACAAGATGTCAATATGATCTCATTCCAACCCCGAAAGTAATGACAAATTACTATATTGCGCGGATAAAAAGCACCGCCCACTTGGCTGGATAGCAAATTTCGTTCCATAACAATTAAAAAAAGAACGATCAATCATATTTGCTGTATATCAATATAGTTGGATATATTCTATATTTTTTTAGTATGAATTTCAGCAAGTTAAAAATAAGCCCGAATTGTCTTTCCCGGCAGGACAGCCGTCCTCCTATTTTGGAAATAACCGAACGGTATCTAAAATTGGCGGTGATCCCTTTCCAGCGAAAACCCACCCGGCGGCGCTATTTGGAATCAAAAACCCATTCGAATGCCTACCGCCATTTCAGTCGGTCCTATCGGTCCTAGTCGACTTTCGTCTGCGTCTTCCGCTCAAACATCGCGTGGTAAACCAGCTTTGCCGTAAAATACACAAAGAAGAAGGCGAAAACCACATCACTGAGATAATGGCCGCCCTGGTAGATGCGGGTCATACCCACGATCGTCCCGTAGGTCAGGGTGGCGGCGATGATTTTTTTGCGATGACGACGACAGATCAGGGCAAAGGAAATGAAATAAAAGGCCAGGGAAGCATGACCGCTGACAAAAGAGCAGTTGCCGCTGCATTGATCGGACCTCACAAAGGCAGGGGTGAATTTCAATTTGCCGCCGAACTGCTCGATATGAGCCGGCCGGGCGCGACCGGAGATGTTCTTGCTGACGAGATTCACCAAGATGCCCGGTCCCAGGGCCAAAACGATCAGGAGGTACAACAGGCTCTTGGTGTTCATATGCAGAACCGGCCGTTTTTTGATCTGCACGGCCGCCAGTAACACCAGCAGGACGGTGACAACGGTCACGGTCAGCACTTCCACGGAGTGATAGATAAAGCGGATGAGGGGCGGATGATTGTTGTAGAAAAGGCTTTCCGGATGGCAGGCAAGTTCCGAAACCCACAAATCGATTTCCGGGAAAATGATGAAAACCGCCGCCAGAAGGACGAAGGCGCCAATGGCAAGCCAGGAAATGCCGAACAAACCTTTTGTTTTCATCGTTGCTCCCTTGCGGACATCCCGTAACGGGCCATGGCCGCCTCGAATTTCTTCCGGTGCGGCTCTGGAATATCGATGATCCGCCAGCGTCGGTGAACCCAAAACCAGCTTTCCGGCGCCATGCGAATATGTTTCTCGATCACTTGATTGAATCGCTCCGTGTTGACCATGATATCCTCGGCGATATCGCCCGTTCTGACCATCGTAAGGGGAGGTTCGATCACAATTTTGTAACGACCGTCCGCCAGGGGGTGATTGAAAACGGGCAAAATGGGGGTCCCATAGCGCAGGGCAAAGAGGGCCACACCTTTGTTGGTGCAGGCCAGTTTTCCGAAAAACGGGACATAGACGCCTTCATACCAGGAGGCGTTCTGATCCAGCAGGATACCGACGGCCTCCTTTTTCTGTAACAGCTGCCGGATGAGGGCCTGGCTGTCATCCTTATCCACCACGCGGTTCCCGGTGGCGCGTCGGATTTCGTTCATGATGCGGTTCATGGGTGCATAGTCGAGGGGTCTGGCAACCACATGGCAGGGCCGCCCGCTTTTCAGGGCCCATGCCAGGGCCATCAATTCCCAGTTACCCAGGTGGGCCGTCAGCAACAACATGCCCTTGTCGGCGGAAAGCACCGCTTCGATATGCTCCAATCCGGAGAAGACCACGTAGCGGTCCAGGCTCTGGCGGTCGAGCCGCATCAACGACGGGATTTCCAGAAACAACCGGGTCAGTTGAATAAAATTGGCCTGGATCAACTGGTTGATGGCCTTTCGGTCCTTTTCCTTTCCGAATGCAATGTGCAGATTGTCACTGGCGATCTTGCGGTGGCGACGATCCAGGCCATACCATATTCTTCCAATGGGAACGGCCAGCTTCAAGAGGACGTTGCGGGGAACGGCCGCAACGGCGTTGAAAAAAAACTTGACCAGGTGATATTGCAAGTCAAATCGGTTGTTCATACATCACGTTTCCCTGCTATCGATCTTTATCTTTGCGGTCCAAGG
The DNA here is from genome assembly GCA_041740615.1 of Desulfobacterales bacterium. Taxonomy (GTDB): domain Bacteria; phylum Desulfobacterota; class Desulfobacteria; order Desulfobacterales; family SURF-7; genus DYJD01. The sequence continues at coordinate 41,104 of JBGSLR010000069.1, forward strand.
CATGTTCGATAATGGTCTTCAGGGCGGCTTGCAGTCGGGCCGGACTGAAGTATGCATCGAACAGCCCGCGGGTTTCCCGGCCGCGTTGCGACAGGGATGCGGGGTCTTCCAGCCATTCCCGAACCGTGCCGGCCAATGCGGAGGGATCCCCTCCCGGGACCCATCCAATGACATCGGAACCTTCCAGGGTATCGGCATACCCCTTGGAACGACTCGTGATCACCGGCCGACCCATGGCCATGGATTGAAACATTTTGTTGGGAATGACCAGGTCCGTCAGAACCGTGGGGCCGAAAACCCCCAGCATGATATGGGCGCGAGCGATGCGGTCCGGCAGGGTTTCATAGGGGATCCAGGACTCGAAGCGGATATTGGCGTATCCGCGAGCTTCGGCCTGAATTTTTTCCTTCATGTCCCCTTCTCCCAGGAGAACCCAGACGACTTCCGGCCGGTTCAGGATCTTGGCGGCCTGCACGATGACATCGACTCCGTGAAGTTCCAGAAAACTGCCATAGAAGAGCAGTTCAAAAGGAGGTCCGGAAACAGGCAACGGTCGCGGTTCGAAAAGCCCGGCTTCCGCGCTGACGAACAACACATGGGATTTCTCCGAAGGGGCATGCAACCGTTCCTGAAAAAATGCCGCGTGTGCCGAGGTATCGGCCACCAGGATGTCTCCTTTTCCAAACAGATCGGCTTCCCATAAACGCCGCCGCTCGGCTTGACGGGAATCCGGCGGCCACTTTCGGCGCTCGAAGACTTCCTTTTCATAGGCCGAAATCAGGGGATCGAGAACCAGCGAGACGCGCCATCTTTTCGCCCAGAAAGCCGCCGAGTGGATATCGCGATGCCGGAAACAGGGCACCCAGAGCAGATCCGGCTTGGCGGGCCTGCGGATGATCGATTCCAACAGGCCCAGCTGACTGGAAAATGGATGGAAATACGATACCTCCCAACCCAATTCTTCAAACAGGCGACGTACGATCCGGTTGCGGGAATAGTCACGTTCGGTTCGACCCCACCACAGAACAGTCGGCATCAGTCGATTTCCTTCCTATGGTTTCCATGTGGTTCCTGTTTTTCCCGGGCAAGATCGATGATCCGTTCATAGACGGCAACGGTTCGCTCGAACATTCTCCGGGCGGTGAACTGTCCTTGAACCCAGGTCCGGCCGTTTCGCCCCAACCGCATCGACAGGTCATGATCCGTTACCGCCGCGGCCATGGCCGCGGCCATCTGGTCCTCGTCTCCCGGCCGGACCAGCCAACCGGATTCCCGATCCTGAACGATCTCCAGACTGCCGCCATGGGCCGTGGCAATTACCGGCGTTCCCATGGCCTGGGCTTCCACCGCGATGCGGCCGAAGGACTCCGGTTTGGTCGAAGCGGAAACCACCACCCGGGCCAGCATCAGCGCCGCCGGCATATCCGCGCAATAGCCCACGAACAGCACCCGGTCCACCAGTCCCAGTGTGGTCGCCTGCTCTTGCAATTCATGATACAGATCCGGGTTTTCAGCCGTATCCCCCGCGCAAATTGCCAGCCAGGGCAGATGCCGGATTTTGGACAGACTCCGGATAAACAGATCGTGGCCTTTGAGACGCGTGATACGGCCGGGCAACAGAATGAGCGGTATTTCGTTTCCGTCGATGCCCCATTGCGTTTTGAGCAGCGCCCTTCTTTCCGGGCCGACAAGCTTTGGATCAAACCGGTTTTCGTCGTACCCGCCGTAAACGATCTCCAGGGAATCGGCAGGCAATCCGTAGGCCTCCTCGATGTGTTCCGCAATGGTTCGGGATACGGCGATGACGCATTGCCCCTTGGTCATGACGGCGCTGTAAGCATTGACGGAATAAAAGCCGTGAAAAGTGGTGACAAGCCCCGGTCGTTTGGACTTCGGCAGGCTCTTCCAGACCAGATACCCCACCCAGGCCGGCAAACGGGAGCGCAGATGCAGAATATCCACCCGGGAACGAACCAGCAAACGGCGCAGGGGTATCAGGTAGGCGAGGCAACGCGGACTTTTCTCGCCGATATGGGCCCAAGTGATATGCTCGCTGCCCGAGGAGCCGAGTTCCGGAACCATACGTCCGCCCTGGGATATCACGATGGACCGGTGCCCTTGTCCGGCCAGATAACCGGCCAATTCCACGGTTTCACATTCAACGCCGCCCTCTTCCAGTTCCGGCAGCATCTGCACGATGGTCAGTGATCGATTTCCCATATCATCCCCACTTGATTCCTGAAACATGGCCCTTGACCAAGGTTGCAAAAATAAACTCTTGGACACCCTTTTGCAACCTATTTCCACACCGGGATGAATCAATAGATGTTGAAAATAAGACCTGAACGGGTTATGGGATCAAATTCTGTTTTGAAATAGATGACGATGCGCATTGTGCCTGTTTTATGCTGGTGATCAGGAGGAGATTTGACAACGGCTCGCTTCATTGCAGCAACCGGAATGCTGCTGCTGAAACGGATCGGCTTGCTTCTCGGGATCTATTCCCTGAGTCGGATCGGCTTTTTTCTATTCAACCGCCATCTCTTTCAATGGGTGGACATGCCGGAGCTGATCAAAATCCTGTTTTACGGTTTACGATTCGATATCGTCGCCGTTGCGATCATCAACGCCCCGTTCATTCTGTTGTCCCTGCTGCCTGTTGCCCGGATATCCACCCCCCGCCTGCAGCGCTTTCTGTTGTATCCGTATGTCCTTTTCAACAGCGCCGCGCTGTTGTTGAACTGCGTCGATTTCGAATACTATCGCTTCATCAACAAACGATCCACCAGCCACCTGTTCACGTTCATCGGTATGGGTGATGACGTCCTCACCCTTTTACCTCGATTCATCTGGGACTACTGGTATGTGGTGCTGATCTGGATATGCTTGACCTGGATTCTGATCCACGGTTTTCGAAGGTCTTCCGCTCCCGATTGTACTCCGAAACCATCGGCGGCCTACTATGCGTTTCAGTCGCTGGTTTTCGTTTTCGGGATCCTGGTCACCATCATTTCCATCCGCGGAGGACTCCAAGACACGCCCATCAGCCTCAAAACCGCTTCCGGCATGGCCGGACCGAAAAATGTGGCGCTATTGATCAATACCCCCTTTTCCATCATCAGCACCATCGGTGATCGCCATCTGGAACCCAGATCGTATTTTTCCGAAACCGAGATGACCCGCAAGGCGCGTCGCTATTATCATGACCACCGCTCACCGAAGCCCTTTCAACCCAAAAACGTCGTCATTTTTATCATGGAAAGCTTTTCCCGGGAATACATGGGGAAACCATACGGAGAGGAATCGCTGACGGCATTTTTGGACTCCCTTGCGGCTCGAGGGCTTTTCTGCAGCCGGGCCTTTGCCAATGGAACCGATTCCATTTCCGGCATTCCCGCCGTCGTGAACGGTATCCCCTCCCTGATGACGACACCCTTTATCTCGTCGCCCTATGCCGCCAATCAGACCGACGGTCTGGCCATCCTGCTGGGCGGCAACGGATACCATACCTCCTTCTTTCACGGGGCCAAAAGAGGTTCGCTGGATCTGGATGCATTTTGCACCGGCGCGGGATTTGAGCAATACTACGGTCTGGATGACTTTGTGGATAACGACCGTTTCAAAGGACGCTGGGGGGCGCACGACAAAACCTTCGTAAAACAGGTGGCCGGTCTCTGGGGCGTGCACGACGACCCTTTTTTCCAGTATGTCGCCCAACAAATCGGACGGCAGCCGCGCCCGTTTCTAACCGCCGTGTTTTCCCTCTCCTCCCACCACCCCTACACCCTTCCTCCCGACATTGAACATCTGTTTCCCGCGGGAAGCCACCCCATTCACCGCACGATTCGATATGCGGATCAGGCGCTCCGGCATTTTTTTGAAACGGTCGCGAAAACGGACTGGTACCGGAACACGCTGTTCATCATCACCGCCGATCATACGGCCCAGGCCCGAACCCCCTTTTACAAAACCCGTGTGGGCCGCTATGCGATTCCGCTGCTGTTTTTTTGCCCCGGGGACCCCAACCTGACCGGCGCGTTCGATCGCGTCACCCAACAGATCGATATCGTCCCCTCCATTCTCGATTACCTGCATTACGAGAAACCCTTCTTCGGCTTCGGTGAAAGCATTTTTCAGGCGGATCGCCAAGGGATCGCCATCAGTTTCCAGGAAGGCGTCTACCAGATGATTCAAGGCGACTTTGCCTTGAACTTCAACGGCGAAAGCAGCATCGCCTTGTACGACATCCAAACGGACCCGGTGTTGTCCGACAATCTCCTTTCCCGGCGTCCGGATGTGACGGCCGGTCTGGAGGATATCTGCAAGTCCTACATTCAGATGTACAACCAGGCGTTGATTCAAAATCGAATGACGGCTCAAACAAGGAACGACCCATAACGGGTAGGTGCACGCGAGGAGGTTTTATGGCATACGCTTATCAGAATGAGGAAAGCCAGTCAGGACTCTTTTTCGCCCAGGCGGAAACATTCGGCAGCGACATTTTCATGCGGGCCAAACTCAAAGACGGCAGGCCCTGCGAGCAATGGACGGATATCACATGGTCGGAAGCCGCGGAAGCGGCGCGGGGCGCGGGCGCGGGTCTAATCGAGATGGGGATTGGACGACGGGACTGCATCGCCATCTTCGCCCATAACCGGCCCCGCTGGATCATATCGGACCAGGCGATTCAGGGAGCCGGGGCTGTCGGCGTGCCCATTTATCCCACCAGCACCGACAAGCAGCTTGCATTTATTCTCAATGACTGCGGCGCCAAGGCACTGTTCGCCGGAGACGCCCGGCTCATGGAACAGGCCCTCCGGGTGAAACCGGAAGTTCCCACGCTGCAATTCATCGTCTGCATGGCGCCCGTCGCCTCTTCCGAAAAGGATTGCACACTGGACTTTGATGCACTCTCCCGGAAAGGAACGGACGCGCCGGCCAGCCTCACGGAATTCGATCGACGCAGGCGAAATCTGACCCCATCGGATATCGCCGCCATCATCTATACCTCGGGAACGACCGGCAACCCAAAAGGCGTCATGCTGAGCCAGGCCAATTTGAAGTCTCAGACGGACGTCTTGATGAGCACCCCCATCCTGCAAAAGATCGTGGAAAGAGGAATCCGCCTGAACAGCCTTTGTTTTCTACCCTTATGCCACATCATGGGAAGAACCAGCGATTACCATCTCCAACTGGCCATCGGCACCACGATTCATTTTGCGGAAAGCATAAAGGACGTGCAAAAAAACTTGCTCGAAATCAAACCGCAAATTTTATTTTCAGTCCCCCGGTTGTATGAGAAAATTTTCGACGGTGTTCACCTGCACGCGGCAAAATTGTCCGGCGCCCCGAAAAAGATTTTTGATTGGGCCATGAAAACCGGTGATCTGGCTTCCGATCATATGATTGCAGGCACGCCCCTTCCCCCGGCCCTGGGACTGAAATTCGCCCTGGCCAATGTGCTTGTTTTCGATTCCATCCGGAAAGTGATCGGTTTCGATCGCCTGGTGGTGGCCGGCAGCGGCGGCGGCGCCCTGCAACGGGACATCACGAAATTCTTCCGCAGCATGAACATCACCATCACCGAAGGCTACGGATTGACGGAAACTACCTCGGCGGTTTCTTCCAATGCGCCCATATTTGTCGAGCCCCTTCCGGATAAATGGATCTACCGCAAAGCCTTGGACTGGCTGATCGACGTGCTCATCCTCACCCAGGGCAGCGGCAAATGCCCCTACAAATCCCTCAAAGGCATCCTGAAAGCCACCGTGGTTTCCAAGCTGATTCTCCCCCGATTTATCATCAAACCGGGTTTCGTGGGCCGCCCCTGCAAGGACACGCAAATCACAATCGCCGAGGATGGCGAAGTTCTCGTAAAAGGCCCCCAGGTCTTTTCGGAAACCAACGGGTATTTTAAACAGCCCGAAAAGACGGCCGAAGTATTTACAAAGGACGGGTTCTTCAAAACCGGCGACATCGGTGAAATCGATGGGGACGGATTCCTCAAAATCACGGATCGCAAAAAGGAATTGATCGTCACTTCGGGTGGGAAAAACATCGCCCCCCTGCCGATTGAAATGGCCCTGATCAGCGATGCGTATATCGACCAATGCTGCGTGATCGGTGACGGGAAAAAGTTTATCAGCGCCCTGATCGTACCGCGTTTCGACCTTTTGGAACAATTCGCCCGGGAAAAAGGACTTGCCCACGCCGGCAATGGCGACCTGATTCGCACGCCGGAAGTACTGCAACTCTTCCAACAAAAAATCGAAAAGATAAACCAAGGCCTTGCCCGCTACGAACAGATCAAAAAATTTCATTTGCTGCCCCAGGCCTTCAGCGAGGAAACCGGCGAACTGACACCCACGCTGAAAATGAAACGACGGGTGATACATGAAAAATACGACGACGTGATTCATGCCCTATATAATTAGTGATCATCCAAATCAGACCGCCGCTTACCTCAAGTGAGGCCCGGCCTGGAGCGCAGCGGATGCAATGTCGGGTAATTTACCCTTGGATTATGTAAGAGAACGCAAGGCGGCATGACGGGTCGGGGCTTTTCCATCAACAAGCGGCTTCCGCATCACAAGGGCGGTGGGCGGACGCCCCTCCGTAAGGGGAAAATCCTTAAAAGCCGCTTTTCGGCCCTAAAAAGCTAGTTTTAAACCCTAAAAACGGCCTTGTTTTGATGACAAAGCCTTTACTGGCGAGGATCTTCCGTGGCCCGACCCCAATTCGCCAAATCGCATCACCCCAAATCGCAAATCGACAAATCGCAATTTTTAAACCGCCACAAACCCGCATTAAACGCAATTTATTTTGAATTTTTATTTAATCTGCTATAGTAAGGACGGTTTCGAACCACGCCATAAAAAGGATGGGATCAATGAAGCTGCAAGAAAAAATAAAGCGATTAAGAAAGAAAGCCGGCCTGTCCCAGCAGGATCTTGCCGACAAACTCGGGATACATCTCACACATCTCAGCAGACTGGAAAACAACCACCTGCAACCATAGAGGATCGTTATGGAACTTATGGAGATAAAAGACAGACTTCACAACACGATTAACGTCCTGCCTCCGCAAAAACTAAAAATCGCCCTGGATTTTTTGGAAGATTTAAAACGGAGTGACGAAGATGAAACCGAGGCGCTTATCAATGACCCCGGATTCATGAAGGATTATCGGCAGGCAAAAAAAGAGATCCGGACAGACAAAACGATAAGCTGGAAAGACATTAAACGGGATGTATAGAATCGAGTTCGCCAGGAAGGCGGCCAAATTCTATGAGCGGACCGATGCCGTTACCGCAAGACGTCTCAACCTGATTTTTGAAAGGTTATCGGAAGATCCTCTCAATCTGCCGAACACAAAGCATTTAAAAGGCGAACTTCTCGGAAGCTATCGGATAAGAATGGGCGAAATTCGGATTGTCTATTCCGTAGACGACGAAAATAAGGCCGTTTACATCGAAGTTATCGGCTTTCGCGGAGATGTATACAAAAAATAAGGCCTGAACCTGAACTTACGGGCAAGAAACAGCGTTGCAAGGTAATATGAACAAAAAACAGCCGGGGAGCGGTTCCGCCGGCTGTTTGATTTTGTCCGAAGGGCTTTCTTTTTAACCGTAAAAAAAGAATTCCATCGAGTGCCTTGTGCCGAGTCCGCCGCGTGCCACATGCACAATAGACAGCGCCCTATCGCTGAACACAGAAGCGTGAAGACCAAGGGGTTTTTCTCCCCCTCCTGACTATAGATGATGCGGGCAAGACAGACGGAGTATGTCGGCGTATTGACCGCACAGAATTCACGGCGCTTGCGCGTCATCTTTCCAAAGTGACGCAAAGCAACGGCGTGACCGGAAAAGGGGGGTGGGTGTCGGGAGGGGGGAAAAAATCCCTTCACGCCTTATAATGACCAGCCGCAGGCGTTCCACGATCGGACAGAATACCACCCTGTGAATTAATCAGCGAAGCCCGGCGAGCGTTCCACATGGTTAGCGGCTCCCGCCGTGCGCCATGGGTGACGAGACTCAGGAGCGGCACCCTCGCTCATTTGGAGCGAAACAATCCGCTTGGATACTTATTTATCCACCACCCGCCCGTGCGCAGGGGGCTGCTCCGCCGGCTGCTGGCACTCCGGGGGACTCCGCAGGCCCTGCGCTCCCCCATAAGGAGCTTGTCTGATTTATGATTGGGTGCACGCCGTTAAAAAGAAAAAGCAGCCGGAAAGTGCTTTCTCCGGCTGCCTGATTTCTAAACGGCCAATTTCTGGCCCAAAATTAAGGGGCTAAGAGCGTAAAACGGGCTTATTTTTGGTTCAAATCCTTGGCTGGCGTTGGTTCTGCTTGGTCCGACCCGGTTTCCCGGTTCAAGGTTTTACGCCAATAGATTTGTCCGCTTGAATCAATAGCTCCTGAAACTACTCTTGTTTTCATCAGTAGCTTTCCAGTTCTGCTGTATATTGCTATAAAATACTCATACTCACTCGAAGGATGGTTCAACATTGCACAAAATACCCATGGAATCCCCAATTTAATACTTCCTTTTTTTTCAAGAACAACAAACATTTCTGAGTCAGGTGACCAAGCAATATCATCGATAAAATAAAGTCCATCACTCAAAAAAGTTTCTTTGCTTTCTCTTTGAAAGATTATTTCTTTCGTATCCCACTTTACCAGTAAAATATCTCTAGGATTTATAGCCTTATCTCTTTCAGACGATATTGCGAATACCATTAATGATTTGTCTGGGCTTAGTCGATATGGGCCACAATATTCCATTCCCGTTATTTTAGGCGAATTGATAAGAATATCTTTCTTAAACAATATCTCTGGTTTATTCGTTAAGCAGTCAGGAGGACATTGATTCATTCCTAAAAATTCCAGCTCACCGTTTGCTATAGAATAATGATAATTATCCATATTTGATACAATATCAAACGCTATTACCCCATATAAATTCAATAGTTTTTCTTTTTCTTTATTTTCTATCGATATTCTTGGGCCAAAGCAACCAATTAGAAAAAAAGATAACAATACTATAAGAAAATCTTTCTTCATATTTCCTAATATACCTCATATGTAAAATTTTTTATAATAAATATGCTACACTCTTACATCGATATTTGGAGGAGGTTTCCAGTTTGGACAACATGCTTTTGGGCACATTTTTTTAAATCGCTGAATCAGATTTATACTTGCTTTTAACGCCTCTCCTTTGCCACCACCTGTTATATCTACTAATAGATGTCCGGGTGTTTGTTTGATTCCACCAAACCAAGGTTGATATCCTCTATGACCAGCCGCAAATTTATATTGTTCTGCATGCAAAGCATAACCAAGTCCTTCTGCATTGCATCTGCCTAACTGCTCTGTAATTCTTTCCTCAGTTTTCATTTTGGCAGATTCAACAGTCTCATTTGCCGGTCCATTTCGCATCGCATGCCAATGAGCATTTTTGGGGTCATTTGAACCTGGTAAATTGTCGACGTTATTTGCAGCAAAGACAGCATCGCTTTTTAAGTTGTCGCATTGTTGATTTTTAAAGGCATCGGCAGTTAACCAATTGTGTTCCACAAAAAGACCTTGGGGGTCCATAAAGGTCTGTGGATTCTCCTCTGCATAGAGGAAAGCATTGATTCCGCCTTCCAATCCTATAAGATCGAAGTTTATATACCTTCCAGAAATAGAATCATAGTATCGGTTGTTATTATAATGTAACTTTGTTTCTTGATCATAATACTGGCCCGGGAACCGCAGATTATTGACAACCGTGGATGCGGCATCGACCTGGGCTTTCCCGAATGATGAGTACTTCGCCGACCAGACCACGGCCCCGCTGATAGTGGTAAGCTTCTGAGGCGTACCGAGGTGGTCGTTGTGATAGAAGTAATACTCTGATCCTACCTTCATGGGGGCTGTTAAATAATAAGCTTTACAATTAAGCAAAAAATATGTTATCCATTTTTTATGGAAACAGAGCAGAATCTCAAAGAAAAATTGACTATCATAATGCCGCACCTGAATGAAAAACAACGGCGACTTTTTTTGGCCGCCGAAGCCAAAGCACTGGGATGGGGCGGCGTTTCCAAGGTTGCCAAGGCTTCGGGTGTTTCCAGGGTGACGATTCATAAAGCACTCAGCGAAATCGAGGACAAGAGTGTTGAACCCGAACGAGTCCGCAAACCTGGCGGCGGCCGCAAAGATATCAGCGAATATCAACCGGATATCATAGAAAATCTGGAAGCCATCGTTGATCCGATAACGCGAGGCGATCCCCGCTCGCCTTTGCGGTGGACATGCAAGAGCACACGGCATTTGTCCAGCGCCCTGGCACGGAAAGGCTATTCGATCAGCCACGTTAGCGTGGCGGACCTGCTGCATCGATTGGGCTACAGCCTGCAAGCCAACGCAAAGAATCTTGAAGGCGGAAGCCATCCTGATCGCGACGCCCAGTTTCACTTTATTAATAAGCGCGTTAAGGAATTTTTGAAACGCGATCAACCGGTTATTTCGGTGGATACCAAGAAAAAGGAGCTTGTCGGCAACTATAAAAATGGTGGAAAAGAATGGCAGCCTGAAGGGTGGCCGGAACAAGTGGAGGTTTACGATTTCGGTGGCCCAAACAGATCCAAGGCAATTCCCTATGGTATTTATGATATCGGGAAAAACATGGGTTGGGTCAATGTGGGGATTGATCACGATACGGCCAGTTTCGCGGTCGCAAGCATTCGACGATGGTGGTATGGAATGGGGCAGCCACTGTATCCAAACGCTACTGACCTGTTGATTTGCGCGGATGGAGGTGGCAGCAACGGCTACCGGGTCCGCTTGTGGAAAATGGAATTGCAGAAATTCGCTCAAGAGACGGGCCTTACAATTTCCATATGCCATTTCCCGCCAGGGACAAGCAAATGGAACAAAATCGAGCATCGCCTTTTTTCTCATATTAGCATGAACTGGCGCGGACGTCCGCTTATCAGCTATGAGGTTATTGTAAAGCTTATAGGGCAAACCACCACCGAAACCGGGCTTGAAGTGAAGGCTCAGCTTGATAAAAAGCGATACCCGCTCAAAATAAAGGTGACCGATGAGGAGCTGAAAAAGATAAATATCAAGTCGCATAAATTTCATGGCGAGTGGAATTATAGCATTGCTCCGTGAAGTAATATTTGTAAAGTTTATTATTTAACAGTCCCATGAACAGCGGATCAGTTGTCCAGGTAGAGCCCGGCTTGTACCCAAACCTGCCGATGGATTTTGCCGCTCTATGCGGTTTTTGCCCTCTATAGATCCGATTGCATGTCAAAGAGCGTATATGGGCGATACTGATTTGTATCGCACATCGGGTTCATATGTAAAGCTTTTTCAGGTGGTTAAAAAATGATATGAGGAACCGGACCCATTTGATCACCCGCCCCCCCTCGCGTGAGGGGCCTTCTCCCCCGGCTATGGGCACTCCAGGGAGCTACGCAACGATAAATGCCGCTTCGTTCAGCGCAGCCGATAACAAAATAGCTTATCGGCCGCGGCCGGGGCGTCATGGACCATGCAGAAAAGCAACGCATGGCCCCCGCCGCCGCCCCGCCCTGCCCGCACTCCCGCTTTTACATAACATCATTATGTAAACTTTTCTCGCTGCTCCATCCCCTCCGCGCCCTGCGCCACCTCCGCAGGCCCTACGCTCCCCCTTAAGGAGCTTGTCTGATTTATGATCAGTTGCTCTATCCGTTAAAAAATAAAAAGCAGTCGGGAAGTAGTTCGCCCGGCTGCCGGATTTCTTATATGCCCTTTTTGGCCCCCAAAAACATCGTTATTGAGCCTAAAAACGGCCTTGTTTTAGGCTAATATCCTTGACTGGCGCGGATCTTCCGTGGCCCGACCCCGAATCGCCGAATCGTATTAGGGGCCTCATTTGATCCCCGCCCGCCCGCAGATGACTGCTCCGCCGGTTGCTGGCTCTCCCGGCTGCCTGATTTATTAAACGGCCCGTTTCTGCCCAAAATGAAGGCGATAAGAACGAAAAACGGGCTTATTTTTGGCTCAAATCCTTTACTGGCGGTGGTTCTTCTTGGCCCGCCCCCGAATCGGATTTCTCGCTTTCAACACGGATCTCAATTTTTCTTTGATGAAATTCTTGCGTTATTGCTTCCATCTTACTTTCAAAAACACTTCTAATAACCTCCTCAAAACGTTTTGTTTCTGGTAAATATTCAAAATAATACCCGACAATATGCAATATCAATAGACCAGTTATATAAATTTTTTCCTCTTCAAAATTTAACTGAAGCAAAAATAGCATCAACCCAAAAACAATAATAAGAACAATAGGCTGTGGAATTAAAAATGCACGAATAACTGTTCCAGAATCAATCTGCTCGATAGAACCAAAGGCCATTGGATTATAAGAAATTTTTGATTTCTCTTTTTTTATTCTTACTAATCTAAATGATGAGTTACTAACCTTACCTTGAAATATTTTATTGGAGCTATTTATTGGAATAAGACCGTCTTCAGTATATTCCTCTATCTTTGATTTAACATAATCCTTTCCATAAGGAGTATTAAATACTAATTTTTTATATGGTATTAGAAACATAAATATTATATCTAATCATTATCAAAAGATATGTCAAATAGTGCTAACCAATAGCCTTCATAATCATATCCGGAAGCGGGATATTATCATCCTTACATTTATCGAGTTCCTCACATTCTTCTTTGCAATGCTGAATGTGATTTATAAATACTGCGTTAATAGTCACTCCTGACACATTTTCAACAAAAGGAACTAGACCCGGAAATCTATACAAGAAAAATGGGATCACCAATTCAGCGATATACTCTTCCACTATATGATGAGCAAAGGCATTCGCCATACAAGATGTAATACATTCATTGACTTCCCTATTCTTTAACCAATTCATCGATGGATGAGGGAAAATATGCTCTGGTGGCCAGAAGGGTATTATAATATAGGGTTCAATATCATAGATCATTAAGCCCATTTCATCTTTTTTATTTACCGGGTTATTTATTGCATAAGAGTATAAGTTAATTCCTCCTTCAAGCCCAATTGGATCAGCCAAAAGATATCTTCCGATATTTTGGCTAAAATAACGATACCTATTGTATTGAACCCCTGTCTCCTGGTCATAGTACTGGCCCGGGAACCGCAGATTATTGACAACCGTGGATGCGGGATCAACCTGGGCTTTTCCAAATGAATTGTATTTCGCCGACCAGACCACGGCCCCGCTGATGGTGGTCATTTTCTGGGGCGTTCCGAGGTGGTCGTTGTGATAAAAGTAGTACTCGCTCCCGACTTTCATGAACAGCGGATCAGTGGTCCAGGTGCTCCCCGGCTTGTACCCAAACCTGCCGATGGATTTTGCCGCTCTAGGCGGTTTTTGCCCCTTACATATCCGTTTGCATATCAAAGAGCGTATATAGGCGATACTGATTTGTATCGCACATCGGATTCATATGTAAAGCTTTTTCAAGTGGTTAAAAAAGAAATGAGGAACCGTACACATTTGATCGCCTGTCCCCCACCCGCGTGAGGTGCCTGCTCCGCCCTGTGTCCCAATTTACACGGTTAAAAAGAAGAGAATTCCATCGAGTGCCTTGTGCCGAGTCCGCCACGTTCCACATGCACAATAGACAGCGCCCTAGCGCTGAACACAGCGTGAAGACCAAGGGGTTTTTCCCCCTCCTGACTTTAGATGATGCGGGCAAGACAGACAGAGTATGTCGGCGTATTGCCCGCACTGAATTCACGGCGCTTGCGCGTCATCTTTCTCAAGTGACGCAAAGCAACGGCGTGACCGGAAAAGGGGGGTGGGTGTCGGGAGGGGGGAAAAATCCCTTCACGCCTTATAATGACCAGCCGAAGGCGTTCCACGATCAGACAGAATACCACCAACTCAGTGAATTAATCAGCGAAGCCCGGCGAGCGTTCCACATGGTTAACGGCTCCCGTCGTGCGCCATGGGTGACGAGACTCAGGAGCGGCACCCTCGCTCATGTAGAGCGAAACAATCCGTTTGGATACTTATTTATCCACCACCCGCCCGTGCGCAGGGGGCTGCTCCGCCGGCTGCTGGCACTCCGAGGGCTCCGCAGCGAGAAATGCCGCTCCGTTCGGCGCGGCCGATAACGCTCTCTTATCAGACGCGGCCGGAGCGTCATGGGCCATGCAAACGACAACATCGCCCCCGCCGCCCCGCCTGCCCGACCGAAGATAGACATAACCATATTATGTCTACTGTCCGCAACGCTCCGCTCCCTCTGCGCCCGCAAACGCCGGAACCGGCTCTGCGCTCCCCCATAAGGATCTTGTCTGATTAATGCAGCTGCGCTGCCGCTAAAAAAGAAAAAGCAGCCGGGAAGTGGTTCCCCCGGCTGCCTGATTTCTTATATGCCCCTTTTTGCCCCCAAAAACATCGTTATTGGACCAAAAAACGGCCTTGTTTTGGGTTAAAATCCTTCATTAACGGTCAGTTGGTTTGGTCCGTCCCCGAATCGAGGCACTTGACTCGCCCTTTAATGGGCGACACCAATTCCTGCCCAATTCCTTTACGAAAAAGTTGATAAACCAACAATCTCAAAATTATATTCATCACCCTCCCATAGATTCGGCCTAAGATGTTGGAGTGCCATTAAACAATCCAAGCAAAATTGTGCATCATCTATATTTTGAAATAGACTGTTACTATTAAGCTTTGGTTTAAAAAATGATTTTACTAATTTTAGTAACGGAAAAATTTTTCTTAAACTATCATCATTTTCCTTATCAATTTCTAAACCCCAAGATAATAAGGAATAATGGTAGCTATCACTCAAATCATAACCTAATAATTCTTCTCCTTCTTCTATATCTCTCGAATTCTCAATTATCCTTACTACTTCGAATCGAATAGGTTTCTCCAGTTTCAAATAAGCTTCAGCAAATTTTTTAGCCCTTTGAAAATCATCGACAACACCAATTTGTCCACCTGTTTGAATATACCAATCAAACATTTTATTAATAGTGCTATCTTTTTTCATTTCTGTTACATAGGTCGGGATAGCTCTATAGGTTCCCCTATATCCTAAATTTTCTTTTACTATGCTTTCACCCAATATTAAAAACTTATTCATATGAATAATAGGCTCCTTTAAGGCAGATTATAATCTGGCGGCACTTGGATGTGCACTTTTGCTTTGTCCCATATATTTAAATGATGTACATTCCAAGGGCCACCAGGATGTGGAGGATCAGGACGAATTTCAAATCCATAATCTCTTGATTGTCTTACTATTGCATCTATTTGTGACTTCGTTAGCTCTGGTCTATCCCTCTCAAGATTTTTTAGCCAGTTCATGAAAGTATTTTTATCTTTAACCCAATCCGGCTTTATATCCTTTAAATCATCGTTGTTATCACATGGGGTCTCCTCGCCGTTATCAGAATCATTTCCATTATCTATTACATCTAAAAGCCATGTCGCGATTACCTCACCAGCAATTCCACCCGATATTGCACCGACACCAGCTCCAGCATATGCTAACGCAGGAACTGCCGCAACAGCTCCAGGGCCTGTTAAAGCACCCCCACCCCCACCAAGTAAAAACCCTAAAATTGCGCCTGCAGCTGCACCAGTATTGCGCCATGAACTAATAATAGTTCGTCTTTGAACGGCTGTAAACAAACCCCATGGATCATACCAATTTAGAGGTGAATTCCAAGTATATCCATATAAATTAATATCTAAACCATAAAAACCAACGGGATCAATTCTTAAATACCTTCCCGTTTTCGGGTCATAATACCTGAACCAATTATAATACAGACCTGTTTCAGAATCGTAGTACTGGCCCGGGAACCGCAGATTGTTGACAACCGTGGATGCGGGATCGACCTGGGCTTTCCCGAATGAACTGTATTTCGCCGACCAGACCACGGCCCCGCTGATGGTGATCAGCTTCTGGGGCGTTCCGAGGTGGTCGTTTTGATAGAAGTAGTATTCCGATCCGACTTTCATGAACAAGGGATCAGTGGTCCAGGTGCTCCCCGGCTTGTACCCAAACCCGCCTCTGGATTTTGCCGCTCTATGCGGTTTCGGCCCCCTGCAAATCCGTTTGCATGTCAAAGAGCCTATATAGGCGATACTGGTTTGTATCGCAGATCGGGCTCATATGTAAAGCTTTTTCAGGCGGTTAAAAAAGAACAAGCAGCCGAGAGGTGATCCCCCGGCTGCCTGATTTCTTATATGCCCTTTTTTGCCCCCAAAAACATCGTTATTGGACCAAAAAACGGCCTTGTTTTGGGTTAAAATCCTTCATTGACGGCCAGTTGGCTTGGTGCTACCCGGTTCCTCCCGGTTCCGCACAAGGCCTGACCCCCTCTGTTTTTTTTCGGAATTAAAACTATGGATCATACAACAGTCCAATGAGAATTAGGACTGAACCGGATAAAAGAATCATTACTGCTGATATAACTGTTGATATCCGCCTCTTCATTGACGCAATCAACAGCACAATGCCTATAGCCAATAAAAAAATCCCTGAAAAAATTTGATGGCTATAAAAAACTGTTTTAATTACATTATTAATTGATGATAGCAATCCAAGTCGACTCATTATTAAATAGATAACAAAAATAAAAAACAGCAAAAATGACTTAATTCTTATTCTTTTCAAATATTTTCTTACCCTTTCGTTTACAGCTATAAATTTTAAATTAAGCAAACATATATTATTTAATTTCTTCTACTTACCACATTCGCTTTTTGGAAGTATCGCAGGGCGCATTGGTATATAATCAATATATCTATTATTTTTAGTGTGGCGAGATCCTTCAACCTCATATTCCCATTCTTTAAATTTTTCCCATCCGCTCCAATCATCTGCCCAACTTATTGTTGCATTAGTCATCTGGTCCGCAATTATGGTCCAAGCAAATTGGCCGCCACTTCGAAGTAAAAGCGCCTCCCCACCGGATAGGATGGTTGCATAAGTGCTAAATAATGGCAATAAATCGTAAATCAATTCATAATTTGGATGCCGCATTGAAAGAACAACTCTTTGAGTAAGCCATGTCGTCTCGCTTTCATTAGCACTAACTATTCTCATTCTTATTTGCTTACATTCACATTTTGAACTATCCCAAAATTTTCTTCCATTTACAATCCGCAAATAAGTGAGTGAAAAACTATTTTCACTTCTTTGCTCTGCGCCATAATAATCCCAACGTGCTTGATATATTGGTCCGTTCCCCATTGAGATCCAACCAAACTCACGTCTAGCTATCCCACTACTGCTTAGTCCAAGTTCGTCTATATAATTGATCGAATTCCCCATACAATAAGCATACATGTTTGACTCTGATGTTATTCCAATAGGATCTTTTCTTGTATATCTTCCTATTGCTGAATCATAGTATCTGAACCAATTGTAATGCATTCCGGATTCCACATCGCTATAATGGCCCGGAAACCGCAGATTGTTGACAACCGTGGATGCGGCATCGACATTGGCCTTCCCGAATGAACTGTATTTTGCCGACCAGACCACGGCCCCGCTGATGGTGGTCATCTTCTGGGGCGTGCCGAGGTGGTCGTTTTGATAGAAGTAGTATTCCGA
>JBGSLR010000070.1:0-11287 GCA_041740615.1 Desulfobacterales bacterium
CGATTATGCTTGCCGGATCATCCGGGAAAAATCCGTCTTGCGGGATTTAATCGCTAAGGCATACCTGACAATCCGGTCATGCCATGCTGCCAATTGTAATGTGTCCGAAATTATAGACCAGACGCAACGGTCTTTTCTCTCGGTCGGAAGTCCGGGGGAAAGCTCATTCATCAGCCTGAATGAACTCTCGCATCAGAGCATCGCTCGATATGAAAGCCTTCGGGAAGGGAGACAATCTTCCGCGATACTCACCGGTTTTTCAAAGCTGGATGCCGTCACAGGAGGCCTGCGCGGGGCGAAGTTCGTCATACTGGCAGCAAGGACCAGAATTGGGAAAACAGCGATGATGCTATCTATGGCACGGCATATGGCGGTCAACGACTTAATGGTCGGAATTTTTTCGATCGAAATGGAAGCGATCGAATTGGATGACAGGCTGATGTCCATGGAGAGCGGAATTAACACATTGCGATTGACTACCGGTAAAGGGCCGACTGATGAGGATTGGCCAAGGATTACAGCGGCAGCCAGTAGGAAAAGCATATGGCCGATCATTATCGATGAAACCGGCGGGTTGTCCGTCATGGAGCTATGCCGACGGGCAAGACAGATGAAAAAAGCCGGATGCCAAATAATTTTTATCGACCAGTTTTCAAAAATCAAATCAGACAATCGGAAAAGTCGATTCGAAGCAAAATCTGAGATTGTCGAATATCTGGGAGACTTGAAAAAGGAATTGCGAATTCCCATTGTCCTGCTCGCTCAAATCAACCGAAATGTCGAAGCCCGGGGAATCAAAAGGCCGACTCTTGGCGATTTGAAGGATACCGGCCAATTGGAGGAAGAGGCAGACCTTGTTCTGCTACTCGACCGACCAGCTCTTTATGATCCGCGGCCAGAGAATGAGGATATTGCGATTCTGGAAATTGCCAAGCATCGCAGCGGACCTTGTTTGGAAATTAAATTGAAATGGGCTCCCAAGCGGACCCTGTTTCACGACATATAGGGGAGGATTTTTACAGATGGTTGAATTTGAAAATGACATGAAAGTTCTGATGGTTTAATGGGCCAGGAGTAAATTTGCGGGCGCCCTTCGACGGGTAAGGGAACGTCTGGGGGACGAATCAAAAAATATCAGGTGATACTTTTGCCCTTGAGTCTCAGAAAACGGAAAGGATTCCGGCGACGTCGTTGAACAGCTTGCCATGATCGGGACAGAGCCCCCCGGCGATGGCGGTCTCAAAACCACCAGAAAATAATGGAAAAAGTTTACATAAAGGATGATTATGCGACATAAGTATTTGAAACATAATGCAATATTATATGAAAAGCTTCGAAAATCGGAGGAATATGAAAGACGGGAAGTGTCTCACGGATGCCCAAGGTAAAAAACGGTTAATCCGCTGCCATTGCCCATAATCGCCTTTAATTCACCATAACCGGGATTTGGAACATGAAATCATCGAAAAAACGAGAATCAAAACAAAAGGACCGAAAAACAACCGATGTTTCGGTCGTCAGGGATGCCAGGGGGCGGTTCGCTCCTGGGAATCATGGACGGCTGCCAGGAGTGCGAAATAAGCTAACTCAGATGGCCGAGGGGATGCTTTCGGAAAAGGCAGCGGATATTGTTTCAAAGGCGATTGCAGAGGCGCTTTCAGGAGATCCAAGCCTGCTATCCTTGTTCATAAATAAAATTTTGCCCAATGCAAGGATAGGAGCTATCAGCGCCAAGCTGCCAGCAGCCATGACGGTGTCCGACCTTCCGGCGATATCTCAAAAAATACTGGAGCTGGTTTCCTCGGGTGAAATCACGCCGACCGATGGCGAAAGGCTTTCTCGAATCTTAGAGACCCATACCAAAACGCTTGAAGTTGCAGAACTTGAAAATCGGATTTCAGAAATCGAAAAAAAACTTTCGCAGGGGGGAAGAGGATACTCATGAATTGGCGCAAGCGATTGTCAAAGATCGAACAGCGGGTTCCAGCCGGACCCGACGCGGAAATAAAAAAAGCAATTTATTTTGTTGTTGAATCGGCTCGACTTGACGCTGTTCCAGAGACCGGACCCATTGTTGAATGGACACATCACGGGAAGGCCTGGACGTTACAACCTGGTGAAACACAAGAGTCCTTCGCCGACCGTGCAGCCCGTGAAGCCAAGCAGAGATTGAAGCATCCGATGGCAGTGCCGGTTTTGATTGGTTCTTACCATCGGACAACTATTTAAATCGGGAGGACGCAGTGAGCATCCGCAACCGGCTCGAAAAGGTGAATTTGATCATGAGTCGAATTCAAACAAAGATCGAAGCGAATTACGATTCTGCGGCTCTTTGGCGATGGCACATCGAAACTGGAGAGTTACCCGGACCGCTAAAGCAGAGGAAAGAGATTGAGGGATTGCGGATGATTTTCATTTTTGCAAGCAACACAGGCGAACCGCTTGACCTCGAAAGGTTTCAGCAGCGGTTTAAATTCCTTCCAACCGTTGCTGAACTCGAAAAAGCCAGGGATGCTTTAGCCCAAGGGCCGGATGATGGATCCGTGCTCAAACATATGGGGTTGAATGCCAAAGAATATGCGGATCTGATTTTCCAACCAGCAATTGAAGATTTGCAGAATGTTAAATCATGTCAATTCGATGACTCTGTCACTTTTGATGATCGAAACTTTGAATAGGTGTCGTTCCTGGTTGTAATTATATGGACTGTGGGATGGTAATCAAAATTTCTTGCCACTGCTCTTGGATATGCATCCTGTCTCAAGGACCATTCGGTCCTTTTTGCAAATGTTATTGATGACGTTAATACCCTGGCGGCCACACAAATAGAAAGATTTTCAACTATGCTTTGCGAGAATGCCGGGTTATCGCTTTATTTCGTCATGAAATTTCATATAATATCTGACCGTTATTATTATCTTATTGACAAATCTCGTTACCGGATGATACGAGCGAACAATTACTTTCCTGATTCGATTGTGGGGGGCGGAATCAGGGACAATCCGCATTTTTTTCTTGTAAGCTCTATCCGCGCTTTCTTCCCGTGAGGGAAAAGCTGGGAGGTCGACACTTCCCCCCTTGTATCATCTTTTCATGTGGACCTGAGCGTCTATAAAAAGCGCGCGCTATTTCGCGTGTTTTTTTTGCGCTGCAAGGTTAACGATGTTTGCAGGTGTTCACAATGAAACGCATTGCGATTGCGGGTCTTTTGATACTGTTTGGTGTGGCCGCCGTTTGGATGCTTTGGAGCAGGAATGGGTCGGATCAGGAAAACGTCTATACGCATCCACGGATGGTCCGGTATGCCTTCACGGTTACGAACGCCACCAACCAGGTGGTGCGGGGCTCGGAATTATGGGTGCGGGCGCCGGTGAAGCAAACCGCCAACCAGCAATGTGGCGAAATAACCGGGTCCCATTCGTTTACCATTGCCCAAGACGCCATCGGCAATCAGGTGTTGCGTTTTGCACTGACGGATATGCCGCCCTACGGCAACCGAATCATAACTGTAACGGCCGCGCTGATGATGGCCGATACACCCGGCCGGACTTCCCTTGAAAACCGGGAATCATGGCTTTCGGCGGAACCCTTTGTGGAGGCCGATGATCCGGACATCGAGGACGAGGCCAAGAAACTGAGCGCCGGAAAACCAATGGAAACCGCCGCCGCCATCCATGCCTGGACAGCCGATCGTATCACCTATTCCGGCTACGTGGCCAACGAACGGGGCGCGCGCTACGCCTACAAAAATCAGAAGGGCGACTGCACGGAATATATGGACCTTTTCGTGGCCCTGAGCCGGGCTGCCGGTATTCCCGCCCGGGGTCTTGGCGGGTTCATCTGCCCGGAAAGCGCCAACCTGGCCCCCGCGGGATACCACAACTGGGCGGAGTTCTACGACGGCAAGACCTGGCAGGCGGCCGATCCCCAGAACCGGATGTTTCTGACCAAGGCCCGCGATTACGTGGTCATGCGGGTGATCAGCGCCGCCCAGGAAAAACAGGAACAGCGCTTCGACCGCTTTCGGATCAATGCCGAGGGCCTGAAAGTGATGATGAATGATGCCTGATCGGATATTTTTATTCACCACCCACATCGGTCGAGACATGGAGAGCACGGAGAAAAAATCTCCCTAAACTCCCCAACTCGAGCGCCAGCGGGTGGTGATAAAAGAAAATGATGAAACAATAATTCATTATAATACGGGAAAGACAATCATGAACCATACCCATCGTCGATTGATGTCACAGCTGATGCCGATTTTTATGATGCTTCTGTGCCTGTCTCCTTGGAAAGCCATAGCCGCCGACAGTCTCTGCGCCGAGGTGAAGCTGGAGATCAAACAGGAACTCAGCCTGGAGCGTCAGGCCTTCGACGCCCACATGCGCATCAACAACGGTCTTTCCACTATTTCATTGGATCATGTCGGGATCACGGTCAATTTCACGGACGAGGACGGCAATCCGGTGATCGCCAGTTTCGACCCCAATGCCGATCCAAACACCACCCGGTTTTTCATCCGGGTGGATTCCATGGACAACATCGATGATATCGACGGCATCGGCGTCGTGGCGCCGTCCACCTCCGCCGATATCCACTGGATGATCATTCCCGCGCCGGGCGCGGCCCAGGGACAACCCCAGGGGAAACTCTACTATGTGGGCGCCACGCTCTCCTACCGTATCGGCGGGGAAGAGAATGTCACCGAAGTGACGCCGGATTACATCTATGTGAAACCGTTGCCCGACCTGGCCCTGGATTATTTCATGCCGGAAGAAGTCTATGGGGACGATGCGTTTACCACCGCCATCGAGCCGCCGGTTCCCTATTCCCTGGGGTTGCGGGTGAAGAACATCGGACTCGGCACGGCCCGCAACGTCAATATCGAATCCGCCCAGCCCAAAATCATCGACAACAAACAGGGCCTGCTCATCGGCTTTGTCATCGAAGCAACCGAGTCCAACGGCAAAATCGCCCCGGCCACCCTGCTGGCCGCCCTGGGGGACATTGCGCCGGAAACCGCCGGCACGGCGCGCTGGATCATGACCAGCAGCCTGTCCGGACGCTTTGTCTCCTTCAACGCCTCCATTGCCCACGCCGATGAACTGGGCGGGGAGCTGACCTCTCTGATTCAAAATGAGAATACGAAAACCCATTTCATGATCCGGGATGTGCTCCTGGATCTGCCGGGAAGGGACGGTATTCGGGACTTCCTTGCCCGGGACGGCGCCGCGCTCACACTTTTCGAAAGCAGCGGCGTGGACACGACCGTGCCGGATCTTTCCGGATCTTCCAGCCTGTCCGCGGCGGGCGCGTCCGGTACGGAGACGTACGTTGCGCTGGCCACCACCGCGACCTCCGGTCTGAGCTTTATCCGCCTGCCGGATCCCCATGGGGGGCAGCGGATGCTCAAGAGCGTGGTGCGCTCCGACGGCAAGGTCATTAAATCCGCGAATGCGTGGCTGTCAAAGTCCCGCAAGGCGATTCCCAGCGAAGGCTGGGATTATTTCGTCAACCTGTTCGACGCCGGTGGAACCGATGCCTACACCCTGACCTTTGACGATCCCCTGAACCTTCCCCAGGCGCCGGTGCTTGAATTCGTTCCCGATCGCAGCGGCGTGGAAGGGCAGCCCATCGGCTTCCTCATCCAGGCATCCGATCCCAACGGCACGATTCCCGTGTTGAGCGCCGACGCCCTGCCGGTGGGGGCGGATCTGACCGACAACGGCGACGGCACCGCCGCCTTTATCTGGACCCCGGGCAGCGGACAGGCCGGCAGCTACACCATCACCTTCCGGGCTTCCGACGGCGTACTGACCGCCACCCGACGGGCCATTCTGACCATTTTCAACCTGGGGGACAGCGACGGAGACGGCATGGCCGACAGCTGGGAAATGGCTCATTTCGGGACCCTGGACCGGGACGGCGCCGGTGATTTCGACGGTGACGGAATTTCGGATCTGGATGAATTCATCAACGGCACGGATCCCACCCGCAATGACCACGTCCCGAGTGTCCCCGTCATACTATCCCCGGCCATGGGCGCCCGGGTGGCGGATCGCCTGCCCCAACTGACCGTTGAAAACAGCACGGATGCGGATGGCGACAGCCCGACCTATGAATTTGAAATTTTCAGCGACGAAAGCCTGACCGAAAAGGTGGCTTCCCAGACCGGCGTGGCCCAGGGCGTGGAACACACCGCCTGGACCCTGCCGCTGGAACTGGACGACAACACCTTCTACACCTGGCGTGTGCGGGCCCGGGATGCGGTGAGCTGCAGCCTGTGGGCCTATGGTCACTTCTTCGTCAATACAGCAAACGATCCGCCCGGCGCGGCCCAACCGGACGATCCCTCCGATGGCCGCACCGTGGATTCTGTCACCCCCGTTCTCCAGGCCCTTGCGGCAACCGACGCAGACGGGGATTTGCTCTCCTATACCGTTGAAATTTACGGCGACGCTGCCATGGCCGAGATGGTCGCCGAAGGTTCCGGCTGGACCACCGATGCCGGCCGAACCGTTGCCTTTCAGGTGACGAAGCCCCTGCTCACCGACCAGACGACCTATTACTGGCGTGTATTGGCCCGGGACGGGCAGGGCGGTGAGACCGCAGGTCCCCTGGCGTCCTTTACCGTCAACCTGGCCAATCATGCGCCCACCATGCCGGTCATCCTGGCGCCGGAGGAGGGCTTGGAGGTTTCCGGAATGACGGTGAATCTCCTGGCGGCAGGCGCCGCGGATTCGGACGGCGACCCATTGACGTATACTTTTGAAATCGATACCAGCGCCGCTTTTGACAGTCCGCACAAACAGGTTTCTTCTCCGGTTCCCGCCGGAAATGAACAAACCGCCTGGCAAGCGACCGGACTGAGCGACAATACCGTTTATTTCTGGCGAGTGCGAGCCGACGACGGCATTGCCCACGGTCCCTGGGCGAGCGCCGGCTTTTTCGTCAACACCGCCAATGACGAACCCGCAGCGCCGGTGGTGAAAAACCCGGGCCATCAGGCCTGGACCGCGACCTTGCGGCCGACCCTGTCCCTGGCTCCCGGTCTGGATGTGGACGGTGACGGCCTGACATATGTTTTCGAACTCTACCGCGATGCGGGCCTGACCGATTTCGTTGCCGCCGGCAGCGGCCCGGCAACGGACTGGACCCTTACCCAGGATTTAGCCCGGAACACCCGCTACTTCTGGCGGGCCCAGGTCGAGGACCAGCACGGCCTTGCGGGTGACTGGTCCGAAGCCGCGAACTTTTTCGTGCAGGAAGAAGCCACGCCGGACGTATTGAGCATCGACGTCTCCACCAGCTCCGGCCGGACCCTGGCCGGCGTCCAGGTGTATGCCTTTACCCAGGCCGGGGCGTACACGGGCCTCAGCAAGTCGACCGATCCAACCGGCCGGGCCGCTTTTGATCCGGGCGCTTTCAGTGAGGGGGCGTATCAATTCCGGATCGATTACCTGGGCCGGCAATTCTGGTCCGATCCGGTCGGTCTGCCGGGCGCGAACAATGTCGGCGTCGTCATTCCCGCGGAAACGGTCAGCCTCGACGTGACCACGGCCGCCGGGCCGGCAACGGAAACCAGGGTCTACGTGTTCAGCCCGGGCGGTTCCTACCTGTCGGTCAACGGCATCACCGACGCCTCCGGCCGGGCGGTGTTTGAACTGCCCTCGGGCGGGGCCTATAACTTCCGGGCCGACCTCATGGGCAACCAGTACTGGAGCGGCGAAAGCCTGGTCCTTGCGGGCGGCGCCAACAATTTTGCGGTCAACGCCGGCGGCGGGGAATTGACCATCACGGTGGGCGAGGACGAAACCACGCCCCTTGCCGGCCTGCGGGTCTATCTGTTCCATCAGGGCGGCGCTTATCTGAACCGCAACGCCGTCACCGACGCCGAAGGTCGGGTCCGCTTTGACGTTGCCGCCGGCGCTTACAAAGTCCGGGCCGATTACCTGGGGTACCAGTTCTGGAGCGCCGATGCGGAAGTAACCGCGGACCAGGCCGTCACCCTGCTCATTCCCCACCAGGATGTGGTCGTCACAATATCCGGCCTCTACCAGAGCGCCTCGGATCCCCTGGCGGATGTGAATGTCTACCTGTTTACAAAGGACTTGGCGTACCAGAACCGCAACGCCGCCACAAACGCCGCCGGACAAGTGGTGTTCCACCTGCCGGCCAAAGCATATAAAGTGCGGGCCGACTATCTCAGCGGCCAGTTCTTTTCCGAGGAATTCAACCAGACCGATGCCGTCGTGCCCATTCCCATGGCTGACGCCCGGGTGCGGGTGGGCTGGAATACGGCGGCCCTCCCGGATGTGCCGGTCTACGCCTTTACCGCGACCGGCGCTTACTTGTCCCTGCAGGGCGTCAGCGGCGTCGACGGAACGACCCTGTTCCGGTTGCCGGCCGACGGCCTCTATAAATTCCGGGCCGACTACCAGACCGGCCAGTTCTGGAGCAATGACACCACTCTCCTGGCCGACGCGATCACCCCCGTGGACATCAGCACCGGCGGCGGCACCTTCACCTTCGGCGTGTTGAAAGGCGCCGGGGAACCCGTCGAAGGCGTCAACTGTTATGTGTTCAACGAGTCCGGGGCCTATTTCGGCGTATACGGCCCCACCAGCAGCAGCGGCGAAGTTTCCTTCGACCTGGCCGACGGGATCTACAACATCCGGGTGGATTATCTCGGCTATTCGTTCTGGAGCTACCATCATGAAATGCCCGGCCCCCTGTCCGGGGAATTGCTCATTCCCCATGAAGCGGTGAATGTTACGGTGGGCGGCCGCTATAACGGGGTCGTGACGCCCCTTGAAAATACGCCGGTCTATCTGTTTACCGCCGCCGGGGCGTATCAGAACCGCATATTGACCACCGACGACCAGGGCCGGGTTTCCTTTGACCTGCCCGACCAGGAATACAAGGTGCGCGCCGATTACCTGAGCGGTCAATTCTGGTCCACGGCCTTCAGCCTGCAGGATACGGCCGTTGAGATTCCCATGGCCGATGCGGAAATCACCGTGACCTACGGCGGGTCGCCTGTGTCCGGCGTTCCGGTCTACGCCTTTACTGCGGCCCACAGCTACCTGAATCTCCACCAGACCACCGCCGCCGACGGCCGAGCCGTGTTCCGCCTGCCGGCTTCCGGCACCTACGAGTTCCGGGCCGATTACCAGGCCAGTCAGTACTGGTCCGGAGGAATCTCGCTGACAGCCGACCAGGTCAACCCGGTGACCATCTCCACCGGCGGCGGACCGTTTATCTTCACCGTACAAAAGGCCGAGAACGAGCCATTGGCCGGCGTCGCCTGCTATGTGTTCAACGAAGCCGGAACCTATCTCAACCTGAACGCCGTCACCAGCAGCGAAGGCCAGGTGGCCTTTGAGCTGGCCAACGGCAATTACAAATTCCGGGTGGATTACCTGGGATACCAGTACTGGAGCACGGTCAGCCAGGTGCCCGATGTTTCGACCAGCACCCTGACCATTCCCCATACGGACGTCACCATAGGCGTGAACAGTCTGTACCAAGCTGTCAGCGAACCCCTGGCAGGTATACCGGTTTACCTGTACACCAACGCCGGGGCTTACCAGAACCGGATTCAAACAACCGACGCCGTGGGTCAGGTGCTTTTCCGTCTGCCCCCCGGACAATACAAGGTGCGGGCCGACTACCGCAGCCGCCAGTTCTGGTCCGGAACCGTCAACCAGACCGATGGGGATGTGGAAATCCCCATGGCCGAAGCGCAAATCACGGTCACGAGCGGTGGGTTGCCCGTCGCCAATGCGCCGGTCTATGCGTATACGTCCGCCCGCGGCTATCTCAACCTGACCCAGACCACCAATGCCCAGGGACAGGTCCTGTTCCGCCTGCCGGCCGGCAGCGCCTATGATTTCCGAGCCGATTACCAGGGCAGCCAGTACTGGGCCGATGACGCGACTCTGACCGTCGACATGGTCAATCCCGTGGAAATTTCCACCGGCGGCGGCGTTTTCCTGCTCACCGTCCTGAAGGACGTCGGTGTTCCCTTGCCCGGCGTGCGCTGTTACGTCTTCAGCCAGGCCGGCGCTTATCTGGGTCTTTCCGGCACAGCCGATGCCCAGGGGAGGGCGCTCTTCAACCTGGCCGACGGCAGTTACAAGTTCCGGGTGGATTACCTGGGCTACCAGTTCTGGACCCTGGTGCACTCCGTTCCCGCCAGCCTGGAGGATGACTTCATGATTCCCCACCAGGATATGGTGGTCACGGTGGAAAGCCTGTATGAGGCCCCCGCGCCCCTTTCCGGTGTGCGGGTCTACCTGTTCACCCAGGCCGGCGCCTATCAGAACCAGAACCAGCTTACGGATGTCAACGGCCGGCTGGCTTTCAGCCTGCCCCAGAAAGCCTACAAGGTGCGGGCCGATTACCTTGGCTACCAGTTCTGGTCCGATCCCTTCACCTGGATCGATCCGATCGTCACCATCGACCACGGCCTGGCGAAAGTGCATGCCCATCGTTCCGGAGTCGATCAGCCCGGTGCAAGGATATACTTGTACACCGGCGCCGGGGCGTACATGAATCAGTATAGGGACACCGACGCCGCAGGCCTTTCCGAGTTCCTGATCCCGAACCAGGCCTACAAGTTCCGCGTCGACCAGGGCGGCGATCAAGTCTGGAGCGGAGCGGTCACGGTGACCCCGGGAGTGGAGAATGTGGTGGAGGTGGATCTGGAGTAAAGAATATTCACCACCCACTTCGTTCGAGACACAGAGGGCGCGGAGAAAGAAAGATTTTCAGGTCGGCTGGCATTGAGAAAGTAGTCTCCCAAAACTCCCTAACTCAAGCCTAGCGGGTGGTGAAAAATGAACATTACGAGAGAGAACGGCATCAATACAATTACAGGTGAAGTGATCGGAGCGGCCATTGAGGTTCACAAGACATTGGGTCCCGGTCTCTTGGAATAGGCTTATGAAGAGTGTTTGTGTTTCGAGTTGCGACAAAAGGGGATAGCGTTTGAAAGGCAGAAAGAACTTCCGATTGATTATAAAGGTGAAATATTACGTTGCGGATATCGGGTCGATGTCGTCATACCGGATCGACTGATCGTTGAATTAAAGGCTTGTGACGGTTTGCTTCCGATCCATGCGGCTCAACTGATGACATATCTGAAGACACTGCTGTCCAAAATAAACAGAAATTAAGAATCGCTCTTTGAAAATTCAGCCGTTTAGCTATTTTAAATTGCTAAATTCAAAATCAGGTTCCCATTTTCATTTTATGCTGTCCAAGACCTTTGAATGGAAGAAGA
>JBGSLR010000071.1:0-28065 GCA_041740615.1 Desulfobacterales bacterium
GGAAAAAGCGGTTTCGGACGATGACATCAAAAAGCGGTATGCGCGTCTATACGGCCCGGACAGGATCTGTATGGACGGTCAGATTCCCTTTCTGAAACACAAATGGACCAGCCTTTCCGAGTTCGGCAAGGAACTCAAGCAGACCTTCTCGCGCTATTACAACAAGCGGCATGGTCGCCGGGGGTTTTTCTGGGGCGGCCGCTTCAAGAGCCTGATCGTGGAGAAAGGCGAAACCCTGATCAACTGCCTGGCCTACATCGACCTGAATCCCATCCGGGCCGGCCTGACGGCGCGACCGGAGGATTACCGCTGGAATTCCATTGGGTATCATATGCAGCAAAATAACAAGGATGAATTTTTGTCGCTGGATTTCGGGTTGAAGGAATTCGGCGTAGCGGATGCGGGGGAGCGGGTGCGGTTGTATCGGCGGTTTTTGTATGAAGCCGGAGAGATAAAAGAGGATAGGGAAATAGGGGATAGGGGGATAGGAGATAGGGAAAGAGGAATACAGAAAGCGGCTGTGGAGCGGGAGCGGAAGAAGGGGTATCGGGTTACGCGGGTGGATCGGTTCCGGTTCCGGACGCGGTATTTTACGGATTCGGGGATTATCGGGTCCAAGGAGTTTGTTCGTCAGCAGTATGGCCGGGTCAAGGAATTGTTCCAGTATGAAAAAGAAAAGAAACCGAAGCCCATCTCGGGATTGAAGGGATTATATTCTTTGAAACGCCTAACGGAGGGGTAGTTCCCTGAGTGCCCCAATCGTGGATGGTGGATTGGGAAGACATTAATGGAACGGGGGACAGGTTTCCGGAAGTGATGCCAATGGAGCCAAAAAAAAGATGCAAATGTCAACTTCTATATCAGGGACGGAAATAGAGGCAGCCTTGCCTGGGATAATGTGGGCGGGATGTCGCTTGATGTTTCATCTCCTGTGCCAATACCCGCAGCCGTTTGGCTCTTCGGCTCAGGACTTATCGGTCTTGTGGGCATAAAGCGTTAATATAAGCTATTCAAAAAAAGCAGGGCCAGGAATGGTCCTGCTTTTTTATTGAATGCCATTTTTTTGTTTTTGGGGTATAGGGAGCAATGGAACGTAAAACCCGGTTAAGGCACCTTGCCACGCTGCAGGAGACGCGAAACGGTAGATGGATGTTGAATATTCTGGCGGCATCCGCGGCCGTCTTTTGTCCAGAATTCACCAGATGCACTATCTCTTTAAAGCTGTTACGCCAATTGCTAAAAAATCATATTAAATTGGGCGCTGGACCTGTCCATGTAAAATTGTTTGAATTGAAACCGCTGTCCCCAACATTCGCGCTACCAGCTGCCGATTAAGCTTTGTGCGCCCTTCCCGACCTTGCCCTAAACGTCCGAAAATATAGAATATGAAAACTATTAAGATTTATATCAATAAGATACGATATAAGTAGCACGTCCCTTCTCTGAATGCAAGCGGCGATTCACGGAGTTTCGGCGGGGAGGATTACAAGCCATAAATTATGCCGCCTCAAGTACACGCAGTTCTAAATGCAAGCCGGCAGTGGCCGCCATGTTGACCAGCGTATCTATGCTAAACAGACTGATCTTGCCGCGCATGAGGTCGGAAACACGAGGCTGCGTAACGCCGAACAGTTTGGCGGCCTCTGATTGGTTCAGGTTGGCTCGGGCGATGTGTTGTTTCAATGCCATCATTAATGCCGAGCGAAGCTTCATGTTTTCAGCCTCCGCAGGCGTGTCTTCAATAGCATCCCACACACTTGAATATTGTTCGCTTTTCATTTTCCCAACTCCTTCACCAAATCCCGGTAGCGTTTTCTCGCCAAATTGATATCCACCTTGCTGGTCTTTTGTGTCTTTTTTTGAAAACAATGCAGCACATACACAGCATCGGCGAATTTCGCCACGTAGATAATCCGGAAAGATCCAGTGGCATCCCGAATTCGAATTTCTCGAACCCCTGCCCCAATCGTCGGCAACGGTTTCCAATCATCAGGTTCGAAACCGTGTTGCACCTGGTCAAGCTGATGTCCCGCTTCTTTCCTTGCCGAAACAGGAAAGTCGCGGAGATCATCAAGGGCGCTGCCCCGGAATTCGATAGGCTTGAAATTATTCATCTTCTGATGATATACAAAATTTTGTATAATATTGCAAGCGAGAAATACTCTTGTCCTCTTGTCGTGGACTTTTGGGAAAGATGGCCCAGAATTTTTGGGGTGTTGGGCTTACAATCCCTTGATGAACGGTTGTCCAGTAATCGTTGCGCAAATTGACGACCACATAAACATTGTCGGAGAGAAAACAGGTGGGACAAATAATGCTCTACAAGGATCATCTCGGCAGCACCGTTGTTGTGACCGATAAAGACGGAAATCAGAAGGACGACGTAACCGAATACCAGCCCTACGGCTTGGATCGCGGTCCTGGAAGCCAAACTGTCACCAATTATAAGTTCGCGGACCAAGAGTACGATACCTCCACTGGGCTGTATAATTATGATGCGCGATTCTATGATCCGGGAGTGAGGATATTTATTTCAGCGGATTCGATTGTACCATATATCTATTATCCACAGAATCTGAACAGGTATTCTTGCTGTTCGAATAATCCAATAAAATATACAGATCCAAGTGGTCATTACGCCACTGGACGGACAGTAAAATACGGTGCCATCTTTTTACCTGTGTCGTTGCCTATCTGCGCCGGATCGAGCTGAAAATGAAAAGCGTCGGAATCAACCGGACCGCAGCTGAAATAATGGATGACATGCAGCATTTGCACTATGTATTGAGTATGAAAAGAGGAGCCCGCAAACCGGATCGTCGCTTGGAGATGCCGAGTAAGACCCAAGATGAAGTCCTATCGGTCTTTGGGCGCTATGATGATGAAGGTGGGGGGTCTTACAGCAGATCGTGAGCTAAAACTTTGCCCATCAAGGGCTCGCGGCGGTTCGCGCGGTTTATCTCTGAAACTCCAGATTGATTATTTTAAGCCTTGCCTGATTTTTCTGAACCAGCCGGATGACTTCCGCCTTAACCTTGATCAATTCATCATTATAAAATAAAAGGATATTTTAAAAAGTTCATCGTTGATCCAACTTTTTGCCGATTTCTTTGAAAGGGATACGGCATTTTTTAATGAGAAAATATGACGTTGCGATTGCAAAAATCAAAGAGGCAAGTCCCAAAATAGTTATTGGTTCATAATCTTTAATATCAAGAATGATAACTTTTCGCGAAATTGCGATCAATGCGACCTCAAGAACGATTTCGGAATGAATAACATTTTCAGATAGATATGCTTTGATTGTTTCAAGAAGTTCCACGCCGATTAGCAGTATCAGAAAAAATCCGAAGATCTCAAACAACTGATCTATTCCGAGCCAATATTTTGGGGGAGCAAAAATATCTTTGATTATCAATACACCGAGCTCGACGGTTGATATCAAAACCACTATAACCATCATGCCTACCAAGGAAAAAATGATTGTTTTTTCAAATTTTTTTAACATGATATGAACTTCCCCGTTTGAAAAGGTATCTGATTCGATCTTCAAGATTAGGGATAGGGAAGGGATAAAGCCTTGCTTTTTTTGTATCGGACTATATTCGAAGGGTGTTTGTGTGTCAATGATATTGTGAATACAACCTGTTGAACCAGGGTGGAGCTGATAAGGTATATCCGTGTTTTGTCGTTTTCTTCCTAACACGTGATTGTGGATTAAAAAACACGGCGAATTGGGAACTGACGTCAGGCCAAACTTATTGGCTGTTGAGACTTTCAGAAAAAAGCAGTTAAAAAGCAATAAGCCAACCCACAACACAACGGGGTTTTAACGTGGATTTCGCGGATTGTTATCATCCGATGGCTTGTGATTACTGAGGACTTTTATTGTTGACAACTGTCACGTGACAATTTACAGTGTTCGCATGATAAAATCCTTTGCCGACAAAGAAACGCAACAGATATTTATTGTTGGCAAATCAAAACGTATACCTTCCAACTTGTTAAAAAGGGCTGTAAGGCGTTTGGAATATTTACATTATGCAACAAATCTAAATGACCTCTTGGTGCCTCCAAGCAACCGACTTCATGCACTGCGGGGTGATCGAAAAGGGCAACATTCAATATCCATTAAGGAACAATGGAGAATTTGTTTCCGGTTCCATGAAGGCGATGCCTATGATGTAGAGATAACCGACTATCGTTAAAGGTAAGAACATGACGGTATCCAACACAACGAAAAGAGAAATACGTCCAACACATCCCGGTGAAATGCTCAAAGAAGATTTCATGCCGGATTTTGATTTGAACGCGACAACCCTCGCGAAGGCTTTGGGGGTATCACGGCAAACCATTAATGAAATTCTGAGAGAGCGGCGCGCCCTAACGCCTGCCATGGCGCTGCGATTATCTCGTCTTTTTGGCAATTCCCCGGAGTTTTGGTTGAACGCACAACATGCCTGGGATTTGTGTGATCTCGAATTGCGATTTCATGAAGAATTATCGAAAATTCAGCCGCTGAACGCTGCATGATTTGTAAGTTTTTCAGGAACAACGGTGTCCAAAATTGACGGCCATGTAAAAAGTCAGAGGTTCTGAAAATAATTATAAGCATATACCCATAAATATGATGCCGCTATGACTATATCGGCTTACAGCTTTTGCAATCAGAAAGAAAAAGTTAAATTATGCTTTTTACACCCAGACCCTCTGATTGATTCTCGTACCATCGCTTGGCCCCTTCAATTTCCAAATATGTTGATAAACTGCTCATTATCGAGAACAATCAACAATTTTGGAGTCTCTTTCAATGAACGATAAAAAATTGCTTGAGCGAATTGTGATAGACCCGAAAATCATGGTGGGTAAGCCTGTCATACGTGGAACAAGATTGGCGGTTGATTTTATCCTGAACCTATTGGCACATGGGGCGACTGAATCTGAAATATTGAATGAATACAAATGTATAAAGATAGAAGATATTCAGGCTTGTTTGCTTTTTGCAACAATGTCTCTTAAAAATACCGAGTTCATGCCATTAATGGCGGAGCCTGGATGATGCGTTTCCTGGTTGATGAATGCACGGGGCTGTTGCGGAATGGTTGCGACATCAGAACCATGAGGTTTTTTCAGTCTGTGACGATGCAAGGGGACTGGATGATAGCGGCATCATCCAAAAGGCGCTTGAAGAAGATTGGATTCTGATTACGAATGATAAAGATTTCGGAGATCTGATATTTAGAGATGGTCGTCTTCACAAAGGCGTTATCTTACTTCGTTTAGATGACGAACGGGCGTCATCTAAAATTCATGTTCTTTCCTGCCTGATTCAGAGATACTCAAAAAATCTGCCAAATGCATTTGTGGTAGCCACTGAAAAACAAGTCCGTTTTGCTCGAAGATAAAGAACGAAAAATTGTTTGCCGAATGACCCGGTTGGATCAGTTTTGGACGTGGTATTTTACGGATTCCGGGATCATCGGGTCGAGGGAATTTGTTCGTCAGCAGTATGGCCGGGTCAAGGAATTGTTCCAGTCCGAAAAAGAAAAGAAACCCAAACCCATCTCGGGACTGAAGGGATTATATTCTTTGAAACGCCTGACGGAGGCATGAATTTGAAAGGCGTTATTTGTTGACACGGATTACGTGAATTAAAAAGGTTTTTCATTCTGTATACCCCCACCCTGACCCTCCCCCGTGAAGGGGGAGGGAAAAGGGGTCGGGCGGGAGTATATTCTTTGAAGCGCCTTTCGGATATCTTTGTAGCGTCTACTTGTTTATCAATCTGAAATCATTAAAAACAATTTTTCTATGATTTCCGGGTCTTCCTTTTCCATGGTTTCAATGATGTGCCGGTGCATGCGTTTTTTCATTTCACCCAAGATGCCCCTTTTCTTTTGAAAGGTCTTGGCAAAGGCCAGGGTCTCTTTCATCAATTCTTCCTGCCCATCACATGCCTTTTGGATCACATGATGCTCCTCCAACTCCTTGCCGCCTGTTTTTTTGCCGGTATATTTCATTTCTTGAAATTTATAATAGGGAATGGCCTTTTTGACCCAGGCAATCATCCCGGGTAAAAAGGGGATCCCTAAATCCACTTCCGGAAAGCAGAAATATCCCCTGTCCGAACGCATGAATCGAAAATCGCAGGCACAGGCCAGAATCGCGCCATTACCAAACGCATGTCCGTTGATGGCCGCGATGGTCGGTATGGGAATGGTGAGAAGCGCTTTGAACACAGCATTCATGGCATACATAAAATCTTTGATCGCCTGGGTGTCGTTTTCCCCCAACCTTCCCATCAGCCAGTCCAAATCAACGCCTTGCGAAAAATTCTTTTCATCATTGGAGGTAAGCACAAGCGATGTGATGGTTTTGTCTGCCAATATTTCATCGATCATTTGTTTGACCGCTTTTCCAAATTCAAGATTTTGTCGATTCGCTCCGGCCGTCATGGTGAGAATCGCCACGGTCTCATCTTTTTCCCATTGTACCAATGCCATCGTTTTCTCTCCTTATTATCATCCACTGCTCGAAAAAAGAGTGCTTGGTTCCGGCGGTTGCCAGGTGCCTCGAAATGGCCATGCTTCCATCTGACAAACGGTTCGCCGTTCCGATCCCAGACGCATTATGGATTCATTACATAGGTATCGACCAGCGCGTAAATATGATTCTTGATGACGCGTTCGTACCGTTCTTCATTGACAACCGGTTTTAACACCATTTTTTTGCATATGTCCTGCTGTTTGTCGGTGCTCGAGGGTTTCATGGCAAGGTCCAACGCATACCGGGACATATCCCGTACAAAAACATCAAATAATGAATCCAGCACATCATCCGCGATCTTTTCCATCTTGGCGCTTTCAATAATCAGCTGAGCGTAGGGTACCATGACAAATATTTCACCCAGGGCGTACAGGAAATCGAAATTGGCCATCTGCGTCATGATACCGGCGCCGGATTCCATCAAAAGCTGCTTGAGCAATTCAACCTGCTCGATAAACACACCGACATTGGGCAGATGTTTTACACTGTGTAACGCCGGCATGTAATCATGGAATTGAATCTTGCCATAGCCCCTGGTCGGGCCCTGGTTAAACAGGAAGGAATCATTTTCACCGCCGTTCATACGCCCGATTTCAGGATACTGTTTGGGATTGAACATGTAATTGGGAATCAGTTTGGCCATCAGCGCCATGTTGACATGCTTGGTGCCTTCCAGCTTGGGCATTCCTTTGATTTGCATGGCGGCATGTTCAAAAAACATATCTTTTTCAAAACCCCTGGCTGCGATGACATCCCAAATCAATTCGTGAACGATTTCACCCTGAATGGCCACCTTCATTTTCATCAAGGGATTGTACAAAAGATAACGGCGGTCATCAGCGTTGGCAGCACGCATGTAGTCGGTCGCTCGCAAGCCAAACAGTTTCATGGCCACTGTCCGGCAATACGCATCGAAGAAAAGCTGCTTGATATGGGCAAATTCGGTGACATGTTTATCGAAAATTTTTCGATGGGCCGCATGATTCAAGCCTTCGTACAGAGAGTGTTCGCAAAGGCCGATGGATGCCGAACCGATATTGAACTTGCAGATGTTGATGGTGTTCAACATGTCATCCCACGCCTTGCTGCCGCGTGAGAGTATTTCGTTCTCGGTAATGGGATAATCATTCAGTGTAAACTCCGCCACATACATCTGATCGCAGGCGATGATATTTTTGACGCATTCGTATTTCTCATGCTGGGAATCAACCACGAAAAAGACATACTCATCCGTACCGTCGATCTTACCGAACACCGTAACAATGTTGGCCTCATTACCGTTTCCGATGTAGTACTTGCTGCCTTTAGCAAGGTAGGCGCCATCCGCCTGGGGATACAGCTTCATATCGCTGGAGTAAATGTCGGCACCATGCTCTTTTTCCGACAACCCGAAAGCGCAAAGCGGGTTTTCTTTTAATTTGGCAGCGGCTTTGTGCTTGGCATTTTCGTTATCTCCTAAAAAAACCGGGTCCAGGCCCAGGGTCGATACATGATACATATACCAATAGGCGGAACTGTAAAAACCACAGATTTCGGAAAATTCAAACATGCGATAGGTGCTGTAATATTGATCGGGATCTTCACCATAGCCTTTGGGCAGAAAAAGGGTTTCAAAAATGCGTTCCTTTTTGACAAACTCGGCAAAATCGGTGGTGAAGGTATGGGCATGAAAATCATCCTTGATCTTCTGCAGACCTTTATTTTCAAACCATTCAATTGTTTTGAGCATGATTTCCTTGGAACGTTCATCCGGATAGTCGCGATCTTGGTATTTCTTGGGGTTTAACAGTACCATTTGGGATTCTCCTGCTGATTGTATTCATTTTCGTTCGTATACAAACGTTATTTGATGCATAGGTAGCATTCTTTTTTTCGCATTTCAAGCATTGTTGAACGGATAATTCTACAAGCGTCGGTGAAAAACAAGCAGGGCGATGGAAAGCGGTGCAACCGCCGACAGGATGCCGGTACGGCTTGTTACGAATGCGCGTCGGTCTGTTTCCCGCGGTCGTGACTTTTGATGGCAGCAAGGTAGCCGCCGAACAGCAGGCCGCCGAAAAGGGCGATCCAGGCGCTGATGAAAAAAAGGCCGAAAGCCCCGATCCGATCGAACAGATAACCGCTCACCATAAACCCGATGGTGATGCCGAGACCGTATGTGATGGCGTTGTTGACGGCTTGACCGAAGGTTTTGGCTTCAACGGGCGCCAGTCGATCGATATAAAGAATGCTGGCGACATGAAACGCACCGTAGGTCAATGCGTGCAACACCTGGGATCCAAGGATGACCGCCGGTGTGCTGGCGAATGCGAGAATCAGCCATCTGGCAACCGCGGCGGCAAAAGAAACCAGCAATACGGTTTCGATGGAGAAACGCCGAAAAATAGTGTCCGATTTGAT
Source organism: Desulfobacterales bacterium (assembly GCA_041740615.1). Lineage (GTDB taxonomy): Bacteria > Desulfobacterota > Desulfobacteria > Desulfobacterales > SURF-7 > DYJD01. The sequence goes on from JBGSLR010000071.1 coordinate 8,947, forward strand.
CATCACCAGAATTTCGGAAAGGGTGGCCAGCCCCCAGGCAATACCGACAAAGGATTTGTCATATCCAAGGGCTTCCAGGTGGATCGAAAAAAAGCCATAGTACATGCCGTGGCTGAACAGCATGATAAAAGCGCTGATCAGGAAAACGATCAGGCGGCCCTTCAGCAATCGCGGCGGCGGCAAGGCCGCGGTAGTCAATGCCGCTTTCGGCATTATGCGAGGAATTCCGATGGAAAACAAGGCCTGGAGCAGAGAGCCGGCGAAGATAAGTGCGATGATGATCTGAACGGAATACAGATCGATGAGGCGACCCACCACCACCACAATAACGATAAAATGGAGCGAACCCCACATGCGGATATGGCCGTACTTGTTTTTTTCCGTATCGAGGATATCCATCGTGAACGCCTCTAAAAAGGAAATCAGCGGCGCGTAAAAAAAACCGTATGCCAGGCTGATGACCAGCATCAGATGAAAGTCGGAGGTCAACAGGAACAGGCCCCAGATCACGGCGCTTACAAAACTGCAACAAATGTAGATCGGCCTTCTGATCTGAAAACGGTCGGCGAGGGCGCCCCAGATCAGGGGGAACAATACCGTGGCGAGCGTTCGAACCGCCGACAGGATGCCGATTTCGAATCCGCTGAAATGGAGGTGATGACAGTACAGATTGAAATAGGGTAAAAAAATACCGAGAACGCCGAAATACAGAGAATACTGGCCGCCGAGGACCAGATAGCGGTTTGGGGATATGATTCGTTTCATGGGAATAACCGGTCCCTCCCCTTTACAAACCGGAGCGGGAATGCTAAATTTCCTCCGATTCGCCGTTCTGTTTGAAAAATATGAAATGGCATCGCTCACCGCAGTAAAAGAAAACCGTCGATACAAGCGTTCCATGTAGCTTCTTCCCGATGCTTTTTCAACTGCTAATCGCGCGGATCTTACGCCGTTTTTTTCATAACCATGGTGCAGCAGGTTTATCCTGACTCTCTGAGGAGCTGAAAATGGAATTCATCAAAATCCGTTTTGGAAACGATCCCATTCAACCCGGTCAGAAATTTGAAAAAACCATTGCAGAAATGTTTCAATCCCTCAACCCCATGTTCTCCATTTCGGAACGGGCCTGGAAACCGTTGATGGATATTTACGAGGCGCCGGATGAAATTTATATCTTGGCCGAGATCGCCGGTGTGGGAAAAGAAGATCTGGAACTCGAAATCAATCGGAAAGCCGTGAAAATTTACGGGCAGCGCCGTTGTTCACCACCGGTGGAGAACGCACGCTATCGATTGGCGGAAATCCAGTATGGTTTTTTTGAACGCGTGTTGTTTTTGCCGTCGCCCATTGATACGGAGCAGGTATCGGCATCCTATTCCAACGGATTGTTGCAGATAAGGCTTGCCAAACTACCGCGGGATATAACCCATTCCATTCCCATCGCCGATGGCTGACCGACGAAAGCGTCTGATGAATAGTATAGATATCTTGATGAGTAGAGAAAACAAGGGGAACGCCCCGCTCTTTGCGATTCTGATTCAGTAACCGGGAGGAACGTATGTCTGATAAGCCGATGCCGATGGAAATTGATCCCAACAATATGCCGAAACAACTACCGATACTTCCACTTTTCGAGGTCGTCCTGTTTCCCAAGATGGTATTGCCCCTGGTGGTGATGGAGGGCCAATCGATCCAACTCATCGACGAAGCCATGGCAAAGGACCGCATCGTCGGACTGATTTCATCCCGGAAAGCTGAAATCAGCGAATCCTATACGCCGGAGAATCTATATGCCGTGGGAACCTCCGCCATCATTCTCAAAATGGCCAAGGCGGACGACAACAAAGCCCAGTTGATGGTGCAGGGGATCAGCCGTTTTAAGATCAATCAATATGTCGAAGGGAAACCGTATCTGCAGGCCCTGGTTTCGCCCGTTACCGAAAAGGCGGCAGACGATAAGGAATCCAAGGCCCTCATGGCCAACCTGATCGATCTATACAGCAAAGTAGTGAAACTCTCCCCCAGCCTGCCCCAGGACATCAGCAACATGGCCCGTTCCATCGAAGATCCGGGCATTCTGGCGGACATGGTGACTTCCACCATCAACTCTTCCATCGAGGAAAAACAGAATATTCTGGAGATCCAGGATGTCAAGCGGCGTTTGAAAGAAGTCACCCGCATGGTCAATTATCAGCTGGAGATTCTGGAGCTGGGCAGCAAAATTCAATCCCAGGTCAAAGGTGACATGGACAAGAAGCAGAAGGAATACTATCTGCGCCAACAGCTGAAGGCCATCAAGGAAGAACTGGGGGAAACCGACGAGTCCAGTGTCGAAATCGATGAATACCGGGCGAAAATCGATGACAAGAATCTTCCCGAGGAGGCCCTCAAGGAAGCGGAACGCGAATTGAGTCGCCTCAGCCGCATGCACCCGTCGTCATCCGAATATACCGTTTCTTCCACGTATCTGGATTGGCTGACCAGCCTTCCCTGGAACGAGGGTACGGAGGACAATCTGGATATCGCCAAAGCCAGAAAAATTCTGGATGAGGATCATTTCGGATTGGAAAAGGCCAAGAAAAGAATCATTGAGTACCTGGCGGTTCGCAAGCTGAAGCCGGATTCAAAAGGACCGATCCTGTGCTTTGCCGGTCCGCCCGGTACGGGCAAAACTTCGTTGGGCCATTCCATTGCCAACGCCCTCGGACGAAAATTCATTCGCATCGCCTTGGGCGGCGTGCGGGACGAGGCGGAAATCCGCGGGCATCGCCGTACTTACGTCGGGGCCTTGCCCGGGCGCATCATCCAGGGAATCCGACGCGCGGAGTCCAACAACCCCGTATTCATGCTGGATGAAATCGACAAGGTCGGCAGCGACTTCCGGGGCGATCCATCTTCGGCCCTCCTGGAAGTCCTCGATCCGGAGCAGAATTTTTCTTTTTCCGATCATTATCTGGATGTGGCCTTTGACCTTTCCAAGGTCATGTTCATCACCACCGCCAATGTTCTCGACACCATTCCGCCGGCGCTGCGGGATCGCATGGAAGTCCTGCAGTTGCTCGGGTATACCGAAGACGAAAAGGTCAACATCGCCAACCGCTATCTGATTCCCCGCCAACGGAACGATCACGGGCTCAAGACCAAGCAGTTGAAAATCTCAAACCAGGCCCTCCGGCATATCATCGCCGGCTATACCCGGGAGGCCGGGCTGCGGAATCTGGAGCGGGAGATCGCCGCGATCTGCCGGGGAGTGGCCGCCAACATTGCCGAAGGAAAGAAAAAAGCGGTCTCCATCGCCGTCAAGGATATTGCCGAGTATCTCGGACCAGTTCGGCTCACCTCCGAGGAAATCACGCGCGCCGGAACCCCCGGTGTGGCCATGGGATTGGCCTGGACGCCCTCCGGAGGCGAATTGCTGTTCATCGAAGCAACGGCCATGAAGGGCAAACACGGCCTGACCTTGACCGGTCAATTGGGGGATGTCATGAAAGAGTCGGCCACGGCCGCCTTGAGTTATATCCGTTCAAACGCCAAAAGCATCGGCGTTCCGGAAGACTTTTTCGAAAACCGGGATATTCATGTGCATGTGCCGGCCGGCGCCATTCCCAAGGATGGACCCTCCGCCGGCGTGACCATGCTGACGGCGCTGACGTCCCTGTTAACCGGAAAACCCATTCAGGACAAACTGGCCATGACCGGAGAAATCACCCTGCGCGGACAGGTCCTGCCGGTGGGCGGCATCAAGGAAAAAGTGCTGGCGGCCCATCGCGCGGGCATCAAGACCATTATTTTGCCAAAGTGGAATGAGAAAGATCTGATCGATATTCCGGCCAAAGTCCGTAAAAGCATCAAATTCCATTTGGTCGATCGAATGAGTCAGGTGTTGAAAATCGCCCTGCGCAAATAACATCCGGGCTGATGGCGACCGGTGGTTCGCCCGCCCCATAAAAGTGGGAACATGCAGTTGCGATTTATCCAATCTTGTTTATATAACGGCGCGATGGCGGCTTTTTGTTTGCTCCTGGCGTCGGTCTGGGGATGTCTGCCCAAGGCGCCGCCGCCGGCTCCCCCTGGTTATCCGCAGCCCTACAAGGTTTTCGGCGAATGGTACCAGCCCATTCCCAATGCAACAGATTTCCAGCAACAGGGCATCGCCTCCTGGTACGGGGACGATTTTCACGGCCGTCGGACTTCCAGTGGTGAAATTTATGATATGTACGCCATGACCGCCGCCCATAAAACCCTGCCATTGGGCACTTTCGTTCGGGTCCGCCACCAAGGCAACCAGCGCGAAATCGTGGTCAGAATCAATGATCGCGGTCCCTTTGTCAGCGGTCGGATCATCGACCTCTCCTATTCGGCCGCCAAAGCATTGGATATTGTGGAAAGCGGAACGGCGCCGGTGAATGTCACGGCATTGGGAAGGGCCGCTCCCGGAGCGGGGACGGGTTCATTGGAATATATTCCCGGGGATTATTATTCCGGCAACTTCACGTTTCAAGTCGCCGCCTTCAAGGAAATTGCCAATGCCGAGCGCTTGAAAAGCAAATTGGGGAAAACATATCAAAATGCCCATATATTCAAATGGGATAATGGAAAAGAGGTGTTCTACCGCGTTCGCGTGGGTCGCTATACGACCCTTCAGCAGATCGCTGCGGATGAAAAAGTCCTTCAGAGCGACGGTTATCCGGACGCGTTTATCGTGGCCGAATAGCGCGGGAAAATCGTCATGAAGATGACCGAGCACCACAATCAGATCGTTTTCATGGATCGGGACGGGGTCATCAACCGGGACTCGCCGAATTACATCAAAGACTGGAGCGAGTTCGAATTTCTGCCCGGCAGCCTCGAGGCCATGGCCCTTCTTACCCGAAGCGGTTTTCAGATCATCATCATCACCAATCAGTCCATCATCAACCGTCGCATGGTCACCCAAGCGACCCTGGACGATATGTTCCGACGCATGACCTCGGCCGTGCGGGCCGCCGCCGGCGACATTCTCGATATTTTTTTCTGCCCCCACACGCCCAAGGAAGACTGTGCGTGTCGGAAACCACGTCCGGGAATGATTCTAAAGGCCCAACGGCGCTATGGGATCGATTTGTCCCGAACCTATATGGTGGGCGATAACGCCAAGGATATCCAATGCGCCAGAAACGCCGGCTGCGGGAGCGCCATCCTCGTCCGGACCGGAAGCGACATGGAAGCCATGGAGATCCTGGATTCCAAGCAAATCCAACCTGACTTCATCGCTGCCGATCTCCTCGAAGCCGCCCGCTGGATCACGGAATCCGGCGCGGAAAGAGAAAACCGCTCATGATCATGCTGGCAGGGCAGGTGGAGCGCATCACCTACCATAATTCCGACAATCATTACACCATCGCCCGGCTCAGCACCCGTGAGGCCAGATCATCGGTTACGATCGTGGGAACCATGCCCGGCGTTCGAGCGGGTCAGGATCTCAATATCAGCGGCACCTGGGAGACACACCCCAAATACGGACAACAATTCAAGATCAGCTCATTTGAAATTACGTTGCCCGCCACGGTGGAGGGAATCCGCCGCTATCTCGAATCCGATGCCGTCAAAGGCATCGGTAAAGTGATGGCCGCAAGGCTGGTCGGCTATTTCGGCCACCAGACCCTGGATATCATCGCCAATGATCCAAAGCGACTGACCGAGATCGAAGGCATCGGCGAACAAAAAGCCGAATGTCTTCATCTGGCTTGGAAAAAGCATCACACTTTGACCGGTATCATGCAATTTCTTCAGTCCCATGGTGTCAAAGCGGTCTACGCGGCTCAGATCCTGAAAGTGTACGGCGAGACAGCGATCGAGATCATCCAGGCGGATCCCTTTCAACTGGTGGACGATATCCCGGGCGCCGGATTCATCATTGCCGACGCCATTACCCGGCATATGGGGCGCCCTAAGGACGACCCCAAACGGATCAGCGCCTGCCTTCGGTATTTGCTGGAACAGGCTGCCGCCGAAGGTCATGTTTTTGTCCATGAAGACGAGTTGTTCAAACGCGTCGGCAAGCTGTTCGACATTGAGACGGAACCCTTGGTCCGCGCACTGGAACTGCAGGCCGCAGCGGGCGTCATCGTCGTGGAGGAAGGGATCGAAGCGGGTGAGCCCCGGGCGGTTTTCAATGGCGCCCTTCATCGGGCGGAAAAAGGTATTGCCCGGCGTATCCACGCCATGCTGTCGATACCGGTCACCGCCTTGCACCAGAATACGGCCTTTCTATCTTCCGAAGTGTTCAACCGATTGGCCATTCAACTTTCCGAAGAGCAACTCGCCGTTCTGGAAGCGGGTCTGTCTCGTCGGATCGCCATCATCACCGGCGGCCCCGGTACCGGAAAAACCACTCTCATACGGGCTTTTTGCACGGTATTCGAGGCCGGCGGCCACCGAACAATTCTGGCCGCACCCACCGGCAGGGCGGCCCGGCGTCTTGCGGAAGTTACCGGCCGGGAAGCCCACACCATCCATCGCCTGCTGGGATATCATTTCAAAGAGGGTGAATTTGAAAAAAACCAGGATGATCCCCTGGATGTCGATGTGATGATCGTGGATGAAGCCTCCATGGTCGATACGATGCTCCTGTTCCACCTCCTGAATGCCCTGCCGTTGCAGGCCAGACTGCTGCTGGTGGGGGATGTTTTCCAACTGCCGGCGGTTGGGCCGGGCAACGTACTGGACGATCTGATCCGTTCCGAAAAAGTGCCGGTGTATTCTCTTTCGCAGATTTTTCGGCAGGCCTGTCAAAGTCCCATTATCGTCAACGCCCATCTGATCCGCGACGGGGAATTTCCGGATATCCAACCGTTGGAAACCGTTGAAGCCGGCACCGAATTCTGCTTTCTGGTAGACGATGATCCGCAACACATACCGGGCCGGATCGTCGAACTGTGTCAACGGACGATTCCGCAGTATTTCCCCTTCGATCCCATCCGGGATATTCAAGTGCTCACCCCCATGCACAAGGGCGCCGTGGGCACCCTGCAACTCAACCGGTTGCTGCAGGCTTCGTTGAACCCGGCCGCCGGATTGCTGGAACACATGGGCATGACCTTCAAGATCGGCGATAAAGTGATGCACCTGAAAAACAACTACCAAAAGGAAGTCTTCAATGGCGACATCGGCACCATTATGGATTATGGCGGGGAAAAGGAGCGGTTGCTGGTCGACTACTATGGTCGGACAGTATATTATGAAACCGAAGAACTGAACGAAGTCACACCGGCCTATGCCATTTCGGTCCATAAATCCCAGGGTTCCGAATATCCCGCGGTCATCATCTCCCTCAGCACACAGCACTACCCTCTGTTGCAGCGCAATCTTCTGTATACGGCCATCACCCGCGGCAAGCAGCTTGTCGTGTTAATCGGTTCTCCCAAGGCCTTTTCCATTGCGTTGCACAATGACACCGCACAGAAGCGTTTCACGAGACTGAGCCATAAACTGAGAAATTTATGAAAGCCGGAATCTAGGAATCCAGGTCGTGGAAACGATTCAGATCGGCCAGGGCCTCCATATCTTTTGCATATCGCTCTTTCCATCCGACTTTCCGGATGACACGTTCGTAGTACATTTTGAGAATCGGTTTGAACACATACACCCAGATCCCGGTCCACAATTTCCCCTGGTTACGGGTGCGCTGGGTTGGATCCCACCAGCCCAGGACGTTCTGGCGATGATACCAGAAAAGATATTGCAGCTCCTCGGCTGTCAGGTGGAGGGTCCTGACATTGGCCCACAGGCCGTTGTAGCGTTTGTAATCGCTGCGATTGTCCACCAGGCCCTGATCGATGAGTTTCTGGCGCATGCCGGTTTTGGGATACGGGGTGAGTATCTGGCAGTAGGCGGCATCCGTATGGATGGTGTTCAGAAACTCGAAATTCTCGATAATGGTTGCCTCGTTGTCGTCCGGGAAACCGAAAATCAATCCGCCGATGACCATAATGCCGTATTTGTGGCAGTTCTCCACCGCCTTTCTGGATGCATCCACGATGTTGCCCTTCTGGGCGGTCTCCAAGTTCTTTTTGGATGCATTTTCGATCCCCAGGAAAACGGATTTGAATCCAGCCTGGGCCATTTTTCGAACCATCTCTTCTTCCTTGGCCATGGTGATACAGTCCGCCTGGACGACGAGATTCAGTTTTCGGTAGTTTTTGGCGATAATGGCGTCGCAGAGGGCGATGACCCGTGCGGGGTCCAGCACGAGGTTGTCATCCACGATAAAAGCCCAGCGGGTCTTGCGGTTGTAATAAATGTCATCCAGATCGGCCAGGACTCTCTCCAGGGGGAAGGTTCGAAAGGATCTCCCATACATATGCTTCATGCTGCAATAATTGCAGTTGCGGGTACAGCCCCGGGACGTCTCCAACAGCTCGATTTTGGAATACATGATGTGATAGCCCCAGGTCAGACGCCGTTTATCGCGGATGGGCAGCTTGAGGGTCTCCAAATCCAGGTTTTCCGATCTGGGGTTGTGCACAAACACGCCGTTTTCTTTATACGACAAAGATGGGATCTGGTTGAATTGATCCTGGCCGTCCAGGGCGTTGACCAACCGACGGCAGGCTTCTTCCCCCTCTCCCCGAATCATGAAGTCGATCCATTGGGCTTCTTCGGAAGCCGCGATTTCGTCACTCATCAAGGTGGCATGATAGCCGCCGATGACGATTTTCACGTTGGGCAGGAGCTGCTTGATCAATCGGATCAGTCGGACACAAGTGTCATACTGCCATGCCATGGCCGACAGGCCTACCAGGTCCGGCTGAATGCGGTGGAGAATTTTGGTCAGATAGGGTTTGAGACGGCGCCGTTGGCGAATGAGGTCGATAATAAACACTTCATGCCGCTCATCGATATTGCCCCCGACGCTGGCAATCCCGTGGCCGGGCATATGGATGGCCGTATGGTGAATGATCATTGGAGCCACATCGGGCATGGACATCAGGATGACTTTCATGGTTCCTCTCTTTTCATCGGGCTTGCCGCATCGATGCCAATGAGATTATTGCATATTCGTTCCGCCTGTAGAGCAGGTCCTTCGGTTTTCCAGTAGCATTCGCACCCGATTCCGCAACTGGACGGTCGAACAATCCATTTGCGTATGATCGTAGGGGATCATTTCGATCAGCTCGACGCTGATGGGGTTTGTCCGGCAGGTATGAAACAATAAGCGACCCGGCTGAAACAACTTGTCCGTGTTATTGATATAGACCACCGCGATGGGTGCGCGGAACTTTTTTGCGATGGTGAAAGCACCCTTGTTGAACTCACCCAGACGGCCGTCACGGCTGCGGGTGCCTTCGGGAAAGATGAACAAGTTCCCACCGGATGATAAAAACGATCCCATGGCATCCATCTGGCGTATCAGGATATCGGCAAATTTGCCCTTGGCCTCCGACGGCAGATAGCCGGACGTGGTCAGCATCCAGCCGAAGAAGGGTATATGGAACAGACTGCTTTTGACGATGGTCTTGTGTCTGGGGAAGATCGACATCAACAGGAGTGGATCCAGGTAAGACAGATGATTGCTCACAATGACCGCCGAACGCACTGCTTTGACTTCCTCCTGGATTTGCAACTTCCGCCAGGGCATGAGCGTTCGGATCAACAGAAACAAGCCTTTGTAAAACCAATGATTCAATTTCTGAAAGGCCGGCTCCCGTTGCGGCGCAAACAGAAAAGCCGCCAGATACAACAGGGCGAAGAACACCAGAAAGCCGGCCGTGTAATAAACCCAGAGAGCCAGGGTGATCACCAGGTCGGGAATCACCCGAATCAGGCCCGCGATGGGCTGCATCACGGCTCGATTCATGTCAGACGTCCGTCCGTTTCAACAGCAGGCAGGTGTTCACACCGCCGAAGGCAAAATTTTGAATCGCGGCGATCCGGATGTCCGCCTCCCGCAACTCGGTGGCATGTCGGATCATGGCGCAGCGCTTATCGATTTCATTCAGATTCAAGGTCGGGGCGATCCATCCTTCCGCCATCATATATAAAGAAAGGATCGTTTCGATGGCCCCGCAGGATCCCATGGTGTGTCCCATATAGCTTTTCAGGCCGGTAACCGACGGCTTGTCGCCGTATACCCTGGCGATGGCTTGGGCTTCAATGACATCCCCCATTTTGGTCGCCGTGGCATGGGCGCTGATCAGATCCACGTCATCGGAATGGATCTTGGCCTCTCCAAGCGCCAGCTTCAGGGTCTGGGTGATCCCGTCGATATTGGGCAAGACCAGATCGCCGCCGTTGTTATTGCAGGCAAAGCCGATAATCTCTCCCAGAATCACCGCTCCCCGTTTACGCGCGAATTCATATTCCTCTAGCAACACGGCGCCGGCGCCCTCGCCGACGACCAGTCCATCCCGTTGGACATCGAAGGGTCTGGGCGTCAGATGGGGGGTGGCGTTAAACCGGGTCGAGCAGGCCAACAGATTGTCGAAAACCGCCACCGTCGTCGTGTCGTACTCATCCGCTCCGCCGCAAATCATGGCGTCCTGCATGCCGTATTTGACGGCCTCATAACCGAAGCCGATGGACTGACTACTGGTGGTGCAGGCCGTGGAAGATGATATGACCCGACCGGTAATTCCGAACATTTTGGTAATGTTCACGGCCGTGGTGTGCACCATGGATTTGAGGTAGTCCACCGCGCCGATGGAGGAAAATTTGGTTTGGGACCCGCCGAAAAAGGTTTTGTAGATTTCCCGTTGCACCGTCGGGCTGCCGTGGGTGGATCCGAAGGCAACCCCCAGGCGACCGGAACCGATAAAGGCCGGATCCAGGCCGGCCTGGTCGAGCACTTCCTTGGCCACCTGGCAGGCATAGTAGGCCACCGGTCCCATGGTTTTGCTGTACTGGCGCTTGAAATCGTAAGCGATCGGGTAATCCACGGTTCCGAATACGCCCGATTGTATGTATTGCGAAAGAAGTCCGTCGTCCCGCAACGGCTTCACACCGGATATGCCGTTCAACAGATGCCGGCAAATTTCCGCCCGGGTGTTGCCGATGGGGGTTATCGCAGCACATGCTGTAATGACAACTCTTCGTTCCATTTCCGTCCTATTTCCCTACAGCGGCAACAGGGTTTCAGCCCTTGCTGCGCTGGGATGCCATCAATTGGATATAATCCAAAATATGATTGATGGTGCGAACCTCCATGGCGATTTCTTTTTCTTCGCGGGTGAGTTCCGAATCCAGCATGATTTCAATTTCCCGGAGGAGTTCAATGCCATCAATACTGTCAAATCCATGAATATCCCGTAAATCATCGTCCAGGCCCGGATTTTCAATCTCAAACGATTCCCTGAAAATCTCCAGAATCCTGGCTTGTATCTCTTCCCGTATCATAACCACACGATCATCCAAATTGAATAAGGTGAAACCACTTTTCGTTCCCGTCTCGATTCCGATCCGCTCCCTGTTTGGTTGTTGGAGATCCCATCGTCGTGATGGAAGGAAATCGGTGAAAAACGGTTATCGGCAAAAACCGTCGAATCAATACTACACAAACCTTGTTAATTCAAAAGAAAAGTGGGGTTTTTATCCATCCATGCGTTTGGGCCCGAGAAATGGTTTGAAATGATACCACTCAAAGGGATGAAGACGCAGTGCTTGCTCGAGAATATCTGCGTACTGCTGGGCCGTTCGTTGGACAAGGACATCCCTTTCCGTCCGGGAAGCCGTTTTCAGATAAATCGGCGGAGACAAGCTGAAATGATACTGTTTGGCGTGCAGCCGGAAGGCAAAAAAAATGAACAGGGGCGCGCCCGAAAGCTGTGCGAGCATAAAAGGCGCCATGGGCAGTCGGATGTCATGCCCCAGAAAACAGACCGATACGGTGCGCTGATCCGGTTTCCAGATGATATCCCCGGTTTGGAGAACCAATCCCCCTTCTTTGAGAAAGCGGACCCCCTCCAGAATATCCAACGGCGAGCCATGCTCCGTATCCACCGCTATGATGCGTATGCCGCTTTCCGCCAGACTTTGTTTTTGCAGCCGCTCAATATCTTCCTTGTCGCGAATTCCCATGTACATCAGCAGGCGCATATCTTTCCATTGCCGCTGCAGCAGATGGGCGGCCACATCCCAGTTGCCCAGATGGGACATCAGGATGATCCCACCGGCCTTTTCCCGCAGGGCGGCATCGAGAAATTCATGCCCCTCGGACGAGAAAACGATGTCCTCCGTTGTCCGCACCAGATACCGGTCCCAGAAAACGGAAGTGAAGTTTTGATATTGCTTCCAGGTACATCGGAGGTAGTGGAGAACGGATCTGCCGGGGAAAAGGGCGCGGTAGAACCGGATTCCCGCAAGGACCCGGCTGGGGAACAGCAGGAAGTATCCGGCGGCAATCCCCCGCGCGATCAGCACGAAAACCCAGTCTCCCAGGATGGAGGACAGCATGATCAGAAAGCGATAGAAAACTCCCTGCATGTCAACCTGCACGCTTGGCGGATGGTCTCGGGCGTCTGCGCAACCATCCGGGCAGGAAGAATCTCAACAGGATCAAACGCCCGAATGTGGCGGAATTGCGCAGGAAATCCACGAAAGGTCGGAAATGGGATATGCGTCGGCCCCCGGATTGATAGACAACCCCCACCGGCACTTCGACCACGGTCAAGCGGTTCCAATACGCTTTCACCAGCACCTCCACTTCAAACTGGAAGCGCCTGGCGCGAACCCCCAGCTGCAGGACCTCCGGCAACGGATACAGGCGGAATCCGCTCTGGGAATCGGTCATGCGCGGCCCTCCCGAAGCCCATACCCAGAAATTGGAAAATCCCCTTCCAAAGCGACTGGTCCAAGGCGCTTTTTCGGTCCGCATGCCTTTGCGGCGTCCCACAATCAGGGGGCGCCCCTGCGCCGGAATTGCCTGAATCAGCATCCGCGCGTCTTCCGGTTGGTGCTGCCCATCGGCATCTATCGTTACGGCCCAGTCCGCTGTTTTCGAAGCTTCCATAAGGCCTGTCATAATCGCCGCGCCCTTGCCCTGATTCTGGGCATGCCGCAATACAAGGATGCCATCGATTTTCCGGATAATTTCGTTCGTGGCGTCGGTGGAGCCATCGTCCACCACGATAACCGGCAACAGCAGTTTCCGGGTTTCATGAATGACATTCGCCACCCGATCCCCATGGTTGTAAACCGGAATCACCACCGCCACCCGTTGATGGGAAAAATCGGTGTCGATTTGATTTTCAACCGTCGCATTCCGTCCACGCATGGGGAAGAGGCGCCCCTCCGGTGAGCTGTTTTGGTTATTCCCCATACACCGTAACGGTTTCGGTTTTCCAGATACCCATGATGCTGAAGATTTCCTTATCGGCAAAATATACAGTGCGCAGTTTGTGTTTCCGGGCGATATCCCCGATCCCATTGGAGTCGACTTCGGCATAGAATCCGTAACCGGAAAACGGCTCCTTGATTTGAATCAACCGGCCGCTGAAATCCTCGACTTCGACCATGGGGGTTTGATCGAGATCCTGGGTGAGCGGAATCGTCACCCAGGTGAAGACGGCACCGGATAAGAGCCCGGCCGCGCAACCAAACAGCAGAAACGGCAACAAGAGAACCACCGCCAACGACAACATCCGTTTACCCCGAAAGGCATTTTCAATCTCCATATACCACCACCCGCCAGCGGGTAAATAACCCCAACGCGACCTGGAAAACCTCCTGGTCCGCATGCCGCATGACCGTGATGTGACCGTTCCGGGCCGCGGCCGCATAGCCGGCATCACCCCAGGCCACCAGCCACATCACACTATAGGCTTCCGCCGTACCGACCTTGGAACCGAGTTCCGTCCGGTCAAGGTTGATATCCAAGGGGGTTTTGGTATTGACATACGCACACCCGCTGAGGCACGTGAACAACGCCCAAAGGACCAGGAGCTTCTTTCCATGATGGGTTTTCATTGCCGTTTTCCTTCTTTCGATTTCATTTGCGGTAAAAACGCCAGGGCCCATGTGCCGGGTCCCATGTGGGCGCCGGATGTCAGGGACAGGGGCTGCAGGATGATCTCCGCCGACGGATAACGGCGGATGATTTCCCCTTGGACCGTTCCCGCTACCCAGGCGCGATTATCCGAGTATTCCAGCATGATCAGGGGGGCATCCGTCTCTGTAAAATTCGTTTTCAGTTTTTCCAGCGCGAATTCGATCTGGCCCGCCGGGGTTTTGACAACACCCACTTTTTGGGCTCCTTCGGCCTTGGGGCTGATGACGGGTTTCATATGCAGCAAATCACCGAAAAAACCGCTGGTTCTTGACAACCGGCCACCGGCCGCCAGGTATTTCAGGCGTTCCAGAAAAATATATTCCTCGCACCGATGGATGGCCGCGCCGGCAAAATCCATAACCTTTTGGATATCCGGTTCCGTCAAGGCATAGCGGGCCGTGGCCAGCGCGATCATTCCCAGTCGTCCGGATGCGGCTGTTGTGTCCATGATGGTCATGCGATCGTCGGGGTCGTTTTCCGCCTTCCAGGCCTTGGCCACTTCGCAATTGCCGGTATAAAACGAGCCGACACATAAGTACAGGACCTTTCGGTATCGGTTCAGCACGCTTCCATAGCATTGATGGCGCTCGAAAACCGAGGCCTGGGCCGTGGAAACCTTGATCCCCTGTCGCATGGCGGCGTAAAGCTCCTGCGGATCTACCAGAGTCTCGGGAACACATTTTTCCCCCATGACGAGATAGCTGTCCAGCAGGGTCATTTTATAGGTACGGGCGTCTTCCTTGGTCAGGGAACCGGCGGCGTCGGTCATGACGTGAACCGCCGTGCCGTCACTTTGCGGTTCGATGTCAAGAAGGTTTTCAAGGGGTTCATCCGACCATTGCAGAACATCTCCCCAAGATTCGAGGGTCTTTCGGACCGCGTCACGATCTCCCGTGTGCAGATGAATTTTGATTCGGGACTGTTCCGGGATTACGACGACGCTTTCTCCAAGTTCCGACAGGGCCTTCACGTCGGCAGGGGTCATTTTATTCATTCTGACCAGTGTGTCGACGCAGTAGCCTTCGTTTCCTTGGGCCTCAAAGGATCGGGAAACTTGCAGACAGCCGGAAAACACATCGGTAATGGATCGGAATGCGCCGACCTGGCCTGCCAGGTGTCGAAAAAAACCTTCCAGATAGATAAACATCCCCAGCGCACCGGCATCGACGACGCCGGCATTTTTCAACACCGGCAACATTCCGGTGGTGGAACGGACCGTTGTCTCCAGATGGTCGATCAGGGACCGGGCAAAAACCGCATTCCCGAATGACGGCGGCCGGTTTTTTTTTCGAGCCATGAATTCCGCAAGGGCGTCGAAAACGGTCAGCATGGTACCGGGCTTTGGGTCCACGACCGCTTGCCGGGCTGCGTCCCTGCCGGCCCGGGTTGCATTGGAAAGCTCCGCCGTTGAATTGCATGCCAGGAGTTCGCTGAAAAAACGGTTGGCAATGTTGCCGGAATTTCCGGTGGCCGATCGCAACAGCCTTTCTGCGGTCGCCTTCTGGTTGTCGCCCAGTTGCCGCAGGGGCGCCAAGCTGATTTTCAAATTACGGCCGGTATCCGCGTCCGCCACCGGAAACACATTGATCTGGTCCAGGAGATCGGTCCAGGAGGCCATGCGCTCATATCCGGCGACAAAGGCTTGCTGCATCCGACCGTCCATTAGTCAGCCCCCAATGCCTTTCGAATATCCAGGGGAATTTCAAACAGCAATTCCATCCCGGGCATCTTGACGGCAACCTGTTCGCTATTTCCTTTGGTGCAGATGGTGCCATTGCGGGCAAGCCGGATTTCAAAATTCAGGGCGATTTTGTACCTGGCCTCGGTAACGACCGCTCTGCAGATGAATTCGTCCTGATAGCGCAACGGAACAATATATTTTGTCGACGAACGGGTAATGGGGAAAATGATTTGATTCACAAGGGAATATTCATGCAGATCGACCCCGCAGCTTTTGAGCAGGGAAAATCTGGCTATATCGAAATATTTTAAATAGTTGCCATGCCAAACAACCTGCAACGGATCCAGGTCGTGAAACGGAACGGCCAGATTGATCTCAAATCCTTTGGGTGATCCTGTATTCATTGTGAAAATTCTGATACTCAATCCGAATAAAAAAGGCAAGGACTGTATTTGGAGGCATTGGCGCTATCCCCTCAGCGGGTCTGTATCGATTTTTCATGGATTTCGTCGCGATATTGCTCTGGAACGCCCGAAAATCCGCTAATTCAAGCGACTCAGGCTTCACGGATGAAACAGAACATGCACAAAAAGCCAATTGAAAGAATTCATTATCCGGTGGGATTCGTGAACCGCAAAAAGTATGGCAACCGAGTAAACCCAAAGGCAGGAGGTACGGACTTTGAGAAACGCATCATTTTTTGTGTCGTTGAACCGGCTTTCCGTTCTTGTCGTCGTCATTTCACTGCTTTCAAGCTGCGCCATGGGTACAACGGAACTGATCGTCGATCATGACCCCCTGATAAAAATTGAAAACAAAAAGCTGGGGAATCTGGTGGTCCGTTCATGGATAAGCATGAGAACCCGGAGTTTATCGGCAACAAGCGCAACGGATTCGGTATGGTTGCAGGCCATGTCGGTTTGGAGCAGGGCAAGAACCTGGAGGTACTGTTGACCCGGTTTTTCGCGGAAGCGCTGCAGGAGGCCGGTTACACCGTCACCGTTATGAAAGATCCCAATGAACCGATCCCAGCCCAGCTGAAAGTGGATGCGATCATCAGCGCCATAATCCCAAAATAACTGTGAATTCGTTGCAGCAAGGGGAGGCGTCCGCTTGGCGCGCCTGATTTTCAGCTCAATGGCCGGTCGAGAAGCGCCTCCCTGCTTTTTTCCCCGTGTGCTTCCACTGCGCGGTCACGGCAACGGTATTTTTTTCCACCAACTGGGTATCCGGGTGAACCAGGAAGTCCAAGTCAAGTAAATCCTCACTGACGCTGATCAAGGTGGTATTGTCCATGGTTGGAAACGCGCCGCAACCCTCTCCGGCATCACAGATCAAATAGTCGTTGTCATGGTCGGTGCCGGCGATCAGCCGATAGTTGCCGGCCGGAATCCCGTCGATTTTGAAGTGATAACCGTTCGCATCGGGAGTGGCTTCGACTTCGTACAGGGACTCGGTGGCGCTTTCGTCAAGGAGCAGGACATAGACCAGCCCAACGCTGCCGCCGCTGTCCACACCGCTCTGCAGCACGCTCATGTAAATTTGCAGTTCGGATTGCTTGCCGTTGTTGGCAACGAATACGATCGTTGCGGAATAACGGGCCGGTGTCAGACCGGTTCGGTCGACCTGAAGGCGATAGGTGCCGAGACCTGCCTCCGATACGGATTGGGGCGTTATCGTGAGCCAGTCGGTCTCCTCGATGATTTGGACGATACTGACGGTGGTGTCGTCGGAGCTGACAAGGACCGTGGTGTCGCTGCCGATCCCGAAATCATAGGCGCTCGGGCTGATGGTTGGATAGCCCGATACGACGGTTCCTCCGCTCAATTGCTGCGCAGCCTGCACGGCGCGCAAGGCGTCGATGACGCCATAGCCGTAAAGGTCGTCCCGTCCCGGCGAACCGATATCGTTGGTAACGGCGAAGTCGACGAGCAGGGTATCCAATTCGGCTGGCGTCAGGGCCGGGTATACGCTTTTCATGAGAGCCACGACGCCGGCCATGTGGGGTGAGGCCATGGACGTACCCTGCAGGGATTTGTAAGTAGGCGCCCGCACTCCGGCGCCGCTGTCTTTGGCGGACGTACTCAATATCCCCGGGTCATCGATGAAATCTCCGCCGGGAGCGGCGACATCGATTTTGGATCCGAAATTGGAGTAAGACGCTTTCAATCCGTCCTGGCCGACTGCGCTGACCGCAATGACGCCCTCCTCGTCAGCCGGAGAAAAGAAGACATCGGAGTTGTCATTGCCGGCTGCTGCGACCACGATCAAACCCGCACCCCGGGCAGCGGTGATGGCTTCTTGCAGCGTTCGAGACGATCCCGGACCGCCCAGACTCATGTTGATGATATCCGCCCGTTTGGTAGGGACGGTTCCCGAGCTGTTGGTCAGGGCTGCCGCAAAATAGATACACTGGGCGATATCGGCATCGGTTCCGCCTGCCGGACCCAGAGCGCGCAGGGGCATGATCTTTGCGCCGTGGGCGATACCGGCCACGCCGATAGCGTTATCGGTTTGGGCGGCGATGGTGCCGGCCACATGGGTGCCATGAAAAGAGCTGGCGCCGATGGTAGCGCCGTCGCCGGGGTCATCCGGATTGTCGTCGATCCCGTCACCGTCGCCGCTTGCGGACGGATCGGAAACGAAATCGTACCCCGAAACCAATTGATGGCGTAGATCCGGATGATTGAGATAGACGCCCGAATCAATCACCGCCACGATAACGCCGTTGCCGTCCGTAATGTCCCATGCGTCCGGAACATGAATGGCCGGGAAATCCCACTGCTGAGAATAAAATATGTCGTTGGGCGTGAACATGGCCTGACGGATGCGGTTGGGTTCGGCGAATTCCACATCCGGCTCCCGAAGAAGGTCCTTGATGCGTTCCATGGTCAGCAACTTGTCGGCCATTTCCGCCGTGATCCGAACACCGGTTGTTGCCGCCGCCTGCAGGATGGAGCGTCTGCCGGGTGCAAGGCTTTTCGATTCCATGACTTGGCGATCGAGTTCGAAGATCATCCGATTGGCACGGCCGGGAATGGTGGTTTCCGGCAAAAGGTGTCGTAAACTTGCCGCCGCCGTAATGTCGCCGACAGCACTTACGCCGGTTTTGACAGTCCGGTCACGGAATTTGACAAGCGCCTGGCCGGTAAGAAAGTCGTCGGCGACATTGAGACGGTCTTTCGAATCCTCCGACGCAGCGCTTGCATCGGATATGGTCATGACATAATTGGACTTCCCTCTGTAGGCCGTCACCCAAATGTAATAGTCGCCGCCACTGCTGTCCAAAATAAACAGAAATTAAGAATCGCTCTTTGAAAATTCAGCCGTTTAGCTATTTTAAATTGCTAAATTCAAAATCAGGTTCCCATTTTCATTTTATGCTGTCCAAGACCTTTGAATGGAAGAAGATATT
>JBGSLR010000072.1:0-15100 GCA_041740615.1 Desulfobacterales bacterium
ACCGCCAACATGGGCTCCGTGACCCTGAAGGATTCCAAGGTTTCCGGCACGATCGTGAACGATTCCAAGGTCGACAAGTCCGCCAATATCGCCCTGGGCAAAGGCAGCGAAGCCAGCATGGGTTCCGTCACCGCGGAATAATCTGGTCAATGAACGATGCGCGAGGATTCAAGGGCGCCGGAAGGAGCGCTTGAATCCTCCTTGCGACATCGAACGGCAAGAAGAGAAAGAGATCGATTTGGGGCAAGCAGAAACAGCGCGTCCTGTTCTCCGGATGAATGCTTCATAATTGCTTAAATACGCTTATAGTGATAGATTATAAATAGACGAACGAGAAGGTTTGAAAAAACATTTTGATCTGGAAAACAGGGGGTGTCAGATGAAAACAAAGATTCTATCCATCATCATGGCGCTTATTGTCGGTCTTTTCATCAAAATCGGAATCGGCTTCTGTGGCGATTTGGATGACGATATCGAGGTGGATGACAACATCAGTTCCTACGATGATCTCGGCAAACCGGAAAAAAATATCAATTTCATCAAGTTGAAAGCCAAAATGCAGGCGAAAATGGCGCAGCGCCAAGCCCAAAAAAGCGCGTCCAGCGGCAGCAGTGAAAGTGGGACCCTGGAAGGCGGCGGTTCCATGAACAGCGTTGTGATGGGCCCCGGCTCAAATGTCAGAGGGGATATCATCATCATTGATGAATCCAAAGGCGATAAGACCCAGGTAGTCGAGTAGGATAAGGCCCGGATCAATGAAGATTCGAATCCATGGAAATGACATGAAAAATAGGGTTACTATGAAATCTCTCGCGCAACATAACAACCGATTTGGGAAGATCCGGATGTATTTCTGGGTCGTTTCGTTGGCTTTCATGTTGGCTTCCTGCGCCAGCGTGGATCCCAGGCAAGTGAGTGTGGAAATGAAAGAGGAGCCTCCCGAGACCAAAATCACTTCTTTCACGGATGCCTTGACCCGACTAGGAACCATGTCTGAAATTTATGGCGCATCGCAACTGAAGGTTCAAAGCAAAGAAATCGCCGACAATACCGGTACCGCAGGAGCCACGGGCGGTGAGATTCCGAGGGATATTACCGAAATTCTTCAGAGCACGTTGAATGCGATCGGAGGGCGCATAACCTATATTCCGTACAATCCATCTTTTATTCAAAACCAGATGGTTACGGGCTATTCGAGCTTTGACGATAAGATCATTCCCGATGTGGTTATTTCCGGCGGTATCACCGAATTTGATCGGGGCTTGGAGACGCGGGGCAATAATATAGACGCAGGCGCCCAGGTGGATTGGACCGGATCTCCCAGTTGGGTACCATCGACGACCACTGCGGTGGATTATGGGGCCGGCGAAAAGTTTGGGTTGGCCAGCATTACACTTGATTTCAATATGATAGATTTCCGCACCATGGCCGGGATCGCCCGCATGCAAACGGTGAACACCATCAAGGTCCACAAAGCCTTGAGTGAACAAGAATTGGGCATCACATTGTTCGGGCCGACCTTCGGTTTGAAGGGATCGATCAAGAAGGTCCAGGGACGGCATGCCGCAGTCCGCATGCTGGTTCAATTGAGCATGATTCAAATCGTAGGGAAATATTTACTGTTGCCCTATTGGAACCTGTTGCCAAACGCCGAAGCAGATCAGGTGGTGCTGGATGGGCTGAAAAAACACTTTTATGACATGGAAGAGACGGATAGGATCGTCAAGATTCAGGAATTGTTGTTTATTCAGGGGTATGACGTCACCATCAGCGGGGAATTGGATCAACAGACCATAGCGGCCCTCCAGGCGGTTCGGCCGGAATATAATCCGGCGAGTGGGAAACTCGATAAGGATACGTTCATGGCGGTCTACCTGGCTGTTCCGATTACGGATCAAAGCCTTGAACGGCGGATGGCATTGAATAAGGCCTACGAAGAGGCGGCCGCACAAGCCCAGGCAGCTCCGGCGAAACCCGCACGACAACAACCAGCGGCTGCAAAACCGGCGGAAAAGCCTGCGACGCAGACCGTCGCTGCAACGGCGCCTAGCGAACCGCCGCCACAAAAGGCAGTTGAGACCTCGGCACCTCAGAAATCCCAAAGCCCGCAAGCGGCGCAACAGGAAGTCAAAAGTGGAACCGGCTCCGGACCGGCGGCAGGGGGGCGGATGCTGACCGAGGATGAGTGGTAAAACAGGAGCGGAGGAGATGTGATGCGCGTTCTGAGCAGCTTGATCCTGTGTTTGTATATCGGCTGTCTTTCACCGGTTTTTGCCGGGAACAAGAAAATGGTCGAAAAAACAACCAAGGAGTTGGACGAACTGAATAAGCAGATAGTTCAGCAACTTCCAGACTTGCCCCAGGATGGGACCATTGATCTGAAAGCCAAGGTCAGGCGTGAGGATGGAGAAATCCGATTCGATGTGATCCAGCAACGGGTCACTTCGAAAAAATCGAACAATATTCAGAAGGGCAAGAAACACCAGGCGGCCTCTCCGGTCGTTCAAGAACAAAACATCGATTTGGGGAAGCAAGAGAACACAAAAATGGTTGAAGGGGAGAAAACGGAAAATGAACCGAACATTGATTAAATACCTCATTTTGATAACGATCGGGATTGTGATTTCAGCCCCCCAGGTATGGGCCGGTAACAAACGAATCATGACCATCCGAGCGGCCAAGGTGATGGCGGAGCGGGCCATCGTGGAATCCGTTCATGGATTGAAGCTGCGCGCCAGAGAAGAAGTTACCGATATGATTCCGACCACCTTCGAAGGGTCCACCGAGTCCAAAACAGCGGCGACCATCAAAGGTATCAAATATGATGAAGTTACCTATGACCAACAAAAAGATATCGCCAAGGTGACCGCTTCGGTCCAGTTGGACTCCATCACCAATATTGATGGTAAGACCATGAATTTGGGCAACAAGGTGTTTCGCAGAGTGGGATTCGCCACCTCCACACCCTCGATGGCCGGCCCGATTCGGGCGCTACGCGCCGCCGAACTGGATGCCTATAAACAATTGATCAAAAGAATCGTTGGGTTCGAGCTGGAAAGTAAAACGACCGTCGAGAATTTCATGCTGAAGTCGGACCAGGTAAAGACCAAAGTCCTGGCGACGCTTTATTTGGCGGAATTGACGGACTACGGCTGGGATCAATATGGAGATGCTTTCGTAAAAATGCAGTTGAACGTCAAAGAGGCCTCTGCCGTTCTCGGCGAAAAAGTAGTCGAGAATACGGAGACCATTGAAGTGGAGGGCCAAGGAGCCCAGCAGAATGACTTCAAGAGTGGGCAGTCGGCCCCGAAGCAAAAAGAGAAAAAACAATAAGACATCGAAGCGCGGCTGTGCCGTCCTGAAACAGATGAAAAGCAAGCGGGGGGCGGAAGAGAACCATGGGGGCGAGCAGCGACCTTCGACAACGGATCAATCACTATCTTTCCCAGTGGCGGTCGATGGCCCCGACTCGGACGGTATTGGAAGCGGCGGCGCGGAATGTGGTGGAATGGAAGAACCGCACCGGTGCGGCTTGTATCTGGGAAAAAGCGCCGCTGATGGTCACCGCCACTCTGGATGATGGATGGGGAAATGGAATCCAGTTGATTCATTTATTCGCCGAAGCCGCCGGTGTGAGGGTCTTTTCATTGGGGCTCCTGCAGAATGTTGCATCGGTGTTGACTGTCTGCAGAGAGAAAGAACCGGATTTGCTTGGCGTAACCGTTTTGCAACTGGATACGGAAGAGCCGTTATCGGCCATTTGTCGGGGGCTTCCGTCCAAGACGCGGGTTGTGGCGGGCGGGCCTGTTTTCTCGGCCGATCCAGATCTCGCCGCGAGGGCCGGGGTGTTTTTTGTGGCGCGGAATGCAGCTGATTTCTGGCGGTTCCTGTTGGAATGCGAATTCCCCTCGTAAGAATACCGATTACGGTTCGAATAGATATCCCACCGACCGGATGCTTTTAAAGTGAACCGGGTTTTTGGGCTTTTCCTCGAAATATTTCCGGAATCTGACAATGAAATTATCCACCGTTCTGGTGGTGGTAACGCCGGCATATCCCCAGCCGATCTCGAGGATCTTTTTACGGGATAGCATTTTGCCTTGATTGGAGATAAACAGTTTCAGCAGTTTGATTTCCTGTTCCGTCAGGCTGATGGTTCCCGCCTGACAATGGGCCTTGGCGTTGGTGAAGTCGATTTGATTCGATCCGAAACTGAATATCTCCGGCACTTGAGCATGGCCATCCCCGCCGCCAGCTACGACGCGCGTTGATCTGGCCAGCAGACGTTCGATCCGCAGCAAAAATTCTTCAAGATGAAACGGTTTCGTCAGATAATCATCCACACCATAGGAAAGGCCTTTTATTTTATCCTGGGTGGTCGCTTTGGCGGATAAAATGAGAATCGGTATTTGGGCATCCTCCAGGCGGATATTTTGAAGCACCGAAAATCCATCGATTCCTGGCAGCATGATGTCCAGCACGATCAAATCCGGCCGCCAGTTTTTCCATTCCTGCAACCCGGCCGAACCGCTACCGGCGATGCGAACCTCAAATCCCTGAAGCGACAAGTTCAGCTTCAGACCTTCGGCAATATGTTCTTCATCCTCAATAACCAGAATTCGTTGTTTTTCGGTTGGCGGCATATCCATCCTACCTGTTAAACCAGTTTTGACCGTTCCGGAAGGGCGAGTGTGAAAACGGCGCCTTTGCCTATCCCTTCGCTTTGTACGGTGATTTTCCCTTTATGGCGTTTGGCGATCTGTTGGGCTAGATAGAGGCCCAAGCCGCTGCCCATGGCGGACATGTTGTCCGATTTCCCGACCTGGTAGAATTTTTTAAAAATCTTCTTGAGAACCGGTTTTTCAAGACCGATGCCGTTATCCGAAAACCGGATCAGCAATTTGGGAAAGTGTACTTCAAAGGAGATGGAAATCCGGGGAGTTCCGGACTGATTGTATTTCACGGCATTGGTCAGGAGATTCATCAACAGCATTTCGAATAAGGCCCTGTCGATACAATAAAAGATCGGCTTTCCGGTCAAGTTGGTAATCGTGATGCTGCAATTTTTGAAAAGATGCCGGTTGTCATGGCAGAATTGTTCTACGGTTTGAACCAGTTCCGCTCTGACAAATTCTTCTCCGAAACCTTTGCTTTCGATTTTAGCAAGGTTCAGGATGCTGTTGATATTGTCCGAAAGGCGATTGACATCGGCAAGCATGTATCGGATGTAGGTGGATTGATCGTTTCGAGAGAGGTCATGCTTCAAAAAGGTTTCCAGAAAGAGTTTCAATGAGGTTACCGGCGTTTTGAGTTCATGGGTAAAATTATTGATGAAATTGTTCTGAAGCCGATACAGTTGGAAGGTTTTCTGATTATAGACGAAGATGGTGAAGATTCCCATCAGAATAATGCCCACAAGAATGGATAGAACCATAATGACCACCCAGGTTTGCGATGCCAACACCTGGTCCGGTCGGAGGTCGAATTTGGTAATCAGGGTATGCAGGCCGGAGCTGACCTCTACGTACCAGTATATATATAAAAAAAGTGACAAGCCTAAGGCGACGATCGAGAAAACAAAAATAAAAATAGGATGAAAAAACCATTTTGACTGATCCATGATCCGACATGTATCTCAATCCGTGGATGGCTGTCAACTCGCAACGCCGGGCTTTGCCGTTGACACGCATTTCGCTTTGATTTACAATCAGCATTATTTTTCATTGCTACGCAAACCCTGCATTGCATCGATAACCTTGATAAATCCAATTATATGCGGCCAGGAGTGTATAGATGAATTCAGATATGAACGATATTTTTTCGGAAGATGAAAAAGATATTCTCCAGGAAGTCATGAATATCGCCTTTGGAAACGCAACAGCCGATCTTGCCGGCATTATCGATATATATGTTGTGTTAAGTATCCCCAATATCCAGGTTATCAGCATAGGGGCTTTGCCGGATTATCTCCAGGAAACCATTGCGGCATCGAATAACACGAGTATCGTGGATCAAAAATTTTGGGGAGATTTCAGCGGTTCGGGATTTCTGGTGTTTCCTGCCGGAGCAAGCGATGATTTGATCAGTTTCCTGGAAGAACACGGAACTGAAGAAAGCCGCAAACAGAAGGAAATCGTCGAGTCGGAGGTCTTGACGGAGATCGGCAATATTCTGATCGGCGCATGCGTGGGAAAGATGTCGGAATTGCTCAACACCTTCGTTACGTATTCTCCGCCGCGGGTTATTCGGGGCGGCAGTCAGGAATACAATTTTTTAGTGGATCATTTCGACCCCACTCAACCGGCGATCGTAATGAAAACCATTTTCAAATTCAAGGAAAAGGATATCAACGGTTTTCTCATGATTCTGACCAATCAGGATTCCATCGGCTGGTTGCGGAAGTCGCTGCAGGAATTCATGGGAGATTATGAATAGACGGCTGGAAACCATCGATTCTCCCATCCGTGTCACCGCTTTTGCATCGAATCGGTGTGCTGAAAAGCGATTCGTCCATTCTTTTTCATTCCCGATGTGGGGCCTTACCAGGAGGCGTGGAATTTTTCGCTTGCATATCCATACAAAGTCGGATAGGGAGCAAGCCGACTCGGCTCTCCGTTTTATGAGTGCGCCTGATATGCAAATCGGTAATGTTCGGCCAGAAAAGCTCGCTTTGTCTTCACTTTTTTCATCCCCCCATGAAAATCAGCCGGCCCTGACTTGATCACCGCATAGAGGTTGGAAAGACAGTCGCCGGTTGTTCGGAAAAGGTTTCCGGCAATTATTTGAAAAGGGAAAAGAGCTGTCCGGAAAAGGAGGGAGCCCATATGGAAGGAAAACAGCGACAAAATATACGTCCGGGCATGACCGTGGCCATTGTGTTGAAAAAAGACCAGGGGACCGGTAAGTTGACCCATGGCGTCGTCCAGGCCATCCTCACCAAATCGACCCATCATCCCCATGGAATCAAGGTCCGACTGACGGATGGGCAGGTGGGCAGGGTTCAGCAAATCATCATTTAAAAAAGGAGATTAAAACATGAAGGATCGTTCCAAGATTACCGTATACAGCGGCGGGCACCGGGGCGCCGAATCCGAATTCGGCCGCCAGGCGGAGAAATTTGGAATTCAAGAAGTCCATTTTTCCTTTGCCGGTCATGTGATTGAGCGCGCAACAGGAGTGCGGATGCTTGAGCCCCAGGAACTCGTCAAGGGAGATGTCAGTATGGAGATCGTCTCCACCCGTATGGGCAGAAAATATTCCAGTACGGAAAAGATCCGCAAAGTCATCCAATTGATTTTCCATATGGTCAACAATGGCTATCATGTCGTCGCCATTGGCTGGATTCAGTCGGACAACACCGTCAAAGGAGGTACGGGTTGGGGGGTTGAGCTGGCCAAACTGTTTAACCGACCCATCAGCGTGTTCGATCAGGAAAAAAAGAAATGGTTTTCCTGGCAGAACAACCAGTGGGTTGCGGCCATACCGGTTATTGTGGAAGATACCTTTGTTGGAACCGGAACGCGCAATCTGACGGAAGACGGCCGGAAAGCGATTGGCGATCTGTTCGAACGCTCCTTCGGACCGAAAGCCGGAAAATAAAGCGAATGGACCGATCCTGAAAGAACCAATTCCGCCATGCAGGGCCGGATGGTTGTTTCTGGAAACGGCCTGAACCATCAGCCGACGATATCGAACCCGGTCTCTGGAAACGGACCGGGTTTTTTATCATGGCGCACCCGCCAGCCACGTGCCTCGTAACGTCATGAATAGGGCGATCAGACAAACAACGTTTTTTTGACGGCCTTTTCGTAGGCGGCTTCTCTGGTGATGGTTCCGTCCCGAATGAGTTTCATCAGATGCTGGTCCATGGACTGCATATCTTCCGATGAACCGTTTTGGATCAGTTCGTTGATTTGCGATATCTTGCCTTCCTGGATCGCACTAGCCATATCAGGGGAGACGATCAGGATTTCATTGGCAGGGCAGCGACCCTGGCCATCCTTGGTTTTGAGTAGCTGTTGGGTGATGACCGCCCTCAGGGATTCGGCCAGCATGGTGCGTACCTGAACCTGCTGGTTGGCGGGAAAACCGTTGATGATCCAGTCAATGGTTTTGGAAGCGCTGTTGGTATGAAGGACTCCCAGCACCAGAATATCCAGCTCGGCACAAGTCAAGGCCAGGGATATGGTTTCATGGTTCGGTATTTCCCCTATCAGAATGATGTCTGAATTTTCCCGACTGGCCCAAAGCAGGGCATCCGCATGATTGTTGGCATGGGTGCCGATCTCCCGCTGGGTGAACCGGCAGCGTTTTTCGGAATGCACGAATTCCACCGGATCCTCGATGGTAATGACACGGGCTTCCCGGGTGTTGTTAATGTGGTTGATCATGGCGGCAAGGATCGTGGATTTGCCGCTTCCCGGGGGACCGGTCACCAGGACGAGACCGTGTCGGTATTCCGCGATGGTTTGAATCACCGGTGGTAAATTTAGTTCTTCCAGGGACGGGATTTGCGGGGGGATGATGCGGAAAGATCCGCCGATGAATTCACGCAGAAACTGAATGTTGCCGCGAAAACGCCCCACCCCTTCCAGGGTATAGACAAACCCGAAATCCTGATTCCGATTCACATATTCCTGTTGATCCGGAGTAAGGATTTCAGTCAATATTTTCATGTTCGACGCGGCTGTCAGGATTGGTTGGTTGTCCATGAGGATCAGCTCCCCATGAAGTCTGAGCATGGGCGGGTACCCAACCATCATGAGTAGATCGCTGGCGCCGAGGGCCTTCATTTCCTGTAAAAAATCATCGATTGTTGCCATAAGAACTCTTCTCGGGCGGGCATGGTCAGAAATGTTTCAGTGATAAAGAGCTATGGTTACGATCCGTGGCCGTCCTGCATGGAATTCAAAAAGGATTAGATGCGGTCAGGTTTGCCGGGCCGGTATCTGGTATCCGGGGCGCTGATTTCGCCTTTCTGAAATATATCTACGATGGATTCGTCCAAGATCAGTAGGTCCATACTGTTCTGGTATGATGGTAACGCCTTGTTTTTGAGGTAGAAGATTATTCAAACGGCGCTTGTGTGTCAAGGATATTTCATTTCGTGCCCTATGCGTATTTTTCTGGAGAAAAAAGCAAAAACTTATCTTCTATCTTCCTTTCTTCTCTCTTCTGAATTCGGGTTGATCAGACTGTATGATTTTCAGGACACCACCCATGTAGACTGTATGGTTTTCAGGACACCAACCGTTTCGATCTATGATTGCATACAATTCTTTATATCGATTCGTTATTATTAGATATATGCGATATTTATTTCGGGATTTCCAGACGAATCCGAATTGGATGTATTTTTTCGCCATTGATAACATATTGAAAATATTTTTAATAAATAAAAGTACTTTCTTGGCATGTAAATTGCGTTTTTCGAGTGTTGACTTTGGTTTGGTGATAAAAAATAGAACGAAAAAAGGAAAGGGTGGTGAAATGAAAAAAAGTCTCCCATGTATAATCTCTGCTGTCATTTTCAGCCTGACTTGCGTCTTAGGCAATGCAATGGCTGATAGCAACACGGTGTTGTTAATCCACAGCAACAATCAAGATGGAAGCAACATTTTTACAGACAGTTCTGCCTCCAATAATTCGATTAGCCCAAATGGCAATGTAGTTCATTCCACCGCACAATTCAAATTTGGTGGTAGTTCTATTTATTTTGATGGGGACAAAGATTATCTAAGTATTCCAGATAGTGAAGATTGGAATTTTATTTCGTCCGATGGCACGATTGATTTTTGGGTCAATATCCAAAAAGCAAAACTTGCAGGATTATTAACACAAAACAATAATGATAAAAACTGGGCTGTCTATGCCTATGAAGATGGCAGAGTTGCTGCCGGTATTATCGGTGTCAATAAGATGGAAAGCCCTCCTGGTGTCCTCGTTGCTGGGGTATGGCATCATATTGCTTTTGTCAAAAGCGGTAATGTGACCACTATTTATGTTGATGGGATCAATGTCGTTTCCGGCACCACAGGCGTTTGGAATTCCTCTTCGAACCCATTACGAGTAGGCGGTTTTAATTATGGCGGTTCTGATAATTATCTTGAAGGTTATATGGATGAAATACGTGTATCCAAAGGAGTGGCCCGCTGGACTTCAAACTTTACGCCGCCTACAGGACCTGTTGAATCAGACATGTTCGTCAAATCAGACATGGACGATGATGGTGTAATCGATGAATGGGATGTCTGTCCAGACACGCCTGTCAATTCACCCGTCGACAACAGAGGTTGTGCCATCGACTGTTTCTCTCAAGATGACATCGATGCGGCGGTAGAAGCCGCTATTAAACCCCTCCAGCAGGAAATTGGCACTCTTGGCGAAGACTCAGATGGCGATGGCGTTATCGATAGTAAAGATAGTTGTCCTGATACTCCTTTGGGTTCAATTATTACCCAGGATGGATGCCCGGTAGTAGACACAAATCCTCCAACTGGTGCAGTGAAAGTTAGTAAACCATATATTTGGCAGCAGTATAATCAAGATGTAAAGGTCACGATTTCAGGATATGTAAGAGATGAATTGTCCTGTTTAATAGACGGTGCCGGAACAGGTGTTTCAAGTGCATATATATCAATTAGTGGAAAAATCAATGAACTCGCGTTGGACGGTAGCGGTCGTTTTTCCATTGATATAAAATTCAAAGCGGAAAAGGAAATGATTTACAACATTGAACTCTTCGCCGCAGATACAAAATCAGCATCTCTCGGTGGCCCTAATAAGGGTTTAGTGGATTCTGTCCAAATTAGGGTTCAAAAACCTGAAAAATACGTGGATTCTGATAAAACCAAAGGTCAAAAAGATGAAAAATGCGTGGATTCTCATAAAACCAAAGATCAAAAAGATAAAAAATCGAAAAAGGACACCAAAAACGATAGAAAAGTGAGGTGACCTTGTCTTAATATGTAAATAACTGCAGTTCAATTTTAGGAAAAGCCGAAATTCATAAATGAATTTCGGCTTTTCCTGTCTTTGGGTCTTTCAT
The DNA here is from genome assembly GCA_041740615.1 of Desulfobacterales bacterium. Taxonomy (GTDB): domain Bacteria; phylum Desulfobacterota; class Desulfobacteria; order Desulfobacterales; family SURF-7; genus DYJD01. Next base: position 11,048 of record JBGSLR010000072.1, read on the forward strand.
CAACCTGGCGGTAGATCCAATCTTTTGATCACTATGGGTAGTTTAATCGCGGAGGATTGAAATCGGGTTGGGAAATGGAATTTCAGACAATAAAAAAGGGATTGAATTTTTCATTCAACCCCTTAATTTCATTCTGGCGCGCCCGGCAGGATTCGAACCTGCGATCTCCAGCTCCGGAGGCTGACGCCCTATCCCCTGGGCTACGGGCGCTTACGTGAATAGCAATAATGAAAGGATGCGGATAAGTCAAGCCATAAAAATGTTGTAATCGGTTTTATGGCCCGAGGCGGATTAACCCCGACTCCAACGCGGCCTTGGTTTCCCCCACGACATACAGGGAACCGGCAATACAGACGACGTCATCTTTGGCCGTTGTTTCAATGGCGTGCTTGACGGCCTGCCCCACATCCGGCTGGATTTCGACATGGGTGGTGAAACTGCTTGCGATCCGCAAGAGCTCTTCCGGCGGTAGACTGCGGTCGATTTTGGGCTGGGTCAGAATGACACGCGCACAGATCGGCAGGATGCTTTTCAACATGGCCTCGTAGGCCTTGTCATTCAAGATACCGATGACCAGCGTCAGTCGTCGGTTGCGGATCTGCTGTTTCAAGAATGTAACCAGATTTTTGATGGCCGGCAGATTGTGAGCGCCATCCAGGATGACCAAAGGAGAGGTCGATAAAATTTCCAGGCGCCCCGGCCATCTGGTTTTTTCAAGACCGGCGATGATCGCTTCCGGGGAGATTCCGAGGGGCGGCAGGGTTGCCGTGCCCTTCATGAGTACTTCACAAGCGGCCAGCGCCACGGCTGTATTCTCGAATTGGTGGTCCCCCGGCAGACTGGGTTTCAGATTCGGCCAATGATGGTTCAGGCCGTAGTAAAAAAAATGGGTTTGCCCCTTGCGGCGAATGGTAAAATCACGCCCCAGCCGATACACCGGCGCGGCGTTTTTTCGGGCGATGTCTTCGATGACCTCGCGGGCCGTATTCTGTTTTGCGGCGGTCACCACCGGTGTGGATTCCTTAATGATGCCGCCTTTTTCAGCGGCGATTTGGGCGATAGTATTCCCCAGATATAGCTGGTGCTCCAGGGATATATTGGAGATGACCGACACTGCCGGTTGGATGATGTTGGTGGCGTCGAGACGTCCCCCCATGCCGGTTTCGATCACGGCCCAGTCGACCTTTCGGCGTCCGAACTCATACAGGGCCATGGCCGTTGTGTATTCAAAGAAGGTCGGCTCCCGGTCACCGTGGTGGACGTGTTGCACGGTCCGGTGACAAGCCACTACCTCCGCATCGGTGATCTGTTTGCCGTCGATGCTGATCCGCTCGTTGAATCTTACCAGGTGAGGGGACGTATAGAGACCGACCTTATACCCGGCCGATTGGAGAATCGTTGCAATGGTGGCGGCAATGGAGCCCTTCCCGTTGCTGCCGGCTATATGCACGGTGCGATAGGTGCGGTGCGGATTCCCCAGACCCTCGAGCATGTTGGTGATGACATCGAGTCCGAGCTTTATTCCGAACCGCCTCAGGGCGTACATGGCGGAGAGGCATTGTGGATATGATTCGTCTGGGCGCATGTGCAAAAAAACCCGGCAGAATGCTTCCATTCTGTCCGGGTTTCCTTTGTTTTTTGGGTGTAACGCTACAAACCGGCGATTAATACCTTCTCATTCTTGCCTTGGCTGCCGCGATGCGCTGCCGTCGCAACGATTCCCGTTGTTTGCGTCGGCGGTATTCGCTCGGTTTTTCATAACTCTTTTTTAATTTCAGTCGCTTAAAAAGACCATCGTTTTGAATTTTTTTCTTCAGGATACGCATGGCCTTCTCAAGGTCGTTATCAAGAACCTTGACTTCAATTTGCTTCAAAAATCTCGCCCCTTTCGTTCCATCGCGGTCCTGCGGATGGTTATTTTGTCACAAAAACTTGTAAATGGCACCATATAGCTGAATAAATGTCACTTTGCAAGTGAAAACGAATGGTCGTGATGGTTTTTTCCATTCATCCGTATTGGAATGAAAAAACATAAAAATCTGACGAAAGCGCTTGACAGGTAAAATTGATCTGGTATAGCTTCGACCAGGATCAAGGAACCCGCCTATAGGGTATGATGTTTTTGACTGCATATTTGCTAATGACCTAATTCAAAAAGCACTCATTCTTCTTCGAAATTATTCTTGGAATAAACCTGTTGATACTCAATTCCAGTGCGCCCAGATATACAGGTTCGCGAAAACATCAATCACATGACATCCGGTTTTTATGCTTTTCCGCATCGCGGGGCCGTCTTGGGGCGGTCGACCATCGGTTGTTGATCTGGATTCCATCACGCATGTCAGCGGGCGAATGAACCGCCCGTATGGAAGGATTTAAATACATTTTATTTAGGGGTGAAACTGAATGAATATTGCTGAGCTCAAAAAGAAAAGCATCAGTGAGTTGACGAAAATGGCCAGGGAATTCAAGATCGAAGGGGCGGCCGGCCTGCGCAAGCAGGAGCTGATGTTTGCCCTGCTCCAGGCGCAGATTGAAAAAAACGGTTTGATCTACGGTCAGGGGACGCTGGAAATTCTTCCCGACGGTTTTGGGTTTCTGCGCGCGCCGGATTATAATTACCTGCCGGGGCCCGATGATATCTATGTTTCGCCGTCGCAGATCAGGCGCTTCAACCTGCGCACCGGTGACACGGTTTCCGGGCAAATCCGTCAGCCGAAAGAGACGGAGCGCTATTTCGCGCTGCTGAAAGTGGAGGCCATCAACTACGAAGACCCCGAAGTCGCACGGGAGAAGATTCTATTTGACAACCTGACGCCTCTCTACCCGGACCGCAAAATCAAGTTGGAGACCGATCCGGAAAACTACTCCACACGCATTATGGATTTGATGACGCCCATTGGTTTCGGTCAGCGGGGCTTGATCGTATCCCCACCGCGAACCGGTAAAACCATGCTGTTGCAGTCCATTGCCAACGCCATCATCGCCAGCCACAAGGATGTAATCCCATTCGTGCTGCTCATCGATGAGCGGCCGGAAGAAGTGACCGACATGGCCCGAACCGTGAATGCCGAGGTGATCAGCTCCACATTTGACGAGCCGGCCGAACGTCATGTCCAGGTGGCGGAAATGGTGATCGAAAAGGCAAAACGGCTGGTGGAGCACAAGAAAAATGTCGTCATCCTGTTGGACAGTATCACGCGGCTGGCTCGGGCATATAATGCGGTGATGCCCCCCAGCGGGAAGATTCTATCCGGCGGCGTCGATTCCAACGCCCTGCATCGTCCGAAACGCTTTTTCGGGGCCGCCCGGAATATTGAAGAGGGCGGCAGTTTGACCATTATCGCAACGGCATTGATCGATACCGGTAGCCGCATGGATGAGGTTATTTTTGAAGAATTCAAGGGTACCGGCAACATGGAATTGCAGCTGGATCGCAAGCTTTCGGACCGGAGACTCTACCCGGCCATCGATATCAATCGATCCGGCACCCGAAAAGAAGAGCTGCTCATGCCCCAGGAAACCCTGACGCGGGTTTGGATATTGAGAAAATTACTGGCCACCTTGAATCCCGTCGACAGCTTGGAATTTTTACTTGATAAAATGAGCGGAACGGATAATAATAAAAACTTTTTAGAGGCAATGAATACATAACGATTCAGGAGGACAGGTAAAAATGAAGAAAGATACCCACCCGGAATATTTTGAAGCGACGGTCAAATGCGCTTGCGGGAATGAAATTACGGTCGGTTCGACCAAACCGGAAATCAAGGTTGAAATTTGTTCCCAATGCCATCCGTTTTTTACCGGGAAACAAAAATTGATCGACACGGCCGGCCGTATTGAACGGTTCCGAAGAAAATATGCCAAGTTCCAATCGTCAGGGCAGGCTGAATAATTTGAATACCGATCATCACTCTTGTCCAAAAACGGTTTTGAAATAAAATAGTTTATTGGGCTTGAAAAAAAGCCTCCTTGTAAGGCATGGTTTAATCGCGAAAAGAAACCGTTAGCCCAAAACAAGGAGGCAAAACAATGGTACGACATGCGAGT
>JBGSLR010000073.1:0-37380 GCA_041740615.1 Desulfobacterales bacterium
GGGCGTAACCGGGGGCGTAACCGGGGGCGTAACCGGGGGCGTAACCGGGGGCGTAACCGGGGGCGTAACCGGGGGCGTAACCGGGGGCGTATCCGGGGGCGTAACCGGGGGCGTATCCGGGGGCGTATCCGGGGGCGTATCCGGGGGCGTATCCGGAGGTGTATCCGGAGGTGTATCCGGAGGTGTATCCGGCGTGGTGTCCGGGGGGGTATCCGGTTCTGGTGGAGGAACCGGGATATAGCAAACCTCATTGGAGTTCAGACTTTCCAAACCGGCATGATTGTATACTCTGACAACAAAGAAATAAGTCAGGCCGTCATCCAGGTCGAGCGTATATCTTGTGGTGGAACCGTCATATATCGGTTTTAAATAGTCATAGGCTTGGTTTGTACGCCGGCAGAAGAGTCGGTAGCCGATTGCATTCGGATCCGAGCTGGGAGCCCACTCCAATGTAACAATGGCGGAAAATGCATAAGAAGGCAGAAGGATTGTCAGAAAAAGACAAACAACGATATGGCGCGTCATGTTTGAAACGGAGGGAAAAGATCGCATATAATTCAGCCAGAACCTCTATAGTAAATCTGGAGCCACTTGAATTTTAAACAGTTTCAGCAAAAAAACGGTGTGGCCGTTAATTGAAAGGTAACATGCAGTCGGCATGAAAAAGGGAGACTGAAAGTGTTTAAGCGGCATTTTTTTCCGTTAAAAACCCGGAAAAATTTCCCCAGGTATGATCGGACTTGCGTTGACGAACACGAATTTCCCGCCGATCTTCTCTGGATCTTCTCTCCGGAATATAATGGGAATACGAGAAGACGCGTCTTTCAATCCCGGTGCGTTGGTTACGTCCTTGTTTGATTGTCATGACCAGTTCACCTCTTTGAATTTGGGAGCGGTTTCGGTTGAGCAAATGACGTAAATCCGGTTTCCGTATAAATTTGAGTGTGTGAATGGTGAAAACGGTAATTGCATTGACTAAATTTGGAAGCAAAATGCATGCCACTTACTGTTGAGGCCGTGGGCCGGATGTCTACACGCCATCGAAATGTGTTTCCATGGGGGTAATTACAATTTTTTCACCATTCGGTTACGATTTTTGCGCACATCCTGGATTTGAAGGGGATCGGCGTCCTGTTTCATTTTTAAGTTGTCATTTAGGATACCTTGAAGTATCTCAAAAGGCAAGCGATCCAAGCGACTGTTTGACCCAATGTAGGTAGCCGATCTCCATACCGTGAAAAAGTGAAGGCCAACAATGGAATTAAAAATCGGAATTACCGGTAAACTGCTGATATGGTTTTGTCTTTTTGTGCTGATTTTTTATGGGACAATTCTGGTTCTGTTTGTCAATATCAAGCATGTCGTCCGCATTTCGGAAAACATCGTCAATACGCATTTTGAGATTGCATCTCTTTCAAAGAAGATGATCGAGAATTTGCTGCAGATGGAGGAGAGTGATAAAAAATACCATTTACTCCGAAAAGAGGATTACCTGGCATATTTTACCGTGGCACGAACGGAATTTGAACAAAATCTCAGAACCGTCCTCGAGATGGAACCCCGTGAACTAACGAGCCCATCTCCCTGGCGGATTCTGTATCAGGATTACGAGGCGGCAGCCACACGACTGGAACCTTCGAGATTGCTTCAGCAAAATGGTTCAACATGGATTGAAGAGGCGACAATTAACGAATGGGTCGAGCGGATAACGAAAATGAAGTCCGCCAACGAGCGTAGCGTGGAGATGGCAACAAGGGAACTGAATCGACGTGGGCGGCTGTCGGCTCGAAACGGGCTGATCGGACTAGGCTCTTCCAGTATCGTAGGGCTGCTTGGCGTCCTTTTTTTATCTTACTCCATGATTCGTCCGCTACGGGAACTCATAAAAGGAATTCGGTCCATATCCAACGATCGTTTCAGCAAACCCATCACGATTCGATCCAAGGATGAATTTGGTGAACTGGCGACGGCATTCAACGAAATGGCGGTCCAGTTGAAAGAAGAAGAACGCATGCGGTCTGATTTTATTTCCATGCTGAGTCATGAGATCAGAACGCCCTTGACTTCAATTCGCGAATCGGTAAATATGATCGCCGAAGAAGTTATGGGGGCCATCAATGAGAAGCAGCGGAAATTCCTGGAGATAGCAAGTGGGGAAATCGGGCGTATTTGCGATCTCTTGAATCATCTCATGCAGGTTTCAAGGCTTGAATCCGTTACGCTTACAATTCGGCAACAACCCATCGATACCGCTTCATTTGTAACCGGATGCATCCGGCATCTGCAGCATATCGCCGAATCAAAAAAAATAGAGATCTTGGCCCAGATTCCTCCGAATACCGCTAAGATATTGGGTGATCCGGAACATTTGCAACGGGTGCTGTTCAACCTTCTGGACAATGCCATCAAGTTTTCCCCCGAAGGCAGCAAAATAAGCGTTAGTGTTGATGCCGGAGGCCGCAACCATTTGAGCATTATGGTTTCCGACAGCGGCCCGGGAATACCGGACGAGGAGCAAACGCTGATATTCAATAAATACTATCAGACAAAGAGCGCGAGAGATCATATGGATGGCGTTGGTTTGGGTTTGAATATTTCAAAACATATCATCGAGACACATGGCGGTGCCATTTGGGTTGAAAGCAAAATAGGCGAAGGAAGTACGTTCTCGTTCAGTCTGCCGTTGGCGCGAGAGGAATAATAATCCGACGATGAAATCGGATCAACGCATTTGACAGATGTGGATCGTTTATGGTGATCTTTTTTTACCGGAGAATGAAGCGCATTGAGAAGAGCGGAGTTTGCCCTCTCTTGGGATTTATGCTCATGATTCTTCTGGGGATATGGGCTGGGCTCCCGGGTTGTGGTTATTTCCCGGAGGTAAATCGTTTGCTGTACGGCAGTGATGCCTATAATGCGGATCTGATTACCCTGCAGAGGGGAAATAGGGCTCTGCGGAACGGTGATTATCAAAAAGCGTTGGAGATCTATCGAATGTTGAGTCAGTTGGCCAGACGAGAAAAAATTCGTCGCCAAGCGTTGTATGGAATGGCATGTGCCCAATTGATTCTGGCGGAAGACGAGGCTGAGATGGAAACCTCCATTACATTGTGGGATGCTTGGAGCGGCCTGATCACGGATGAACCAAAAACGGAGGACCCGCGTCTGCTGAAAGCGCTGCTGGAACAAAAAACGGAATCAAAGCGAGCGGAGGCCAGCAAACTCTTAGAGCCGAAACCAAGACCGCCAAAAACAAGCCCCCATGTTTTGGAGGAAAAAGACGAGGAAATTAAGAAACTTCAAACCCAGATAAAAGGGTTGAAATCGGAACTTCGGGAACTTGCCTACCAACTTGAGTGCCTGGAGGCGATCGATCAGAAAATACAGGAAAAAAAGAAAGAGATTGCCTTGCCATAAGGGAGACGCGTGCATATCATTTATAAATTAGGCTGACGATCTGTTAACCATCCATACGAATTCCGTGGATTCGGTGATGGGTTCATTTTTATATCATACAATTTGATATCATTGCGGTAAGAGGTAGCCTTTTTGAATGCGAAGCAGTCAATTCTTATAGTGGATGACGACCGGAATGTGCTGGAAGTCTTGGAAGCACGTCTTTCTTCTGCGGGCTTTTCGGTGTTGAAAACAGTCGAGCCCAAGGATGCCATTGATATCCTGACAAGCAATCCGGTCGATTTGATGATTTCCGATATGAAAATGCCGGGTATGAGCGGGATAGAGTTGTTAAATGATGTCCGGTCCATGATGCCGGCGCTGCCGATAATCTTTCTGACCGCTTACGGTTCGATCCCGGATGCCGTGAATGCCGTAAAGGCCGGCGCCGTGGATTACATTGCCAAACCGTTTGATGGTCAGGAGCTGTTGAAAAAGCTTCGGAAGATTCTCTTGAATGTCAAGCCGCGGCAGACCAATGCAAGTAAACCCGATCGAAGACACCAAGAGGAACCGGTGAAAAGTTCCATGATGCTGGAACTGTATGAACTGATCGATCGGGTGTCGGTCAGCCCCGTGAATGTTCTTATCTTAGGGGAGAGTGGTTCGGGTAAAGAGCATGTGGCGCGAATGATTCACCAGAAAAGTCCCCGGCGGGAATACCCTTTTGTCGTTGTTGATTGCGGTTCAACACCAACGGGGCTCCTGGAAAGCGAACTTTTCGGTCATGCAAAGGGTTCCTTTACCCATGCCATTCGAGACAAGAAGGGTCTGATAGAGGAAGCGGACCAAGGCACGTTGTTTTTGGATGAAATCGGAAATGTGTCATCTGAAATGCAGGTCCGACTGCTTCGATTTTTAGAAGATCGAAAAATTCGTCGAATCGGTGAGCTGCGTGAAATCCCTGTCAATTGTCGTGTTATTGCAGCAACCAATGCGGATTTATTAGAAGATATCAACGCCGGGCGCTTCAGAGAGGATTTGTACTACAGACTGCGAGTGGTTACGTTGAAAATTCCGTCGCTGAAAGACCGGAAAGAGGACATTCCCTATCTGGCGCATTATTTTATCGAATCTTTTTGTAACCAGAACGAGTTGCCAATGGTGGAACTCCCTGTGGAGACCACGCGGTGGTTGAGCAATTATCCCTGGCCGGGAAATGTGCGCGAATTGAAAAATGCTCTGGAAGCCGGAGTCGTGCTTTGCAAGAACAGTGTGCTACTGCCGGAGGATCTGCGGACAACCGGCTTACCGGACATTGCGGCCACTCCCTCGCGGCAGAGCGCTTCTTTTTCCCTTGAAGAAAGTGAGCGAAACGCCATTATCCGCGCCTTGCAGCAAACCGGCGGTGTGCAGAAAGATGCGGCGGATCTTTTGGGTATCAGCCGTAGAGCGATACACTATAAAATCAAGAAATTCGAGATCAACGCTGCCTCCATGAAAGCCAATGGAACAAGGAGCGCCTCCTGAGCCTATATGTGATGACGGCGACGATGGTTAACTTGGCGCATGGTTCATTACGTAACATAATTCCGGATCATGCGATCGAGTTCGGAGTTGATATACTCCGTCAATGCGGTAAGCGCTGTCATGGAGATTACGCCGATATCTCCGGATAGTTGTTCAATTTCATTTTCCGCAATACCGATGGTGCGATTGATCATAAAACCATCTACTTCCCCATCATCCGTCAGTAAACCGCAGGCGCCCACGGTGCCCATAAATTCATCACCGAAGAAAATCGGCACAACCACCTTGACCAAACCGGCGTCGCAAGCTTCAATCACCGCCTTTTTTTCCCGTTGCGCCTGTGCGGCAATGTTCATGTGAGCGACTGCGCAGATAAAACTCTGTCCCTTATCGCTGTCCTTAACCACGGGACATAAACGGTTGGCCCATTGTTTATAGCCGGTAATGCGATATCCTTGGATGTTGAAAACATTGCTGTCCAAGCCGGATCGTTGATGAATATTTTTTTCAAGTGCGATCCATTTTTCAAGGGGGAATAGTTCGGTCAACTGCATAATGACTCCGTTCGATTCAATTTCTAAAGACGCCAATAGGTGATGCCGGCCTGCCGTGCTTCCTTCGGATTGAAAATGCTTTTGACATCTGCGATGATCGGTGGCTTGGCGGAATTGCATCGACCGGCGATTTCGGCCAAACCGATTTCCCGATATAACCGGTGGGCAACGGCAACGATGATGGCATCCAGATTGTTCAACTGGTCCAGTGGGGACAAGGGAATATTATAATGTTGAAGCGCTTCCGCCGGATCAGCGAGAGGGTCGTGTACGGCAACTTCGATGCCGTATTCCCTGAGTTCCGTAATGATATCGATCACGCGGGTATTGCGTAGGTCCGGAACGTCTTCTTTGAAGGTAATGCCGAGAATGGCCACTTTTGCTCCGCAAACCTGTTGTTTCCCTGCGATTAGCATTTTGACCACCCGCTCGGCGATGCATTTCCCCATGTTATCGTTGATTCTGCGTCCGGCCAGGATAATTTCTGGATGGTATCCGATGGATTCTGCTTTAAAAGTCAGATAGTAGGGGTCGACTCCAATGCAATGACCGCCAACCAGACCGGGTCTGAACGGCAGAAAGTTCCATTTTGTGCCGGATGCTTCCAGAACTTCGGTGGTATCGATTCCCATACGGTCGAAAATGAGCGCCAGTTCGTTCATCAGGGCGATGTTCAGATCCCGCTGAGTGTTTTCAATCACTTTTGCGGCCTCCGCTATTTTAATGGATGCGGCTTGATGGATTCCGGCCGAAACAATTTTCCCGTAAACACTGGCCAATAATTTTGTCGTGGCCGCGTCCGATCCGGATACAATTTTGATGATCTTATCCAGGGTATGCACTTTATCGCCCGGATTGATACGTTCCGGAGAATATCCGACCGTGAATGCTGTGCCGAATTCAAGGCCCGACATCTCTTCCAAAATAGGGACACAGATATCTTCCGTGACGCCGGGATAGACTGTCGATTCGAAAACGACGCAGCTACCTTGACGGAGATGGCGGCCGACGATGGTCGCGGCGTTACGGACCGGAGAGAGGTCGGGAATGCGATAGGCATCGATTGGTGTCGGCACTGCCACGATGATCAATCGGCAATCAGAAATCGCTTCTTCCCGACTCGTATAATGAATATCAACTGTGGCGAGTGTCGTATCGTCGACTTCAAGGGTTCGGTCATGGCCGGCCTTCAACTCCGCGATGCGATCCGATTTCAGATCGAATCCGATGACGCTGAAATGTCGGGATAAATGGACAGCCAGCGGCAATCCGACATAACCGAGACCAATGACGGCGATTTTATCCTTTTTACCGATAAGTGACTCAAATGTGACCATGTCAGTTTCTCCAATCCACCCGTTGATGGAACCCTTTTCCTGTAGCGAGTTTAGAAATCTCTACCTACCAAATGTTAGCGTTTCATTCAAGAGGCAGCGGTCTCCTATTTATGGCAAGCATTTCATTAGATCGGCGATCTCCGTTTGTGTCAAATGGCGCCACTTTCCTTCATCGAGGTCTCCCAGTCCAATGGTTGCGATGCGGATTCGCTGCAGACCGACAACCTCACTTCCGACTTTGGCGACCATGCGGCGGATCTGGCGGTTGCGTCCTTCGCGGAGAACAATCCGAAAGCGGCTGGGGGAGACTCGTCTGACTTCGGCCGGTCGCGTTTTACGGCCCATAAGTGAAAGGCCGTCGGCCAGCTTGCGAAGAGCGCCGTCCCGTATCGGGGCGGCGAGGCGTACATCGTATTCCTTTTCATGGTCGAAAGATGGGTGCGAGAGATGTTGATGTAATTCTCCGTCATTGGTCAGCAACAGGAGTCCGGTTGAGTCTTTATCCAATCGGCCGATGGGATAAATACGCTGCACCGTCGGAAGGAGGTCCAGTACGATTTTTGTCCCCGTTTGGTGGCAACTTGTAACATAGCCTTTGGGTTTGTTCAGGGCGATGTAAATCTTTTCTTCTCTTATCTGCAAACGTTTGCCCTGAAACTCGACGCAATCTGTTTCCGGATCGATGGAACTCCCAAGAGTCGTTACCTTCTTCCCATTCACCTTGACAAGGCCGGCTTTTATGAATTCTTCTCCTTTTCTCCGGGAGCAGGCGCCGGCCTGTGCAAGAAATTTTTGAAGTCTTATAAGCGGCATAGCCGAAAAAAAACCTGCTGATCCGTTCGGGCTCCGAGATTCTGGGAATTGGAATCAGGAACGGTAATTTGCGTTGATCTTGACATAATCCACCGAGAAATCACAGGTCCAAATGGAGGCCTTCCCATTACCGAGCTTGAGATCGATGAATACCGTGAACTCCTTTTTTTTCAGAATTTGCGTTGCCGCGGATTCGGCCTGACCCCCACACCAGCGACCGTTTTCCACCAGCTTCACGGTATCGAAAAAAATGGAAATCTTGTCTGGATCTATGGGAACATGCGCCCTACCGACCGCCGCGATGATTCTGCCCCAATTGGCATCCTCGCCGAAAAAGGCGGTTTTTACCAGATTCGAATGGGCCACCGTATCGGCGATACGACGGGCATCTATATCACTTCCGGATCCTTTTACTACGATTTCAACTAGTTTTGTGGCGCCTTCGCCGTCTTTGACGACCTTTTTGGCAAGATCCATCAGGACACTGTCCAACGCAGTTTGAAATTCATCCAATTGACGTGGCTCTTCCACTCGAACGCCGGAGATCCCGTTGGCCAACAACAGAATCATGTCGTTGGTGCTGGTATCGCCATCCACTGTTATGCGATTAAAGGAGCGCTCTGTCGCCCGGGTCAGGAGACGATGCAAATCCGTTGGTGAGCCGGCGACATCGGTGCACACAAAACAAAGCATGGTGGCCATGTCCGGGCGTATCATGCCCGAACCTTTGGCCACACCGGTTATGGTGATGGGCTTGCCGGCTATCTCCACCTGAATGGAAGATATTTTGGGCGTCAGGTCGGTGGTCAATATGGCTTGGGCAAAATCCTGTATCCCGGAAGTGTTCAAGGAACTGAGCAATAAAGGCGTTGCGGCTTCAATTTTTGCGAGTGGAAGTCGCTGGCCGATGACGCCCGTGGAGGCCACCAAAATTTGTTCTTCCGGAACGGTGAGTCTTTCGGAGATTGTGGCGGCGGTAAGGATGGCGTCCTGCATCCCTTCGTCGCCGGTGCAACAGTTGGCATTACCGCTGTTAACGATAATAGCCCGGCATTTGCCCGATTTTACTCTTTTTTTATTTAATTTGACACATGCCGCTTGTACGTTGTTTTTCGTGAATACGCCTGCCGTGTCAGCAGCTGTTTCCGAGAAGATCAGACCAAGGTCCTTGCCGCCGTTTTTTTTAATGCCCGCAGCAATTCCGGAGAATTGGAATCCAGGGCATGCGAGATGGTTTGTCATGATTTGTCCTGTTTTTCTTTATGGTTGTTGGTGCAGATTTTTATGGACTTACTAACAAATGAGCGCGTATATTGCAATCGTTATAGATGCTGAATCCGTTGATGAAAAAACGAAAGAAAAAGATTGCAGGAGTTGACATGCCGAAAATGGAAGACGCGCGCTGCCGGAAATGCAATGGGCGGCTGTTTCTCAAACGACTTTGAGGCCGAGTCGTGATGCGGTGCAGGGTCTGCGGCGCAGAATTTTCACTGGAAGGAATCATCGATTTGCTTGATCGAAATCTGGAAGACGAGCTGGCGAATATTCCGTGTGATCGCTTATAGTCGAGTTTGGAGAATGCGGAAAAATTTTAGACTGGTTATCGAATATGACGGAAGCGCTTACCATGGGTGGCAGCGCCAGAAAGACAGACGCACTATCCAGGGTGAAATCGAGAAAACGTTATTCACCATCACCCGCTGTCCTGTCTCTTTGATTGGGTCCGGAAGAACGGATGCCGGCGTCCATGCCCTTGGTCAGGTAGCGAATTTTTCATGCGCAACAAACCTCACGGCGGAGATTTTTTACCGCGGGCTCAACCGAATGCTACCCGATGATATCGTGGTGCATTCCTGCCGTCTTGCGGAAGACGCCTTTCATGCCCGTTATGATGCGAAATCGAAAACCTACCGATATCATATCTTCAATCATAATCCACCCAAGGCTATCGGCCGGCAGTATGCATGGCAGATCCGACAGCGTCTTGACACGGAGGCCATGGGGCTTGCCGTCCAATGTATTATCGGTGAACATGATTTCAAGGCCTTTGAAGGCAGTGGAAGTCCCCGTTCCAGCACCGTCCGAAATGTTCTTGCGACGGATTTGCGGAAAGAGGGGGAGTGGCTTATCTTTGAGATCGAAGCGACCGGTTTTTTGAAGTATATGGTTCGCAACATCGTGGGATCCCTGGTCGAGGTGGGACTGGGAAAGCTGTCCGATAATGATTTCAGGGACATATTGGATTCCAGGGATCGGCAAAATGCCGGGATTACGGCTCCCCCAAACGGATTGTTCCTGGTGACGGTAGCGTATTGAATAGGAGATGATGGCAAATTGAGCGATATGGATACTTTTGACGGCGTACTGAAGGACATGACCGCCGGCGAATTGATAGAATTTCTGATGATCGGCAAGGAAAAGCAGGCAGACCCCTTTTTCTGGTTTGAACAGGCTGAAAACGTCCTGACGGAGTTGAAAAGCAGGCTTAGAAACGGTGAGACTATGGATATCAAGACCATGATGCGGGTGATCCGGCACGCCAACTATCGATGAGGAGTCGGAATGTCGGACGATGAAATGGTGGAAGTGACACGGTCGCTTGAAAAATACTATAAAAATTATGCGATTTATATGCATTCGCCTTCCGGGAAAGGGTTTATTCTGTACAAACCCAAAGGGGTCCCCATTGAGGCTGTTCGAATACAGGAAAAGCGCCATCCAGAAAAACTCTACATCACGTTGCAGGATAGAATTAAAGAAGTTGCCGCTTTCCAGCGTAAGTATGCCATCCAGCTGAAAAAGACAATTCGAAATGATCCGGCGTTGGCAAAAACGATTCTCCAAAAAACCATGGATATCAGCCTGTCCGAGCCGAGAACCCAAGTATTGCATAACCTTCGGGAGACCATCGATATTGTGGTCGGCGAATATCTTGAGACACCGGCGGTTGTCAGCAATTTGATCGATGTTTCCACCAAAGATTATTCCACCGCCGTTCACAGCGTCAATGTGATGTTGCTTTGTCTAGGATTTGGGCATTACAGTCGTTTTACGGTGGAAGAGATTAAGCTCTTCGGGTTGATGGGCTTACTCCACGATGTGGGAAAAGTGAAAGTGCCGGATGACATCCTGAAGGCCTCCCGGGATCTGACGGTGCGGGAAACGAAAATGTTTCGACGGCACACCGAGCATGGGTATCGGATATTGAAGGAGTGTCGATTCGATATGAAAGTGGCGCTTTCGGCGTTGGAACATCACGAAAGAATGGACGGGTCGGGATATCCGGACGGGAAAACCGGAAATGACCTGTTGCCGGAATCGGCCATGCTCACCATAATCGATACGTTCGATCAGCGGACGAGCTACCGACCGAATCATGTGTCGATAAAGCCCATCGAGGCGTTGGCAGCCATAATGGAAGAGGTCGTGGCAGGAAAATTCGATCGGGAAATGTTCAAAATTTTTGCCCACAGCGTTGTCGGGATGCAGTGATTTATGAGAGACCAGGGCGCGGCATTGCAGCAGCGTATCGCAACCCTTCAGGCGTATATCGGCAAGATGCCGGCGCTTTCGCCTACTGTTTCCAAGGTGATGAAGACTTGTCGAAATCCGGATGCATCTCCGGCGGATCTGACCCGAATTATCAGCATGGATCCGGTATTGATGGGAAAAATCATCAGCCTGATCAATTCAGCGTATTATGGTTTTTCCCAGAAGATCGCGTCGCTGCCCCATGCCATTATCATGTTGGGGATCAATACGATCAAAAATCTGGTTCTCAGCACGGCGATCCTCAGCAATGTGAATCGCCTGGAACACGAGCAGGCCCTGGACATGGATTTTTTCTGGCAGCACTCACTAAGCGTCGGCGTCACGGCAAAGTTGCTGGCTGAAAAGCGTGGTGTTCGACAAAGTTTACAGGAATCTTATTTTGTGGCAGGTTTGGTGCATGACATCGGTAAGATTCCGATGAATAACCGATTGCCGGTTATTTATACACAAGCGCTTGAACAGGCCGAGCAGATGAAGGAGTCACTGTATCGGGCGGAAAAAAAAGTGGTGGGAATCGATCATGCCGCCATGGGGGCGCTCATTGCCGAGAAATGGCGTCTGGGTGAGGATATTCTGGATACGATTCGATATCACCACGACCTGGCGGCCTATCAGGGTGAATATGAAGAAATTGTGATGACGGTCTCCTTGTCCAACTACATCGCCAACACACTGGCCATGGGTTTTTCAGGCGATCGTTTTCCCGAGAAAATGAGTACAGAATGCCTCCACCGGTTGCATATTCCACCTGCTGATTTTAAGGAAGTCGCCGGAGCGGTTAATGATGAGCTGAAAAAGGCCAGAGTTTTCCTGGGAATAACATGATGATAGACTCATTGACCGGATGATAACGCGTAAGGAGAAACTCGTGCGGATTCGATTTTGGGGTGTTCGTGGTTCCATTGCGTGTCCCGGACCGGATACGGTCATATACGGAGGGAATACCGCTTGTCTGGAACTGAGATTCGGGGAACAGAATCGACTGGTCATTATCGACGCCGGTTCAGGTATTCGTCCCTTGGGTAACCAGTTGACCCGGCATGATCTGAAAAACGGTCCGATCCGTGCCGATATTTTCCTGACCCATACCCATTGGGATCATATCATGGGCTTTCCCTTTTTCAGCCCGATCTATATCCCGGGCACGGAGCTCAATATTTACGGGCCGGTCACTTTTGAGGATGAACCCCTCGAGGAAATCGTCGGCGGACAATTGCGGTATCGCTATTTCCCCGTAATGTACAGTGAACTTTCCGCCAGCATCACTTATCGGCATCTGGTGGAATCCAAGTTGGACATAGGTGACGGTATCACGGTTACGACCAAATTTTTAAACCATACGCTTCTGTGTCTGGGCTATCGTTTTGAATATGACGGCAAGGTAATTTGCACCGCGTTTGATACGGAACCCTTTCGAAATTTTTTTACCGATTCCTCAGAGACGGATCATATCGACCCGGCTTTGATTGAAAGGGGTGCTGCTGCGGCGAATGTGGAAACCGCAAAAATAATTGATTTTTATAAGAATGCAGACGTTTTAATTCATGATGCGCAATTCACGAAAAGCGAATATGAGTCCGCGAAGAAGGGCTGGGGGCACTCCTCCATGGAAAATGCCGTGGAGGTTGCCCTGGCTGCCGGGGTCAAAAGACTGATTCTGTTTCATCATGATCCGATGCGCAGTGACGCGGAGCTGGCGGAACTGGAGAAACAGTGTCGGCCGGCACCGGGCAGCAGTGAATTGGAAGTCGCCATGGCAAGGGAGGGGATGGAGATTGTCCTGTAAACAGGCTTTTTTCGGTCGGCAGGGAGAAAATGGAAAAACTGCCGGAAACAGCACACAAAGGAATCCATGAATATTTTACTGGTTGGCGCCGGAGCAGTCGGTCTAGGGTTCGCCAGCGCCTTGATCAATGCCGGGGAACAGGTAACCATCATTGCAAGACAAAGCACAGCATGTGTCCTGCATCAGGAGGGCCTGATTCGGCAGGGGCTCTTCGGCTATCTGCGATTGCTACCGAGACAATTTCGGGTTTTAGAAAGTATATCCGACTGGGTCGGAACCGTATATGATTATATCCTGATCTGCACCAAGTCATACGATTCGGCTTTCATTGCAAAAACATTGGCAGAAAACCGTCATCTGGCGGATGACCGGACAAAAATTGTATTATGCCAGAACGGGTGGGGCAATGCGGAAGCCTTTTCAAACTGGTTTGCCCCCCAAGGGCTTTATAATGCAAGAATCATTACCGGTTTCCAAAAGGTCAAAGAGAATTCCGTTGCGATTACCGTCCATGCGGATGCCGTCCGTATCGGCAGCCTTTACCATACAGAAACAGTTGAAATCGATAGGTTATGCGCCGCGTTGACAGCGGGTGGCATTCCCTGTGAAGCCACCCGGCATATTGATCGCGATTTGTGGTCAAAAATGCTCTACAATTGTGCACTGAATCCCCTGGGGGCGATTTTTCAGGTTCCGTACGGTGAACTCGGGAGGTCGTTCCATGCCCGGAATATTATGGAGACCATTATCCGGGAGGTTTTTGCGGTGATGGACAAGGCCGGCTATCGCACGTATTGGGATGATCCGGGGGAATATCTATCCCTGTTTTATGACAAGCTGATCCCCATGACCGCAAGGCATGAAGCATCCATGCTGCAGGATATCAGGGGGAAAAAACGCACGGAGATCGACGCTCTGAACGGAGCCGTCGTTCATCTAGGAGATCGGAATGCGGTTGCGACGCCGGCGAACCGACAAATATACTGGATGATCCGTTTTGCTGAAGAGCGGTATCGGAAGGATGGCCTCCCGGTAGGAGAACGGATGGCCGAAGGGTCTTCAACTTTTTTCGACGAATGAATCCCGCATCCTCGGCACGGATGGTTTGTTACGGGCGTTGGGTTGCTTGATTCTTTTCGGGCCTGGCGGCGGTCTGGATTTTCCTAGCGGAACTTCCTGTTATGAAGCACCGCGCGCTGGAGCATCTGATCCAGCTTCTCGGCTGACAGAATGTTCTGTTGCAGAAAATATTGTCCAATCCGGGGTTGATGGAGTCGTTGTTTTCCAAGAATGGCCAAATGCTGGAATGCGGTCAGATACCCCGAACGCAGTGCATATTCACCGATTTTTTCCGTATATGGTTTTACTGCGAGAATGTGGTGAATATCCTCGGTGGTTAAGAAACCCCATGTTTCGGCGATTTGACCGAAGAGCGGGCGCTGCCGTTTTTGCCAGATAATCGCTCCGATCAGGGTCCTCCAGGAAATGAAACTCGAATAATAAAGGTATTGACCGAATTTGAGCCTACGGTTGGGAAAGACGCCTTGATAAAAATGATTCCTCTGGGTGTTATTTTGTTTTTCCGCCCTTCGTTGCCATTGCGAGGCACCGGCCTTTTGTGCTTTTGGGGGACGGGCTTTCGGTTGCGTGATATATTCCGACTCACCGTTGACGATGGGTATTAGGCGTTCGTAGGCCATAGAGACTTCTTTGAATCGTCGATTCATTTCCGTTTCGGATTTGCCGAGAGCGCGGGACCTGTCCGGGTGTGTTTCAAAGGCTTTTCTTCGATAGGCGCGCTTGAGGGCAGCCGGTTCCAGATTCAGGATAAAATCGTTCGTTAATCCGACAGGCGTATCAAATAAAAGACGACAAGCGTAAAGCAGGTCACTGTTCAAATGGTAGGACAGCATGTGTGTCTCACATATGAAATGTGGTTGTTATTTTTTTTCAAATCGATATAGTTTCACCATATTCCAGTAGTTTGTCAAGAAGTAAATGGAAGTAAATGGGACGTACGACAGAGCGATGGATGGTGAATATATTTTCCTTGGGAATTATTTCGAACCCGTTTCCGGGCGTAAAAAAACACAGGACATGTCCTGTAAAAAGTGTGGTCGAGCGTGCCCTCGAAAACCGGAATCGTTGTCCGATCATCAGCCTCCGCATTCTAGTCAAACCAAACACTTTTTCAAATCCGGCGACAGTTTCCAATTGACAAACAGCGGCCGGATGTCGCAAAATAGCCAAGTCTTTCAGATGGATTACCACATATATTCAAACAGACACCTGCCATACGGAGCGCCCACCTGCCGCAGTTGACGGACGATGACGCGAGTCGAGGGAGCGTGAAACCGGTAAGACGGGTTCTGCTGTAAATATGAATTAACCGATCGGAATCGAGGCAAAATATGTATGTTCCAAGATATATGCTGTTTACCAAAGGAGTCGGGTTCGCCAGGGAAAAGCTTTCCTCCTTTGAAAACGCACTGCGCGAGGCGGGGATCGCTCATTTGAACCTGGTAAGCGTATCCAGCATTTTCCCGCCCCATTGTCAGATCGTGAAGCCGAAAAAAGGACTGACACTGCTGGAACCGGGAGAAATCACCCATTGCGTGATGGCCCGCGAGCAGATCAACGAGCCCGGCAGGCGCATCGTGGCCAGCATTGGTTTGGCGTTGCCGGCGGAAAAAGGCCGATACGGATATCTTTCGGAACATCATGGATTTGGGCAGACGGAACTGGAAGCCGGAGAATATGCGGAAGACTTGGCGGCCTCCATGCTGGCCAATACCTTGGGAATCGAGTTTGATCCCGAGAAAGACTATGACGAGCGTCGAGAAATTTACCAGATGTCGGGCAAAATCGTCGAATCCCAGCACATCAGCCAGGCGGCAACCGGTCATGAAGGTGGTCAATGGACGACCGTGATTGCCGCTGCCCTGTTTGTCAAATAATGTCCATCCTTCCTTTTGTCCCTTTCGGCGGATCGCAGATTCAGACCCATGAGATGGCGCGGGCGGACATCGTCGTCCTGCCGCTCTGTTACGAGCAGGCACCTTCCTACGGTGGCGGCAGCGGGCAAGGCCCATTGCACCTTCTTGCGGCATCGGAGCAGCTGGAAAGCTTTGACGAAGAGCTGTGGTTGGACTGGAGTACGTTTCATATCCACACGGTACTGCCGGAATTTCCCGTCGGTGATCCACAACAAGCTGTTTTGCACATGAAAAAGGCAGCAGCTGCGATTTTGGCGCAAAAAAAGTTCCTGCTGTGCCTGGGAGGTGATCATGCCATCACTATCGGGCCGGTCATGGCGGCCGCGGAGGCTTTTCCCAACCTGGGCGTTTTGCAGGTGGATGCGCATTTGGATCTTCGGGAAGAATGGAACGGCAGTCGCTATAATCACGCCTGTGTGATGCGTCGAGTCGTCGAGGATGTCGGGTTACCTATTGTTCAAGTGGGGATCCGCTCTTTTTCCAAGGAGGAGGCCGCGTTTGTAAAGGCGCGCGGGCTGTCTCCTGTTTATGCACACGCCATTGATCCGTCAAATGACGGCTGGATTGCGGCGGTGATCGATAACCTGCCGGAAAACGTATACGTGAGTATTGATCTGGACGGGCTTGATCCCGCAGTGGTTCCGGGAACGGGAACACCGGAGCCCGGGGGGCTCGGCTATCGACAGGTTGTTAAATTGATTCGAGAGCTTGCCAGTCGCAAGAAGATCATTGCGGCGGATATTAATGAACTTGCGAAAGTTCCGGGCACCCAGGTCTCCGAATTCGTGGCTGCCCGCATTGCCGCTAAGATCCTCGTCTATGGGACACACTACCGTTCTTTTATAAAGTAGAAGCGTTGGTTATCGCCGAGTACGGACTGAAAGTCGGCGGTTCGGTAGGCCGCAGGGCGATATCGATAGTGGTTTTGGCTCGGTTGTGCCGGAGCATGTGAAACAAGAAGCCCGGGAAGACAGTTCCCGGGCTTCTTTTACGTTTACGGCAGGACCGTGCGTTCCTGTCGTGTCATTCATATAACAAATTAGAACAAGCCGCTCACCTTTCCAGTGGCCGGATCTACGTCGATACGACGGAACGCCGGGTTGGAGCTGGTGCCGGGCATCAGGCTGATGGTGCCGGCGCAGGGGCACAGGAACTTGGCGCCCGAGTAAATGAGCACGTCGCGGATGGGCAGACGCCATCCCTTGGGCACGCCCTTCTTGACCGGATCATGGCTCAGGCTCAGATGGGTCTTGACCATCATGGTGGCGAAGTCGGCGTATTTGGGATCGTTTTCCAGCATTTCGGCCTTGGCGGCGGCATCCGGTAACCAATCCACGCCGTCGGCGCCGTATACTTCCTTGGCGATGAGGGCCACGCGGTCGCGCAGTTTCATCTCCAGCGGGTAAAGGAATTTAAAATTGTTCTTTTCGTTGCAGGCGTCGATGACGGCATCGGCGAATTCCAGGGCTCCTTCGCCGCCCTTTTCCCAATGTTTGGACTCGGCACAGCGGGCGCCGGCGGCTTCGGCAGCCTTCTTGACGAGGGCCACTTCGGCGTCGGTATCCGTGTAGAAGCGGTTGATACAGACCACCGGATTGATGCCGGCTTTACGGATGACGCCGATCATGTGCACCATGTTCTCGACGCCTTTTTCCACCAGGGCCAGGTTTTCCTTGGTGTAGGCGTTGTCCAGGGCTTTGCCGGCGACGACCTTGGGTCCGCCGCCGTGCATTTTCAGGGCGCGGATGGTGGCGGTCAGAACGGACACGTGGGGCTTCAGGCCGGAGAAGCGGCACTTGACGTTCCAGAATTTTTCGAAACCGATATCGGCGGCGAAACCGGACTCGGTGACATGATAGTCAAAGCATTTGAGGCCCACGCGGTCGGCAATGATGGAGCTCTGTCCCACGGCGATGTTGGCAAAGGGGCCGGCGTGTACGAAGCAGGGTTGATATTCGGCGGTGCTCATCAGGGTGGGGTTGATGGTGTTGCGCATGAAGGCCGCCATGGCGTTGCCCACTTCCAGGTCGCGGCAGGTAACCGGTTTGCCGCCCTTGTCGAAGGCCACGGTGATGTTGTTGATGCGTTCTTTCAGGTCGGCCAGGTCGGTGGCCACGGCTAAAATCGCCATCAATTCGGAACCCACTGCGATGCCGAACTTGGACTGCATGGTGTAGCCGTCGGTGCGGCCGCCGATGCCGATGATGATGTTGCGCAAGGCCTGGGCGCAGAAGTCGATGATCCAACCGAGTTCAACGCGGGTGGGATCGATGTCCAGACGGCGCATGCCGGTCAGGCGAGCCAGCTGCTCGTCGTTGTAATTGCGCTCATGCTGCATGCGGGCGGTCATGGCCACCATGCCCAGGTTATGGGCGTTCATGATGTCGTTGATGTCGCCGGTAAGACCCAGGGAGAACTCGGTCATGGGGATCAGCAGGGAGTTGCCACCGCCGGCTGCCGTGCCCTTGACGTTCATGGTGGGGCCGCCCGAGGGTTGGCGCAGGGCGCCGCCCACGTTTTTGCCGCGCATGCCGAGACCTTCCATGAGGCCCACGGAGGTCGTGCTCTTGCCTTCTCCCAAGGGGGTCGGTGTAATGGCGGTTACTTCGATATATTTCCCATCCGGTTTGTCCTTCAAGCGATTGATGACCTTCAGAAAGTCAATTTTGGACAGCCGCCCCATGGGTAGCATTTCGTCTGCCTGGAGTCCCAGTTTTTCACGCCACTCATCCGGCGTGGGCATGTTTTTTTCGGCCTCTTCGGAAATCTGCCAGTCGGCCATTTTTGTCGCGTCGTAAGACATAGTCTCGCTCCTCCTTATTGGGTTTTGTGTTATGGTTGCCCTGCTTATTTTATCTTAAAATTTAACCAGTTAAAATGTAATTAGAATTAAATCCATCTTCCTATCACGCAGGAGATATTTTGGCAAGCATTATATCCATATCCATTATATCCATATCTTATCGTTCCATACAGTTCAGGTTGTAATAGAAACCGCCTTTCTTCATTAATTCATCATGGGTTCCATCCTCGATGATACGGCCATGGTGAAGGGTCAGAATACGGTCCGCCGTTCGAGCCGTGGAGAGGCGGTGGGCGATGATGATGGCGGTCCGGTCGCTCAGAAGATTGGCGAGGGCCTGCTGAATTTTTTGTTCCGAAACCGAGTCAATGTAAGATGTCGCTTCATCCAGGATGATCAGGTCTGGGTTTGCGGCAAACGCTCGGGCGATGGATAATAGTTGGCGTTCACCACTGGAGAGGGACTCGCCTCCTTCGGACAACGCCGTGTCGATTCCTTGGGGCAGCCGACGGATCAAATCCCGGCAATTGGCTGCATCCAAAATTTGGTTCTCGGTCTGTTTCGCAAGACTTTTTTGTCCGGTAAAAATGTTGTCCCGGACGGTTCCGGAAAAAAGAAAGGGATCTTGTGGCACCAGGGAGATCCTTTTTCGGAGGGAAGACACATGGTAGGAGCGGATATCATGACCGTTCAGCATGATTTTTCCGGATTCGGGCTCATAAAAGCGAACGATCAGGTTGATGAGAGACGTTTTGCCTGCGCCGGTGGGTCCCACAATGGCCAACGTTTCGCCGGAGTGGATGGTAAAGGATATGCCCTTCAATACTGGTTCCCGGGGGTTGTACGAAAAGTGGACTTGCTCGAACGAGAGTTCGCCGATGTGATCCAGATTCCCGTTGCCGGCTTCGAATTCCTGGTTCCCCACCGGATTGCGGCTGTCCAAAATCAGGAAGATTCGCTCGGCCGACGCCATCGCGTTTTGCAGGATGTTGAATTTTTCCGCCATGTCACGGATCGGTCTGAAAAACATGCGCATATAGGAGATAAAGGCCACCAGCGCGCCCAGGCTGATGGTTTGCTCCATGGCGCTACCGCCTCCAAAGTAAATGACCAATGCCAGGGCGATGGAGCCCAACAATTCGATCAGCGGCATGAAGACGGCGAACACGCGCACTTGTTTCATTCCCGCAAGATAGTGGTCGTGGTTCAGAACCGCGAAATTGCGATAATTTTCGATTTCATGCAGGAACAACTGAACAATATGAATCCCCTGAATGGTTTCAGAGAAACGGGTATTGATTTCTGCGATCTTTACCCGCAGGGTGCGGAAGGCATCCCTGGCGACGTCCGCAAATTGGTAGGACGTGAGGAGCACCACGGGAAGGAGCAGCAGGCAGATGCAGGCGAGTTTGAAATTGATGGTCAGGAGAATAATGGCGATCCCGACCAGCAGAAATAGGTCTTGAAAAATAAAAGAGACAACCGAAGTGAACATCTCATGCATGTTTTGAATATCGTTGGTAACCCGGGTCACCAGCCGGCCAACCGGGTTGCGCGTGAAGAATGACACGGACAGGTTCTGGATGTGCGTGAACAGTTCCACCCGCAGTTGATGCATCATCATCTGGCCGGTATACTCCATGACCATCGCTTGGCAGAAAACGAGACAAAAATTACAGCTGACGATGACCAGCAATAAACCCGCCATACGGGCAACGCCGGTCAGATCCTCCCGTCGTAGCGACTCCAAATCCTCGACCGTCAGTTGCGCCAAATCCGGATATGCGATCATGATGGAATCCCCATCCCTTCGAAACAACGTCGGGTATTTTCCGATAATTTCCGCTATTGTCGCATTGGAGGCATCTACGTGGTATAGACGGATATCGTCGTTGGAATTCCCCTTGTCCGGAAGTAGGGGCGCTGTCATTCTGGGTACGATATAGCGGTCAATCGTTATCTTGGTGATATAGGGGATGGAAAGTTCAAGCAGCGTGATCAGAACCACCAATAATACGGAAGCCAGGAAATGGATTTTATAACTCGCGGCATACGGTAGCAGCCTTTGCAGCAGCCCGATATCATGACGTTTGCCGAGGTTTTCTTCGTTGAATCCGTTCGGGTCAGACGGCATTGAATCCCTCTTCCAGTTGTTGCAGGCGATAGGTTTTAGCGTAGTAGCCGTCTTTGCTCATCAAGAGATCATGGTTCCCGTTGTCGGCTATGGAGCCGTTTTCCATGACGATGATTCCGTCCGCATGACGAACGGCTGACAAACGATGGGAGGCGATGATGATGGTTTTTCCCTGGGCGGACAACCGCAAATTACGGATGATGGCCGCCCCTGTTTCCGCATCGACCTGGCTGATCGGGTCATCCAGGACCAGAATCGGTGCATCGTGAAAAACGGCCCGCGCCAAGGCGATGCGTTGTTTTTGTCCTCCGGAAAGAACAACGCCTTTTTCGCCGACCAGGGTATCGAGCCCCTCGGAAAAGGATTCGATCGCATCCGTCAGGAGGGTGATTTTCAGCGCTCGGTTCAAACGGTCCGGATCTTCTTGGGTTACGGAAAGGCAGATATTTTCACGAATCGTACCCGAAAACAGAAACGGCTCTTGGGGAACAAATGCAATGCCTCTTCGCAGGTCGCGGAGCGGCACCTCTTTCAGGGGGCTTTGATCAATCAGAATACGCCCACTTCGGACTTCGTAAAGACGCGGGATCAATTTTAAAATTGATGTCTTGCCGCTTCCCGGGGGGCCTACGACACCCGTCGTTTCTCCGGCGCGCATGATAAAATTGATGTTTGTCAGTACCGGCGCCGTGTCCGCACTATAAGAGAAGGCAACATTTTCAAATTGTACATGGCCGTCGATGGACTTTCGGGGAAATGCTTCCGGATGGTCGATGATTTCCGGTGCGGTTTGGAGGATGGCGTTGATTCGATCAAGTGAGGCTGCTCCGCGTTGGACCAGGTTCGTCACCCAACCCAGCGCCATCATCGGCCAGGTCATCAGATTGAGGTAATTGATGAAGGCGACGAAATCGCCGGTAGTGATATCTCCGGTTATGGTTTGTCGCCCTCCGAGAAAAACGACGATGACCAGGGCCAGATTGGTAAACAGAATCATCATGGGATAAAAAGACCCGGTAATACGGACAAGCGATAAATTGCGATCGATATAGTTTTTCGAAATTGTTTCCAGTTGTGCCGCTGAAGCGGCTTCCAAATTATAGGCTTTCACAATGCGAACGCCGGCAAGTCTTTCCCGAACGGTTTCCGTCATTTCTGAAAAAGCGGCCTGAACATCCTGATAGCTGCGGTGCATTCGCCGACTGAAAAAACGAGCGCTCAAAACGATCAACGGCATCGGGAGTAGTGCAAAAAAAGTCAGCTTGAGGTGGATATAGACCATGAACCCGGCTGCCGCGGTTCCGAGAAATACGGCATCGGTCAACGCCACCATTCCCATGCCGACCGCCATGCGGACATTGTTGATGTCATTTGTGGCGTGCGCCATCAAGTCTCCGGTTCGGGTGTGGTCGAAATAGGATGCGGAAAGGGTCTGAATATGATCGAACAGGTTGTTGCGCAGACCTTCTTCCACTCGTCGCGACATGCCGATCAGACATCTCCGCCATACATAGCGGAGCAGCGCAATGATGGCGGCGGTGAAGACAATGTACGTCGCGTACAGTCCAAGTTTTAGGATGTCGACTCGCAGATAGGTTAAATCGTCCACCGCCCATTTGATCATTCGTGGAATGAACAGCTGCAGTCCGTCCACCAGCAGGAGGCATACAATCCCGATCATAATTTTATGACGGCTTTCGGACAAATAAGGCTGAATGAGTTTATAGGATTTTAGTGAATTCATCGAATATCCAACCAATGTAATCGCAATCGCAACGGGCTCCCCATAAGCCGGACTCTTTCACCGGCTCTTAAAAAAATTACTATAGCATTGATATAAATGACTTGACAAATGCAACCCTGTCGGAAAAGTATGTTTTCATGGATAAGGCAGGCGGGGAGCATCGCCCGCACTTCAACGCCCCGATTACACCTCATTACACTATTGATTGAGAGGAGATTGCCCACATGGCGCAAGGTATTGTAAAATGGTTCAGTGACAAGAAGGGTTATGGGTTCATTGAGCAGGAAGGTGGACCTGACGTTTTTGTTCATCATTCAAATATTAATGGTACCGGCTTTAAATCGTTGGCGGAAGGTGATCGGGTAACATTTGATATCGAACAAGGCAAAAAAGGACCAACCGCGGTGAATGTGACCGTTATGTAGTCTTTTATCGGTATCGGTTCTATCACTTATTGAATGGGTTCCATATGATCCCATGGGGGAGGAATCCTGGTATTGCGCGCTGATTTCAACAGGGTCCGCACAACATATGAATTGAATGTCGGGCGGACCTTTTACATTGCTTCTACCCACCTTACACCAATAACTCTCTGGTAAGCGTATCGATCACTCCCTGTGTTACTCCGCCTTTTTGTCTGAAATATTCCGCTGCATTTCCGAACTGCTCCCGAATATGATTGAGAACGAATACAATGGCTTCGCGAGGAGCGGTAAGATAGGGGGCGATGATATCGGGATCGATGCCGAGGGAGCGGATATACTCATTGATGGAGACAACGGTTTCCGCAAAATACCGGTTGGAGAGAGCATGGTCTTCGATGATCGCTTCATCCGGCACGCCGAGTGTCGCAAGGATCAGCGCCGCACAGATACCGGTTCGGTCTTTTCCGGCCGTACAGTGAAACAGGAGCGGTCGGCTTTCGGCGCGGGCTAGTTTTTCGAGAACAATCCCCCACGTTCTTCCGTAGATGTCGATGTTTTTTCGGTATCCGTCGATCATGAACGTTGCCGTCAGCCAGCTGGTATCCTTTTGTTTTAATTTTTCCATGGCGGTCACGGTGTCGAAATCACTACTGACCACCGGAAGGTGGAGATAATCCACGCCTCTCTCCGGTAGTCGATCCGGCGCTTTTCCCACTTCGGCCGGAGCACGAAAATCACACACCAGCTTAATACCGATCCGGCTGATCTCCGATAGATCTTTTCGACTTAATCGTGCCAGGCTGTCTGAACGAAACATCATGCCCCATCTGGTTTGCCTGCCGTCGATGGTTTCATACCCGCCAAGATCCCGGAAGTTGACCGTTCCGTCAAGCTTTATTCGTCGTTCGACATGCGTTGTATGCAAAGGCCTCCTCCTTTAGAATTTGGTCGGCCAGTTGGCCAGGCGGTGTTCGCCGATTCCTGCGGTGCGGTTGTTCCGGGCGATTTCAAGCGCCCGAATGATGTAGTCTCTTGTTTTTGCCGGATCGATCACATCGTGAATATGATGGTGACCGGCGGCGCCGAATGGAGACGCATCATCCACCATTTGTTTGAACAGTAAGTCCCATTCATCTGAATGGCGTTCGGCTGCCGAAATCTTTCCGCCATAGACCACGTTTGTTGCAATGGCCGGATCCACGAAGCTCATTTCCGCAGTGGGCCAGGCGACCAGAAAATCGGCACCGCATCCCGATCCGCACATGTTCCAGAAAGCCATTCCGTATGTTTTACGGATAATGATGGATATTTTGGGAACCGTCAAGAGCGCCAGGGCATTCATATAGTTCATCACCTTTGCGGCAACTCGTTTTTGTTCGGCCTCTTTCCCGACCAAAAAACCCGGAATGTCGTGAAAAAACAACAATGGGATATTGAATGAGTCGCACAAACACAAAAAGCTGACCACCTTATCAATACCGTCTGTATCCATGGCGCCGGCATTGAAAATAGGCTGATTGGCGATGATGCCGACCGCTTTCCCACCGATACGTGCCAGTGCCGTAATGACCGATTTCCCGAACAATGGCTTGATGGGGAATAAGCTGTTCAAATCAATGATGTGTTTTAAAATTGTGTTCATGTCGTAGGTTCGGTTTCGTTTTTCGGGAAGATAATCGAGAATATCGCGCATTCCCATCCCGGAACCCTCGGGAATCGGGGCGTCCGGCGGAAGCTCCCCGGTATGAGATGGCATATAGGACAAATACCGACGGATGATGGCAAAACAGTCGGATTCGTTTTCCGCCACATTGTCTATATTTCCTGTTATTTCAGCATGTAACTGCCATCCCCCGAGTTCCTCATCAGTTACCTTTTCACCAAGGGCCAGTTCCAGCACCCGCGGGCCGGACACCCCCATGGCACTGCCTTTTACCTGAACCACGAAATCGGATAGGCAGGCCATCCAAGTGGGCATGCCATAACATTCCCCCATGATGGCCGTTATCATGGGGGTTTGGCGAACACGGCTCATGATCTGCAGATAGGCTTCGAAATGCCCGCCGCCGAAAGATGCCAGGCCGCGGGCGCCCATGATATCCGGCATCCTTGCTCCGCCGGCTTCTCCGAGATAGATGACCGGATATCCTTTCCGCGCCGCCATGATTTTCAACTCGCCTTCCTTTCGCCCGGCAATGCGGCTCGAGGTCGCCGCCAGCACCGTAAAATCGTTGGCGGCGATAACGACCTGTCGGCCGTCAATTTTTCCGTAACCGCCTACTTTGCTGTCGGCAGGGGTTTTTTGTTCCATTCCCGGCATGTCGGAATGGTTGAACATGCCGACTTCAAAGAATGAGTCCGTATCGAGTAGCTGGTTGATCCGTTCTCGGGCGGTCAGGCGACCTTTTTGATGTTGGCGCTCTATTTTGGACTGTCCGCCCATCGCAAGGGCTTTTTGTCTTTTCTCGTTCAGGATGTTCATCTGTTTTTCGAAAGGCATGCTGTCGCTCTCCTGTTGAAAAGTCATTGGGTTCGCAGGCTAACGGTGCGGGTAGCGAGAGATACTTTTTTGATCCTATCCGTCTGGATTGATGGATATCACCGCTTCCATATGGGGTGTATGTATCGATTTCGGTCAGGGGAGTCAATAAAAAAACGAACGCTCGCTCAGTTATTGAAAGGCAAGCGGACGTATGGTCGACTGGAAGGAAACCAATTGATTTTCAATTGTCAACGAGGCATATTCGCCATGGGTTTGTGGCCTTGTTCGCGGTTGTCGAAACCGCCGACCTGGTTTACGATACAATTCAATTTGGCGGATCATATTGTTTTAGATTCTTTTTTGTATTTGGGAGATCGACATGACAACCATCAGAATGACAGGTGAAATACGGACCGATTTTGACTGCGAGGCAACGGGATTTCCGGCGGAGCGGTGGGGGGAAGCGGTTTTCAAAATCGATGAAGAAGAGATTGTCTTGGAAGTGAGTGTCGAGAAAGATATCATTGTATCCGTTATGGTGGGAGAGTCCGCAATGTGGAAGGGGACCCTGAAGGGTTTTAAAAAACTATTACGGGGAAATATCGCGTCAGAATAATGAAAAATTCGGTCTCGACCGGCTTGGTTCCATTGCTGCCGTCTTTTCGACCGGCACGGCGGCGATTTTTATAAACGTGATGAGTGGAATTTCGGGTAAGGGCGGGAAATGGAAAATCAAAGCTTGGTAATACGCCGTAGAAAATGGAAACGCTTTATCGTCAGGAGTGGATCGATTGTATTGTTGCATCAAACTGGTTTTTGGGGGTTGGGGTGGGCAAAAAACGTCGAACTTGGTCCGGTACTCAATGTCAGCCTGAGAGGGTTGATGGTTCAATATATCGACAGCAAGGACCGTAGGCGGAAATGCGATGAACTGTCGATTTCAATTCTAACCGGCGGTATTCAGGTCGAAAAAATCCGTTTTGAAACCGTCGTGGATTTTGAGGTGGCGATTTTACCGGATGGAAGAAGCATTCGCAATCGAAGCGTGCGGTTTGTGAAAATGACTCCCTATCAGGCTTTCCAACTGGAAACTTTTATCAGCGCATATGCCACGGGACCGGTTCAGGATAGGAGGAGCGACATGGAACGTCGGGAGGCAACTGCAGATGCTCTCGATCGGAAAGAGCGGTCGGATCATCGGGGTGGCGTTGATCGTCGAAAAGAATGATCTTCATTGCCGTCGGTCGTCTTGCAGTCTTTCCGGCCACCATCGTAATAGGATTTCCCTGGCACAACGGGAGGCTTCGTTCAACGGTTGGGGGGAGAACAGCGGTTGACCCGTCTCCCATGAATCGTAGGTAATCACCAATCTGTTTTCGATTAGGTATGAAAGGCTTCTTTGAAATTTGTTGTCCTTGTTTTTCCATTGAACCGGCAGGATCCCCACATGACAACCGGCCGTGATGGCCTCGTAGACCATTGAAACGCTGTCCGCCGTGACCCAAACGGATTTATGTCCGGCATAGGCGTCTTCGATCCAGCCGTCCACTGTATCCTTGGCGTCAATGAATTGAATACGGGAATCCGCCGCCGCATAGCCGGCGAGCAGGTGAATCATGTCGGCAGGTGTCCGCGGCGAAGATGAGATCGTCCATGCCTTGGAATCCTCCGCGTCAACCAAGTGCTTGATCCGGATCATGAGTTGAGCGGAATTCCAGCGATGACTCTTGTGATCGATCCCTCCAATCAGGATCAATCCCTTTTGGCTTTCATGACGGTTTTGGCGTGGGGCGGTATTGGGCGGCCCAACCGTAATAAAGATATTGCCAGCTGGTTTCGGGTTGTCATGTCGGGGGACAAGGCAAAGATCCATCTTGTTTCGGAAAATTAGATCCGGCGTCATGCAGGTGACCAATTTGCCACCGTGCCTCTCTTTGTATAACACCATGGGAATATGGGTATAGGAGCCGGTGCCGATGATTAGATCAACCCGAGAAAGGCGTTCATCGGGCCGCCCGGAAAAGAGGCGAGTCCAGAGGAATCGGCGCCAGTTTCGAAATCCTGTTCGAAAATCGGAGGCAGGAAGTCGGATCGGGTGAATTTGGGTTGTCGTCAATTCGGAAAGGGCTTGTAATATACCCTTGGTTTGCTTTTCATGCCCTAAGCGACCGTCAAAAAAGGCGGTGATGGAAAGCGGCGTCATTTGGTGTCCGTTTGCTGCAAGTTATGGGCGGCATCAAGTTTCCGCCGGATGAAAGCCTCGAATCCATTTGTCTGGTCCGGGAATGTGAGGCGGATGCCGATGGCCCAGAGATCCATCGGCCAGTCCATTCTGCTGTCGATGCGGGCGAAGTCCTTTTCCGTGGTCACGATGAGTTCGGCCTGAGCGGCAACCGCCGCATTCTTTATCCTACCAAGGTCCGCCGTGGAATAGCAGTAGTGATCCTTGAATGCCAGCGCATCCCTTATTTCAGCCCC
The DNA here is from genome assembly GCA_041740615.1 of Desulfobacterales bacterium. Classification (GTDB taxonomy): domain Bacteria; phylum Desulfobacterota; class Desulfobacteria; order Desulfobacterales; family SURF-7; genus DYJD01. The sequence goes on from JBGSLR010000073.1 coordinate 28,031, forward strand.
GTGTAGGCTGACCGATTTCTGAAAGTCCTTATTCCGTGCGATTCCGGAAAAAAGAAAAACCCGCCGATTTTGTAGATCCGTCATCCGGAGCGTTTCCGGCCGGGAATCTCGGTCGGCGGTCATTTCGGTTCCCCCATGAACAACAGCTGCGATAAAAGGCTGGTGCGTTGTTTGAAAGAGCGGTTTCCCACCGAGATATTTTTCGAGTTGGGGGTCCGATACAATGTCGGTATGGTCGGAGCGGGTGAAAATAAAGGCATCTCCTCGGGAAAGGGATGATACCGGTTCCCGCAAGGGGCCTCTCGGCAGAAGTCGACCGTTTCCCACCGGCCGACTTCTGTCGAGCAGGACCAAATCGATATCCCGCGCCAACTGAAGATGCTGAAAAGCGTCATCCAACACGATGACATCCGGCCCGAACTCTTTTACGGCCCGCATACCGACCGCAAAACGGTCGCGACCGACCAATACGGGAATGTCGGGCAGGTGGGCGGCCATTAAAAAGGGTTCGTCACCGGCTTCTTTGGCCGTCATCCGCAATGCTCTGCCGTCGCTCACGATGCCCCCCTGTTTTTCAGCGGAACCTTTATATCCACGACTGATAACCGCTGTTTTGTATCCAAGCGAATGGCACAGAAGGGCCACATATTGCGTCATCGGTGTCTTTCCGGTCCCACCGACGGTAAGATTGCCGATGGAAATGACTCTGCAAGACAGTTTGCGGCACTGAAATACGGATCGGCGGTAGCAAAAAAGTCGCAGCCGAACGGCGGTTTCGTATCCGAAGGACAGCAGTCGCAGAAACGCCGCCACAAGAGGCGATGGGGACTCCTCGTCATTGATGATGCGTTCTATTATTTGGAGTCGCTTTGCCATGAACGTTACCAAATGAGATCAGTAATGATTTTAAGAGAATTGTCCAAGCCGCCCTGGCTGCCGGAGAAAACGCTTTGCGCTTTGATCCCCATTTCCCTGGCCGTTTCCGGGGACCGGATCAGACGAAGGATCTCCGACGAAAAACTTTGGGCGTCACGGATGGTTTGTGCCCCCCCCGATGACTTGAGCTGTTCGGCGACTTGCAAAAAATCCTTCATGTCGGGACCGAACAGAATCGGTTTGGCATAAGCCGCCGGTTCTAGCGGATTGTGTCCTCCGAAATCAGCCAGGCTGCCGCCCACGAAAGCCAGATCGCAGACGGCATACAATTTTCTGAGGGCTCCCATGATGTCGATAACCAGTACGTTCGGGTTTGGAATATCTGTGTTCTCCATGAATTCCGTCATGGTTTGGGCGGATAAACCCTTCCGAATGCAGGCGCGTTTTACCCCTTGAGCCCGCAGGGGGTTCCGCGGAGCGATGATAAACAATATGTCCGGATGAGTATTTTGAATGACCGTCATTCCGTTTATCAACTGCTCTTCTTCCTCGGGATGTGTGCTTCCGGCGAGCACGATTTTTCGTTCGGGATGGATCCGTAAAAGGTGTTTGAGATCGGCGGACTCCTGGTCCGGAGATGCCGGAATTACCTGGTGAAATTTGATATTCCCGGTGACGATGATTTTGTTTTCCGGGACGCCCAGGCGATGGAATCGCTGGGCATCCGAGGCGGTCTGGGCACCGATGCGGTGAAATACCGATAGGGCAGGTCGGAATAGGCCCATGAAACGTTTGTATCCTTGAAAAGAGCGATCGGATAATCTGGCATTGATGAGGAATACCGGGGCATTCATTTTTTCCGCAGTATGCAGAAAATTGGGCCAGATGTCGGTTTCGACAATAATGACGGCTGCCGGTCGGATTTGTTTGATGCGCCGGCGCACGGAAAAGATAATGTCGTAGGGAAAGAAAAAAATGTTGGCCGTATCATCCAGCAGTTGTTGCTGGGCGATTTCGAAACCGGTTTTGGTGGAGACTGAAAACAGAAGTCGCTCCTTCCCATATCGAACAGCCAGTGCTTTTACCAGGGGAACCGCGGAAAAGGTTTCTCCGACGGAGAGCGCGTGAATCCACAATGGTTTTGGAAGGGCGGGTTGCGAATTCCTGCCGATGGTTGGGTCTGGGCCGATGCCGATACGGAATGGCGCCGTTTTCCGTCGTTTGTCCGATAGCATTATCACCGGAAGGAGCAACGGAAAGCCGAAAAACAAAACCGACAGCATCAGGATATTGTACAATACGAGCATGTTTTTTTGATCCTTCCAATACGAGCCGCCAAATCGATTCCGATTCATACCTGCAATTGGAAGGGTTCGTCAACTCCCTTTGTCCGGTGGTGGGTTATGGGAGATTGAATTCAGAGCTCCCAGCGGTTTTTCGCACCAATGGATAACGAATGTTGCATTATTCAGATAAGTTGTGTATCATATAAAATAGTTATCGCAATTTCTTCAAGACGGTGTGGGGTATGAAGATTATCGCCACGGCCTGTTGACAGGAATAAAAAAAAGGATTGGAACAGTTTTTTGAAGACACAGAATCAATATTTTTGCGGCCTAATCGTACTATGTATCTGGATTGTCGTTGTCTCAACTTCCGCGTTCGCCGAGAAGCCCAAATGCCGAGTATTGGACCCGGATATCGATCAGGAATATACGGGGGGGTGCAAAGACGGTCTGGCGGACGGACACGGTATCGCCAAAGGGCGGGATGCTTACGAAGGCGATTTTCTGAAAGGCAAACCGCATGGCAAGGGAGTGTACACGTGGCACAATGGGGATGTCTACAAAGGCGAATGGGTGGACGGCACGCGGACGGGCTGGGGTACTTTGAAGCGACTGAACGGCGCCTACTACGAGGGAGAGTGGAAAAACGGAAACCGCGACGGCAACGGTGCCTATAAATGGCAGAATGGCGCCTATTATGAAGGTGAATGGAAAAACGACGATCGACATGGAAACGGCATTTATTTTGGATCGGACAATTCCTACTACAAAGGCGAGTGGCGTAACGGACTGCAGAACGGCCAGGGATTATATCGATGGCCGGATGGCACCTATTTCAAAGGTCAGTGGCAGGATGGTAAGTGTTTGAAGGAGGAAACCCGTGAGGTCACGATAACGTTGGAACAGCATGTTGTCGATATATTAGAAGCGGAAAGCCAGAAAACGGGGGAATCCTTGTCGGCCATTATGACGCGCGCTATCAAACAAGCAATTCCGGCGGATACCGAGAAGGGCAACGATTAATAGCGTTTGACCGGATAAAAGAATAATGCCTCCGGTTGTTTTTGATTACCGCCATCTTTTTGTTCATGACGAGGCGATGTCGACCATGGATCGGAATTCGGCAATTCTTCAGGGACGGGTTGTTTTTCGCAGCCGGAATCCAACCGAATGATATGCAACTGAGGTCCTCCAGGTTTGTATCGATCACTGACCAGTTGCTTCAAACTGGCGACACGATGGTTGTATAGGGTGTAGTACCCACTGTCCGGATTTCCGTCGTCAGTGATTCGAATCAGCAGTTCATTCCGTAAAATTTTCTTTTTTTTCATCACGTCGCCGGTTCCATCCTTTTTCTCCAATGCAAGGCCTTGGGAAACTTGGACCGTTTCATCAATGGTATAATCGTTACATGCAAACACTGTTTTTGCGAGTAGTACATCGTGGAAATCGTCGATCCAGACATCCGGGTAGTCCCGGCGAAATAGTTTCAGGCGATGCAAGTATCCCCTCGCATCTTCGGCTGGAACGAGGTACCGTTTTAGGGTTAGATTTTGAATTCGTTCAAAGGGTTGTCCATCCTGCCAGTTTTCCAAATATTCCGTATGGGGTTGCTCGTCTTTAAGAACGGAAAAGATGACATCTCCCTCAAATTGTCCGCTGTTCATTGTGCCGGTGCATCGGAAGGTGATCTTTTCCTGTTCGTAGACGGATAGAACCCCATAGCCGGTTGCATAGCCGTTTTCACACCCACCTTCCCAATCGACGATTTGATCGGCAACCGGTTGGGGATCATAAACGCGGCATGAATTGTTTCGAGCGGTGAGGTAACGGCCGGAGCTGCAAGCGGTTAAAAAGGAGCATACCATCAGCAAGCCGATACGGATCCGGGTGGACGCCCGCAGGCCTGAGGGGCGGTTTTTCGATTTTGTTTTCTGCGTCATTCCGAACAATTGATAGCACTTTGATGGATTGTTGCCAACTCTTTTTCAGAACGCCGCTTCTGTTTGACGGGCATTTCTTCCTACGGCGCATCCCGGGGTTGTCTTCCGTCGCCGCGTGGAAGAATTGGAAACGGAGCGGCGGGGTAACGATTTTTTCATTGACCCTTTGTCTGGTTTTATATAACGATTCACAAAACATTTTCTTCTGCCTTGCCGATCAGAGCTGGTATTGACGATTAAAAAGCCAAAAGGAAACAGTATGCGAAAACTAAAGCGCTGGCTATTGGTAGGTATGATATCGACCTGTTTCATCGGTATTGTCTATTTGTTGTTGAATTACCAGCTATTGAATTCGTTCGTGGATTACTGGTGGTTTAGTTCCATGAATTACAAGGGCTATTTCCTGCTGCGGCTGTTTTATCGTTACGTTACTTTTTTTGGTGTGTTTTTTATTTTTTTTCTTATATTTTTTCTTAATTTTTCAGTGGCTTCTCGATTTATCGGTATTGGCGCAAGAAAGTCGGAACAGGCCGATGGCGGAAAACGGAAGCGGTACCGGGAACTTCTCAAGATGTTCCAGTCCGGTTCACTGAAAGTCTATACCCCCTTGTCTCTGATTCTGGCGTTGCCCATCGCCGTGCCTTTTTATGAGCAATGGGAAAAAGGTCTTCTGTTTTTTTTCGGTGCCAACTCCGGTTCTTTGGATTCGACATTCGGTAAGGATATCAGCTTTTTTTTATTTTCACTGCCCATCTATACATTGATCCAGAATAAATTATTGATCGCTTTTCTCTTTCTGTTGGGTGGAATTTTCGTCCTGTATTATATCGAGCGTTGGATGCTGATCAAGGATGACCGACACTTGCCTAGCGGCGCCAAGGTCCATTTAACGCTTCTTTTTATCCTGGCCGTCGCCATCCAATCCTGGGGATTTTTTTTGGAACGTTATGCGCTTGTATACACCGATGCCCACCAGCCACTGTTCTCCGGACCCGGATTCGTCGAAATGCGGGTGGATGTTCCGATTTTCTGGCTTTCTCTGGTTTTCTTCATTATTACGGCTGGTTTCCTTTTAATTTATCTGCATCGGCGTAAGGGATTGGGTGGTTTGATACTATGTGGTGTATTATTCGGCGTCCTGCTCTGGGCGGGAGGAACAGGTTTTATTCAGGATGCGGTTGAAAAATATTATGTGAAGCCCAATGAACTCGTTCGGGAAGTACCCTATATCGACGATAACATCCGAGGGACACTGGCCGCCTATCAACTGCAACATATCGAGACGCGCAAATACAAAATCAAACAGGCGCCGGTCATCATACAGGATGCGGAGGTCGGAGAAAGCCTTCACAACATCCCGGTGTGGGACCAGACCCTGTTGGATGACGTTTACAAACAGCTTCAGGGAATTCGGCCTCACTATGCGTTTCCCAGTGTCGATGTTGACCGCTATATGGTCTCCGGCCTATATCAACAAGTGTATCTGGCGGCGCGTGAGCTGGATCTGTCCAATTTACCCGATTATGCGAAAAATTGGACAAATCTGCATTTACAGTATACGCATGGATACGGACTAGTCATGACCCCTTCGGCTCAGGGAGGCGACGAAACCATGACATGGTTTGTTCGTGATATGCCTTCCCAATCGGATTACGGTTTTACGATACAAAAGCCTGAAATATACTATGGCGTCGGGGGATATACCTATGCAATCGTACCCAATGAACTCGGCGAAATCGATTATCCGCGAGACGAAGCCAATGAATTGAGCAACTATGACGGTGGTGGCGGCATCGACATTTCTTCCGTTTACCGAAAATTGACGTTTGCACTGTATTTCAAGGATCGAAACATCTTTCTAACAACGAAAACCAATGAAAAAAGCCGCATTTTGATTCATCGAAATGTGACCGAAAGAATTCGGATGCTGGCGCCGTTTTTTCAACTCGACAGCGATCCCTACCTCGTTACCACGGAAAAAGGACTATATTGGATTCAAGATGGATACACGGTTTCAGACCGTTATCCCAATTCACAGCCGTACAATCATCGGTTCAATTATATTCGAAATGCCGTCAAAGTTGTCGTGGATGCCTACCATGGGAATGTCCATTTTTACATGTCCGACGCAAGTGATCCGATCGTTCAGGCCTATCGACGTATCTACCCGGGATTTATAGAGCCGTTGGAGAAAATGCCGACGGAATTGCGATCCCATCTGCGCTATCCGAAAGACCTCTTCGAGGTTCAGATGAATATTTACGCCAAATATCATCAGACCGATCCTCAGATTTTTTTTCGTCAGGAAGATAGTTGGGAATTATCGAAGCTGATCCGAAAGGACCAGACGATTTCTCTGCAGCCCAATTATATGACCATCAATATGATCAACCGTGACCGGCATGAATTCCTTTTGCTTTGTCCGATGAGCCCGATGGGGCGAAACAATCTGCGGGCTCTGGCGCTGGCCGGATGTGATGGGGACAGCTATGGTAAAATCCTGGTATTTGATTTCCCGAAAGGGAAACAGATTTACGGGCCGTCCCAGATTGACAGTCTGATTGATCAGGATACGGAAATCGCCCAGCAGCTCACGTTATGGGATCAGGCCGGATCCGAAGTTATTCGAGGGCGAATGATTATTTTGCCGGTCGGGAACATGATCCTGTACGTTCAACCGGTATATCTCAGTTCGGCCACCCGTTTGAAAATTCCGGAACTAAAGCGCCTGATTGTCAGCGAAGGCGATATTGTGGCCATGGCACCCTCCTTGGAGGAAGCTTTTTTGAAGCTTGAGAGCAAGCTGGTTGAAAGAACCGACCGCCAAAAGAAGCGTTTTCAGAGAGGCCCGAAGGAACAACAGCCGGATCAACCCCCGACTCCTTCTTCTCCTCCGGACGCGGACGTGTCCGGGGGCATTGCCCCGCCTGACGACAGTGATTCAGAGCCGGAAAAAAGGATGCAGGAAACCCCAGTTGAAGAGCCCAGCGTAAACAAGCCACCGGGAAAAGTTCCGGAAAGCGGTAACGTCCCGGAAAAAAAGCCCGATAAAGACCCCGGCGTGCCTTCCGGAGGCGAGAAGTTCGTTCCTGCACCAGACGCTGGTGTGACGGAACTGTGACGACCTACCCCGGGCAATCGGCGTGTTTTACAATCCAGCTGCAAGGGTCCCGAAGATGGAAAGGGCCAGAACAATCACCATAAAAAGACATTCAAGGGCTCCGTCGATCAGTCTGTGTAACATGGTATCTCCTACAACGCTGCTTTTTCGTTAAAAAAATCTTGTGCTTCTTCCACCGAATTGAAAAGAAGCCAGGCCCGCCCGATGGTGACGTCGTTCTTTTTCTTGATATGTTCGATAGTTGTATTACCATGGTATTCAAAATATTCATGATAGGTCCGGTCGAAAATGTGTTTTGTCATACACTGGGTCTCCTCTCCGAATGTGTTTGGTGGCCATGTTGCCGATCCGGCGTTGAGAATGATAAACCGGAAAGTTGCAAATAATATCGAAAAGAAATAAATATAAACATCGGGAATAAAAAAACTTCCCTGCACAAATGGTATCTTTCGGTCCAAGGGGGCCGATTGTTCTTTTTTTTGAAAAACCCCGAAGCAGCGACCTATGCCTTGGTTGTTACATATCGCTCAGGCCTTGTCCTTGACCAACAGTTAGCATTTGTGCATGGATACTATCTAAATTCTCGGCAACTCCAAATGACCTTGCCGATGATACGGGCTTTTTTCATATCTTCGTTTTCTAAAAAAATGGGTGAATAATCGCGGTTGTCACTCAACAAGACCAGTTTGTTGGGGTGTTTTTCGACTCGTTTGACCATGATGGTGTCATCAATTCCAACGGCGTAAAGGGCTCCGGCGAGAACATCCTTTTGCGACTCGTCGATGAGAACCGTATCACCGTCTTTCAGTTCCGGTGACATGCTGTTGCCGAAAATATCAAGCAACACCATTTTCCCCCAATTGCCTTTCAGCCGCAGCCATTGATTTTGGAATGCGTAATAGCCCTCAATCTCCGCGCCGACTTCAAACGATCCGGCGCCGGCGCATAGACGCGCCTTGACTTTGGGAATGTTCGTAAATGCTTCTTCTGAGCGGGCATCTGGCGAAATGAAGGTCGGGCCCTTGCCGGTTTCCAGCCAGTCCGGATTTAAACCGAAAAGCCGGTAAAGCTGCACCAGCCATTTTTCCGGCACGGCGTTTTTTTTTCGAGCCTGGGTGATGGCCGAGCGATTGATTCTCATGGCCGAAGCCAGCTCGTTCTGGGAACTGATGCCGGTGGCGTCGAAAACCCGACGCAAAAACATATCGAACTTGGTGAGGGGCATGGTTGGTTCCTTTTCAGCCAATAATTGAATTATCAATGTTTATAAATATAACCTAAAAAATAAAAAAATCAACAAATATTTTTTTGATTGTGTTTGAATTATGTAACTTGCTGACATAAAAATAAAAAGAATATCATGAAGGCGATTACTGTATATAGCGTATCAGAAAGCCTGACTGTTTCATCAAAAAGAGGGATGATGCGGAAAGAAGCAATGCGGAAATACATACAATGATGTCAAACAATGAAACGGATACGGATCCGAATGTAATGACACCATTCATATGGTTCATTGACATTACATAATTCAGAGTCAAAATGGAGAAAAACTGCCAATACTTATGAACGGCAAATAATCCAAGGGAGTACCTCGAACAAACCATCAATAATCCGCTTTTTATGTTGTTTCCGAATTTCAAGCTCAATAGAAACATCGATACGACGCCCCAGAAAATACTATTCCTCCCATAGAGATTATATTTATAAAAAACGGTAAGAAAATCACTCCATATAAATATACCAAAAAAAGCGAGCGCGATCAGCACGAGCGAGAGACGCGTTGACCGAACCTCGCTTAATAAATGCGTCAGCGGAATATAAACGAGAAAACCGTCAATACGCCAGTATGGGATGTATGAATGACATATGCTAAGCGTTAGAAAATATACATTGGCAAGGGCAATTAGAAATATATCGATTTTAGCGGTAGCCATCCGTGAGTAGTAATGGGCCAAACCGGTCAGCACGAGAAGATCGAATATCACTCTTGTCCAAAAACGGTTTTGAAATAAAATAGTTTATTGGGCTTGAAAAAAAGCCTCCTTGTAAGGCATGGTTTAATCGCGAAAAGAAACCGTTAGCCCAAAACAAGGAGGCAAAACAATGGTACGACATGCGAGT